>NZ_AMQU01000001.1:0-134668 GCF_000307675.1 Paenibacillus sp. ICGEB2008
AACAAGCGAGGAACAACTGCCAACAACAAACAGCTCACAATAACCAACTACAGGAGTATTAATATCTGGAAAATTTCGTGAATTAAACTTTTCAGTTCGGCGCTTTTTTGGCACTTCGCATTTTGCACCAGTTCCAAAATTTTGGAGACCGCAGATTCACTAAATTCCTTGCTGACCTCTACCGTCAGAAGTCCATTCGTGTTCACAAATCCACTCATCACACTGCTTCCCGGCTCAACGGTACGAGGCACAGATTCACCGGTCAACGCCGAGGTATCAACATGCGATTTACCTTCTACAACCTTACCATCCAGCGGGATCTTCTCACCCGGCTTGATCACTATCAAATCTCCAATACGGACCTCTTCTGGAGACACCCTCCGTACGGACTCAGCGGTCTTCAGGTTGGCATAGTCTGGTCTAATATCCATCAGATCGCTGATGGACTTGCGTGAACGGTTAACCGCAATGCCTTGGAATAGCTCTCCGATTTGATAAAAGAACATGACAGCTACGCCTTCGGGGTATTCCCCAATAGCAAATGCACCCACCGTAGCCAGCGTCATCAGGAAATACTCGTCAAAGGCCATTCCACGCACCAAGCTACGTGCAGCCTGCAAGACAACATCACCGCCAACGATGATATATGCCACTAAAAATAGAGCCAGCTTGCCCATACCTTCAACAGGTAACCACCAGGCAACAGCAGCAATAACCGCTCCTATGGACAGACGCGCAATCATACGGCGCATACCGTCCGTACCATGATCATGCGTATGCCCGGCATGGCTATCATCATTATGCGAGTGCGAATGTGAGTGAGCATGGGTAGCTTCACCATGATCGTTCACTGCATGATGATTGTGATGTACGTGTGTATGATTACCGTGGTCGTGCCCATCGTGCGCGCCATGCGCTTCTTGGCTGTGGCCACCATGACTGTGAGCACCATGCTGTCCATCATTGTGATTATGTCCTTCACCATCATGCTCATGACCACATGCGTAATCCTCTGTGCAGCTTGCCTGTGTGGCACCAACGCTGCTTCGGCTGTCTTCGCGCAGGCGTCCACCGGCACGTTTGGCAACCATCCGAACATGAGGCTCAAGTCTGTGAACCTTCCGTTCCGCTTGGCGAAAAACCTCTTCTTTTTGATCCGAAGTTGTGGTCATCGTCAACGTTTTTGTTACAAAATTTACCGAGCAATCCAAGACCCCTTCTATTTTACTGACTCCATTTTCAATCTTGAGAGCACAGTTGGCGCAATCCAAACCTTCCAAAATCCATTCATGCCGTTCATTTCTTTTTAGAGCATCCATAATAATTGGCCTCCAATTAGCTATATATGAGCAACTGTTCATATATTATTTGTTAAGGTCATTATATTCAGGTTTAGGGGTAAAAGTCAATGATCATAGCCCTTATTAACAAAAAAAATCGACTTCAATGGACAAGCACCAAAAGAGCGCCAATTGCTTGGCGCCCTGCTGTTGGTTTGTCAAAAATCATTGATGTGATATGTGCTGATGGGTTTGCAAAAAAATCTGCTCCACATGATTATCATCCAGTGAATAAAACACTGTCTTGCCTTCCTTGCGTCGTTTGACAATACGCAGGTTGCGCAAATAACGAAGCTGGTGGGATACCGCAGATTGGCCCATGTTCAACACCTGTGTTAAATCATGAACACACAGTTCCTTTTGGGCCAGGGCATAAATCAGCTTAATCCGTGTCGGGTCACCCAGCGCCTTAAACAGCTCCGACATTTTGTATGCGATGGAATCCTCAACAAGGGAAGATTTTATGCGCTCAATTTCCTGATCTGAACCGTGACAAGCCGGCTCGCAATCCAAAGCTTCCGTTTCAGAATTCATCCTTTTCACCCCGTGTATTTCGACTTGATGCTTCTATTATAGCAAATTCGTAGAATTTACGAATAGCTTATATTACAGCTTGCCCTGCAACCAAAATTTGCTTAATTCAACGTTTTTAATACTTCGTCATTGTATGGAATTATCTCTTTTATCTGTTGGTCACGCAATTTTACTGCAAATGCCGGATCAACCAGCAATGCACGTCCGACTGCAACCAGATCAACTTCCTCTCGTTCTACTAGCCCCATGAGTTGTTCTAATCGAGCCTCTACACTACTGAATTGCTCAGTCTGAAGACTATTATTTTTTTCCAGATCACTCAGAAAGGCCTTCTCCAAACCAACAGATCCCACCGTAATCACTGGCTTGCCTGTTATCTTTTTCGTCCAAGCTGCCAGATTTAGATCTGAGCCTTCAAATTCCGGTTCCCAGAAACGGCGACTTGAACAATGGAATACATCCACTCCGGCCTTCACTAATGGAGCAAGAAACTGTTCAAGTTCCTGTGGTGTCTGTGCCAGCTTTTCTCCATAATGGTACATCTTCCACTGGGAGAATCGCAGTACAATTGGAAAATCCGGACCCACTGCACGGCGACAAGCTTCAATAACCTCGACCGCAAACCGGGTCCGCTGAACCAAATCGCCTCCATATTGATCGGTACGCTTATTGGTTTTATCCCAAAAAAATTGATCTATTAAATAGCCATGCGCTCCATGAAGTTCAATGCCGTCAAACCCCACCTGCTTGGCATCGGTAGCGGCCTGAGCAAAGGCTGCGATGATATCCGCAATTTCCGCCTCCGTCAATGGCTCAACTACCTTTTCACCGGCGGGAGAAATACCCGAAGGACCGACAGGCAATGCCTCGGGATTCGGTTGGTTATCCGCACCTATTTTCCGGGCCGTACCCACATGCCAAAGCTGCGGTATAATTTTGCCACCTGCCGCATGGACCTCCTCTACTACCTTGGCCCACCCCTGTAACCCTTCACCATAAAAGTTAGGGATGCCTGTATGCTCCACAGCTGCGGGATGATTGATAGCCGTTCCCTCCGTAACAATCAATCCAACAGCATTTTCCGCACGACGACGATAATACGCAGCAACCTCAGGTCCTGGAACACCTTGGGGAGAAAAATTTCGTGTCATGGGAGCCATAACGATCCGATTGGGAAGCGATAAGTTACCTATCTTAAAAGGTTTAAACAATATTTCGGTGTTCATGACGTTTTCCTCACTCTCCATTAGTATTATCTTTTTCACTCTTCTGTTATACAATTCCATTTTACACACATGCAAACTTGAGTTCAAGAAGCCACAGTTTAATTTCAGCAGGCCCTTTACAAAAAAAGAAGAAGCGGCATAGAGCCGCTTCCTCTTTGTGTTATTTATTAGTGTGCTACCATGTTGTATTCCATAATCCATACAGAACCGCCAACGACGGTCAACAGGATCACTATACCAAAGATTAAAGTCATCACATTCCAACGTGGTCCATTGCTTTCACGAATGTGCATGAAGAAGAATAGCTGAACCAGAAATTGCAGCACTGCCGCGGCTAAAATAACAACCATCGTCGAAGTGCGGCTCAACATATGATTCATAACCACGCCGAGAGGAATGATGGTCAGTACGATGGACAGAATAAATCCGATAACATAGGATTTCACTGAACCGTGAGAATCATCATGACCATGCGAACCTGCTCCTGATTGATGCTGTGCCATCTACATCACCCCCATCAAATAGACAACTGTCAGCAAGAAGATCCAGACAGCGTCCAAAAAGTGCCAGTACAAGCTCAATGCCGAAACTTTGCCCTTCGTCTCTGGAGTAAGTCCGCGTTTTTTCAACTGGAACATAAGTCCAATCATCCAAACCAGACCTAACGAAACGTGAAGTCCGTGTGTTCCGACCAAGGTGAAGAATGCCGACAAGAACGCACTGGTTCCAAAATTAGCACCTTCATGTACGATTTCAACAAACTCGTAAACTTCAAAACCGATAAAACCAAGACCCAGGATTGCCGTCACGATTAACCAGTTGATTAATCCCTTCATGCTTCCTTTGTTCATAGCCAACACAGCCAGACCACTTGTGAAGCTGCTTGTGAGCAAGAGGAACGTTTCAATAATAACGCCCGTCATGTTAAACAGCTCTGCGCCACCTGGTCCTCCGGCTGTGTTGTTCCGAAGGACGACGAAGGTTGCGAACAAGGTACTGAACAGGATTACGTCCGTTACGAGGAAGATCCAAAAACCAAGCATCTTCAATTCTTGCGGATCGTGATGCCCGTGGTCATGATCATGGCTGTGATGTGCTGCTGCTTGTGCCATTATACAGACCCCCTTATTGCCGCTTCCGTGCGTTTTACTTCATCCGCAGGGATATAGTAGTCGCCATCATAAGAGAAGAACGAACGGCAAATCATACAAATTGCTACGCCGATCAGCCCTGGAATATAGAAGAACGACCATCCAAATACGAAACCGAAACCTGCAATGAAAAAGAATACCGACATAATGAATGGAATCGCCGAGTTTTTCGGCATATGAATCGCTTCAATTGGCGGTTGCTTTCTGAAGATACCTTTTGCACGTTTATCTTTTTCTGCCCACCAGTCATCGCGTTCTTCTACTTGCGGAATGGTAGCAAAATTGTATTCCGGTGCAGGTGAAGGAATTGACCATTCCAACGTGTGACCACCCCAAGGGTCGCCAGTTGTATCCTTCAGCTTGCGGTAATTTTTGATACCCAGAAGAATTTGAAGAACCTGGAACAAGAAACCAATCCCCATCAGGAATGCCCCAACGGTTGACACCATGTTAAGCGGCTGCCAGCCAGTATCCCAGCCGTAAGTGCTTAGACGACGTGTCATACCCATCAGACCGAGGGAATATTGCGGAATGAAACATACATAGAAACCAATATTCCAGAACCAGAAAGCCCATTTACCAGGCGTTTCAGGCAATGTGAAACCGAACATTTTTGGCCACCAGTAGTACAGACCTGCCAGGTAACCGAACACTACCCCACCAATCAGAGCAGAGTGAAAGTGAGCGATCAGGAAGTAACTGTTATGGAACTGGAAGTCCGCAGGCGCTACAGATAACATGACGCCCGTCAAACCTGCAATCAGGAAGTTCGGAATAAATGCAATAGACCACATCATCGGAGTTTTAAATTCGAGTTTACCCCGGTACATCGTGAACAGCCAGTTAAATACTTTAACCCCTGTCGGTATTGCGATAACCATCGTCGAAATCGCAAAGAATGCATTAACATCTGCGCCTGATCCCATTGTGAAGAAGTGATGCGCCCACGTGAAGAAAGACAGGATCGCAATAATGAACATGGCGTAAACCATGGATTTGTAACCAAACAATTTCTTTTTAGAGAATACGCTGATAACCTCGGAATAAATACCGAAGGCTGGCAATACTACAATGTATACCTCAGGGTGACCCCACATCCAGATCAAGTTGATATACATCATCGGGTTACCGCCGAAATCAAGGGTAAAGAAGTGTCCTCCTCCAAAGCGGTCAAGGAATAGCAAAGCTAAAGTAACCGTCAGAATCGGGAACGCGAAAATGATAATAACACATGATGAAAATACGGACCACGTAAAGACAGGCATTTTCATCCAAGTCATACCAGGTGCACGCATTTTAATGATGGTAACAATAAAGTTGATCCCTGTAGCCAATGAACCTATACCGGAAATCTGAATACCCCAGATATAGAAGTTCTGACCGACGCCAGGACTAAATTGCAGTTCTGAGAGCGGTGGATAACTCAACCAGCCTGCATCTGGCGAACCGCCAATAACGAAGGACAAGTTGAACAACATCGCACCCATAAAGAAAAGCCAGAAGCTCAATGCGTTCAGGAAAGGAAACGCAACGTCGCGCGCACCAATTTGAAGGGGTACGGCGATGTTAAACAAACCAAACATCAACGGCATCGCCATAAACAAGATCATGATTGTGCCGTGAGTTGTAAAAATCTGGTTGTAATGCTCAGGATGTAAGAGTGTCACATCAGGTGTAGCAAGTTGAATACGCATCAATAATGCATCCACGCCTCCGCGGAATAACATCAAGATGGCCGCAAGAATATACATAATACCGACTTTTTTATGGTCAACCGTAGTCAACCAGTTTTTCCAAAGCCAGCCCCATTTTTTGAAATAAGTGAGCACAAACACGATCCCGATCGTTGCTAGTGCGATGGAAACGTCCGCTCCATAGATCATCGGGTCTCCAGTAACGAAGAAAGTGGATGCAAACTCTTTTATTTTGTCAAGCATTGGGGGCCTCCTTCCCTATAATCATTTTAATTGTGTCCGCTCATATTCATATGACTCATATCCATTTCGGCATGCTCTTCTGTGCCGGTCTTGGATGAATCTTCTGTGGATGTAGCTTCA
This sequence comes from Paenibacillus sp. ICGEB2008, assembly GCF_000307675.1. Classification (NCBI taxonomy): domain Bacteria; kingdom Bacillati; phylum Bacillota; class Bacilli; order Caryophanales; family Paenibacillaceae; genus Paenibacillus; species Paenibacillus sp. ICGEB2008. The sequence goes on from NZ_AMQU01000001.1 coordinate 6,309, forward strand.
CCATGTCCAGCATGGGGGTTAGAAGAGCCTTCCACTACATACTTGTTGACAATCTCTTTGAACAAGCCGTCTGGAATCGAAGAATACTCATCAGGCTGGGACAAACCTGGTTTTGCAAGCGCCAAATAGCCGTCTTTCGTCAGCGGCTTAGACTGCTTCTTGATGTCAGCGACCCAGTTTTTATACTCTTCATCCGACTGGACTTCTACATCAAAACGCATTTGTCCAAAATGCTCACCGCTAAAGTTTGCACCCGAGCCAAAGTAAGTTCCTTCGTGATCGGCCTGCAAATGCAGTTTCATGGCCATGCCTGACATGGTGTAGATTTGACCGCCCAATTGCGGAATCCAGAACGAGTTCATCGGAGCGTCAGCAGTCAGTTCAAAACGGACTGGAACACCTTTAGGAATGTGAACTTGGTTAACTGTAGCTATACCTTCCTCTGGGTACATAAAGAGCCATTTCCAGTCCAATGAGGTTACTTGAATCGTTACTGGCTTTTGCGTGCTTGCAATCGGCTTGGAAGGCTCCAGCATGTAGGTATATCTCGCAGTGATGACCGCAATAATACAGATAACGATAATCGGAATAGCCCACCATGTGGTTTCCAGCTTTTTGCTGTCATCCCAATGGGGTTGATACTTCACCTTGTTTGTTGGTGTGTCGCGATACCGCCAAACGATGAAGAAGGTCAAAATCATAACCGGTACAATTATAAGCGCAGACAATGCAGTTGTAAGAATGATCAGCTCTTTTTGTGCTTGCCCAATTGGTCCTTTCGGATCGAAAACAACGTATTTTCCGCCAGCATAAAAACACGTCCAGATGAGCAATGCTACCGTGAGCACGGTCAAAACCAACGCAATAATCGCTTTTGGTTTTTTGTTCATGTTGTTCCCCTCTCCTTAAAATAGTAAATTACTCAAAACTAACGAACTCCTGTAATGTTGCCCTTATATAAGATAGCAGAAAAGCGGCCACTTTTTTTTATTGTTAACAGAATTGTCGATTATTTGTCCGATTTTTGTGAAAAACATCTCTAAAAATAAAATTTCTCTTGCAAATTCAAAATTTCTTTTTAATTCTAAAATGACATATAAAAACGTTAATTATGCATCTTGAAGTATCTTAAAAAAGCTATACTAAAGCAAAAATCGGGACTCCTTACAGTTATCATCCTACACTGCTCGAAGCCCCGCGCTGTTGTTTTCGTTATCAGTTTTACATCATATTTTCAATTGTATTAACGATGTCCGTTCTCTTGGTCTTCCTTCTTGCGGGCAATGACAAATGATTTCCCGATTAGAAAAATGAAAATTCCGGCAGCAAAGGCGCCAATGCCTGTCATTAGATAGATATTACGATCGGTTAAATTTCCTATATCAAGCAAAATAAGAATAATACCTACAATGCAAGCGATCAAAGAAATAATAGATACCGTGCGGCTCATTTGGTTATCCCTTGATCCTGATTTTCTAAAATTCGAAGCCATACCCTCCACTCCCTCTAGTTTAAAATGGTTAAAAAGTGCCCTCGTCAGGTATTTTTTTCAGTATGCACATTTTTTATTTTTTTATTCCTGCCGGTCTCTATATACTAGAACCATCTGTAATTCATCTTGGTTATTATTACCCCAGAGGACCTCCTATTTAAACAAACGGGAGCGGAGGCAGACCTAAATTTGCTTTATATTCAGATCATTTCTCTTTGTTTAGCGTCTAGTCTCCAACCAGTTATTACTTACTACATTTCGATACCAATAGTAACTTTCCTTGGGAGTGCGGACCTGTGTGCGAAAATCGACATGAATCATGCCAAATCTCATATTATACCCCTCTGCCCACTCAAAATTGTCCAAAAGTGACCATGCCATATAGCCTTTAACATGAAGACCATCATGAATTGCCCGGTGCACCTGCACCAAATGCTGCTGCATGTAGGAAATTCGACGATCATCTTGCACCTTTCCGTTTACGACCTCATCATTGATACAAGCCCCGTTCTCTGTGATGTAAATATCGATGTTACCGTATTTTTGCAAATAATGTAGTACCTCATACAGCCCACGTGACTCCACCGGCCAGCCGATATCTGTTACAGGTAGTCCCATATTGATTTCTTCAGATTGAAGAAATCCTGCCTCCGGATTAAATCGATTAACCGACATACTATAATAATTGATACCAATCATATCAATTGGCTCACCGATAATGTCCATATCTCCATCTTGTATAGGTACGGTGGCTCCCTGTTCCGCAAACCAGTCTACCAAAAACTGAGGATACGAGCCTTGATAAATAGGCTGGAGAAACCAGTCACTGTGCAGGGAAATCGTGCGTGCACAAGCCGCTTTATCTTCCTCAGAAGTGCTGTAAGGAACAGCCCAGGAGACATTTGGGGCGATACCGATCTGGCCACTGGTGCCAAGCTCGCGGAATCGGCGTACAGATAGGCCATGCGCAACCAGCAGATGATGTCCTACATCAATCGCAGTCTGGAGATTCGTCAGACCCGGGGCATGAACTCCCAGCATATTGGATAAAAAGGCGATACACCACGGTTCATTGAATGTCAGCCAATGCTGTATTTTACCGTGAAACTCACGGAACATCGTTTCCGCAAACTGGACAAATGCCTGAATTGTGCGACGATTTCCCCATCCTCCGGCATCCTGTAGCGCCTGAGGCAGATCCCAGTGATACAGTGTACAAAACGGTTCAATTCCGTTGTCATTCAACAAATCAACTACACGATGATAATAGTCCAATCCCTCTTGATTGACTTCAGCATCACCATTAGGGAATATACGTGGCCAGGACACCGAGAAACGATATGTACGAATGCCCAGCTCCTTCATGAGACGGATATCTTCTTCGTAACGATGATAGCTGTCACAAGCTACATTGCCGTTATCACCGTTGAACACTTTGCCAGGCGTATGGGCAAAGGTATCCCAGATCGACAACCCTCTTCCATCCTCCTGGTAAGCCCCCTCGATTTGGTAGGCGGCCGTTGCGGTACCCCACATAAAGTCCTGCGGAAATTGAAAAATAGTCATTGTGTCTCTTCCTCTCCCTCAATTATAATCGTATATTCATTCGTTGTTTCCTGCTTTTTGGTAAAAGTCCATGACAAAATAAATCCTCCGTGCTTGGGATCAGGCTGAGCCCGACGATCATCAACGCTAAACGGATGTGCACTGCGAATCGTACAGCTTCCCGTCTGGACCGATGCGGTAAGCTCCGCACGGACGAGCCGCGAACCGGACCATTCCATGCTGACCGTAATTCCGCCACGCCCTTTCAAGCCGCTGACCCGTCCCTCCGGCCATGCCGATGGCAGGGCAGGCAATAGCGTCAGCTCGCCTGGGCGGCTTTGCAGCAGCATTTCTGCGATGCCTGCCGTCGCACCAAAGTTACCGTCGATCTGAAAAGGCGGGTGAGCGTCGAATAAATTAGGGTAGGTCGATCGCGACAGCAACGTGCGAACATACCGATGCGCAGTGTCGCCATCTTCCAGCCGGGCGTACAGGTTAATCAACCAGGCACAGCTCCACCCGGTATGACCGCCACCATGATCGAGCCGGCGGCGTAGCGATATGCGAGCCGCCTCAGCCAGCTCTGGAGTATCACGGATATGGATCTGTCGGCCGGGGTAAAGCCCGTAAAGATGCGAAACATGTCGATGCCCAGGCTCCGCTTCCTCAAAATCGACCATCCATTCCTGTAACTGACCGTGACGGCCGATTTGATAGGGTATTAATCGTTCCCGTGTCTCTTCGCAGCGTCTACGGAACTCATCGTCCAACTCCAACAGTTCCGCGGCCTGAATACAGTTGCTCAATAGCTCCCGAATCAGCGTCATGTCCATCGTAGAGCCCATGGATATGCTGCAATCCTCGCCTTCGGGCGTGATGAATTTATTTTCAGGCGAAGTGGAGGGGGACGTTACAAGCCGACCATCCAGGACCTCCACAAGCCAGTCTAAGCAAAAGGCCGCCGCCCCCTTCATAAGCGGATAAGCCTGTTCTGCCAAATAGGTTGTATCCAAGGTGAACAGATAATGCTCCCATAGGTGAGCGGTTAGCCATACACCCCCAAGCGGCCAAAATGCCCAACTGGCATGGCCACCTGACGGTCCGGCGTTTCGCCACACATCAATATTGTGGTGAGCTGTCCATCCTTGAGCCCCATAATTGATGGAAGCGACCCTGCGTCCCGTACGACCGACTTCTCCAATCATGTGCAGCAATGGCTCATGGCACTCGGCAAGATTACACACCTCTGCGGGCCAATAGTTCATCTGTGTATTAATATTGGTTGTATAGTTACTGTTCCACGGCGGCTGTACCCGGTCATTCCAGATGCCCTGAAGATTGGCGGGCTGACTCCCCGGACGTGAACTGCCCATTAGCAAATAACGGCCATATTGGAATAACAGCACTTCCAGCCCCCGGTCTGCCTGACCTTTCTGATAGCGTTCTAATCGCAGATCCGTCGGGAGAACGGACTCGTCAGTTAGCGTGTCACTTCCCAGTTCTAATGCAACACGGTCAAACAGCTTCCGGTGATCCTGCTCATGGCGTTGCCGCACCTGCTCACTTCCTAGCGAAATCGCTCCGTCTAGAATGACCTTGCATGCTTCTGCCGACTCTGTTGCATCACTATTCGGCATAGCCTGAAATCCCCGAAATCCGGTAGCCGCTGCCAAATACACCGTGATTTTATCCGCGTCCGAGATGATCAACGCTCCGTCATCCCTCGTCGTCAAGGTTCCTCCCTCGGGAATAACCCTCGCCTGAACTGCAAAAGCCATCCCCAAATCATTTTCGTAAACGACAGACTGTGGATGATCACCGTGATAATTAGATTCCACATGACTGGGCGCTCGTCCAGTCAACGTAATGAAGTCTCTGGTCGGTTCCTCGGATGGATCGTTATCGTTGGCCCCTTTGGAGGAATCACCAAGCGCATCCTCTCCAACTTCATCCTCACAAGGATGGGGGGTAGTCATACGCACAGATGCATGGATTTTTCGGACCTTATTCGCAGTCAGTGACACCATTATGACTCCATCAGGTGCACTAGCGATAACTTCACGAGTATAGTGGACTCCATCACTCTGAAAAGTGACCACTGCCGTTCCGGTCTGCATATCCAGTTCCCGTTCATAATGCGCAATCTCCCCTAGGTTCTCCTGTGTAATCCACAAATCTCCTAAAGGCTGGTAGGCTTCTGTATCTCGACCCAGCATGTTCGAATTAATCAGCTGCTCTGCTTCCTTGTATTTTCCATCTGCAATCAGCTTTCTGGCAGGCTGTAAATATCGCAATGCATCATATTGAACGCCGTCTCTGGGAAATCCAGACCAGAGCGTATCCTCGTTTAATTGCAAATGCTCCTCTCTGATTCCGCCAAATACCATGGCACCCAGGCGTCCATTGCCGACTGGCAATGCTTCCTCCCACACCTCAGCAGGCTGGCGATACCATAACCGCAGGGACTGTGGCCTTTCACCTTTCGTCACGTCAAACCCTCCCTCATCAAGGTCAGACAAAGCGCTGCTCCCAAATTGCCCATGGCACATACGCTCTGTCACCCCGAGATTTCAAAGTTTGGATACATTGACTTGCTATTTAGCAGCTTTCCCACTCCATAACTCCACTCTGTTCTTCACCAGTTGCGTGTATTGCTGTTCCATTTGGACAGCCCCAGCGGCATCCAGTTCTTTAATCATGTTGTCGTATACCGTATCAAAATTGGAAACTGGTGCTAAAATAGCTTCCGGTATACGTTTGCGGATAATGTCTGTCGTTTTTTTGAATGTAACGTTATAGTTGGATTCATTGTCTGTCGTCAGGTTATAGGCTGCGCCCCATGGTTTCACATCAAATTCTTCTTTGCCTGGAAACAGTTCCTTCCACGTTTTTACGCCATACGCTTTCAGTGATTCTTTCTCTGGCGCCGAATAAGCCGCGATAATTTGTTCCGGGAATTTGGCAGTGTAGTAGTTACCCGTAGGGTCCTTCACTCCGTCCCCATAGTGTCCGCTCATTAATGTGTACAAGTCTATTCCAGTGGATTTATTGAAGCTGGTTGCATTGTTCGTTTTTTGATCCAATACATCGGCAGGAATGACGCGTTTGCCGTCTTTGATCTCATAATGCTTGCCTTCGATTCCCCAGTTCATTAGCACCTGTCCCTCATCGGAAGCTAAATAATCCAGGAATTTAATAGCCCGCACCGGGTCCTTGCAATTTTCCGTAATCCCTACACCATAACCGGACGCAAAGCCTGTATCTTGAAAGGAATGATCCTTATATTCGTCCGAAAGTGTAACTGGAAAATGCGCGTAGCTAGCATCAGCCTTACCTGACGCTTTTAATGCATTTTCAGCCTCCAGGTAACCCCACTCCTGGTCGATTAGACCCAGAACACGACCACTGGCAATTTTGGATTTGTATTGATCGCTTTTTTGCACAAACGAATCTTTATCGAGCAGCCCCTCATTGTACATGTGGTTCAACCAACGGAAATATTCCTTTTCTTCCGGACGTTTGTAATGAAGCTTGGCTTCAAATGTTTTGGGATCAATAAAATATTCACCATCATCCGGTGCTCCAGTCGTCTGGGAAGCAGGGTTCGTTACCGTAATCATAAATCTCCAGTCATCTGCATCCAGCGTGAGAGGGATCGTCTTTTTGTCATTGATTGTCGGATGCTTGGCGGTATAGGTTTTGAGTACGTTTTCAAAATCTTGTAAGGTTTTCACCTTGGGATATCCCAGCTCCTTAAGCACCTTATGCTGAATTTCAAATCCTCCCGTCGCGTCAAAACTCTCCTGTCCGACCCCTGCATACGTAGGAATAACATAGATAGCTTGATCTTTATTGCTGTATTTCAGCCGATCCATATAGGGGCCGTACAGCTTTTTGAGGTTAGGCGCGTGATCGTTGATCAGATCGGTCAGATCAATCATGGCCCCCGCATCCACAAGCTTGCTAATATTCGCTTTAGGAGAAATCAGGTCCGGGTATTCTCCACTTGCTGCCATCAAAGCAATCCGGTCATCTCCGCCTCCGCCGCTAACATCAAATTCCGCATTCAAGGTTACACCTGTTTTCTTGGTGATTTCCTTGCCTACCTCATCCTTCATTCCATTCCATTGCGGGCTTGCATCTGCTCCAAAGAAGCTAAACGTAATCGGATCTGTGCCGCTGGATGAGCCTTCCTTCGCTGTTTTATCGCTTCCACCGCATCCTGCGAGTGTGGCAAGTGATACGGCGAGCAAGGGGATTAGTGCAAATCTGGACCAGTGTTTTTTCATGTTCAAGACCTCCTGCATTTGTAGGATTTTACCGTTGTAAATTGATTGCTATGATTTGACTGTTATGATTTAACAGCTCCCAATGTCATACCGCCTACAAAATACTTTTGCAGGAATGGATATACGAGCAAAATGGGAAGCGTAACGGTAATTGTGATTGCCATTTTAATCGACTCTGGCGAAATTTGAGCCATTTGCTTGGCCATATCGTTGCTATTCGCCATATTGGCGCCGCCTTGCTGCGTACTTTGCAGTATTTTCATCAGCTCAAATTGCAGTGTTGTCCATTGCGCGGCTGTTCCGTTGTACAAGTACGTATCAAACCATGCGTTCCATTGGTTTACCGCCAAAAAAAGAGCAATTGTCGCCAGCACAGGCTTGCAGAGTGGTAAAATAACTTTCAAATATATCGTAAAGTCATTGGCTCCATCCAGCTTGGCAGACTCCTGTAACGCATACGGCAAACCATCCATAAAGGAGCGAATTACAAAAACGTTAAACGCGCTGATCAGCCCCGGAAAAATATACACCCAGAATGTGCCCAGCAAATGCAAATCACGCATCAAAATAAACACAGGCACCATCCCGCCGGAAAAATACATCGTTAAGGCTAGAAACGTGGATATGAACTTGCGTGCGCGGAAATCAACCCGACTGAGTGTAAATGCAAGCATTGAAGCACTGATAAGTCCCAGCACCGTTCCAACCACTGTACGTAAAATGGATACCTGTAGACCCTGAAGCAGGCCCTCGTATTGGAAAATCGTTTTGTAATTTTCGAGTGTAAACTGGCGAGGCCATATATAAATACCGCCACGAACCGTGTCCGTCGAATCGTTCAGGGAAATCGCTAGTACGTTCAGAAACGGATACAGCGTCAACACCACGATTAGAGCCATGAGAATATGGTTGAATAGGTCAAACAGCTTTTCAGACCATGTAGCATTAAATGCCTTATTCGTCATTTCGCTTCTCCCTCCCTACATGATGCTTTCTTTGGTCAGTTTTTTGAATATACCATTCGCTGTAAACAACAACAGAATGCTAACTAGTGAGTTAAAAATACCTATTGCTGTCCCGTAAGAGAAGCGACCCAAATTAATCCCGTAATTCAATGCATACAAATCCAGTACTTCCGAATAATCCGTTACGAGACTGTTGCCAAGTAAGAACTGTTTTTCAAAACCATTGCTGACCAGATGTCCAATCGCCATAATAAACAGAATGGCGATAGTCGAGCGAATACCTGGTAGCGTAATATGCCACATCTGTCTCCAGCGACTGGCCCCATCCACACGTGAAGCTTCATATTGTTCTTGGTCAATTCCGGTGATGGCGGCTAAATAAATGATCGTATTCCAGCCCGTCTCTTTCCATATATCGGAAGCGGTTACAATGTACCAAAACCAGCTACCCTTGGCCATGAACTGAATCGGCTCATCCACAATATGAAGCGCTACCAATATATCGTTAACAATCCCTCCGTCAATGGACAGCATCTTCGTGACCAGTCCGGCCACCACTACCCAAGATACAAAATGCGGAAGGTAGGATACTGTCTGCACAACTCGCTTGAACAGCATACCACGCAACTCATTTAGCAGAACTGCAAAAAAGATCGGTACAACAAAACCAAAAATAATACCCATCAAGCTCATCGCCAGCGTATTGCGTAAAACCAGATAAAAACGTTCATCCTGAAAAAGCACAATAAAGTTGTCCAGTCCCACCCACTTTTGATTCCAAAATGATTTGGCTGGCTTATAATTTTGAAACGCCATTGTCCAGCCCCATAGTGGAAAATAACTGAAAACAAACACCCATATGACGAAAGGAATAGACATAAAATAAAGATACTTCTGCTGCTTCATACTATACCACAAGCCTTTTCCACCGCGTTCGGGCTTCGATCCGCGAGCCTTACGCGGTCTTCCCCGATTGGATTCAGGAATCACAGCATCAGCGTTGGAAGCGATTTCAGTTGAAGATCCCATAACAAGCTCCTCCTCATCTCTAGATACTATTATCATACTTTGCTGGCTCAAAAGCGGGTACCCGACGAATTAGGAGAAAAATCAGTTCAAAATTAGATATATGGGGAGTGAATTAAGATTTACATTCGTGCCACTACACATGCGGATGGTGCTTCCCATCGCTGTTGTCCCCGGATTTCTTGAATAAGCAGACAAAGGTAGAAATTCAGGGACAAAGGCGACCGCTATCGCTTGTCCAGCACCATTCCGCCTGCTCCGTTCTCATGTAAATTCTCTGAGAGAAGTCTTGTAAAAAACAAAAGATCAGCAATGTAAGCTGATCAGAGGTAAAGGATAATGCTTATTGCACCACAGGTGGGTGATGGTATATATACACTTACTGTCGCAATTCACCTAGTTGGAAGAAAAAAGCTTTCTAGCATCCATGGGGTCAGTCCCCATGTGCCAGAAAGCTTTTTTGATTTATTTTACCGTGATCGTCCCGTAGTACATGTACATACCGCAATTGTACTCATATACCCCCGGTTTTAAATCCTTGACGGTAAAATAATTATTTTCGTGATCCAGGTAAACGTCCATTCCGATCTTCAACGACTGTACTTCATCGATGCAAGTAAAGGATGTAATTTTTTTGAAATTGATCTTGGTTGGAACGCCGGCTTTCACTTCAATATTTTTAGGATAGAAACCGTCCCCTTTTACACCCACTGTAACAATCTCGTATTTGGTTTTATCTGGCTCTTCCTGAGCTTGTTGAGATTGATTGGCCGGAAACGACGACACGCTCCCTTGAAAATAAAACAAGACAAACCCGCCCATGATCAGGGCTACAAAACCAATCAGCATCCAATGCCAATGTTTAGAGATGAGTGTTTTCATTTCTTTCAGCCCCCTCCAGTTGAATGTCTAATGAGCATGTGACGTATCAACTCTAACCAGTATATAAAAGTTAATCGAAATTTTAAATACCTTGTTTCAAAGCTTACAGCAGATGAATCATATTATCCGACACGGTGATCATTACTGTTTTTCCAGACCGGGATGATCCAGCTTATACAGATTACGGTATCGGGTATGATCACACCACAGCTCATCATGACTGCCTCGCATGGAGATGGTGCCTTGCTCCATAAAGATCACCTCATCCATATGCTTCATTCCTGTGAGATGATGAGTGATCCAGATCAATGTTTTGCCTTCCAGCACGCGAAACATCGTCTGCATAAGTTCATGCTCCGTCAGCGGATCAAGCCCCACGGTCGGCTCATCCAGCAAAACAATTGGGTGATTTTGCAACAAAATCCGCGCCAGTGCAATGCGCTGTCTTTCTCCACCGGAAAAGCGAAGACCCGTCTCCTGCATTCTTGTATCGTAACCCTCTGGTAAAGAATCAATCAGGGTTCCAAGCCCTACCTGCTCCGTCACTGCACGAACCTCATCCAGCGTGGCGTCAGGTCGTCCCAATCGAATATTGTTCGCTACCGTTGTATCGAACAAATAAGGTTGCTGGTTTAGCACCGCAAATAGACTGGAGTATGCTCCACCTGTAAATACAGGCACTCCTGCGACAGTGACGCTGCCTTCATCAGGCTGCAATGCTCCTTGAATCAGATTCAGCAGCGTAGACTTACCCGCACCACTGCGGCCAAGCAATGCAACCTTGCCCCCCTGTGGTACGTGTAGGGAGATATTACGCACACTCCATTCCTGCGTTGCCGCATAGCGGTAGCTTACGTTGTTCAGCAGAAGGTCTCCCCCGTGGCTTAATCGCTGAGCGGTAGCCTGTTCCTTTTTAGTATCTGCTACATCGTCTGCTGCTGGTTGTCCTGCATCTGATCGTGCTGCAAGTGCAAATGTACCTTTCTCGGAATCCTTTAGCCGTCGGAGTGAATCCTGATACTCCGGCGCATGAACCACCGCTTCCCCAGCGCGAACGAAAGCATCCAGCAACGGAAAAGTTACTAGCGCAAAGGATGCCAGCCATGTCGCTTCAATGCGACCCTGTGCTACCAGTCCTCCGGCCCACACAGTCATAATTACAATTCCTCCACCTACAAAGCATTGTGCGATCCAATGAGAACGCCACTCGTTCCGGCGAAGTGAATTTTCCACCATGGCAGCCCTCTTGTGCCGTTGTGTAAAGGTGCTAAGGAAATGCCCAGTTCGTCCGCTCAGCACCAGATCACTCATGCCGAACAAAGCATCCGTCAGTTCCTGATAAGATTTACTCCGTTCCTGCTTGAACGTACGCCGTTTGGCGAGTGAGGTCCAAAGTGAGATAGCTGGGGCGATAAAAAGCAAAAATCCCCCATATAGCGCCATCAGCAAGGCAAATGTTCCATCCATCCAGCCAAGCGCCAAGATGCCTGTTGCATATATCAGCAAAGCCGATAACGCAGGCAGAACCAGCTTCAGATAGATATTTTGAAGCTGCTCAATATCCTCTGCCAGCAATCCCAATAGATCCCCTGTACGAAATTTGCTGCGAATCATCAGCGCCTGCGGTTCTACTGCCCGATACAAGCGTACCCGCATACGAGACACAAGCCGCAGCGCAGCATCATGACCTACCAAGCGTTCCAGATACTGAATAACGGCTTTACTAAAACCAAACGTTCGCACAAGCACAATGGGCACATACACCATTAATATATTTTCAGGCTTTAAGGCCGAACGAGTAATCAGATGACCGGACGTAAAGAGCAGCGCGCCTGCACATCCAATGGACAGCGCGCCCAAAAGAGCAGCTGCCAGAAAGGCCCAAAAGTATTGTTTTAGATAAAGCAAAAACCAGCCTTGGCTACTATTGTCCGTTGCTCTCATATCGCCCGCCCCCTCCTTCCGACATTCCCGTCAGCAATCTGTAATATTCTCCCTTCTGGGCAACCAGTTGCTGATGGGAACCTACCTCTTCCAGACGACCTTGATTCATCATCCAGACACAGTCCATATCCGGCATCCAATGCAGTCGATGGGTGGCGAGAAACATCCTCTTGTGTTTCAATACGGACAATATGGTCTGTTTTAATTCCCATTCTGTCTCAATATCCAAATGTGCCGTAGGCTCATCCAATAAAATAATCGGACGGTCACTGAGCAAAGCGCGCGCCAAGGCAATCCGCTGCGCCTGTCCTCCGCTCATTGTCCGGCCTGCTTCACCAATAGGCTCATTCAACCCACTCGGAAGACCGTCCACCAGCTCACGCAGTCCAACCGCATCAATCGCCCACTCTACCTGCTGGTTGGATGCCTCCGGCTCATAAAAGCGAATATTATCTGCCAAAGTAGTGCTAAACAGGTAAGGATGCTGTGGAATATAGGCAATATGCCGATGCCATTCAGCTTTGGTATCCGCAGATAATCGGCATCCATTAAGGATCACCTCACCTGAAGTCGGGTCAGAAAAGCCGCCAAGCAGACTAAGCAATGTCGTTTTGCCTGCACCACTCGCTCCGACGATGCCGATCATGTTCATGTGCGGTTCAACACTTGCAGACACATGTTCTAGCCGGGCAGAGCCGTCTTCATTAAGTAAACACACATCAGACAGCTTGAGGATGTCCTGCCCCGTGATGTCTAATCCTTTATCATGAACTGTCTGTGCATTCGTCTCCGTCGCTTCTTCTTCTGCACCGAGAATCGAACGTATCGCTCCCCAAGCCTCTTTACCATCCAATGAGGCGTGATAGTCTGATCCCAACTGGCGTATAGGCATAAAATATTCCGGTGCCAGAATAAGCACCGCAAGCGCTGCCTCCAGTCCCACTGAACCACTAATCAGACGCAGACCCAAGCCTACCGCTACAAAAGCGACCGACAGCATACTGAAAAAATCGAGGGCAAATGAAGAAAGAAACGCTACCCGCAGCGTACGCATCGTGGCTGTACGATACTGGTCGCTGACCTTCCCTACGGTTTCCCCATGCGCCCGACTGCGTCCCAAAAACCTTAGTGTCTGTAGTCCACGCAACGAATCCGTAAAATGATGTGATAACAGACGATAGGAACGCCACTGCTTGTCTGCCTGCTTTCGCGCCGCCAAGCCGAGTAAAATAAAGAAGCCCACCAGAATCGGCATCGTAGTCGTCAAAATCACACCTGAAATCATATCCAATGTGAAAACATACACAAGTACAAGTAAGGTTACAGCCATCATGTCTATCATACGAGGAATGGATATTTCCAAATAATTGCGAAATCGATCCACGCCATCCAGCGCGAGCGTCACCAACTTGCCGCTTCCTTCCCGCGCAGCAAAGCCCGGGCCTCGCTCGAACAAACGCGCAAGCAGACGCTCCCGTAAGGAAGCGCCTGCTGCTTCGGCAAAACGACCGGCTGTCCGGCGTTGCAGCCAGATCATCGTATGCCTCACTGCAAAAGCCGCGAAAAACAACGCCAGCGATGGCCAAGCCATTACTAGCGGATTTTGTTTAAATAAAATCGTAATAGCCTTTGCCAAAAAGATGGCTTGTGCAATTACCGCTGCTCCCTGGAGCAGGGAAAGGGCGGCCAGCAGCAGCATTACTGGCCGAATGCCCTTTAATTCAAACCAGGCTTTATCCATTAGTATTCCAGATGATCCTTTTCACTGAGACGCTTATGGAAAACAAAATAGCTCCACGCCTGATAAGCCAACACAAAGGGTAAAAGCGTTGCTGCAACAATCGTCATGGCTTTCAGTGTGTAATGACTGGAGCTTGCATTATATATCGTCAAATCAAAAGCACTGTTGATCGAGCTCACCATAAATCTTGGGAACAAGCCAACGAATAACGAGACGAAGCTTAGCAAAATGATGACACCAGTCATCCCGAAAGCCCATCCTTCACGGCGCTGCTTCAGGAAATACCATGTTAGCACATAGGCAACCATCCCCACTGCAACCGCAACATACATAAAGGGACCGCGACGTGCAAATAAATCCGTTGCAAAATAAGTCCATACCACCATACCAGCAAGCAAAATCCCCAACACCGGAAGAAATTTGGACGCGATCACACGAGCACGATCCCTTACTTCACCAATCGTCCGCAGAGAAATGAACGTCAGCCCGTGCATAAGGCACATTCCGACCACGGTCAGTCCAATCCATACGGTGTATCCATTGAACACATCCAAGAATCCGGCTTTCAGATCCATGTTTTGCTGAATAGGTACACCCTTCACCAAAGCCGCAAAGGCCATGCCAAACAGCATCGGCGGCAGGAAGCTGCCAATCAGAATGCAAGCATCCCACGTTCCTGTCCACCCTTTCCCTTCGGCCTTGCCCCGGAACTCAAAGGAGACTCCTCGCAAGATCAAACCTAGCAAAATAAACACAAATACCAGATAATATCCGCTAAACATCGTTGCATAAAAATGCGGAAAAGCGGCAAACATCGCACCTGCTGCTGTAATCAGCCACACTTCGTTGGCATCCCAGAATGGACCAATCGTATTGATCATCAAACGTTTTTGTTGGTCATTACGCGGCACTAATCCCGTAGCCATCCCTACGCCAAAATCAAAGCCCTCTAGAAAAAAGAAGCCTGTAAACAGCACAGCGATCAATAAGAACCATAAATCATTTAACGACAATGCTGTCACCCCCTTGAGCAAATGGATCATGAATTACCGTATGCTGATGCGGCTCCATATCTGGGCCTTTACGAGCGGTACGAGCAAACAGGAATGCCAATACACCCGTTAAAATGAGATACAACGTCGTAAATGCAATCAGTGAGAACAACACTTCTCCTGCTACAACGGTAGGTGAAACAGAATCTTTCGTTTGCAGCAAACCAAATACAGTCCACGGCTGACGTCCCATTTCTGTCATGATCCAGCCCGCGGTATTGCCAATGAATGGGAGCGATATCCCCCACAGCATAAGACGGAAGAACCAACGATGGGAGCCCTCCAATTTTTGTCGAAAACTCAGATAAGCTCCGTACAGAGCAAGTGCAATCATGGCACATCCTGCCGCAATCATAATGCGGAAGCTCCAGAAGGTCGTACGAACAGGCGGAATATAATCACCCGGACCGTAGGTCTTTTCATACTGTGCTTGAAGCTCCTTCATACCAGGCACAGAGCCGGAAAACTTGCTATACGACAGAAAGCTCAGTGCAAACGGAACCTTAATCTCAAAGGTATTTTCCTGCTTATCAGGATCAATATTGGCAATAACCGTCCAAGGCGCTGGATCGCCACTGTCTCCCCACAGAGCTTCACTGGCTGCCATCTTCATGGGCTGTGTTTTGATCAAATATTGAGCTTGTCCATGACCAAACAAAGGAATAGCAATGGCACAGATTAATGCAACAATAATGCTCAATTTAAAAGAAGGTTTAAAGAAGTCCATATTCTTTTTATGCATCAGCTTCCAAGCACTAATCCCTGCTACGAGGAAAGCTCCAGTTGCAATAGCAGCAAAGATGGTGTGAGGATACTCCCACAAAAGCTGCTCGTTCGTTAACAAAGCAGCAAAATCCTGCATTTCTGCCCGCCCATTTACAACCCCGTATCCCACGGGACGTTGCATGAATGAATTAGCAGCCAAAATCCACAAAGCCGAAAGCATCGTACCGATCGCTACTAGCCACATACAAACTAAATGGACAGTCTTGGATAGTCTTTCCCAGCCGAATACCCACAGGCCGATAAAGGTTGATTCCAGAAAAAATGCAAGCAATGCTTCAATGGCTAGCGGTGTGCCAAATACATCACCGACAAAACGGGAAAAGTCCGACCAATTCATTCCGAACTGGAACTCCTGCAAAATTCCGGTGACTACCCCTAGCGCAAAGTTAATCAGCAGAAATGTTCCCCAGAATTGAGCCATTTTTTTGTACAATTCTTTTTTCTTGATAACATACATAGTCTCCATAATTGCCACTAACAGCGACAATCCAATGGAGATCGGCACATAAACAAAATGAAGAATCGTAGTGGTTGCAAACTGCAACCGTGCCAAATCCAATACGTCCATGATGCTGCTCCTCCTCTGTACTTCCCTTAACAATGATTTAATGTTTGTGATCTGAAGTCTTTTATATTTGTGATTGTATTCACATTATTACATATGAAACCGTCACTTTTTTTGGAAATGACTCACTTAGCTAACTTCCCCATGGTTGCCATAACCGGGCTTCAGATTATCCCCATTATATAGAATAAATTTAAATGAAATTGAATCAAAAATGTGAACATCGTGTCAAAGTTGTGTCATAACGATGGCTTTTCTACGAAAATGCTCTAAAATCCATAATCAATGTGACATTTTCTATTGATCCGTCTTTTTTTTAATATATAAAAAAAAGAGCCTCTCTTCATTCGGAGGATATACCTCCGACATCTGCAAGAGAGACTTCATAACGTTAAACCTAGGGAATCGATCAACAGCCATCTGTTCCTCCGTTCTTTTGGACCTGATTACGGTAGGAGGAAGGTGACATTCCAACATACTTTTTAAATTTACTATGAAAATAATCTGCATTCGCATACCCCACGCGGCCCGCCACTTGGTGTACCTTAATCCCCTGTGCAAGCAATTCCCTTGCTCGCTCAATCCTTACCTTATCCAGGTAGGCATTAAAGGCCTCGCCTGTATGACTTTTGAACAGTTTGCCCAAATACCCACTATTGTAATTGAACATATCTGCCAGCAACTCCAGTCGCAAATTTTCATCATAATGACCATGTATAAAGTCAATCATTTGCTTCATGATGATCTCCTTGCCCCCCGTATCAGTCTGTCCAATCCACTGCAACACATGTTCGAGCGAGTGATCCACCAGCTCGCCCAATGTTGAATAGGCATATACATTGGTAATCAAGTTGGAATGCTCCTCCAGCACGGTCCGGCTGTGTTCCTGTCCAGCTGCATATTTGTTCAGTGCGAGTGTGAATGTCTGAGCGAAGGCCGCCTTGATTGCAGATTCTGTACGATAAATCTGGGGAAATTGGACTTCCATGTCCTTAATGACACGGGTCGCCGCTCTACCATTAGCCATATCCAGCGCGTAGTACAGCTTTTCTGCATAACGCATGGGATCATCTGGGGCTCTGTCAGACGCTTCATCCATATGAGCAGGGACTGTCTCCCATTCATGTAGGTCGCCGGGAAGCATGACTCTTTCTGCCCGGAACAAAAACGTACGCTCCAATAATCGTAACGCCTGCTCAAAAGATTTGGGGATATCCTTAAGAATGTCTACCGGAGCGCCGGCAGCCCCATAGATTTCATTTACCCACGGTTTTAGCTCCTGTCGCCATGCAGCCAGCAACTGAACAGCATCTTTTTCCGTTTTTAACATGGCGGGAAGCAATAGGCCCGTATATATTCCAGTCTCAAACACAATGCCTCTACCCTGTTCACGACACAATTCGGCCAGCCGCTGCTTTGCTGCCAGCTGCCGGGCTTGCCGATCCCAGTCAGGTATACGCAAATCCAGCAAAACCACCTGATAGCTACTCCAGTCCAAGGCTGGTAACGCTGGCTGTTGTCCGTGTTTTCCACCGCCGTTTTGGTGTTCAGCCTGCTTGGATGCACGATGGCTGGGTTCTACAGCATTACGAGCATGTTCTCCATGAACCGGAAACAGCAATGCTTCGATCCAATCGCGCTCATGCGAAGACGGACTCCCCCACTTTCCATCTCCCTTTTCGTTTTCAATGCTTTGCCGTACTCGCTTTAGCTCCAGCGTCATTTCTTCCTCATCAACGGGCTTCAATAAATAACCATCCACCCCGAATCCCATGGCTTGCCTAGCATAATTAAAGTCTGCATATCCGCTTAAAATGAGAAAGTGATACGGCTCCCCATTCATTTGGCGTATGCTTTGTATAACCTCCAACCCACTCATCCCAGGCATACGAATATCTACAATGACCAGTTCTGGTCGATGCTCTCCGAACTTTTCCAAAGCCTCGCGTCCGTTCTCAGCCGTATCGACGATGCGAAAGCCACAATCTCCCCAGTCAATAATGGAAGACAGTCCTTCACGAATCGCAGGCTCATCATCTACAATCATCGCTTTATACATTCGACGCTTCCTCCCTTGGTATGGAAAAGTATACGGTTGTTCCTACCTGTAATGCGCTTTCAATATGCAGACCATAACGTTCACCATACATCAATGTCAGACGTTGATGAACATTGCGTAGACCAATACTGCTCCCTTCCGGCTCCTCCGTACCCGTGATCCGAGCCAACAGACGGGTCAGTTGCTCTTCCTCCATGCCAATTCCATCATCAGCCACTTTAATGTGCAGCTCTCTTTGTTCTATTGTGATATCTACCTTTACGGTAACTGGTTCTTCCTTATTTTCTAGGCCATGAATGACTGCATTTTCCACTAACGGTTGTATGATTAAGGGAGGAATCGACATGTCCTTCGCGCTTTCTTCCAAATTCACTTCATAGACCAAACGATTTCCAAACCTGAACTGCTGAATTTGCAAATAGGATCGCACCATATCCAGCTCCTGTAATACGGTTGTTTTACCACTGCCAATCTCCAGATTCCTGCGCATCAGCCTGCCAAGCAAACGAACCGTCGTTGCTATCTCCGCCTCCCCATTCAGGTGTGCTTTCATTCGAATGGATTCTAAGGCGTTAAACAGAAAATGCGGATTAATTTGGCTTGCCATCATTTTTAGCTTGATATCCTTTTGTGCCAATTCAAGCTTATTATTATGTTCACTCGTCTCATAGACCTGTGCCATAAGCTGGCGGATACTACTCACCATGTAGTTGAAACGGCGGGATAAATCACCGATCTCGTCCCTTCCCTCCACACTTGATACCACATGAAAATCACCCGCAGCTACCTGACCCAGCTCATAGCTCAGCCGCTGGAGCCGTTTGGTAATAAGCCAGGAAATGATGGTAATCAGAATCAGCGCCATGATGAGTACCGCTAGTACACATAATGCACCAATCAGGCTGACCCGGTTTGCCCCCTGCACGATATGTTCCGTTGAAAACACCGAAATAATCGTCAATCCGCTCACACTTGAGGTTGGCAGCAGCTCATCCACAATAATGTTCGAGGGGGTTCCGTTAATTTTTGCTTCATATATCCCCTTACCTGCACGCTGGACATCAAAGCCTAAATGTAAATCCGTCAACGTCTGACCTACTGACTGCGGATGGGTAGCTGCGACCACAATTCCGTTACGATCCGTAATCAAGGTTTCAAAGGGCTCCTTGCTCAGCATATGATTCAACTCGGTCTGACTCAGTGCAATCATCAGAACTCCCTTAGAATTGTATTCGGGAAAAGGAATTTGCCGTACCAGGCTGAGGCGATTAACTGGGTTATCCTCCTTATCCTGAATGTAAAACCAGTTAATAGCCGTCCCCTTCAAAGCCTCCTGGAACCACGGCTGCCGCCCAATGTTAGCGTCCACAGGAATAAACTCCAGATTGTTGACCAACGTCGGATTGTAAGAATAGAACCGGATAGTAGCAACCTCTCTATATTGCTGGGTGTACTCATTAAAATCCTTGTACTGATGGTACGCATTCATGAGCTCCACCATGTCGGGATAACGGCGGTTCGCCATCTCCTTTAGCCTTTTATCGAACATCAGCCCATTTGAAATATCTGTTGGCACACGTAATAAATTTGCTGTCTGGCTCTTAATCTTTTCCACATTATTTACCGTTTGGGCAATCGCACTGTCCAGTGCCTGCTCTCGCAAATAAAAAATAACGCAGCCGCCCACCAACAGCACTGGGATCATGACAATCAGTACGTAGGAGAAGAGCAGCTTATTCCGCATACGCATATTATTCATCAGATGCCTTACTCCACGATACATGCCATCCCTCCTGTGAGATAAGCGCTTACATATTTTCAGTTTAAAGCTTCACAACATTTATATCCATATTTTCTTGCCAAATAAAAAGGTGGTGAACGGAGTCACCACACTTTACGGATCACGAACTATTTACGTACAAAAGGTTCGATATGCACTCCCTGTGGCAGCTTATACGGATCTTCCGGGTTGATACGGTCATAGAACATAATGCCATCCAGATGGTCCATTTCATGCTGTACGACAATCGCTGCATAACCCTTAAACGTTAACAGTTCCTGAGTTCCGTCCGGTAAATTGGCCTTGATGCGAATCTTCTCGTAACGTGGTACATATCCGGGTATGTACCGATCTACAGACAAGCATCCCTCACCCTGTTCCAAGTAAATCATGGATGTAGAATGGCTGACCAGCTTCGGATTAAACAGGCCATATTCTACCGTTTTGTCTCCATCTTCATAATAAATAGCACACATTCTTTTATTCAACCCAACCTGGTTGGCGGATAGCCCTACACCCGGGCGCAGCTCATAGCGGGTGGCCAGCTCTTCATTTTGGCTATTTTTCAGGTAATCCAGCATCCATTGCATCTGTTGAAGATCCTCTTCAGACAGCGGCAGACATACCGGATCAACCTTTGTGCGCAAAATCGGTTCCCCTTCACGCACGATATCCTTCGTGAGAAGCATGTCCATCGATTGATTGCTCATTCGTCAGCCTCGATTCATTTAAATAAATATTACGATCATGTGATGTACAGCAAAAGCTGGAGAATTCCCCGCTTTTCTGCAAGTTTTATCCCATAAATTATATCTATTCATGAAATGAATTGTCAAAATAGAGCGGTATGGGAGAGAGAAGCCATGATGCGCCCTCTCTATATAAAGCCATTAAATATTCACTGCCTTAATTGTTTATCTAATTAAATTATACTTATGTTCTTATAGCACTGAACCAAAAACCTCCTAAACCAATGAAGTGTTCAGGAGGTCTTTAAATAGTTTTTCTTACGATTAAGACGGCTGTTCTAATGCTTCGGGTGTATCGCTGAACAGCTTCGCCTTTGGATTCGGCTGTGTCCAGGTATTATAATATTGCGAATTCTTGCCGTAGGAATTGTCGATGACCACATGCGGCATATCAAGCAGGCAGGCCAGAATGTGACCGTGTAGCCGTGAAGTGCGAACCTCGCGGTAAGAACTGAACAGCGTAACCGCCTTGTTCATGAGATGGTCGGTGTACTTGTACCAGAATGTACGGGTAGGCAACGGTCCGCCCATTTTCTTATTCAGTCGGTAAAACTTTTGGAAATAGACAATCCCCTTCACTTCCAGCGGAGTGAATAAAGTATCCCAGTCCAGACGGTGTGAGGCATCAGCCTCGTCATCGAATTTCTTTTGTCCTCCTACCGTTTCAATATCTGTACGCAGGAAGTACAATACGTCCTTCACCGTTTCCGTAGTCGGCTTCAATGGCCACAGCTGGTGCGCCATATCAGGACATAATGTGATACTGCACTGGTTTAGTTTATCCTTAGCCCACTGATAAGAGCGTGTATCCCGCACAAACATATGTAGATCCGGGTGAGCATTAAACAGGGCAGCCACCTCATTAGCCTTCTGTTCAGACTGGAAGTGGATCGTCTGCGGCATGATTACAATTCGGTGGTTAGGGAAATCACGAACGATGCGTTCCCGCAAATTTTGGTGATTTGAATATAGATCGCCAAAGTTGCCACCGCCGTGGCATACGATAATCCAGTCGCCCGGAATATGAAGCTGATCGGGAATATCCATGGCGCTATAACGGGCACGGACACGAATGCCATTATCCTTAAAGAACGCTTCGGTGCCTTTCATGATCAGTACGTCCCCACCGTTATTATAGACGGGATAATCGACATAAATAATGTTCGAACCTTGAGGGACTACGTCGAGAATGACGCTCAGCTTATTTTTCAGTTTAGCCATGGGATGCGAATTCGGCATCTTTCAGTTCTCCCTTCCTGCGCTTCTTTTGTATAGTCTGCAAGACAAATGTAATATCACTTTTATCAAAAATGATCCGGGATAGCGGAACATTGAAAAACATTGGGAACGAGAACAGCGAGAACGCCAACCGTACACAAGCACCTACAAGCAAAGCAATAGCAATGCCGTCCAGACCGAAGATCGGTGTACAAATAAAAAACAGACCGACGGTGATCGCATAGGCCACAATTTGCCGGAACAATACCAGTCCCGGACGACCGAGTGCGTTAAAAGCCGAAGCCAGAATCCATGAGCCACCACCGATAATACATTCCAGTGATAGCAGGTAGAACGTTAGCGATGCTTCCAGAAAAGCGGGCCCGTACAGCAAACCCAGCATGTATCGACCAATAAAGAGAGCTGGTACAATGACGATGAGCATCGCAGCCATGGAGATGCGAAAAGCACGACCCACCGTTTCGACAATTTTGCTGTGTTCCATCCCTGTCACTTTCGGGAAGGTTACATTAGTGACGGCATTTTGCACCACATTGAACACACGGGACAAGGCGTAGACAACAGAGTACAGACCGAACGCTTTGGGTGACAGCAGCGCCACAATGACGATTTTGTCCGTTTGTGTGGACAGCGTTCCCATCAACTCCATCCCATACACCCGCGCTCCATAGCTATAATAAGGGCGCAGCACTTGGCGGCTGGTCAACGGACGAAATGCGCGTAGGTTCATATGCTTGCGCAATCGGAGGAACGCCCACATGAGCGCAAGGAAACTCGCGGCAAAATTCACTGCCCCCGCCAGTTGCACATTGAGTAAGCCCATCAGCCACAGGGTCACTAGACCGATGAAATTCAGTAACGGATAGTAAAACAGCAGGCCGTTATATACGCTAAACCGATCCAGTCCTTGCGATAATGCCGTCGTAAGTGCTGTAAGCACCGCTAACGGTACTGCTGCCGCACAATAAATCTGCGACAGTTGGATAATGTCTGCACCATAGCCATTCAGCCACAGCGGCATACATATCCAGGCCACCGCTCCTGCCAACAGACTGGCAGGCAACTGAATCCAGAGCGACAACGCCAGCAGTTCTTCCGTCGTGCCTGTTTTCTTCTTGAGGTTATAAATTAACGAGGTTGGCAAGCCGAAGCTCAATACACTGCCGATCAGCGTAGGCCAGAACAGAACAGCCGCCAGTTCACCTTTCCCCTCTACTCCGAGCATACGTGCGGTCAGGATGGAAGTCAGGGTCGTGACGATTAGCACAAAAAAATTGTTAAAGCTCGTGCGCATGATCGTTTTGGCGAGACTGTCACCCGTGAATACTTTCCTTGCTGCTGTCCATGTGCTCATGTTACGTCCAACTCCTGTTCCTTATTAAGCCTCTCGTCTCTATGCTCACATCGCGTCTTTTGACGCACCTCCATCAGCCTACCGTTTTTTTTGAATTGCGTTCAGACAACTGTCCTCCGCTAACAGGCTCCTTCGTACTTGAGAAAATCTCTTTCAGTGCTCTTCTATAGCCTTGAATGGCTTTATGATTTTTTTTTGGGTCTCTCCCTTAAAATCTGATACAACGTCGTCCAATATAGTGCTGCATAACCGATCGGCCCAGATCCCTCGTCACGTAGTAGATGAATATGATTCATCACCCGCATATAAGTAACCTGTTCCATATTGTCGCGCGAGGACGGCGATTCATGGTGAAGCAGCGTAAGGGCCGGATTAATATACAATGGACCGCTTTTCATGGCGATACGGGAAAGTAATAAATCCTCGCCGACGCTATAGCTTTGCAACCAAGGTACCGGCTCCAGACTTAGAATCGCATCACGGCGAAATGACATATTACAACCATGAAAAAACTGGGTCTTAAACGTCTTCTTGGCCTTATGCCAGTTGTACATCGAGCCGGACTGACCGCTGAGGGACAATCTCCCTTTGGACA
The DNA here is from genome assembly GCF_000307675.1 of Paenibacillus sp. ICGEB2008. NCBI lineage: Bacteria > Bacillati > Bacillota > Bacilli > Caryophanales > Paenibacillaceae > Paenibacillus > Paenibacillus sp. ICGEB2008. The sequence goes on from NZ_AMQU01000001.1 coordinate 30,372, forward strand.
AAGATTGCTGGAACGAAAGCAAGCAGCGAATTGTACCCATGAAGCTGTTACTCATTCCCTGTGCTATGCCGCCAACACCAGCTGCCTGCGGATACGCCTCATAGGTGCGCATCAACTCATTCAAGTAGTTGCTCGGCAGCTCAACATCATCGTCAAGGAACAAAATGATGTCACCTTGCGCAAGCTCCACCGTCTTTACACGTGATAACCATAGTCCGGGCTGCTCCTTACGATGATATCGGTAGGCAATTCCCGCTCTGCTCAACTGATGCTCATAACGTTCCAGCACATGCTTTGGCAGTTTTCCGTCATCAATAATCCACAGCTCGGTTTCACATGCCTCTGGTGCTCCCCCCATGGCAATTGAATTGATGCATCGGGTCAGATCGTCAACCCGATTGCGGGTGCACAGAGCAATGGACAAGCTTAACATCATACTCCCCCTTTATCCTGTCAATGTGTATTAAGCAGATTACTGAACCGCCGGGCCTAAATATTCGTTATATTTTTGCTTACGCGGGTTCAGAATGAACAACACCCCCTGCTTGTATCCATCTGCTGCGTTAAAATTACGGCGCAGCGTTTCTTTGAGCATCAAGTAGGTTAAGGTCCATAAAAGAGCTCCATACTGGATAAATCCTGCCTTTTTCAGGGCAAGAAAATAATAGTGGTTAATCGCTGTGGCCTTGGCTACTTTGCCCGCCTTATCGCGCGAGCTTGGAGATTCATGATGGATGATCATTAAGTCGGGATTAATCACCAGTTTGCCGTAACGACTCGCTAACTGGCACATGTACAAATCGTCAGCCACCGCATAGCTGGTCATCCACGGATACGGCTTCATGTCCCGAAGCGCATCCCTCCGAAATGACATATTGCAGCCATGGAAAAATTCAGTGTCAAAAGTCTCGGTTGCTTCGCTCCAACGCAGCAAAGAACCTGCCAGACTACTGGGCGAGAGCTTGCCAAGGGAAGAAGACATCTGAAAAGTCAAAACGCCAAGCAGCTTTCCTGCCCGGCTTGAATGTAGTCCCTTTGCAATCCCTCCAACACCTACAATCGTGTCATCCTGTTCGTAGGTATCGAGCAAGCGCCGGATATAGAGTTTATCGTCCAGTTCGGCATCATCGTCAAAATACAGCACAATATCATACCGTACGAGAGACAAGGCCTCATAGCGGGATAACCAAACGCCGGGACGACTTTTTTTATAATATTTGAGAACACCTTGAGGCAATCCGGACACCATGTGACGGTACTGTTCAATCTGTTGGTCGGAAATATCGCCGTCATCAACAATCAGCAGTTCTACAGCTGTATGCTCCAATTGTTGCTGTGCAGCAATAGATTGTATACAGCGTGTCAGGTCTTCGATCCGGTTGCGGGTACAAATGATGATGGAGACATCGGACATGCCATTACCTCCTGTGTGTGTATCCAGATGCTTTGGAAGAGATATTCAAAGTTTTTCCAATTGCTGGATTATATATGTTTATTGTATCTTTGACAGCGTTTGAGTGTATATACCTCTTTTGTATACTTTTTCAGTCTCCAAAAGGGTAGACAATCCTCAAAAAAGAGCAAAAAAATAGGATCGGCTTCTTGCGCCAATCCTGATCTATCCTTGAAAATCCAGAAACAACGTGGCATTCACATACCGACGTGCCATCGACAAAAAATAACTATTTTGCACCGATACCGCTGCCACCAGCAAAGTATTACGCACTGCTTCACACTGGTTAGGGGTCAAATGCTGCAAACGACAAGTATATTGATCTGCGGCTTGTACCAGCAGTTCTTCTGTCGCAGCTTCCTGACGTTTCTGTCCTGTAGCAGAAATTCCGTTGTCTTTTGCATACCCTGCTCCTGCCACATCAAGCAGTTGGTCTCCGTTCGCATCCAGCTCTTCAAATAAAGTTGAATATGCAGCGTACAAATCGACCGGCTGAATCAGATCATCCGTATCATCTTCTGGCTGTTGGAACAGGATATAAAATAGCTGACGGATAGATTCAAAATCAAGACATGATTTTAAATCTTCCACGATGAGCAATATAGCAGCCTGGTTGACTGAGTATTTTTTGCCGATTTTCGGAGCGCCGAGGAACTCCTTGAAATCACGTTTGACCCAATTTTGCATAGAGGCCAGTGAGACATGGCTATATTCCACCAGTTGGCCTAAAGAAACGATCTCCTGCAGCGAAAAGGCTGCGCTGTGCTTGCCCTTGATGATTTTATCCAGCACAGGCGTCACTTCGGTATATAGAAATGTCGGCATGGTACTACCGGAACGGGCAAGATGGCTATGAGTGCGCCTCCAGGCGTCCTGAAGAACAGCCAAAGGCTGCAATTCGCTGCGGCCTTCCATGGCCAGCAATAAATGGGCCATATCACGGCGAGTGAGGGTAAAAGACTCCATCTGCTTTCCTCCCTTTATTGCATTTCAAGTTCATTAGAACTCATCATACGCCCTTAAACTAGGCTTGTAAAGTGAAGCAATGAGCCGTGCGGGTACTATTATGCCTTATTTTTCGTGTAAATTAGAGGTAGGTGACCTGCTACGATTCCATATGAACCTTGTATATTTTCTTTTAAGTTCTTAAAATAAGTTCAAGTGAACTCAAAATAGAGTTCCTTAAAAAATTGAATGAAAAAGGGATGAGTGAAAATTATATGGGTATAGGTGTCAGTCTATTTTTGTTTGCGGTGTTGATTTTATTTAGTGCTTTCTTCGTGGCTACCGAGTTTGCGATTATTAAAATCCGTTCCAGCCGGGTAGATCAGCTGGTGGTGGAGAACCGTAAAAACGCACTGGCGCTACAAAAAGTCGTCAATAATCTGGACGGCTACCTGTCTGCCTGTCAGCTTGGTATTACGATTACAGCGTTAGGACTCGGTTGGCTCGGTGAACCAACTGTAGTCAAACTGCTGGAGCCTCTCTTTCAACAGCTCAACATCAATGGGGAGTTTTCACATATCCTGGCCTTTATTATTTCATTTGTCATTGTAACTTACCTGCACGTGGTGATCGGCGAACTGGCTCCCAAAACATTGGCGATCCGCAAAGCGGAAGCTGTCAGCCTGTTAACCTCTCCAGTCATCGTGTGGTTTAACCGGATTATGTATCCGTTTATTTGGCTCCTTAACGGCTCGGCCAATCGCCTGGTTCGTCTGTTCGGTCTTCAACCGGCTACTGAGCATGAAGAAGCGCACTCTCAGGAAGAAATTCAGATCATTTTGTCCGAAAGCGTGGAAAGTGGTAAGATCAATAACACCGAATATGGCTACGTAAATCGTATCTTCGCTTTTGACGAGACCGTTGCCAAAGAAATTATGGTGCCACGTACAGATATGGTATGCTTGTTTACGAATCGCTCGCTCAAAGAAAACATGCAGACTATTCACGAAGAACAGTATACCCGTTTTCCGGTAGCGACAGACAGCAAGGATCAGATCATTGGTATGATTAATACCAAGCAGCTATTCCTTGAGTATGATCGCAATCCCGAGCTTGTTTTCGATAGCCTGATTCAACCGATCTTGACCGTTCCGGAAGTTATTCCCGTCAACACGCTGTTGAAACGTATGCAGAAGGAGCAGGTTCATATCGCTCTCCTGGTCGATGAATATGGTGGAACCTCTGGTCTGATTACCATTGAGGACATTCTGGAGGAGATTGTTGGCGAAATTCGGGATGAATTTGATAAGGATGAACGGAAGGAAATCGAAAAACTGACGGAGAACAGTTATTTGATGGATGGTAAAGTGATGCTTTCCGATCTGAGTGATCTGACGGGCTTGACATTGGACGATGAAGACGTGGATACTGTCGGAGGGTGGGTGTATAGCCGGGTTCCGGAACCGAGACAGGGCAAGGAATTCATAGAAGATGATGTGAAATTTATCATTCGTGAAATGGGTAAAAATCGTATTCGTCGGGTGGAAATTATTTTACACCACAAATCCCCGATCTCGGAAATGGAGTCGGACACTTCTTCCCAGGAGTGAACTTTGTGATCTGGGCGACCAGCATACTGCACTTGGCACTTGCGTTCACTCCTACTGAAATGACATATTTTTAGGGCAAACGACTCAGGTTGTTTGCCCTACATGCGTGTAAGGAGGAGCTAGTAAATTGGATATTTTATCATCTATTATTATGGGTATTATTGAAGGGCTGACAGAGTTTTTGCCGGTCTCTTCGACGGGTCACATGATCCTTACGGCTGATCTTCTAGGGTTGAACACCGAGAATGATACGGTCAAAACATTTGAGGTTATCGTACAATTAGGTGCTGTGATGGCGGTCGTTGTATTATACTGGCGCAGATTCCTCAGCCTGTTTGATTTCAGACGCAAAATCTCATCCCAGCCACGTCTAAACCTGTTACATATTATTTTAGCCATGATCCCTGCGGGAGTAATTGGTGTACTGTTCCGTGATGTGATCAAGCAATACTTGTTTGGTCCTGAAACGGTTTTGTACAGTTTGGTCATCGGGGGCTTGCTCATGATCGCGGCTGAAAAATTCCATCCGCCTATTAGATCACATACGTTGGATGAGATCACGTACAAACAAGCATTTACCATCGGTGTGTTCCAAGTCCTAGCTCTGTGGCCAGGCTTCTCTCGTTCAGGCTCAACTATGTCTGGGGGCCTATTCGCACGTGTAAGCCATACGGCAGCCGCAGAATTTACATTCCTCGTATCTGTTCCGGTCATGCTGGGTGCATCGGGGATTGATATGATTAAAAGTATGGATCATCTGTCTATGAGTGATTTCCCGGTGTTCGCAGCCGGCTTTATTACTGCCTTTATCGTCGGGATGCTGGCAATCAAAACGTTCCTCGGTCTGCTCAAGCGCTTGAGCTTGACTACGTTTGCCATCTATCGTTTCGTGTTGGCGGCTGTGTTCTTTTTCATTATTTTGTAATCATTGTTTGGTATCCTATAACCAAAAAGGGATATCCAAGTGGCCTTAAGGTCAGCCTTGGATATCCCTTTTGCTATTTTGCGGGCTTGGGTAGATCGTCCTGATCTACCTACCATGCGTACTGATTACTGTTTGGATTCCAGCGTAGTCAGGTATTCCGAAACTTGAGCTGGCGTTTTGGCGTATTTGCTGTGCAAATGAGCAATTTTCTCGCCATTACGGAACACGAGCAGGCTCGGAATGCCGCGTACTTGATTTTCTTCAGCAATCGGCTGAAACTTCTCGGCATCAAGCGCAAAGAAACGCTTATCCGCGTTCTCCTTCATAATGCCGTCCATAAATTTATCCAGCGTCTTGCAATCTGGACACCAGCTTGTATCAAATTTCACGACGGTTAGACCGTCACCGCTAATTAAATCCTGATATTGTTGCTCAGATTCAATACGTTCCATTCGTTGTTCCCTCCTAGAGTGAATTGATAATATCTTCACATTCACATATGAATGATAAATCAGGCTTATTCCTATATTGTAATGATTCTTTTATATATTGCAACTGGGATGAGTACATGTTCGAGCGTATACTTCACTTATACTATTGTGGCTCGGATCAGCGGTATTGCGCATCATAACGATTGGCTCGGCTGATATGCTGTAGCGTCTCTCGCTCGTACTCAGTTAGCGGCCCAATGTCGGCAGCGGAAATATTATGCTCCAATTGCCCCAAAGAGCTTGCACCCGGGATCACAGCCGCGACAGCCGGATGAGACAGGCTATAACGGATCGCTGTCTGCTCCATACTACGGTCCGCCCCTGCAAATGCTTTTAATTGCTTACGCACGTCCAGCAGCTCTGCTTCTTCGTAGTCTAGGTATCCCTTTGCTGCCTTTTCTTCCCCCTTGTCGGCCAATACGCCGCTCGCGACGGGTCCACGTGCAATCACACTAATTCCCCGCTCCTGAAGCAAAGACAGTACTTCTTCCTCTGCACGCCGGTCCAGTAAACTATACTGATTCATAACACTAACGATATTCGAGCGTTCCACATATTCACGGATGACATGCGGGCGAATGGAGGAAATACCATAGTAACGGATGACACCTTCCTGCTGTAGTTGCTCGAAAGCCTCAATGGTTTCATCGATCGGATCGTCAATCGTCCCTCCGTGCAACTGATACAGATCGATATAGTCCGTTCCCAGGCGGCGCAGACTTTCTTTCACGGCTGACAGGATATATTTCTTCGACGGGTCCCATCCCCAGCCCTCCTGCCCCGGTATACGCCGATTGCCGACCTTGGTCGCCAGGATGACATCCTGGCGCCGTCCACGGATGGCTGCCCCCACAATTTCTTCATTGCGTCCATGCTGGTACAAATCGGCCGTATCCAACAGATTTACGCCCCTGTCTAACGCTTCATGGATCAAGTAAACAGCTTGCTGCTCCTCCGTACCGACCGACATACATCCCAAGCCAATCTCACCTACCAGCAAATCCGAAGCCCCCAGGCGGTTTTTTTTCATCGTTGTCTCCCCTCACTTCAATGACGTATAACTTTAAATTTTTAACATTTCTCTATTATACGAAAAATACATGCAAAAAAAACAACCCCAAAGACATAGAGACCCCACGCTCTCCAATCCTTTGAAGTTGTTGTATGAAATTCGTATTCCCTTAGAAGCTATCCGAACAGCCATTGAATGGCCTTAGGAAACTGACGCTGAAAACAATCTACACGATGCACCGCATCTTGATCAAGCTCAAGCAGCACATCTTTTGTGTCAAGTCCCTGTGCCAGGAGCACCTCGTGTGCCTGAAGGGTCAGCGGAACCATGTCTTTTTGTACATTCGTCTTCCCTTCCCCTTCACGGGTCCCAACAGATATATATACCCGGTGTGTCCCAGCCATTACAGTGGCAAATGATGCAGATTGCATATAATCGATCATACCGGGAAACCAATATGAGCCCGAGATCGAACCAATGCGTCCAAATATATGCTTATACGGGAAGGCGGCATACATGGAAATCAGTCCGCCCAACGAAGCACCGATCAGCCCCGTATGCTTCAGCCCAGTTTGCACTGGATATTTTGCCTCGACATATGGCATTACTTTTGTAACCACAAACGCCAGATAGGCATCTCCGCCACCGCCAAAAGCAGGTCTTCCCTCTACTAAAGCAGCTGCCTTCCAAGGCGTATAATCGTCCAGCCGATTCACGGGCTGAATGCCCACCAGTATCACACGGGGCAGCTCTCCCGTAGAAAAACCTCTTTCCAGTTCATCCAACCCGCTTAGAAATAAAGAGCTGCCATCCTGCACATACAGCACAGGATACAGCTCATTATGATTCACAGATACGGGAGGTGTATAGATGTGTAGAAGATACCCATCTAATGAAATTTCATCTACATGACCTTTCATCTTACGCAGTCCCCCATGATGTGGATGTATACATTACAGTGCAGCATCTATTTCCTTGATCATTTCAGATACGGATTCCAGACCATTACCTGACAGGTACCAGTAGTTAGGATCAAGGTATACAATATGTCCATTTTTATATGCATTGGTTTTCTTCACCAGTTCATTCTCAATGGTTTGTTTACCTGTAACCTGTTCCTTGCCTTCCTCGACCACCACAGCCCCACGGTCAACGACAAAAATATAATCTGGATTTTTTTGCTGTACATATTCAAACGAAACCTTTTGGCCATGCGTCGATACTTTAATATCAGGATCTACAGGAGTTACGCCAAAAGCATCATGAATGATACCGAAGCGGGATTGTGAGCCATATGCGCTCAGGCTTCCTTCGTTCGTCAGTACGATCAAGCCTTTAGCCTTGCTCGCTACCGCCTTATCATGTACAGCCTTAATGGAGCTATCAATCGCAGCCAGTTCCTGTTTGGCAGCATCCTCTTTATCGAAGATTTGACCCAAGGTTTCAACGTTTTTCTTAAAGGAATTGATATAATCCTTGGTGTCTACAGCCATCGAAATAGTCGGTGCAATTTTGCTCAACTCTTTATATGCATCAGCTTGTCTGCCGCCGATAATGATCAGTTCAGGAGAGAGATCACTGATTTTCTCATAATCCGGCTCAAACAGCGTACCCGCACTTGCATATTTGGAATCTTTATATTTGCTCAAATACGTAGGAAGATCCTGCTGCGCTACCGCTGCAACGTCTACTCCTAGCTTATCCAACGTATCTAATGAACCAAAATCAAAAACAACAACATTTTTCGGATTGACTTTGACTTGGACTGGATTCTCATCGAGTGCGTGTTTGACCGAGACGGTTTTGGATTCCGTTGTTGCAGTCGATGAGCCATCGCCAGTCGCTTCTTGTGTTGCCGGAGCCACTTTGCCACAGGCCGATACGATCAGTACCAGTGCAAGCATTAGCGTTAAAAACATCAAATTTTTCTTCATTCTACATTCCTCCTAAGTGAAGTACACACAAATTTTATGATCACCGATCTGTTGAATCGGAATATCCATATCGTACAAATCTTTTAATACCTGACTATCTATCATCTCGTCAGCCGTTCCTTGTTTTAGCAATCTGCCATTCTTCATCCCGACAATATGGTCCGAATAACAGGAAGCAAAGTTAATATCGTGAAGCACCACCAGAATCGTTTTGCCCAGATCATCCACTAAATTGCGTAGCGTCTTCATAATCTGAACCGAATGCTTCATATCCAAATTGTTCAGCGGCTCATCCAGCAGGATGTATTCCGTGTCCTGTGCCAAAATCATAGCAATAAAAGCTCGTTGCCGCTGTCCTCCACTGAGCAAATCAATATGCTTGTCCTTCATATCCTCCAATCCCATGTAAGCCATAGACTGCTCCACCATTTTGCGATCCTCGCTGTTCAATCTGCCCTTGGAATACGGAAAACGGCCGAAGCTGACCAGCTCCTTTACGGTTAAGCGGATGTTGACATCATTGGTCTGTTTTAAAATGGATATCTTCCGGGCTAGCTCCTCACTTTTCGTCAGGCTCACGGCCTGCCCGTCAATCAGGATTTCTCCCTCATCACTGTCAGTTAGGCGACTAATCATCGACAACAAGGTGCTTTTTCCAGCGCCGTTAGGTCCAATAAAGGAGGTAATGGTGCCTTTAGGTATAGTGACAGATACCTGCTCCACCACATTTTTATTCCCGTAGCGTTTGGTTACGTTTTTGACTTCTACCATGATTTATTTTCCCGCAGCAAAAGGTACAGGAAGTACACCCCCCCGATAAAGTTAATAATGACGCTGACTGTTGTCGACAAGTCGAATACTCTCTCTGCCAGCAGTTGGCATCCTGCCAATGCGATGACACTAACACAGATGGAGGCCGGAATTATATAACGGTGCTGATACGTCTTCATCACCTGATAAGCCACATTGGCCACAATTAATCCGAGAAATGTGATCGGTCCAACAAGTGCCGTAGATATGGAGATGAGAATCGCTACAATAATCAGCAATCTTTTGATGATATAACTGTAAGGAAGCCCTAAATTAATCGCATGCTCCCGTCCGAGCGACAGCACGTCCAGGTACTTAATGAATCTCCATGCATAAGCAAATACGAGCACGAGCACGAATACAGAAAGCCATAACAGTTCGGTGTTTACATTACTAAAGCTGGCAAAGCTCTTGTCCTGAATTTTCGCAAATTCGTTCGGATCAATCAGCACCTCCATAAAGGTAGACAGGCTGTTGAACAATGTACCAAACACCAGACCGATCAGCAGAAGTACATAAATCCCCCGTCCATCCTTGCGGAAAATTAACTTGTATAGTAAACCTGCGAACAGCACCATCATCCCCACCGACAGCAAAAAGTTTAATTCTTTGCTGGTCGAAATCAGCGGTACAGAACCAAATGCAAAAATTATTGTCGTCTGAATCAGCATATACAGTGAATCCAGCCCGATAATACCCGGGGTCAAAATCTTGTTATTCGTGACCGTCTGGAAAATAACAGTTGCAAAAGCAATGGAGCCACCGGTCAGAATGAAGGCTGCGACCTTTTTCAATCGTCGTGGCAGCGCGTAATGCCAGGTGTGCGGAAGATCTATAAACACAAAAGCAGCAATCAACACAAGCGCGGCAGCGGCTAATATTCCGATTTTTAATTTAGGATTCATAAGCCCTTCTCCTCAGCAGCAAATACAAGAACAACGCGCTCCCGATTACACCAACCGTAAGCCCTACAGAAATCTCATATGGGTAAATGATCACCCGTCCCAAAATATCGCAAAACAGCACAAAAACGGCACCCAAGATCGCTGTATGTGCCAGGCTTTTTTTCAGATTATCCCCCATGTACATACTGACCAGATTGGGTACAACCAGTCCCAAAAAGGGAATCGTCCCGACGGTTAAGATAACAACAGAGGACACCAAAGCCACGATCACCAAACCAACATTGACAGTGCGCTTGTAATGTACGCCCAAATTAGCTGCAAAATCCTCACCCATGCCTGCAATTGTAAAACGATTCGCATATATGTACGCCAACGCGACCAAAGGAACACTGAGATACAGCATTTCGTAGCGACCACTCATAATGAGAGAAAAATCCCCCTGCATCCACGAAGAAATGCCCTGAATCAGATTGTATTTGTAAGCAAAAAAAGTCGTCACCGAATTTAAAATGCCTCCAAACATCAAACCGACAAGCGGGATAAATACCGGATCCTTAAAACGGATTTTATCCAGTATCTTCATGAAAACCAGGGTTCCCCCTAGAGCAAATCCAAAAGCCGTCAGCATCTTCGTCCAAAATCCTGCCGCTCCAAACACCATAATAGCCATCAGCACACCTAATCGTGCCGCATCCATCGTGCCTGCGGTGGTAGGCGAAACAAACCGATTCCGGGTAAGCTGCTGCATGATGAGCCCGCAGATACTCATACTGGCCCCTGCGATAATGATGCTGACCAAACGTGGAAATCTGCTAATCAGGAGCACCTGCGCTTGATCGTTGGATAAGTGGAACAAATCAAGTGGAGTTACATCATGCACACCGATAAACACCGAGGCGAAGGCCATTACGATAAAAGCCAGTATTAAATAGCGCAATTTCATTTTTAACTAAGGGAGCCTGTCCAATAACCTGTACCAAGCTTCGGCCCTGTCCTCCCCTCCAATAATGATAATCATTATCAAAACAACTAGGATAAATTATATCAGTGATATTGTATCTGTCAAATTTTTTTGCAATGAATAAGCCATGTCAAAAAAGGTGTTAGCAAAACCTGAATAGTCTGAAGAGTGAATGAGCGAATAAGAGCAATATCCTGTAAAATAGGGATGGAAGATTTAGGATTACCCGTTTCTCATTTTTACTGTAAGCAGTTCTTGGAATTCGAGATTCATTAACTTGATGAATTAAAAAAATAGGAGGAGAATGATGAATCACATATTAATTGTCGAGGATGATATCGCCTTGAGTAACGGTATTGTTCTTGCCCTCAAAGAACCTAACAACGTATTTGTGCAAACGTATGACATAGCTGCTGCAAAAGAGCAATTGAACGTCACTGCCTTTGACCTGGTGATTCTTGATGTAAACTTGCCGGATGGGAATGGACTTGACCTTTTAACCCATATACGAAAAAAAACAATGATACCCGTCATCGTTCTGACTGCAAATGATATGGAAACAGATATTGTCACTGGTCTTGAGCTGGGTGCTGACGACTACATCACCAAGCCTTTCAGTCTGATGGTACTGAGAGCAAGGGTTGGTGTTCAGCTTAAAAGAGCTGGGTATCCACTTTCCGATTCCTTTCAGCTTGATGGTTTTTCTTTTTCTTTCAACAAAATGGAATTTATTAAGAATGATACACTCATTGAATTAAGTAAAACGGAGCAAAAATTGTTGCGCATCCTAATCAACAATCGAGGAAATACCGTTTCGCGTGATCATTTGGTAGACAGCATCTGGACAGATGGCGCTGAGTATGTAGGCGAAAATGCGTTGTCAGTCACCATAAAAAGGCTACGTGACAAGCTGGAGGATCATCCTTCCTCTCCTCTGTACATTAAGACTGTGTACGGTATCGGCTACACTTGGGCGGTGAAATGAATGACGATGCTGGATTATGCGTGTTTTGGAATTGCTATTACTGCTTTTTTCATTGCCGGCCTTACCATCCTTCTCTATCGTAAGAACGTACATAAAACAATGAAAACTATGGATCATATGATTGAAGCTGCAATTAGTGGCGAGTTTTCAGAGCGCGTTTTTGACGAATCCGTCTTATCAGCAGTAGAGGCCAAGCTTGCGCAATTTCTTTCCATTTGCTCCGTTTCCTCGAAAAATTTATTGGCAGAAAAAAATAAAATAAACGAGCTTATTTCTGACATCTCGCATCAAACGAAAACACCTATTGCTAACATCCTCCTCTACTCACAACTGCTTAGTGAATATGATTTGCCACCAGAAGGTTCCACTTGTGTAAAAGCTTTATCCACACAAGCCGAAAAGCTTCATTTCCTGATCCATTCCTTAGTAAAAACATCACGGCTTGAAACAGGGATTATCAAATTGTCGTCAAGGCAGGAGTCAGTTCAAAGGCTACTAACTACTGCACTGGAGCAAATTATGCCGAAGGCAAACGCTAAAGGGATTTCGATTACTATGGAGAGTAAAGAAATTCAGGCTTCTTTTGATTTAAAATGGACGGTTGAGGCAATCTATAATATTTTGGATAACGCCGTCAAATATACAGAAATGAGCGGGAATATATTTATTAGAGTGAGTGCTTATGATTTATTCTGCCGGATTGATATTACTGATAATGGCATTGGGATTGCAGAAGAAGAACACAGCAAGATTTTCAAGCGTTTCTATCGGTCACAAACTGTAATCTCGCAAGAAGGTGTCGGGATTGGACTATTTTTAGCAAGAGAAATTGTTTCAGCTGGGGGCGGATACATCAAACTATGGTCACGCCGCGGCAGTGGTTCCACCTTCTCGATTTTTCTCCCCATAGACAAGTAATTCTTACAACACTGTTAGATTTCAGAAAGATTGTAGAAAGATTCATATGGTAAAGTCTGTATTGCGAAGTATGGTGATACAGACTATTTTTCATGGAGGAGAAATGAATGACTCTGTTAAAAACTCAGGAGTTGAAGAAGTATTATGGTAACGGGGATACTGCTGTTCATGCCCTAGATGGGGTGAACCTGGAGGTGGAAAGCGGAGAATTTGTGGCCATTGTCGGTACGTCCGGGAGCGGCAAATCTACCCTTCTCCATATGCTGGGTGGACTCGATCGTCCGACAAGTGGAAACGTTACGATTGACGGTAAAGATATTTTCACATTAAAAGATGAAGAATTGACTATATTTCGCAGACGGAAAATTGGCTTCGTATTTCAAAATTACAACCTAGTGCCTGTTTTAAATGTCTACGAAAATATTGTGCTTCCTATTGAACTGGATGGTAAAGAACCGGACAAAACCCACATAGATAAAATTGTACATACCTTGGGCCTTGACCATAAGCTGAATAATCTGCCCAACCATCTTTCAGGAGGCCAGCAGCAGCGTGTAGCCATTGCCAGAGCACTGGCAGCCAAACCCGCCATTGTCCTGGCAGATGAACCCACTGGAAACCTGGATAGTAAAACCAGTCTGGATGTGATGGGGCTCATCAAAGTATCCAGTCAACAGTTCCAACAAACGATGGTGATGATTACGCACAACGAGGAAATTGCCCAAATGGCAGACCGGATTATTCGGATTGAGGACGGTAAAATGGTCGGTGGTGAAGGCAAATGATTCAGGTTAGAAATAAAAAAACGATCCGCAATCTGGCAGATAAGAGCTTCAAAGTAAACAAAGCCCGTAACCTCTTTGCCATTGTTGCCATAGCGCTCACTTCATTGTTATTTACGACGTTGTACACCTTGGGGCTTGGTGCTATGGAAAACTTACAGCGGGCAACTATGCGACAGTCCGGTGGAGATGGACATGCCGTACTCAAATATATAACGGATGATGAATTTAATCATGTCAAGGATCATCCATTGATCAAGGAAATAGCTTATAACCGTATATTAAGCGACAGAGTTATAAACGACAAATTCCTAAAACGCCATACGGAATTCTGGTATTACGATGATGTAGGGTTGAAGCTCGGTTTAATTGAACTTAATGCGGGGCACAGGCCTGTGGCGAAAAACGAAGTAATTGCAGACTCCAAGACGTTACAGCTATTGGGGGTTCCACTGGAGGTTGGAGCACCTTTGAGGCTAAAACTTGACTTGCGAGGTAAAGAAGTACAGCGTGATTTTATCCTCTCCGGCTGGTGGAAAAGTGATCCTGTGGTTAACGTAGGGCAAATATGCGCTTCTAAAGCCTATGTCGATGCTCATGCCAAGGAATTACAAAGCAACTATAAAAAGGATCACTTCCATACAGGAACCATTAGTGCATATATGATGTTCGACAACAGTTTTGATTTGCAAGGAAAGCTCAATAAAGTGATTACCGAAAGCGGTTATTCACTTGACGAAGATGCACCGAACTATATCGCAAATAATGTAAATTGGGCATACATCTCGACTAATTTTAGTTTAGATACAGAGACCATCATAGCGTTAACTTCTGCCCTGTTACTGATCATGTTTACCGGTTATTTGATTATATATAATATTTTCCAAATATCAGTGATGCGAGATATCCGTTTTTACGGTCTTTTAAAGACGATTGGTACAAGCCGCAAACAGATACGCCGGATTATTCGTAGACAAGCACTGATTCTATCAGCGCTAGGAATCCCGATCGGATTGATAGCAGGTTTTTTTATTGGTAAATCACTCGTGCCTTTTATCATAAATATGAGTGTATATAACGGTACTGAGGTATCGGTATCCCCCAACCCATGGATTTTTATAGGATCGGCTTTGTTCGCCTTCATTACCGTAATGATCAGCACTTTCAAGCCAGGCAGAGTTGCCTCGTTCGTATCGCCGGTAGAAGCAGTCAGATACACAGGTGGGATAAGCAAGAGCAATGGCAGGCTGAAAAAATCAACCGGAGGTGCAAAAATCCACCTCATGGCTCGTTCCAATTTGGGGCGTAATAAAAAACGCACCGTTCTAGTGGTTATTAGTCTTTCTTTAAGCTTGGTCCTTCTGAACACTGCATTCACACTATCTCGGAGCTTTGATATGGATAAATTTTTAGCCAAATTTAATGATACCGATTTTCTCATTGCCCATGCTGAATATTTCCAGATTCCCACCAGTTTTAGTGGGCAAGAAAATGGGACCACCGAAAGTTTTATTAAGGCTGTACAGGCACAACCAGGCTTCGAAGAAGGCGGTCGATTGTACGGTGACCCAACAGCTTTCACGGCCGAGAATACAAAGGGAATCACGGATGATACCCAGAACACTGACGCTCGCGGCAACTTCCTTGTAGACGTGTATGGGCTGGAAGATTTACCCTTCCATCGGCTGCAATTGATTGATGGCGAGCTTGATTTTAAGAAACTAGCTTCCGGTAAGTATATCCTGGAGGGAGTCGAACTGAACGATAACGACAAGCCTTACATGGAAAGCATTCATCATAAAGTGGGCGAAACCGTTACTTTGCATAGTTATGTGAGAACAGTAGATGAGGCTCCATTGGGTAGAGAGTATATAACGCAAACGTTTACAGTGCTTGGCCATGTGGGCATTAGATCTACCAATTCGAATCGCATTTACACTGGTTATAACCTCTACCTTCCGGCAGAAATATACAAATCACTTGTAAAAGAGCCTGCTGTGATGAGCTACGCCTTTAATGTATCCTCAAATCAAGAAACATCTATGCAGAGCTTTTTGAAGCGCTACACTGAAGCAATCGAACCGATGATGAACTACGAATCCAAAATTACATCAAGGGACGCTTTATCAGGTATGCAAACCACTGTTGAGTTGATCGGTGGCACGCTTAGCTTGATTATTGGCCTCATAGGTATCCTGAACTTTGTAAATGCGATTTTAACCAGCATACTGACCCGGCGCAATGAATTTGCTATGTTGCAGAGCATAGGCATGACTAAACGGCAATTGCGGGGAATGCTGATTTATGAAGGACTGTATTATGTTTGCGCCACCAGCCTAACTTCTATTCTATTGGCAGTCTTATTTTCTATTTTGATTGTAAAACCGTTTTGCAGCTTGCTATGGCTTTTAAGCTATCACTTTATACTTTGGCCACTTCTAGTCTTGTTGCCTTTACTGTTCTTGCTTGGGATACTGATACCAGTAGCAGTCTATTCTATGAATAACAAACAAAGTATTGTGGAGCGACTTCGAGAATCAGAGTAGTTGCACCTAAAAATAAGCAAGCAAAATACCCATGAGCGTCAAAAAGATGACTCCTGATCACATTCAGAGGTCATCTTTTTATGCCTAGAAAGGTCTTTTTCACAGAACATGACGACTCCACTCTTCCCGTAAAAGCCCCATTCGGATCGAATCATAATACTTTCCATTATAATATCTGCATTTGCGTAGTCTGCCTTCCAGCGTCATGCCCAGCTTCTCTCCAACCTTCATCATCCGCTGGTTTCCTGACCAGGTTGTAAAACCTACTCTTACTAAAGGCAATGTATTAAACAAATGCGTGATCCACAATCTAAGTGCTCTCGTACCATAGCCACCGCTCCAATACCCCGAATCATAGATAGCTATTCCCATTTCAAGCCATTGGGTTCTTGTTCTGTAACAGGCCTAATCGTTAAATCCCTATCCGTATACATCGCGCACACCCCTTTAAATCATAAAATGCTCATTTCTATGTTAGGTTATATGATCCCTTATTGTATCTGCTTTTGCATTATTTCGAATTCAATTTTTGTCCATCAAGAAACTGTATTGTAGCAAGATCGCAATTCATGTTGACAAACAATCAAAAATAATATATCTTAATATCAAGATAATAAATATAAAGAAAAGTTTACGACGACGGTTTATTTTACTTTGAAAAACCTAATCATATAAAAACCAAGGAGGGCAAATAACATGAAACTGTTAGGATTGCATCACGTTTCGGCGATTACAGCAGCAGCGGCTAAAAATGTTGATTTTTATACTCAGGTATTAGGACTTCGGCTGATCAAGAAAACGGTGAACCAGGACGATGTTAGTGTGTATCACCTCTTTTACGGAGATGAGCGCGGAACCGCGGGTACGGAAGTCACTTTCTTTGAAATTCCACATGCTGGACAAACGCGTACAGGCAATAACAGTATTTCGGCGCTCTCCCTACGGGTACCGAACGACAAGGCTCTGAATTATTGGAAAAACCGCTTCGAGCAGCTGGATGTGAAGCATGGCGAAATTATAGATCAAGCAGGACGCTTGGCGCTTTCGTTCGAGGATTTTGAAGGACAACGCTTCTTCCTCGTTTCAGATGAGCATGATCACGGAATGCGCGGCGGCACGCCTTGGGAGAAGAGCCCTGTCCCTGCGGAATACGGCATCGTTGGACTTGGTCCGGTTCATCTGACCATTCCCAAAGCGGAGAATACCGTTCTTATTCTTGAACAAGTGATGGGCTTCCGCAAAAAGGGCTCCTACCCTTCCCCTGTTGCCGGACAACCGGATGTGGTTATCTACGAAACAGGTGAAGGCGGTACAGGAACTGAAGTTCATCTGGAAGAGCGCAACGATCTGCCACAAGAGCGACCAGGACGCGGCAGTGTGCATCACGTCGCTTTCCGTGTTGAAACCGAGGAAGAGCTCAAACAGTGGGTAGACCGTATTGGGCAGCTGCAAATTTCCAACTCTGGTTTTGTAGATCGCTTTTATTTCCGTTCCTTGTACTTCCGTGAGCCAAATGGCATTCTGTTTGAATTGGCTACCGATGGACCTGGCTTTGACACCGACGAGGAATTAGAGTTTCTGGGTGAATCGCTGGCATTGCCTCCATTCTTGGAGCCGCGCCGCGCATCGATTGAAGCCAATCTCAAGCCGCTCAACACCAAACATGAATAAAGTTATATTGGCTCTAAAATGACACAAAGCCGGGACTTCTACATCATGTAGAGGTTCCCGGCTTTTTTCGTGTAATTGCTCTGTTTTCATTTTTAAAAAAGCATCTCATCTACAAGCTTTCCAGCTTTGAGAGGCAAGCGAAATGCCCTTTTTGGCTGTACTTACAGCTTTTTATCATCCACCCTGTTCAGCCATGCTTCAATTTCTCCGATCACAGAGGCGATGCAGCCATCTTGGAACGGCGAAATCAGTCCAGCCAGCTCAACTAATCCGGTAAAGGATCGGCTTCCTCCGGCACGACACAGCTTCAAATAATCTTCCCACGCTGCCGCTCGGTCTTCACCCATACGCTTCCAGAACTGGAATGCACATAATTGTGCCAGCGTATAGTCAATATAATAAAACGGAGATTGAAAAATATGTCCCTGCTTGTGCCAGAATCCGCCCTTTTCGAGGTACTCGTTGCCTTCATAATCCAGATGCGGTTTATACTTGCGTTCAATGGAACGCCATGCACTTTTACGTTCAGCCGGGGTCCAGTCTGGATGTTCATATACGGCATGCTGGAATTCGTCTACGGCTACACCGTAAGGCACGAACAGCAGCGCTGAAGATAGGTGTTCAAAGTGATATTTGTCCGTGTCTTCCTCAAAGAACAGCTTCATCCAAGGCCATGCGAAAAACTCCATACTCATCGAATGGATTTCAGCCGCCTCCATGGTTGGCCAGTGGTACTCGGGAATTTCAAAATGCCGGCTTTCATAGACCTGGAAGGCATGACCTGCCTCATGTGTCAATACGTCGATATCACCGGATGTCCCATTGAAATTGGAGAAAATAAATGGCGTGCCATATTCGCTCAAAAATGTACAGTAGCCTCCGCTTTGCTTACCCTTTTTGCTGATTAAATCCATCAGTCCACGTTCAACCATAAAACTGAAAAATTCATGTGTTTCCGGTGAAAGCTCCTCATACATACGTGCTCCATTACGAAGAATCCAGTCCGGATCGCCTTTTGGCGTAGGATTGCCTGACAAGAAGTTGAAGCCCTCGTCGTAATAGCGAAGCTGATCTACTCCGATCCGCTCGCGTTGGCGCTCTTTCAGCTTGGTTGCCAGAGGAACGATGTGCTTCAGTACCTGCTCGCGGAAATTGGCTACCATCTCTGCATTGTAATCTGTACGTCCCAAGCGGGCATAGCCCAATTCTACGAAATTGTTATAGCCCAGCTTGTGTGCCATGCGCGTACGTACCTTCACCAATTCATCATAAATCCGGTCCAGCTCTTCCTCATGCTCACTCATAAATTGATATTTGGCCTCGGAGGCCTGTTTGCGTGTCTCGCGATTGGTTGCCATTTCAAAAGGCAGGAGCTGAGACAATGTGCGTTCTTCCCCCTCGAACGGGATCTTCGCTGAGGCAATCAATTGAGCATATTCCGAGGTCAGCTTATTTTCCTGCTGCAAATCCTCAATAATATCCGGGTGGAACGACTTGAGCGCTACCTCGGCAATACTGAAAAGCTGGCTGCCCCATTGGCTATCCAACTCGGCTCTAAATGGAGAATCCACCAATGCTCGGTAGTAATCGGTTACATACTCCTGAATAACCGGCATGAAATCATCAGCGTACTCTTGCTCCGCTTTGTAAAAGGCATCCTCCGTATCAATGGAGTGCCGAACTTCCACCAATTGCAATTGCGTTTCCACATTACTGCGCAGCTTGTTAATCGCATGAATAACTTCATTTTGACGTTCTACACTGTCCGCTTCACGAAACTGCTGCAACAGCGTTTTAAACCGCTGTTCAATTTCAGGTTGTTCTGGCCGGCTGTAAGCCATTTCGCTGAATAATGTCATTGCTTCATTTCCCCCTTTAATGTAATAAATCTGATGCCTATTATACAGTACGATTAGACCAAACTGGAAGCTGAAATACCAAAATAATACAACCTCAAAAGCCGCAATACCATGTATTGCGGCTTTTGAGCCTAGGCTAACTCCATATATCATAGATGTCGTTATCTAAAGTAACCTCAATATATATACAGTCTGGTGGAGATTTATAAGTCTCCTTCATATGGCAGCCCTTCATGCTTTATTGATTTTGCAAACGATGTGCCACATGCAGGGTCGGACCGACAAATTCATTTAACTTGAAGCCACCTTCAATGGCCTGTGTAATGAATTTCTTGGCCTGATCCACAGCTTCACGCACAGTCAGACCTTGTGCCAAACCAGCCGTTACTGCGGCCGAAGTGGTACAGCCTGCACCGTGGGTAAAGTTGGTTTGTACAACATCCGCTTCAAACCAGTCAAAAGTGATTCCGTCATACAGCAGATCCATTGCTTTACCTGCACGAACTTTGCCACGGTCCTTGATCAGTACATGCTTAGCACCACGCTCGTGGATAATAGCAGCCGCTTCCTGCATCTGCTCCAATGTCGTGATCGGTCCATTCTTCGCCAGCTGCGAAGCCTCGAACAAGTTCGGTGTTACCAGGTCAGCGCCAGGAATCAACAATTCCAGCATGGCCTCTGTATTTTCCGGTTGAAGCACTTCATCCGTGCCTTTGCAGACCATAACCGGGTCAATCACAATCCGTTTCAGATCATGCTTTTTCAAGTAGCTGGCCACCAGTTCGATGATATCTACGGAACCCAGCATACCGGTCTTCATTGCATCAAAACCGATACCTTCCAATACAGTACGCAACTGCGCCTCAACCACGTCCAACGCAACAGGATATACAAGATGGTTCCAGGTTTTAGGTTCCATCGCAACTACGGTAGTCAATACAGTCATGCCATATACGCCAAGCTCCTGGAAGGTTTTCAGGTCCGCCTGAATACCTGCTCCGCCGCTTGTGTCGGAGCCGGCTATCGTTAGTGTTTTGGGAATCGTCATTAGTACATGCTCTCCTTCACTTTCTGTGCTGCATTTATCCTAATCCTGCATGCGAAACTTGTCAACGCGCAAAACGGTCCTTTCCATACGAAAAGTCACAAGAACCAGCAACAGCTAAAAAACGAGAATATCCCCCTTTGAAATGAGAACATCCTCGTAAGTACGTGTTATATGAAGAATTTGAATGAATTTTAGAATTATAAATACCCACCAGCACTGTGATCATAGACATGGTTTTTTTCGTTTGCCCGTACGCCGAGGCAAAGACTCTGATACAACTGCTGCTGTTCCGGGGTAGCAAAATTTCGATGCTGCTCAAATAAAGCCATACAACCAATGATATGTTCGGTATAGCTGTTATCGACAGACAATTGCAGGCAATGCAGTGTTTGTCCCAAGCCCTTGAGGTAATCGCCTTTTCGAAAATAATATTCCGCATACACCTTGCAAAAAGAAGCAAAACGAAATGCATTAAAGTGCTTGCGATAATGTGTGTCCCATTGCTCCGGTGCAAGCTCCCAGAATCTCTTGAGTTGCTGGTTGAACAGCTCCAGCTCGGCATCTACAAAATAGCCAAACCGGTTCGCCGATTCGAGCAACGTATTCAGGCCTTCCAGTGTCTCATCCGGATGCTCGCGCAGGTAAGTAATATATTCATAGATTGCAGAAGTGTTGCCCATTTTGATTTCAATACAAAGTCGGTTGCCCTGGGCATATACACGATGCAGGTTGACCACTTTCCAACCTTCCTCGTCCAAACCCTCAAACCAGCTCAAATCTGCGTAACCTTCAATCCATTGCTTGGATTCCTCATATCTACCCTGAAACTCATAGCAGCTGGCCTTAAGCAGATGCCCTTGAGCATAGTAATAAACGAGCGGCTTAATCAGCTCCAGGTGCTCATCTCCAAAGCGGTTCCGATTGCGATACAATGCCTGCGCCAACTCTCTTAGCTCGTCCGCATACATTTCCATCTCGGACCATTGCATTTTTAAAGCAAACACTTGAGATAGCATATGTAAGCCTTCCAGTGCATAAATTTCCGGTAGACGACTACGGTACAAATGGAATTGTACAGCAGCCTTCAAGTTCCGTTGGTTATCCTTAATCTGAATCTGGAATATGCGAAAATAGCTAATCGCCAACCGTTCGGAGTGGGTATACTTCTCACTCTCAATGACACAATCATACAAAAGCATGGAGGCTTCATGTCGGCCATCCTCAAACATCGCTTCTGCAGTCTCAAAAATAGCCGGAACATTCGATAAATCGTCCATCAAATAACCAAGCACACTGCGTATACAGTCCAGCTTGTTCAACTCTGAGCAACGAAGAAGAAACGGACGCAGCCTTCTCCAGTGTGGCAAGGAATGAATAAAACACTCATCTACATACATCTCGAACAAAGATCCTTCTTCCAATCCCATCGCCTCAGTAATCAGATCAAGCTGATTAACTGAAATAGGTCGTGGTGGGTTTCGGTTAAGTATACCGCTAAGTGTACCCGGATTTACCTTAGAAGCATCTGCAAAACATTGCATTGAAATGCCTTCACTTTGAATATACTTTTCTATCTCTGCGCGGATCGTGGTGTTTTTTTCCAAAGGGACACCCCCTCAAACGAATGATGGTGACTTTTTCATTACCTTTTAAACCAAAATTTGTTTAATCAAAGTATATGTCTAATTATACGAGAGGTCAATAACTTTAAACACGACTCAGGACATATAAAATCACGAGTTTCGTACGATTTTAAATCTGTTTTATGAAAAAAGACCGTCCTCTGAGAGACAGTCTTTTTCTATTATTTTGATGCTGTGGACTTAGAGGACAATAACTTGCAAAATATTTTAAAATTGACGAAAATCAAGAGCAAACTTAGCGTATCCTTCTGCCGTCAGTCCTTCATAGAGCAATTCAGAATAAGCATGGGCAACATTCGTTGCTTGCGGCGAGGTTAGGAAGGTCACATGTGGACGACCCGACCATGGGGCGAGGGACCAATGACCGTCGGCCTTTGGCGTCAACGTCTTCATATGCCGCACATACTCAGTCAGCACATGTCGGTTCTCATCCGGTGAAGCCAATATAATTCGCTCTCCACCCGGATTAACCAGCGCAGAGGAGAATGCGCGATAGTTATTCGTTACAACCAGATAACTCCGCTGCATATCCATTGGTTCCCCTTCAAAAGACATATGAATGATTCTGTGCGCTTCTAGGTCCTTTAATTCCCCGGCAGTATCATATCTGGCTGGCTGTGTTACATCAATCTGATACGTGATGCCATCGATGATATCGAAATTAAAGCTCGGAAAATCAGAATTAATCAGCTCTTGCTCCTCCTCTGCCGAAGGATCAATTTGCCGGAATTGACCAGCAGACCACTCAAGCCACTCCCGAATTTCCGCTCCGCTCAACCGAACGATATGCAGCGTATTCGGAAAATTGTATAGATCGGCAATATGCTTGATCGCCAGTGTCCCCGCCGGAATATCGGTATAATACGCCGGACCGTATCTTCCGCCTGTTTTAAAAGGAGCTGCTGCCGACAGAACGGGCAACCCTTCATACTCGCTCCCTTGTAGCTGCTGCTTCACATACCAAATTTGTGCATCATTGACGAGCTGAACAGAAGCATCATCCATCACCTGGGCAAAAAAGCTGTTCACCGCTACTGTCGTTCGACCTACAGGTGCACGAATATAATCCAGTGTTCCAGCATGTTCAGCTGCTACTGCCTGCTGAATAGCAGTATCGGGTTGGACGAGGGCTTCCTTGCGTATCGGGTCATACACCGGGCGTACCTCGGCAGCAGATGCAGTCACTTGCCACTTCCCTCCCATAAGGGCCAGATCCAGATCAATGATACCCAGATGATCTCCCCAGAAGCCCGGCTCTACTGCTGGAATGCCATGGATGGTGCCCTGCTCTGTATCCACACCTGTCATACCTATAAATGAAGGGCCGGGAAATACTTTATGGGCATGACCAAACACAATGGCATCGATCCCTTCCACCCTGCTCAGATGCAGCACCGCATTTTCCATATTGGGAGCTTCGGGAATATCCTCAAAGCCTGCATGGGGCATCGCAATGATGAGATCGGCTCCCTCCGCCTGCATTTCTGGGATAAACCGTCTTGCGGTTTCCAGCATATCTTTGACGATAAGTTTCCCTTCCAACCACGCCTTGTCCCATTGCATAATTTGCGGGGGCACAAAGCCGATGACCCCCACCTTCAGCAGATGCTTACGGCCTGCTTCATCCTCTACCGTCTTATCCAGCAATAGATAAGGCGTAAAGTAGTTTTGTTCTTCCTCTCCCGCTATATAGATGTTGGCATTCACATAAGGAAACTGTGCTCCTCGAAGGCAAGTCTGCAAATATTCCAACCCATAGTTAAATTCATGATTACCAATACTGCCTGCCTCATACCCCAGCAGATTCATGGCTTTATAGGCGGGATGCACCTCGCTTGGGTCCTGTTGGAGCCGCTGTACAGCATAATCTCCCATCGGATTTCCCTGAATCACATCTCCGTTATCCAGCAGCAGGTGATTGGGCACCTCTGCCCGAGCCGTGTGAATCAGACTAGCGGTTTGCGCCAGACCGTAATGCAGCGTTTCCTGATCTGTATAATAATCATAATTCCACAAGCTGACATGCAGATCGGTTGTAACCATAATGCGGAATTTCGCCCTCACAGCACCTGCATTTTCCTGCTCTGTCTTATCATTAATGTCCAAATTATCCAATCTTGTTCTCTCCCTCAACTTCGGTCATAGAGCTTGAACAAGTCTAACAGAGCACTGTTAAGAGAATGTTAAAATATGCAATTCGTATAAATACCGCTTATGGTCTCTAGCAAATGATAAATTTTACATCATTTTTACCAAAGTCAGGAGTGGTTTTTACCCTAGCTGCAGGACTAGCTGTTAAGATTTGGTTTGTCACTGAATTTACAGGTTTTTTAAATTTTCGTTATTACGATGTTTAGGGGGAAATTATTTTGTTCAAAAAAGCACTGACCTTGTGCATGACCTTCACACTGGCAGCGGGTTTAGCCGCTTGTGGCTCAAATGCAAGCAATAACAACAGCGCCTCCACTCCGGGTACAGATGGCTCTAAAAACGAAAGCACAGCCTATGTCCCTAAGGAGCTAAAGGTACAATTCGTTCCTTCTCAGAATGCAGATACCCTCGAAGCCAAGGCAAAACCGCTCGAAAAGCTGCTGGGGGACAAGCTCGGAATCCCGGTAAAAGTAACCGTATCTCCTGATTACAATACGATTGTGGAAGCCATGTCTTCCAAACAGGTCGATGTAGGATTCCTTCCGCCGAACGCTTATGTACTGGCACACGATAACCGTAAAGCGGCCGACTTGCTCCTGCAAGCTCAACGCTATGGCATTGAAGATGCTACAGGCAAGGACACGACTGAAAAAGTAAACTTTTATAAAGCAATGATCGTGGTAAAAAAGGATTCTCCGATTCAAAGTCTGGCTGATCTGAAAGGCAAGAAGGTCGGCTGGCAAAATGTAACCTCCTCCGCAGGCTATGTGTACCCCGCAGCAGAGCTGAAAAAAGCTGGCGTGGACCCGGACACAGATGTGCAGGGTGTGACGATCAAAGGCCACGACGCTGCTATTCTGGCGCTGCTGAACGGTCAGGTTGATGCTGTCGCTGTTTTCCAGGATGCACGTAACACAGTGAAGAAGGAAATCCCGGACGTATTTGAAAAGACACGTGTCATTCATTACACAGCTAAAATTCCAAATGACACCGTCAGCGTACGTTCCGATATGGATCAAACGTGGAGAGACAAAATCGCCCAAGCCTTTATAGACATTGCCAACGATCCTGAAGGCGGCGAAATCATTAAAGAAATTTACACCCATGTAGGTTATGAGAAGGGCGACGATAAAAACTTCGATTCTGTGCGTGAATACGCCGAAGCCGTCGGCCAAGCGGTAAAGTAACAGCTACGAAACAGGCTTTACGAATGACAGGGCAGCACCGTCCATGTATTCATGGCGGTGTTGTTTTCATTCCACCCCATCGGGGAGAAAGTTGGGAGCATATGATTGAATTTCGAAACGTATCGAAAACATACCCGAACGGCACCAAAGGGTTGAATAATATTAATTTGACGATTCAGGAGGGAGAGATGGTTGTCATAGTCGGCTTATCTGGTGCAGGTAAGTCCACCCTGCTGCGTTCCATTAACCGACTGCATGACATTACGTCCGGCGACATCGTTGTAGGTGGCAGGTCTGTCACGTCTGCTGGAAGCAGCGAGCTGCGGCGCATTCGCCGTGATATCGGCATGATCTTTCAAAGCTTCAATCTGGTTAAGCGTTCGACGGTGCTTCGCAACGTACTTTCGGGCCGCGTCGGTTATCATTCGACGCTGCGGACCATTCTTGGTCTCTTCCCGAAGGAAGACATCGAACTGGCACTAACGGCGCTGGAACGCGTAAATATCCGCGAAAAAGCCTACAGCCGAGCCGATGAATTGTCCGGTGGCCAACAGCAGCGTGTATCCATCGCGCGTGCTCTGGCGCAGGAGGCTAAAATCATTCTGGCGGACGAGCCTGTCGCGTCGCTTGATCCGCTGACCACCCGCCAGGTGATGGACGATCTCCAGCGAATTAACCGGGAAATGCAGATTACGACCATTGTCAATCTGCATTTCATTGATCTGGCGCGCGAATATGCAACACGGATCATCGGCTTACGCGCGGGAGAAGTCGTCTTTGACGGCACACCGGAGGAGGCTACGGATGAAGCCTTTGCGGAGATCTACGGCCGGGCCATCAAGCATGATGAACTGCTGGGAGTGGGATCATGAAGCCCGACTCTACTGCCCAGCCGCTCTCTTCGACGCAATCGTCACCATCTGCTGGACCACCGCAGCCAAGCAAGCCGCCTGCAGGGCCACCTTTGCCAGGACGTTATAAGCGTTACGCTACCTGGATGATTTTTATCGTGGTGCTGATAGCCTGCTCCATTCATACGGATGCCACGCCTTACCAATTGATCGTTGGCTTACCAGAGATGGGCAAATTGCTGGAAGAAATGTTTCCTCCTGACTGGAGTTACCTGCCTATCATCTGGAAACCGATGCTGGAAACGATCCAGATCGCTATTGTCGGTACGACACTGGGAGCCATATTGGCAATCCCTGTCGCGTTGCTGTGCGCCTATAATGTGATGCCGCGCAAGCTAATCTCGCTGCCGATGCGCACGATCCTGAATCTGGTACGGACGATTCCCGATTTGCTGTTTGCCTCGATCTTTGTGGCCGTATTCGGCATCGGACCGTTTGCAGGGATGCTCGCCCTGCTGTTCTTCTCCTTCGGGATCATAGCCAAGCTGACCTTTGAGGCGATTGAAGCCATTGATCCCGGGCCACTGGAGGCCATGACCGCTGTTGGCGCGAGCCGCATTCAAGTCATCGCCTTTGGTGTGGTTCCGCAGGCACTGCCTTATTTTGTGTCGTATTTGCTATACACCTTTGAGGTTAATGTGCGCGCAGCTTCTGTTCTAGGACTGGTCGGTGCGGGCGGCATCGGTCTGCTGCTTGACCGTTCCCTTGGGCTGTTCCGATATGACCGGGCAAGCATTATTATTCTACTGACCCTCGTCATCGTCCTTGCGATTGATTACGGCAGTAACCTGCTACGGAGGAAATTATTATGAATGATCCTACGCTTCGCAGACCTATTGGCTCCCGCCTGCGCTTTTGGGCGTTAGCTATTCTGCTAATTATCATTTACATTTGGGCTTTTCGCGGGATGCAGTTTGAAGGATTACAAGGGACGGCCAAAAGCGTCTCTGTCGCAATATTGGACGGCTTTCTTCATCCCGACTGGTCATTTGTCTACATCCCTGAGGGGGAGGACTTGCTGCGTGGGTTGCTGGATACACTGGTCATTTCAGTGCTCGGAACCTTCGTATCCGCATTTGTCTGTCTTCCGTTTGCCTTTTGGGCATCGAGCAATATGACCCGTCTACGCCCCTTATCAGGCAGCGGGAAGTTTGTACTTAGTGTCATTCGGGTATTTCCCGAAATGATCGTCGCCATTCTATTCATTAAAGCCGTAGGTCCCGGCTCGTTTGCAGGTGTGCTTGCCCTCGGCATTCACTCCATCGGCATGCTGGCCAAGCTTTTCTCAGAAACGATTGAAAGCGTCGATCACGGACCGCAGGAAGCTTTGATCGCGTGCGGTGCCAACCGTTGGCAGGTCATTTTCTTCGCCGTGCTGCCGCAGGTGATTCCACAGTTTCTTTCCTATTCGCTCTATCGTTTTGAAATTAACATCCGGTCCGCAACCACGCTCGGTCTGGTTGGTGCAGGTGGTATTGGTACTCCGCTGCTGTTTGCACTCCAAATGCGCAACTGGAACCGTGTAGGCGTCATTTTACTCGGCATTGTAGTCTTGATCATTTTGACGGATCTGATATCCGGCTGGCTGCGCAAACGAATTGTATAATTAAACATCTCTATCCTAACAAAAGCCTCTCCTGTGTAAAAGGGAAATGCTATGCTCCCATTGACTCGGAAGAGGCTTTTGCTGTTCAACAACTCCCACCTAGTTCATCTAGGACCCGCCGGACTTCCTCTGCCGTATTGTAAAAATGCGGAGCCACACGAATAACATCCTTTCGTGCTGACACAATCATATTTCGGCTCCGCAAACGCCTCTCTACCGCCGACACATCGGCTACTTCAACAGCGAGCAGACTTGGTAAAGTGCCTCCTTCATCAGGTATTCGTATGTGTAACCCTTTGCTGCGTCCATATTCAATAGAAAAGTCCAACAGCTCATTCATATAGGTCTGAATGTTCGTGACCCCAATTTCCAGCAGCAGCTTTAAGGCTGCATTGGCGGCAAAAATGCTAATGAAGGAAGGTAATCCTGTCTCAAAGCGCCGGGCGCCTGCTGCCGGAACCGGATGAGCAATATCAAACCGGGAGGCTGACTCCTGTCCAAGCCAGCCCGTAAGACGGGGCTTGAAGCGTTCTATTCGCTCCTTACTTATATAAAGAAAAGCCACTCCCGGTATCCCCAGCATATATTTGCGTGCTCCCGCGACCAGCATATCTATGCCCATCGCCTTTACGTCTATCGGAATCATTCCTGCAGACTGATAGGCATCGACGAATAGTAACGCCTGATTTCGATGAGCTATATGTGCAATGGATTTGAGATCCTGCTGAAATCCGTTGGTATAATTCACATGGGATACCATAATGAGCGCAGTTTTCTCCGTAACATGCTCCTCATACTGCTCTAGGGTCACTTCTCCCTCCGTAGAAGGGATACAGCAAATATGATCACGGAACATCTCCTGTGCCTGCCAGATGTGGCCCACCGTCGGAAAGTCGGTGTCTGCATACACAATCCCTTCTTTTCCCGGTACATAAGGAAGGGCAGTGGCCACGCCAGCAATCGCCTCAGAGGCTGAGGACAGCACCGCAATTTCGTCAGGCTCCGCCCCGATGAGCTTGGCAAAATGTCCTCTTGCCTCCTCCAACCGTGCCATAGATAGGTCGCCGTTATGACCGTGTTGCAGCAAGCTTCGATGATATTCCTCAATGGCAGCGGAAACCGGTCTCGATATCGCCCCCTGGGAACAGCTTCCTACATGGATATGTGAGGACAGCACCGGAAACAACTGACGGTAGGACTGAAACGGATGTTTCATTTTTCCCTTCGCTCCTCTTGGGCACACCAACGTGCCTTGATATGATCATTTTATTATCCATATAAGCCACCTTAGAACAAGGGCCTCTCTTCCCATCTTCTCGCCGTTAACAGACGATAGACACAAAGAGAGGCCCTGTTGGATCATATACACAATTATTAATTAATGCACGCGTTTGCGTCCAAACCAGCTTTTAAGCACCAAGGTTGCCAAAGCAAGTAGCAGCAACAACGAGGCCACCGCAAAAGATGCCGAGAACTGATACTCGTTATACAAAATCTCCACATGCAGCGGAAGTGTATTCGTCTCTCCCCGAATATGTCCCGAGACGACGGACACTGCACCAAACTCACCCATGGCTCTCGCATTACACAGAATAATGCCATACAACAAACCCCATTTGATATTCGGCAGCGTCACTTTCCAGAATATGCGCCAGCCGCGTGCGCCCAGCGTGACCGCCGCTTCCTCCTCCTGCTGCCCCTGATCTTCCATCAGCGGAATAAGCTCGCGCGCTACAAAAGGAAATGTAATGAACAGCGTTGCCAAAATAATGCCTGGCAAAGCAAATATAATTTTAATATCATGCTCGTCCAGCCACGGCCCAAGCCAGCCCTGTGCGCCAAACACTAATACATACATCAGTCCTCCGACAACAGGCGAGATCGCAAAGGGTAAATCAATCAAGGTAACCAGTACACCTTTGCCGCGAAAATGAAATTTTGTGATCAGCCATGCGGCCGCTACACCAAATACCGTATTCAGCGGAACCGTTATCGCGGCCACCAGCAGCGTCAATCGCAATGCGGACATGGCATCTGGGTCCCGTAACGCTTCAACGTATACGCTCCATCCCTGCTTAAGTGCTTCGGTAAGCACAACGATTAGCGGCAATACCAACACCCAGAGCAAAGCTAAAAAAGCAGCACCAATGAGCGTCCACTTGACCCAAGGGGCTTCGGTTGTAACCCTATTGGGCGGTGCAGATGAAGGTACTGGTGCAGAAGCAAGCTCCTGCCCAGTTATCGCTTGTGACATGATGTATCCCTCCTTGAACACGGGGTTTAATGCGCAGGCCTCTGCTGTCTGCATGTTAACGTTAGACGGTTACGTTAGACTGCACGGCGCCGCGACCAGCGCTGAAAACTGTTAATCACGAATAACAGTACGAACGAAATGACCAACAGCATCAATGCCACCGCCGTAGCCCCTGCGTAGTCATTTTGCTCCAGCTTGGACATAATGAGCAGCGGAGCAATCTCGGTCTTCATCGGCATATTGCCAGAAATGAAGACGACAGATCCGTACTCGCCAATGCCGCGGGCAAAGGCAAGCGCAAAACCCGTCAGCAGCGGGGGTACCAGCTCCGGCACAATAACGCTACGGAAGGTACGCCATCTGCCCGCTCCCAGCGTAGCAGCCACCTCTTCCTCATCCTTGTCCAGATCCTCCAGCACCGGCTGAACTGTCCGTACGACGAACGGAATGCCAATAAACATCAACGCGAGCGTAATCCCTGTCTGTGAGTATGCCATTTTCCACCCAAGCGGCTCGAACAGTGAGCCGATCCAGCCGTTCTGTGCATATAGAGCGGTCAACGCAACCCCTGCCACCGCCGTGGGCAATGCAAAGGGCAGATCGATGACCGCATCAAACATTCGTTTCCCTGGAAACTCATAACGCACCAGTACCCAGGCGATCAATAAACCGAGAAATAGATCGATCAGCGCCGCGGCTGCGGCACACAAAAAGCTCACCTTGTAGGAAGCCAGCACTCTGGCATCCGTCGCCACGTCCCAAAATTTCTCCCACGTCAGCCCGGTTGAATTCAGGAGCAGTGCTGATAATGGCACCAGCACCACCAGACTGAGATACAGCACACTATAACCCATCGTTAACCCGAAACCGGGAAGTACGCGTTTTCGGGTGGCTTGCATTTGACTCATGTTCTGTCCATCCCTCTCTGCATCCTTTAACTATGGCACTCGCGCCAACCGATTCTCTCGCCTTTACACTTCACTTATGTTATGAACTACCAGGTACATAAATCTGGTCAAAAATCCCCTTGTCGCTAAAATGCTTTTGCTGTGTCTCTTTCCATGTTCCGAATACATCCTTCAAGGTTACAAGCTCCAGATTAGGAAATTGATCCTTGAACTTTGCCGTCACACTTTCTAATGTTGGGCGATAATAATTTTCAGCAGCAATGGTCTGCCCTTCTTCACTGTACAAATATTTCAGGTACGCGTCCGCCACCTCGCGTGTACCTTTTTTATCTACCACTTTATCGACCACCGCTACCGGAGGTTCAGCCAAAATACTGATCGACGGATATACGATATCGAATTTATCCGCACCTAGCTCCTTCACAGACAGCAGTGCTTCATTTTCCCAAGCGATCAGCACATCGCCAATTCCACGCTCTACGAAAGTCGTCGTCGCTCCACGCGCTCCGCTATCCAATACCGGCACATGCTTATACAGCTCCTGTACAAACTGCTGGGCTTTGGCTTCATCGTTATTGTTCTTTTTGAGCGCATAGGCCCAGGCTGCAAGATAGTTCCAGCGGGCTCCACCCGAGGTTTTAGGGTTCGGTGTAATGACCTGTACATCGCCGCGGACTAGATCATCCCAGTCCTTGATCCCCTTCGGGTTCCCTTTACGTACCAATAACACGATGGTTGAGGTGTACGGGGAACTGTTATGCTCATATTTACTTTGCCATCCCTCTTTAACAAGCCCTTTCTCCTGTAACGCATCAATATCATAGCCCAGAGCCAGTGTAACCACGTCTGCATCCAGCCCGTCCTGCACAGAGCGGCTTTGCTTGCCAGATCCCCCGTGGGATTGCTTGATCGTAACCTTCTGTCCTTTCTCCTTCTCCCAATGGGCGGCAAACGCTTTATTATATGCCTCATACAACTCACGGGTCGGATCATAAGAAACATTGAGCAACTCCACGTCCTTGGAGCCGGAAGCAGAGCTACCATCCGCTTGCGTCCCTTCCTTGCTTGCCCCGCAAGCACTTAGCACCATCGTTAAAACCAAAGATAGTCCGAGAATAAGTCCAGTTTTATAATTCCTCTTCATCAAGACACCCCTCATTCTATGTAATTTGTAAATACACAATCATTTACTCCTGTTATTTACAGACATAATCAAAAAAAAGGGCGGAGAATTCCCTGATGCAGCCCTGATAGGTCAAACCTGTCGCGTGGACAGTGTCTGCCTGCTGTTCCTAGAGGTTCTCCGCCAGAATGGCGAGGTTCTACTTTAATACTTTAATTCCTACCTGTTTAATGAGTTATATGGATATAATACGAGAGTTTATGAGGGATGTCAAACCTTTTTTTGGAATGGGATGATCTATAAATTGCTTTCTTCAAGGGGGGACAGTCAGAAACATGGTATACGTTTCCGACCGCCTAGAGGGCATGGGCACACGTGGAATACGACTTAGTTGGCTACCGTTTCAAGATTAATTGAAAAGACTCCAAAATGCTTCGGATTGTCCGTAGCTCTTCTCAGCCACAGCTCACCCGATCCTACCATAACTCCCTGATAATTAACAAACAACTCATCTGTCTTTTGGTTCACTAGCGCCTCACGAATCGCGTCCGTAAAAATCTGATCATATTTAGCCAGAAAATCTTTCTTGTTCGGAATCGTTAGCGACTTTTCACTATCATTGACACGCAGAGGGTACAAAATAAAATTGGCTACCTTCTCCTTATCATTGTCGGCAACAGCCTTCTGCAACGCTTTGAATGTGTTCAAAAATGCTTTAGGATCTTGAATACCTGCTACCTCAAAAGGATTTTGAGATGCATTGGAGGCTGCAGGAGCAGAAGATGTATCCTTTGAAGGAGCTGGGACGGAAGGAGCTGACTTTTTCGCATCATTACCGCTGTTTTCTGCACTCTTGCTCTCTTTAGCTACTTTGTCATTTTGTGCTGAACTACTCTGATTGCCTCCGGCACTGTTCTCGATCATGCTTGTACTGCTTCCAGTATCACTCGGTTCAGCATTATTATCCTGGCCGCAGCCAGTAAGAGCTACAAATGTAAGTGTAAGTAAAATGGCTGTAAGTGACAGCCTCCGTGACATTTTGTGATTATCGGATTCATGTTTTTTGGGCACAACGGGTCATCCTTTCTGCTTTCTACTCTGACCTATTCTGTTCATTAAGTCTTCAACCGTTCTATTGTAACATAAGTAGACTAATGACCGCATGTCGTGCCCATTCTGGAAGGAGCTTACAGTGTAATATATGCGAAGGTTTTAATGTCTCCTCGTGATCCGTCGTCCGTACTTACTTTCAAAACCAGCTCTTTCAAGGAGCCATTTGCAGCCTCATTCTGCCCCTCTGGCTTGATAAACAGCAGATCGTGGCGTTCTCCCGGCTGTAACGTTCGGCTAGAAAAGCCGCTCGTTGTGCCTTGCAAGTCTGATCCATTCGAACTGTTGAGCTTGTATCGTACGGGTTGCTTTCCTGTATTCTTGATACTGATATACAGTTTGCGCCCCTCTTCAAATCTAAATTCTGTTTGTCCTTGTCCTCCAAATTGCATTCTTTGGTCATGTACGATACGCTTCGCTGCTTCCCCTTGCTTATTCTGCATGCTAAGCGGAGCTGTCTGGTGCGTGGCACCCGCCGTTGATGTAGTATAGGTGTTCGTCGAAACGCTCATATTGGCCAAAGCGACATAGCCTACGATCACCCCCGCCACACCCATCCAAACCCATTTTTCCACCATTTCATGTCCCTCCTTCACAAAATATACTGAAGCTATGCTGTATGAAGTCAGTCGTCACCGTCAGGAAAACAGACTGGACGCCGCATGCTTTAATACTCTTCCAGCCTCAGGCGTGCATTGGTACCGGTAGAAGGTTCCCGGTGTGTAGGCAATGGAATGCTTTCCCCTCATTTCCTCATAGGAGTGCGTGGACAGCAAAAAAGGATTCAATTGCTGTAACAATTTCTCGAACAAAACATCCTTGTTGGCGACTCCATTGTCATCCTCAGTTACCCAGTTATGTACGCCTAGCATAAATGTATCTGCCCGTTCCATAGCATAATCAATCAGTCTTTCATAAGCTGTCCCACGAACATCGCTGTATAATCGGAACATGTCTCTCCTCCTCTGTGCTGTCCTGCACCCTAACAATAAAAAAAGCCAAACTCATATCTATTATGAGTCTGGCTGTCATATTTTTCAAACTTGTTCAAAGGAATCCATACGGTGGCTCTCTATCTAGATCATCCATATTAGTAGATTACACGTTCAACGTGTTACGGGACTTTTTCTTATCCAGCACACTATACACCACAAAGATAATTAAATAAGCCGCAATCAGCAAAGTGGAAAATAGATACATTGTTTTATAAGAGGTTAATCCGGCAATCATCCCTAGAATCAAAGAACCGCCACCAATCCCCAAATCGAAAAAATTATAAAAGGAGCCTACAGCGTCCTCTCGCTCATCTTCTCCGACTACACTGATAGCCCAAGCCTGTAAAGCTGGAAAAATAGCACCAAAACTCAAACCATACAGCACAGCAGCAACCAAAAATTGTAGCTCGGTCCGTGATGAAGCCACCATAACGATGGCGACGATAAGCACAATTCCTGCGGGGATCAAGATATAAGCTGGACCTTTAGTATCAAAAATCCTACCGGACACCAGCCGAACGAGGAAGCTTGCCATTGCCACCGTAAAGAAGAACCAGGCCGCATTTGTAAAACCCTGCTCCTTGGCAAATAAGGCCACGAAAGACATCACTCCCCCTGCCACCACGCCAATTAGCAGCACAAGACCAGATTGCAGCAGCACTCTTTTTTCAAATAATTTAAAGGGAACCTTCTTTTTGTCCTTTGCTGTATCTGCCGTCGTGGGGTTCGCAGAACGGCGACGAACCAATATGCTCATCACAAGCGACAGCAGCAAAATTATAGCTCCCGTGGAAAATAGCCCGCTAAAACCTGCCGCATGAAGCATCCATATGCCGAGCAGGGGGCCGACTGAAATCGCTACAGTTTCACCTACGCCAAAGTAGCCCATTCCTTCCCCCATACGATGAGGAGGCAAATCATCTGATGCTGAGGTAGCATACAATGTGCTCGCAATACCAAATCCAAAACCATGTACTAGCCGAAAGACTAACAGCAATACCAAACTGGTGGAAAGCATGTAGCTTCCTGTTGCCAGCATACAAATCACAACTCCAATAATCAGTACATATTTCTTGTCCAAAAGCTGGATCAGTGTGCCTGAGAATGGACGAATCAATATAGCTGAGCACATAAACACGCCTGTCACCAAGCCAATCTGTGACGGACTGCCGCCAAGACTTTCCACAAACAGTGGCAACGTGGGCATAAGCATTTCAAATGCCATAAATAATAGAGCGTTGGATATCATCAAAAATATAAAATTTCTGGACCAAAAGGTTTCTTTCACAGACACAACTCTCTTCCCCCAATACAATCATATTTACTTTAAAGGCTTAGATGATCAGACCTGAACCAAGCCGTGCCAGTAAATATCCCAGGAACTTTCCAGACGCGGATCAAAACCAGCGGTGCCGTTGTACACCAGTTCTACCAGCATCCCTTCAATCAAATTCATATAGGCTATAGTGGCAGATTGAACTGGAACACGAAGCTTAACTGACGTTTCGGCTGCCAACCGCTCATATACCAAGCTGGTTTTATGCTGTACATAGCGTGTAACCAAAGCCTGAACCTGGTTTTCCAGCGCAGATGGAATCAGAAATCCGACATACAGAATCAAACGCAGATTCATGGCACTCTCATAGCGTTCTTTGAATTCAATAATCAATCCTCGCAGTACAGCTTCAAGTGATTGTTCAGCTTGAGCTTGAAAATAACGATCCAACTCCAAAATCTCTTGGTCTACCGCGTCCGCAAATATGTCTAAGAACAAATCGTCTTTGCTTTTAAAATGAGCATAAATAGACTGCTTTTTGATTCCTACCTCATCAGCAATCAATTGTAGGGAGGCGGCATCGTATCCCTTTCTCGCAAATTGCTTTAGGCTTGCTGTTTTAATTTTCTGTAGTGTCATGTGTTCCCTCCAATTACCTTACGAACGATCGTCAGTTTATAAATTTAGTATAGTTCCCTCACTAGAAATTGACAACCGCTTTTTTAATTCCACCGCTCAGTTGCCTGAGCTAAGAACAAAAAAAAGCCGGAAGCCCTCTAATGTAAGGGCTCCGGCTCTATAACTATTGATCTGCTAACGCCTTATACTATACAGCTACAGCTTACTCTGTCACCGTTCCATAGATCAGCACAGGTGCTTCCGCGTGATCCGCAATACGGATATTTGCGTAGATTTTCTCCAGCACTTGATCTACGTCTTCACGGTTGGCATGGATAGTAACCAGCGAATCGCCTTTTTGAACTGCATCGCCGACTTTTTTGTTCAGCATCAAGCCGACAGCCAAATCAATCTCGGATTCTTTGGTCGCACGACCTGCTCCCAGCAGCATCGCAGCGGTACCGATTTCGTCTGCCACAATTTCAGCTACCACACCGTCCTGCTTTGCAGGTACTTCAATAAGATACTGCGCCTGTGGCAAGCGTTCTGGATGATCCACTACAGAAGCGTCGCCGCCCTGATTTGTAATAAACTCTTTAAATTTCTCCAGTGCTTTGCCGTTACGAATGACCT
Source organism: Paenibacillus sp. ICGEB2008 (assembly GCF_000307675.1). Taxonomy (NCBI): domain Bacteria; kingdom Bacillati; phylum Bacillota; class Bacilli; order Caryophanales; family Paenibacillaceae; genus Paenibacillus; species Paenibacillus sp. ICGEB2008. The sequence goes on from NZ_AMQU01000001.1 coordinate 67,642, forward strand.
CTTTGAGCTTCTCTTCAGCGTCTTCGAGAGAGTCTGCCTTCCCAGCCAAAAATACCATCTGACTGCCCAAAGCCATACACAACTCTTCCAGATCTTTGGGGCCTTCGCCGCGCAATGTATCAATTGCTTCTTTAACTTCCAGCGAGTTCCCGATGGCCAGCCCCAACGGTTGGCTCATGTCGGAAATAACCGCCATGGTCTTGCGACCCACATTGTTCCCGATGCTTACCATGGCATGTGCCAGTTCTTTGGCATCTTCTACTGTTTTCATGAATGCCCCCGCACCTGTCTTGACATCCAGTACGATGGCATCAGAGCCGGCAGCGATTTTCTTACTCATAATCGAGCTGGCAATCAGCGGAATCGAATTTACCGTTGCTGTAACATCACGCAAAGCATACAATCTTTTATCCGCAGGGGTCAGGTTGCCACTTTGTCCGACAACCGCAATTTTGCTGCGATTCACCAAATCTACGAATTCATCCTTAGTGATCTCTACGTGAAAGCCTGCAATGGCCTCCAGCTTGTCGATCGTTCCGCCCGTGTGCCCAAGACCGCGACCTGACATTTTCGCTACTGGAATGTCTAAGGCTGCTACAAGCGGAGCCAGTACCAGTGTGGTCGTATCACCCACACCACCAGTGGAGTGCTTATCGACCTTTACACCTTCAATTGCGGACAAATCAATCGTATCTCCTGAATGAACCATTGCCATGGTCAAATCAGCACGTTCCCGTTCGTTCATATCTTTGAAGAAAATAGACATCGCCAATGCACTGACCTGATAATCAGGAATTTCACCCTGAGTATAGCCTTGGATAATAAAGTTAATTTCCTCAGTGCTCAGTTCTTTTCCGTCACGTTTTTTTTCAATCAAGTCTACCATTCTCATATGTCATTTCTCCTCACTGTGCGTATGATCGTTTACAGGGATACTGCTGTATCCAGTGCAACTTCCATCATTTCTTTAAACGTAGTTTGCCGTTCCTCTGCCGTCGTTTCTTCACCTGTCAGCAAATGATCACTTACCGTCAGAATGGTCAGTGCGTTTACACCAAACTTGGCTGCTAGCGTGTATAAAGCCGAAGTCTCCATCTCCACACCCAGCACGCCGTATTCCATCAGCTTTTGTACCACTGATTTGTCATCACGGTAGAAGCTGTCTGAGCTGAATACGTTGCCGACATGCATGTTCAAGCCTTTGGCAACACCGCGATCATAAGCGCCCTTTAAGAGAGGGAAGCTGGCAATCGGTGAGAAATCATAGCCGCCAAAGATATGGCGGTTCATGCCGGAATCTGTACAGGATGCCTGTGCCAAAATGACGTCACGAACGTGCACATGCTCCTTCATTCCGCCGCAAGTACCCACACGGAACAAGTTTTTTACACCATACTCGCTAATCAGTTCGTTGACATAAATACTGATGGAAGGCAGCCCCATCCCGGTTCCCTGTACAGACAGACGTTTGCCTTGGTACGTTCCCGTGAATCCGAGCATTCCGCGTACCTCGTTGTAGCAGGTCACGTCCTCCAGATACGTTTCAGCGATAAATTTCGCCCGTAGCGGGTCTCCTGGTAGCAAAATCGTTTCTGCAATTTCTCCAGGTTTGGCTCCAATGTGTACACTCATGTTTTTATTCCTCCGTCCCATTTGTCCATGCTCATATTGTTACTCATATCGTTACTAATCATCCTACCTGCACTCTTGCTAGGGTCCTGGATTACTGAAGCTCTGCCAAAAAGCTAGTTCCGTGTTCAGGCAGTTTTACACCAAAGTTATCCGCTACGGTCGCCCCAATATCCGCAAACGTCTTGCGAACCGCCAGTTCCTTGCCTCCAGCAGCAAAACGAGGGGAATATGCCAGCAAAGGCACATATTCGCGGGTATGATCCGTTCCGCGATATGTCGGGTCATTCCCATGGTCTGCGGTGATGATCAGCAGATCGTCATCATTCATTTTGGCGAATACCTCGGGCAGACGGGCATCGTAATCGTCCAAGGCTTGACCGTACCCCTGCGGATCACGGCGGTGGCCGTATACAGCATCAAAGTCCACCAAATTTAAGAAGCTTAATCCGGTGAATTCCTCGTCCAGCGTAGCCACCAGCTTATCCATGCCGTCCATGTTGGACACTGTGCGCACTGCTTTCGTTACACCCTCGCCGTCATAAATGTCAGAGATTTTACCCAAGGCGATTACATCCAAACCTGCATCCTTCAGCTCGTTCATTGTGGTACGACCAAATGGCTTGAGCGCATAGTCATGTCGATTGGAGGTACGAGAGAAGTTGCCTGGCTCGCCTACGAACGGACGGGCAATAATGCGACCCAGCATGTACGGATCTTCCAGCGTGATTTTACGACAGAACTCACAAATCTCATAAAGCTCCTTCAAAGGTACAACTTCCTCATGTGCCGCAATTTGCAACACTGAATCTGCTGAGGTATAGATGATGAGTGCACCTGTTTTGACGTGTTCTTCGCCCAGTTCGTCAATGATTTCCGTGCCACTGGCTGGCTTGTTGCCAATAACTTTACGACCTGTATGCTCCTCAATGCGCTGGATCAGCTCATCTGGAAACCCATCCGGGAATACACGGAAAGGAACTGCAATATTCAACCCCATGATTTCCCAATGACCTGTCATTGTGTCCTTGCCGTTGGAGGCTTCCTGCATTTTGGTGTAATATGCGAGTGGCTTATCGGCCACCGGTACCCCTTCTATGGAACGAATGTTGGACAGACCGAGCTTACCCATATTCGGCATGTTCAGACCGCCGCGTTCGCGCGCAATATGACCGAGTGTATCTACATCATAATCATCAAACTGGGCAGCATCCGGTGCTTCGCCGATACCAACCGAGTCCATAACGACCAAGTGAATCCGTTTAAATTTAGACATCATAAAAATCCTTTCCTGATTCGCTGTTTTTTTTACAAAAACAACCCTGCAATCGTTGCCGACAGCACGCTAACCAGCGTCGCTCCGTACAACAGCTTCAGACCAAAACGGGCCACTACATTTCCCTGTTTTTCATGCAGACCCTTCACAGCCCCAGAAATGATACCAATGGATGAGAAGTTTGCAAAAGATACGAGGAATACCGATACGATTCCGACCGTACGCTCGGACAAGCCTGTTTGTTTGGTCAGATCCAGCATGGCCACAAATTCGTTGGATACGAGCTTGGTAGCCATAATGCTGCCCGCCTGCACTGCCTCATTCCACGGAATCCCCATAACAAAGGCGAACGGTGCAAACACATAGCCAAGCAGCGCCTGAAAGCTAATCCCAAACAACCAGGAGAAAATACCGTTAACCATGGCAATCAGCGCCACAAAACCGATCAGCATCGCAGCTACCGTAATAGCAACCTTGAAACCGTCCATAATATATTCCCCGAGCATTTCGAAGAAGGACTGCTTCTCTTCCTCTTGAACCTCCAGTAAATCGTCTTCCTTCTCAATCTTGTACGGATTAATAATGGAAGCGATAATAAAGCCGCCAAACAGGTTCAGCACCAATGCGGTAACCACATATTTGGGGTTCAACATTTGCATGTAGGCTCCCACAATCGACATGGACACCGTAGACATCGCAGATGCACACAATGTATACAGCCGATGTTTTGGCAGCAGACCAATTTGTTTCTTAACGGAAATAAACACCTCGGATTGACCCAAGATAGCCGAAGCTACAGCGTTGTAGGATTCCAGTTTACCCATTCCGTTTACTTTGCTCAAGACAAGTCCGATATATTTAATAATGAAAGGCAGGACTTTTACATATTGTAAAATCCCAATCAGTGCGGATATGAACACGATTGGCAGCAGTACACCGATAAAGAACGGTGCTGCTCCTTCATTCGCAATTCCGCCAAAAACGAAGTTAATCCCTTCCATAGCATAACCAATCAGACTATTAAAACCTTTTGCAAAACCTTTGACTAGAATTTCACCAATCTCTGTGTTCAGCAATACGAAAGCAAGCGCTGCTTGCAGAACAACCATAACTATCAGCGGACGATACCTGATTTTACGCTTGTCACTGCTGGCAACGTAAGTAAGTGCAAATACAACGAGCAATCCCACCAAAGCGATTACATATTTCATTTCAATTCCCCCTCATTACATTAAGCGCTTACATTGCCCATAAAAAGAATGCGCCCCAAAGAGGCATTCTTTTTTTATTTCCCCAGATCCGCAGGTCGAAAGGCACCCGGCAGTAATTGATCCACCGTCCACTCTTCCGTATTGCCATGAAGGTTTGTCAGATAAATTTTGGTATCTTGATGAGCAAATTCGGAAATGACCTGACGACAGGCCCCACATGGAGACACAGGACCTTCCGTATCAGCTGCTACCGCAATCGAATCAATTTTTCGGCAGCCTTCGGATACCATTTTGAAAATCGCTGTCCGCTCTGCACAATTGCATAAGCCGTAGGAGGCATTCTCCACATTACATCCGTGATAAATCGTACCATCGCTTCCGAGAACCGCAGCCCCCACTTGAAAATTCGAATACGGAACATATGCCTGCTTGCGCGCCTCAAGCGCTTTCTGAATCAATTGCTCCTTCATCGCGAATCCCTCCATGACTTTAAAATAAACTTAGTAGGAAGATGTTGATTGCTCGCCCTCGATGATTTTCACACCGGAACTTGCACCGATCCGACTTGCGCCAGCTTCTACTAATTTTTGTACGTCCTCCAGGCTGCGTACGCCGCCAGAAGCTTTAACACCAATATCAGGTCCTACTGTTTTGCGCATCAACGCTACGTCTTCCACAGTAGCTCCACCTGTAGAGAAACCCGTCGAAGTTTTCACAAAATTTGCTCCGGCTTTGACGGACAGCTCACACGCCAGTACCTTCTCTTCGTCTGTCAGCAGGCAGGTTTCAATAATTACTTTTACCAGTGTACCCGCAGCCGCTTCCACAACCGCACGGATATCCTGCTCGACAAGCTGTACATCACGCGCCTTCAAAGCGCCTATGTTAATTACCATATCAATTTCAGTTGCACCGTTAGCAATAGCATCTTTGGTTTCAAATGCTTTCGTTGCCGATGTATTAGCTCCCAGTGGGAACCCAATAACCGTACAGATAGCCACGCCTGTGCCTGCGAGCTGTTCGGCTGCATAAGCTACCCACGCCGGATTCACACATACAGAAGCAAACTGGTATTTTTTTGCCTCAGCAGTCAGTTTTGTAATTTCATCCTTCGTCGCATCTGCACGCAACAATGTATGGTCGATTAATGCTGCAATGTTCATATCTAAAGGCTCCTTCATTTAATAAATAGTGTGAAGAAAATGAATCGTTTATTTCTCTGTGATGAGATCATCATAGCACGGCTCTGAACATATGTAAAACACATTTTGAAATTATGTTCACGCTTGTACACAGGCCGTTCACCTACAATTCATGTTACCCTGTAGGCACACACCGTAACCATGTTTAATTGGAATTGAGACCCACAGGTTCTATTGCAAAAGTGCTTGCGCTGTAAACTGATCCGTCACCAAGATATTCGCATACTTGCCGCGCAGTGATGCCCGAATGGCCTCTACTTTGCGCTGGCCTCCAGCTACAAGGATGGACTTCTCCTTCTTTCGCAGCTCAGGTAAATCAATTCCAACGGTACGGCTGTTGATTTCCTGACTGCATATGTTGCCCTCATCGTCAAAAAAGCGCGAGCAAATATCTCCCTTGCCGATTTTTTGCAGCAGCTTCTGCTCTTCATGGTTAAAATAGCCTAATCGGAACAGCAGCGCATCCTCCTTGACCGTACCCACCGTAAACACCGCAATGTTCGCCTGCTTGCCAAGTTCAATGATACGCTGGATATGCCGATCCTCCTCGACCATTTTCTTAACAGCTTGACTGTCGAAAATTACAGGCAGCGGCAAATACCGAGCTATGGTGTTAAAGGCTTCTGCGAACAAATTCACGGTTTCCACGGCATAAGTGTTGACATGCGAATGGCTTACACCTCCTTTGAGCTGAACCACCTCAACTCCCTTGACCTGCTTTTGCTGGAGATGAAGCGCCACCGCATGCATGGTTGTTCCCCATGTCACTCCAATAATATCAGCATCCTGTACCGTTTCATGCAAATAATCGGCTGCTTTTTTGCTAATATGCTTCTTGATCTCCTGATATTCATTTAATGGCGAATAACAGACCAGCACGGTATCCAGCCCGTATTTCTTCTTCACCTGCTCTCCGAGCGCGTCCATATCCTCCATGGGGTCCACAATACTGATCCGCACGTATCCCTGTTCCTTGGCAGCCTGAAGTAACCGCGATACCGTAGGCCGCGAAACTCCGAGTCTGACCGCGATATCCTGCTGGCTATAGTCGTTCAGATAGTATAATCTGGCTGCCTCGATACTTAACCGCTGCTTTTCATGATCCATTCTACCTCAACCCGCTTATCTTAAAATGTAGTGCATCGGACACGACCTCAGCTCCAAACACTATATATGAAGGGAAATTCGAAGCCACGCCTTGTCCCGTTGGTTGTTATTTTGGAAGATTTAACTGCTCGTTTGTGATATTCTGTGATTAACTAAAACCATTTTACCGCATCCTCCACTTTATCGTTCCATCTGTCAAAACGCAATAGTTAACCCAATTTACCGCTAGTTCACAACTTGTGATGGACTTATCTGAATATGTAAGGAGAATTGTTATGTCTGAATATATTGTGTGCAGTCTGGCGGACAAGAAGTTCGCGTTAAACTTTCTGGAAGTCGAAGAAGTTATGAATGCCAAAAAAGGGACACCGCTCCCCTTTTCCGAAGCATGGCATGAAGGAATGGTGACCATTCGTGGCGATGTATTTACAATCCTTAACCTACGCAAAAAGCTGTTTCTCCCCGCATCAAGCGACTCCTCCGAGGACAAAATGATTTTGCTCAGTCGTGCGAAGATTGCCCTGCTTGTCGATCAGGTGGAGGATACGGCATCTGCTGAAGACAGTCAGCTACAAAGCAATGAGGAAGAATGGCAACGCGAATTGTTTCCTACTGTGATGGAGCATCGGGGTACTCTCATTCCGGTGATCGATATGGACGCTTTTCTCGCATCCACCAAGACGAACTAAAAAAATACTCCCGAACCTTGAGCCAGCTTGCACTCATCGTTCGGGAGTATTTTCCGTTATTGGAGTCCCTGCCCCTCTTTCATATGAACCAACGTGTTTAGCTGCTCCAGCAGCGTATTTCCGCCAGTCAGCGATATCGTACCAATCTTCTCGCAGATTTTTTCCATGAATTCCAGCTCTTTGAGACGATAGAGGGTGGCGTTTTCGTCCATCAGCTTGGCCGTATTGAGCAAACTACGAGTGGATGCCGTCTCTTCACGTCGTGTGATGAGGTTGGCTTGTGCCTTCTTCTCTGCCAATAGCACCGTATTCAGAATATCCTTGATATCCCCCGGCAAAATAATATCCTTCACCCCTGCGGATGTAAAAGTAACCCCATATTCACCGCTCTGCTCATTCAGTCGTGTCAAGACATATTCCGCGATCTCCTGCTTCATTTTCAGCAAATCATCCAGCTTCATTGTGCCCACGTATTCACGCAGCAGCAGTTGAAGCATAATGTATATTTGTTCCTCGTATGCTCTGAATTCCAACGCCCGTAGCGGCTCAATGATCCGGTACTGACAGACGAAGTTAAGACGCAGCGTGATTTTGTCTTCAGTCATGATTTCCTGCCCCATCAGGTCCATCTGCTGCTGTCGCATATCTAATGTTTTGATCTCTGTATTCACCGTGGACAACCAGAAATAATATTTGCCCGGTTTCAGTTCACCTTGCAGCACATTATCGTAATACAAAAACCCCAATTCATGACTGGCCACCTGAAGGGCTTTCCAGAAGCCCGGTGTCTTGGACAAGAATGCTTGCCCCAAAGCCTTATCAATGGCAGGCTGCCGGGTATCTGCACGAACAAAACGATGCTCCTTGAGCATGTTCCAAAATGCATATTTCCCGGCTGTCAGCAGCTCTACAAACCGATTATCCTCATAATGCAGCACATATTCATGATCCTCTACATCGATGACAGTCAATTGCTCCAGCAATAGAGGATCTGTCAAAAACAAACGAATATCATGATCTGGTACAAAAAATGATTCGGCTACATTCAAAATTTCAACGGCTTCCTGCTGAAATGTCTTCAATAGGTAGGTACCTGGGAGCAACAACTTGTGGTAGCTTCCTTTTTTGAACAACAGTCCGCGCTCATCGGCTTTAATCGTTATCTTCTTAAACATCGTATCACTCCTAGTATTTAAAATCCTCAACTTAAAAATGTACATTTTCCGCGTGTAGCGGCTCCACGTTCCATTTGATCTTCCGATCGCTGTTGCCCCTGAATTTTTGGATTTGATGAACCCCTTATAGGGTTAAAATTCAGGGACAAAGGCGAACGCTTCGCTTCTCCAGATTCAAACGGACCTCTTCACTTATTCGCACGTTGAGTCAAAACACATTTTTAAAATGAGGATTTTTTATTTTTATCTGTTGTAGTGGGTTAGTGACCCTTGCAGAGCATCCCTCCGTGTGAAAGGCGGGGCCAAGCTTAAGGAAAAAGAAAGGAGCCGCCTGTTCCCGTGTTTCGGGGATGGAATTCACCAGCCCAACATCGACTGTGAATCTGTATTCCCGTAGCCTCGGGTCCTGTCGGCGCTTGCTCTCTCCGGTATCCGCTGGCCGCATAGCCATCGCCCCGGCATCTGTCATCAAGACCAGATATGGGATGCTCTTATCGGGGTCTTTTCAGTGTTTTATTCGTCCATTCGAATACTCTACCAAAAGTCGCTTGGAAGGCGATTGGGAATCGAACCCTAATTGTTGGTGGATACATCAGATTTACAGGATACCTGACCCGATCAGGGCAGGCACTGCGGGACCTTTGGAAATCCTCGCCTCGGTAATACCTTCCGTATCAGCCTTTATCATTATTGCGCACCCTTGCACTCACGAACATGGCGAAAGTATTACGACCCCATAAAAAACAAAAAAAGACACGGAGGAAGCATAACTGCTTCCCTCGTGTCGTTCTCTTACCATTCACCTTATAGCTCTTTTTGACATTTTACCATGATAAATTTGAATGGAGGTTTACTTTCCATATTTTTATGTGGCTCAACAATTTCGGAAATTTCTATTAGTCCATATTTTCCGAATTCTTGTTTTATTGAGTCAGCATCATAAAAAAACATGTTTACCCCTTCCATGATCTCGAAATAGTCTTTATCCAGTTGTTTTCCCTTTCCATACATTGGAGCTTCTTTTGAAATCGTAGTAAAAATCATATATCCGTTTGGCTTTAGTTGACGATAGCAATCTCTAATAAATTTCTCTCTCTCACTTTTCTTCAATAAGTGAATAAGCGCATAACAAAATATGCCGTCATAAAGCTTGTTATCAAAAGGCATATCCATTACGGAGCCATGAAAAATACTGATATTGAGCCCTTTTTGTCTTGCCAAATCAATCGCTGTTTTTGAAATCTCAATACCTGTAACATGTATTCCGTTGTCCATAAAAACCTTGGCATTTCTACCATATCCAATACCAGGTATCAATATATTCTTAACGTTCTTTTCAATGAAAAAGTCCTTGGTCAGAATTGCTGAGTCTGAAGGTTCAAAGCCCCACATCATTTGATTTTCTATAAAGCTTGATTCCCAAAATTCTGTCATACTTTTATCTCCTCTATAATTATCATATCCATAATTTCGAATTTATTCAGGAGCAAGCCCGGGCTGGAACGTGTCCAACGCCTCGGTCGCGGAAATTTCGGAAACCCCTGTCGTTGTGGAGGCCGTCTGGTGGGTATAGCTGAATGAAGGCGTCTCATATTGCAATCCCGCCTTTTCATAGGTGAACCAATAGCTGACGGCCTTTCCGATGGTGAGGTCTTTAACCCGCTGCTCCCAAACACCGGCGTTGTTGGTCATCCGGTAGTTGAGCTGTTGCCCACCTAATAAAGTATAATGCACGTCAACATAGGCTGAGGCTGTTTTGGGGGTAAATTGAAGCAGTGCTTCACGATCGCTGACAAAGCGGGCCCGTACGGTGTAATCCTCCGTTTCTCCGCCACCCTCATTGCCGCCAGATGCTGCCTCCGTAGTTACCGATACAGCACGACTTGCCGCAGACAGGTTACCGGCTGCATCACGAGCCTTGACGGTAAAGCTATAAGCGGTCGCTGCATTCAGTCCTGTAATTGAAGCGGAAGTGCCGCTTATCTCTGCCGCCTGAGTCCCGTCCTTATACACGATATACCCCGTTACGCCAACATTGTCTGTAGCTGCCTCCCACTCCAGCGTAACCGCCGAAGCCGTTTTGGCCGTAGCTCGCACATTGGCCGGGCTGGTTGGGGCCTCTATATCAGGTTGTGGATTGCCGCCGCCGTTTCCATTTCCGATATTAAAGCTGTTCGGCTGCACGGTAATACTATGTCCATCTGAAAAGGTTACTATTTTCTCTTGGTTGGTAAAGTTGTAGGCCACATAGGTTTTTACACCGTTCTTATGAAACACGGCATAAATAGGTGAATTGGCAGTGACGCTACGGTCGATGTTGCCAACAGCATCCAAATTATAAATCCAGTGGTAGGCATTCGCCTTGGAATTCCCAGCTTCCGGTGTCATCGCCGCTACGCGTGCACTGAATTTGGCCTTGGCATCGGACGGGTCCGAAATCGCTCTGTACATATACACGATATCTTCCCACGGACTGAAATTCCCACCGCTTTTTTGCAGCAGATTGCTAAAATTTTTAGCCGCATATTCCGGATATTGTGTCAGATACAAGGAAGCAGAAGTAATCGGCAGCCAGTTGATGCCATGCACCTCTGCGGGGTTATTGGTCCACCATGTAGCATTCCCCACCGTTTTACCACCCCAGATCATACTTGCCGTCGCACTTTGCATCCCTGAAGGGGTGTTTGTACCTTGTACATCAAACCAGTATTCGTTAATCGCATTCATTTCCGTTGTATATAGATAGATGCCCAGATCACGAGTTTGGGTATTTCCCGTCGCCTCGCCCCATAAAATCAGACCGGCCCAAGCATTCATCGCTTCCGAGGAGGATTCATTGTTGTTGCCGTCGCCAAATTTGGCATGACCGGAAGCCCAGGTGTGACCGGCATAGGGATCAAAATTACGTAAATACGGAAATTTAGAATCAGACCTGTCTGTATTGGCAATGTCGCGAATGAGCAGCTGCACCATCTGCCCCCATTGTGAATTGGATGCCCAGCTCTTGTCCACCCGTGCAATTTCGGCCGCAGCCTTAATAAAGTATCCATAATGGAAATGATGGTCGTTTAATTCTACCGCGCTGCCAAAGCTGTCGGGATAACCGATTAATGTCCCCCAATTGCTATTGTACACAAATAGGTTCGAGCTTTTCAGGTTTCCTGAGCTATCGCTGGCCTTAAACCAGTCCTGTAGCCGACTTTTAATCTCATTGCGGAACTGGCTCGCTGCTGCGGTATTGCCCACCTGGTCAGCAATTGGCGCCAAGGCTGCCAGCTTGCCCAAACGTTTTCCAGTCCAGTATGTGTCACCATCGCCAGAATAGACTTCTGCTTTCGCTTCGTCTATATAACTATTCAGCTTATTTTTATCATAAGACCCCAAATCGGGCAAAGAAGGGAGCACGCCTGTAAACTTCATCTTCGTTTGAAAAGAAGCCCCTTCCGCTGTTTTCATCAGACCACGTACAGAATTGTACGTATAGCCCAGTAGAGATTGTGATGAGTTTTTCCACTGATGTGGATATAAGGCGAAAATAGTACCCGCTTGTGTACCTTGTTTTGCGGTTGTTGTAACGGTAAAGGTGGTTGTTACCTCGGAAGAGGCTTCGTTGTAGCTGTACTGTGCTTTGGAGTTTGTAACAAAAGAATAGGCATATTGCTGAAATTTGTCCAAGGTCGCCGTTGTATTGTCAGGCAAAGCCGCCACTGTAAAATAGCTTTTCCCGTTCAATTGATTGATCAGAGTGCTCGTTCCGAGACCAGACCAAGTGCTGCCGGAAGGACCAAACAGACCATAGTGTGAGCCATTGATCGTAATGCCAAGCACAGGGGAGGTAGCTGAGCCAGACCAGACCTTGGGTACCTCATTGAACGAGAGCTTGGGATTACCGCCGCCAAACTCGAAAAAAACATAGGGGGAGCCATGCCCATAGGTAGCACTCATTTTGTTGCTGCCGCTTTGAAATAAGGATTTGACAAACCAGTCACTGAAGCCGTCCACCTTGGCATCCGGAAATGAAGCGCTTACAGAATGACCTACGGTAAAGTCGTTTACATCATCCATCCAGCCTGCGATGTACCCCGGATTGACCGTAATTTTACCGCTTGGGTTAAAGATGCGTAAACCGTTTTGCTGATTTTTCAAAGCAAGCGGATGTGGATATTGAGCCTCGGAGTAGGGCACCCAGGCCAGGCTGCTCCACCAGTCGTTGGTAGGCATTGGGCTAGTTACATTCGCTGTCTTGTAAATTTCGTTTTGCGGTGTAGCTGCTCCGGCAGGTAGTGTGGTTGAATAGGAGCCTGTGCCTTGTGTGACCTCACCCGAAAAGGCTTTAGTAGAAACCGGTGCAGCTAAACATATCAGACTGGCACTTAACAAGCATAATATCATTTTTTTCACAACCAACATCCTCCTTTGAATTCTTTTATCCCTTTCCCTGCAAGGCTTTTCCCTTTTCTTCCAAGCTGAATTCAACTTCATTGTGCTTGATCTCTATTTCCAGGTCAATCCTTATATTTCTAAAATCTAACTAAACGAGTCGAAAGTCTCTAAAAATACACAAGAAACCAGGACGAAAAACCCAAAAATCATGTCATTTTGATTTCACGCCATAAGACGTTCACCTTATGAGTTATTCACCCCATTAACCATTCACCCTAATAAACGTTTAGTCTATAAAAAAAGACCCTCCAGGCCTTTTAGCCCTTCAGATCCTCTGTTCTTTTGAATTTATAAGTTTTTGAATCAATGAGTTTGAGCTTTTAAGTGTTTAGTTTCTCCTGCCCTTCCCATGCTCCACACCATTTCGAAAAATGAGTGACTTTGCGGTGGGCAGCAGCGGAGCGGAGGGGTTGAATCTGGAGAAGCGGAAGCGTTCGCCTTTGCAGTGGGATTCTTACCTTTAAATCTCTTATACAATTGAAGAATCCCACTGCAACAGCGATCGGAAGATCAACCCCTTTGCGGAGCGTCCTTCTCTGCCCAAAAACAACTCACTCATTTTTCCCGCTCAAAATACCCTTCTATTTTCCAGTCCACGCCAACCTGTGTTACGCTCAAATCCTGCAAGGCCACCGCATCGCTCATCGCAGACACGCCCTCTCCCCCGAGAAAGCCCGGGGCTGTGCGCCCTCCAACCAGCTTCGGTGCCATATACAGCACCAGCTTGTCTGCCAGTCCTTGCTGCACGAACGAAGCGTTCACCTCGGCTCCGCCTTCCACGAACACCGATGACACCTCCGCCGCACCCAGAATATCCAGCATTTGCGGCAGGTTAACCCGATCACTGTTTTCATCCTGAGTCGGATATACCTTTACACCCAGTTGTTCCAACTGGCTACGCTTGCCTTCATCATAAATGCGCCCTGTGAATATCCAGGTAGGTGCCTCCCCATCTGTAATGACACGGGCATCCAATGGAATTCGAAGCTTGCTATCCAAAATGATACGAATCGGATTCCGTCCATCCGGTAGACGAGTCGTAAGCTGAGGATTATCGTGAATCACCGTCTGTACACCGACCAGGATTCCCACATGCTCGTTACGTAGACGATGCACATCCTCCCGTGCAGCCTCAGACGTAATCCATTTGCTTTTCGAGGTCCGGGTTGCAATTTTACCGTCCAGTGTTACTGCCGATTTGATCGTAATAAAAGGACGCTTGCTCACGATATATTGGTTAAACACTTCATTCATGCGGATCGATTCCTGCTCACATACGCCGACAATGACCTCAATGCCCGCATCTTTCAAAATCTGTACCCCTCTGCCGGAAACCAGCGGATTCGGGTCCAGTGCTGCAATCACCACCCGACGAATGCCTGCCTTCACAATCGCTTCCGCGCATGGGCCTGTCCGGCCGTGATGAGAACACGGCTCCAGCGTTACGTAGATCGTCGCTCCCTGAGCGTGTTCCCCCGCCATACGCAAGGCATGAATCTCGGCATGTGGCTCACCAGGCTTCAAATGAGCGCCGATCCCAACGATACGGCCATTGTTAACAATGACTGATCCGACGAGCGGATTCGGTTCTGTTTGCCCTTTGGCACTTCTGGCATTTTCCAGTGCCAGGCGCATATATTTTTCGTGAGTGTTCATAGAACCTCCCTGAGATCGGAATCCCGCAAATGGCCGGATCGTTCTACTTTTGTATTCAAGTACCGTTCATTATATTGTGACACATCGCCCCAGAGCGGCATACGTCCCGCCACATTCATACCCGACTTCTTCAAAGCATCCAGCTTTTTAGGGTTATTTGTAATCAGAGTTACTGGTTTTTGTCTCAGATGTTGAAGCACACTAATGGCATCCGCATAATTGCGTGTATCATCTTCAAAACCCAACTGATGGTTGGCTTCGACGGTATCCATGCCTTCTTCTTGCAGAATATAAGCCATGGCTTTACTAAACAAACCGATTCCGCGACCTTCATGATTTGCCAGATAGAACAATGCACCTGTTCCATGTTCCACAATCATTTTCATCGACTGGTGGAGTTGAAATCCGCAATCACAACGCTTGCTACCAAAAATATCTCCAGTATGACAAATACTATGCATGCGAACTAATGCATTTTCGGACTGTTGGAGATCCCCGTACACCAATACACTTGATTGTTGTCCCTCCGCCAAGTTCAGTGTGGACAATCGCTTCACAATCGTCTCAGCATTAGCATTCAGTAAGTTCTGGCGATCTTCCTCGTCCCGTACAGGTAGCCAGCAATACCATTGAAAAACAACCGTTTCCCCTTCCAAATTAACTGGCAGCTTGATCGGTCCTACCAAAATTGTCGAGGATTGCTCTCCACGAACGGTTTGAATTTTATCGTTAAGTAGCGTAGCTACATCTTTAATGTTCATCTCTCTGCACCATCCTTTATATAAACTCTATATATGAAATGCCTCGCATTTCTCAGGCTAATCGTTGTTGTCGGGGTTTTATATCATTTAACTATGTGTAAGAAATGTTCATGAAACGTGGACTCCAAGATTAGTTGACGCTCCTGAAGCTCGGTGACAGCCTGCCGTCGTCCATCTTCGAAAGCCTTCAGGTCTTCTGCGGTATATACCTGCTGGCGTAAACGAAGAAGCTCACTGGCCAGCACATCGGCATCCTTCAAAGCAGCGTTCAAACCAAAAGCTCCCGTAGGTGTCATGGTATGCGCCGCATCTCCAATCAGGACCAGTCCATTCTGTGCCCATGTGTCACTACGGCTGCTGAAAATATCCAACGGTACGAAGTCCTTCCATGAACGAATGTGATCATGCACACTATGCTCTAAATCTGGAAAAGCCTCCGTAAACAGCTGTATAAATGGTTCAAAAGATTGCTTAAACAGGGTGGAAAAGCTCCCCTCCTCCACATTCCAGCCAATTTGGATATAACCCTCAGCCTGCGAGAATAAAGCCAACTGACCTCCGTTGACCAGAGCCAGACGAGTGACGGGCTCCCACCCGGCAGGTGCCGTGATTTTGGCCCATAGCAGATCATAATCGTGGCGAATTTTCGTCACAGGCATCTGCGCCAGCTTGCGCACAGTCGAATAGCGTCCGTCTGCCCCCACAATCAAAGAACTATGAATTGTAATCTCATGACCGTTCTTATCGCGGGCGGTCAAGCCCGTGTACCCCTGCTCGCTGTCACCCTCCAACGCAGTCACAGTTGTACCTGCCAGGTAACGGAAAGACTCGTAGGTGGACGCCTGCTTGAGCAGAGCTTCCAAAAATCGAGGTTGTGGAATATGCACCCCTACATTACGATGGATTGAAGCTGGCTCAACCGTCTTGACCTGCTGCTGATGCTGCCAATATTCGATTCTTGTGGAGGCGAGAATATGATCCTCATGAATTTGTTCGAGCAGTTTATGTTTGCGGATCACTTCCTGACCCTCATCGTTTAAAATTTCACCGCGGAAAGCCTTTCCGGGCACGCTCTGCCGCTCAACCAATATCGTTGAAACACCCTGCTCCGCCAGTAGACAGGATAACAAAGTCCCTGCGGGTCCCCCTCCAACTACGCACACTTCACATTCTAGCTTCATCCGACTTCCCCCTGCACCCAAACCATAACCTCAACGATTCGTCCGTATCTGTTCTTTTTATTACATCATTAATCATATCAAATTAAGTTCAAATTTTAAGCATTTACATCTTAAACTCCGTATCAAAGCTAACAAGTTACTTTATGTAACAAAGTATATTTATATCATTCGATTTCGTCAAGTAATAAATTTATGTAAAGTAAAATCATTTACTTTTAACAGTGAATCGTTAATAATAGGAGCATGAGGTGATCACATGAATATTCCGCAGATGTGCCCACGGTTTGAAAAGGCTATGGAGCTACTGAGCAAGCGTTGGACGGTGTTGATCGTATTTCAACTAACGAATGGTCCGCAACGTTTCGTCGCTATTGAGAATTCAATTCCTAACTTAAGTGGAAAGGTCCTTTCGGACCGTTTGAAAGAGCTGGAGGAAGAAGGAATCATTCAACGTATGGTTTATCCTGAAAAGCCTGTGCGGATTGAATACTCCCTTACGGATAAGGGACGCGATTTAGCTCCTTTATTTGACCATATTGGTACTTGGGCTACACGCTGGATTGAGGTTTTACCAGCCCTTGAACAGCAATGATCCATATGGGCTACAGCTATTTTTCCTAGACTAACATGATCAAGACACACAGACTGCTAACATGCCAAAGAACGCCTTCGCTCTAGGTACAATTCGTACTCATAGTGCAAGGCGTTCTATTTTTTATATGACGGAGTGTTAAAGGTCCATCTAAGATCGCATCCAAGATTTAAACCTTTCCCTCACTGCTGCGTTGCATTTCCTCACGGATGGATTGCACCCGTTTTTTCCCCCAGTCATACATCATCTCCACAATCGGTAAAATCGTCATCCCCAGCTCAGTCATCGAATACTCCACCTTTGGAGGCACTTCGGGATACACTTCCCGGTGTACAATACCGTCCTCCATCAACTCCCGTAGCTGGTTGGTCAGCACTTTATGCGACAGCTTCGGAAACAACCTTTGCAGGTCACTGAACCGGTGCGGCCCTTCCACACCCAGATGCCATAAAATAACGACCTTCCATTTCCCGCTCAGCACAGATAGCGTTAATTCCTTTTCGCAGTTGTAGTCTCCGTTTACAATTTTCTCCCGTATTTCTTCTCTCAGCGTATCAGACATATATCAATTAACTCCTTCTAAATCATCATGATCTTCCACATGAATAGTAACCTGCAGGTAACCTCCGTACTTGAAAGTGCATTCTTCACAGCCCGACGAAGCCACCCTACAATAGTAAATAACGTTACACATTCAAGGAGGAATAGAGTATGAGTAAAAAAGCTCTTTTTATTATACCCCCAGAGCGCTTTAATGAGGATGAATTGTTTAAACCAAAAGAAGCGCTGGAGCAAGCAGGTGTTACTGTAACATTAGCCAGTACAAAAACAGGCGAAATCATGGGTGACTACAACGGTAAAGCGACGGCTGATCTTGTCTTTACAGACGCTGTGCCGGCTGAGTATGATGTGGTATCTGTAATCGGCGGATCAGGAACAAATGATCACCTGTGGAATAACGCGGATCTCCAAGCTCTGCTGAAACAAGCTCATGAGCAAAAGACTTTAGTGGCTGGCATCTGCGCAGGCTCTGTAGCTGTGGCTCAAACCGGTCTGCTCTCTGGCAGAACGGCTACATGCTACCCTGTGGATGTGCAAAAGGATCAGCTCCAATCGCATCAAGCCGACTATGTCGCTCAGCATGTCGTCGCTCATAGCGATATTATTACAGCCGACGGCCCAGATGGTGCACAGGAGTTTGGTAAAGCACTCGTTCAAGCTCTGCAATAAGCATATTCTCGAAGTTCCAGATGGCACTTTAAGCAGCACTCCAACAAGCCGCATCACGTCCTTTCTATTGTATGGGACCTGATGTGGCTTCTTTGTGTCATTTTCATGCTTAAGTGATTAATTTAATTGTATGGTCCTGGATTTTCGTGTTAGCTTTAAAGAATCGACGTTTAGTATAGGAGGCTTATATGCCGTGTTTATGAAAGGCAAAATCCATTTACATCAGGTAACGTCCGAATCGTTGCGACTGGGCGCCTTACTATCATTAGTAGGGGGCTTTTTGGACACATATACCTTTGTAGGAAGAGGCGGTGTTTTCGCCAACGCACAGACAGGCAATATCGTCCTGCTGGCTGTCAAAGTCATTCAGGGGCACTGGGTTCAGGCATTATCCTATATCCCGCCTCTGATCGCCTTTTCACTGGGGGTTTTTGTTGCTGAAGGGATTAAACGCAAATCAACCCACCGTTTAACTCCAGACTGGACCCGCGCAATTCTTTTACTGGAAATCGCGATTTTTTTCATCGTGGGATTGATTCCGCAAGGAGTTCCCAATACGGTAGTAGTGGTGATCGTCTCATTCGTCGCTTCCGTGCAAATGACTTCCTTCCGCAAGCTCATTGATGTGCCGTACACCTCCACGGTCAGCACCGGTAACCTTCGATCAGCTATCGAGGCTGTGTATGTCGCTGTAACGACCAAGGACACGAACGCTGCCATTCGAGCGATGCGTTATGGTGTCATCCTGGCTGCCTTCTTGGTAGGAGCCTTGCTGGGGGGATTTCTGACTTTGACGATTGGGGATAAAGCCGTTTGGGGCGCTGTTGTTGCACTTATTTTTTCTTTTATTTTATTTACAGAAGAGGAAAAGTGGAAGCTACCGCTGCGTCACTAATCCTCCATTATATTAGCCCTGAATGAACTGCCGCTGGGCCGTTTCAAAGAAATTCAAGAGGTTCTCGCGGGACGAAAATGCTGCCTGAGCAGATTGGTTGCTACCGCCCCCCTTGCCCTGAAACGCGCCCAGATTCTCTTTCAAAAACGCCCCGCAACTAACAGATTGGCTACCATTATGTGCCAGAATGATTTTGTTTTCGGCTGTTGTGGCAAATAAAACAAGCAAATCATGCTCAGCGGTCAGCTTGGCAGCCAATTGCTGCATCTCCTGAATGGATTTTTGTTCAAATACATGAGCAAGAACATGCCCCTGTACAGCAGACAGCAGCTCTTTCGCCTGGTACGATGCATTTTCCTCTTGTAGAAACTCCACTTGCGCCTTGAGCTGCTTATGCTCCTGCTCCCACTTTTCGAATCGAGTCAAAATATCCTTTCGCCCAGTATTGAACTTCGTAGATAACACGTCCAAAATCCGAGCACTCTCATTAAAGTCCTGGAGTGCGCGAGCACCACATTTGAAATGGATTCTCGCCATCCCTTTTTGCTTTTCCCATTTCAAGCATTTAATCATTCCAATTTCCCCGGTTTGAGCCACATGTGTACCGCCGCAAGCATTATATTCAATGCCTTCGATCTCAACAATCCGAATATTCTCCGTCACTTTAGGCATTTTCACAAGCGGAATGTCCTTCAATTGCTCATGGGTTACAAAATAACTTTTTATGCTGCGGTTATTGTAGATTTGCCGATTTGCTTCCTGCTCGATTGCCAATAGCTGCGCGGATGTTATATCAGAACAGTTGACATCAATTGTGGCGTACTCTTGTCCCAAATGAAAGCTTTCTGTACGCGCACCCAACAGTTCCAGACAAATCGCTGACAGCAAATGCTGCCCGCTATGCTGCTGCATATGATCAAATCTGCGCTCCCAATCCAATTGGCAGGCCACTTTCTCCTCCTCCGGCAAACGTTCTACCTGATGCCAAATGTCCCCATCCTCAAGAACCACATCTAATACACGGATGCCCTTAATCGTTCCTGTATCACATGGCTGACCTCCACCATGCGGATAAAAAGCCGTTTCCTTGAGCATAACAAAAAATGCTCCGTCCCTTTCCATACTCTGTGTAATATGAGTGTCCCACTCCGTAAGATTTGGAGCGGTGTAATATAATTTTGTCGCCATGTCAGGTCCCTCACTTTTGGGTATCTTTGTCTCGTGCGATATCCACTTATTATCAAGCACTTCACTGTAAATATCAATGTAGTGAATAGCTTAAACTACTGCACGGACAACCTCCATATAGTGAAAAATCTGCATGACGATTAACAAAATTTAGCTTGAAATTCATTTTTGAATCGATTAAGATTAGTCGGCTAACTAATTTGTCGACTGGAACACAATGTAAGAAGAAAGGAGAACCTTATGGATTTTGATTTACGGGATTTGCCCACTCGTGAAGCGCTGCAAGAATTTTCTATGCGTATCCCAGAGATTGATGTAAGAGCGACAGAAGCGATGCTATTTTTTATGCGCGTATCCTCCAGTCTTTTTAAAGTCAGCTTTGAAGGCTTTGAAAAATTCGGTATATCTCACGGAAAATTTTCAATATTAATTCTCCTGTATCGCAACATTCAAACAGGGTTGCTGGCTACAGAGCTTGCGGAGAAAGTAGGGGTTAGCAAGCCTACCGTTACCGGTCTGCTTGACCGTCTGGAACGCGATGGGCTTATTATGAGATCCGTTCACCCTTCCGACCGCCGTATGAGTATTGTTAAATTGACCGAACAAGGAACAGAAATGATGGAGAGACTGCTGCCTGTACATTTTACATGCACTTCCACACTGATGAGCCATCTATCCAACGATGAAAAAGAACTGCTCCTGACATTACTGAAAAAAATAGAAAGCGGCATCCCTGAAGCAAAAGAGATATATAAAGCAGCAAAGCCAGAGTAAGTTTTAATTTTTGCATTTTAGTTAGCCGGCTAACATCTAAATTATTGAATAATAGAATAAATAAAATGTACATAATCAGGATATTTATTCGAGTCTAGGTTGAATCCATTTTATGAACTTAAGGAGCATATTACCCATGAATCGCACACAAGTCACCAGCCTTATCATCCCTGTCATTTCTATTGCCTGTCTGATCGGCGGGGGGTTCCTGCTTCAGACTAACGGACAAGATCAAGTCACTGCTTCGCGATCCGTTAAAGGCACAACGCTCAATGCTGATAGCATTCGTGTATCTTTTGAACAAGTAGGCGGCAAAGTCCTAAACATCCCGGTAACAGAAGAAACGAAAGTGAAAAAAGGAACTGTCCTTATGGCTTTGGATTCCAAAGATGTGGATTTGCAAATTGAGCAGCTGCGGACACAAATTGCGCAGTTCAATACACAGATCAGCCAACAGCAACAATCCATCCAATTAGGGTACACACGAGCAACAACTCAGGAAAAACAAGCACAGCTGGATATCGCGCAAGCTCAAGTCACTGAGAGCAAAAGCCAAGCGGCACTGCTGCGGGCACAGGCAGTTGAGCGTCAAGCCACTGCTGCGGAACAACAGGTCAATAATGGTGCTCGGGATGAAGATGTTCAGCAGCAACGAATTGCCGTAGCTTCTGCCACCAAAAACGTTCAGACGGCTCAGACTAACTACAAACGTAATAAAGCACTTTATGATGCAGGAAGTGCATCCAAAGCAGTGTTGGATGATGCTGAATCCTCATTGACTTTAGCGACAAATCAGTTGAGCCAGCAAAAGGAGTCTCTTCAAAAGCTGCTCCATGGCGCTACTCCTGAAGAACGTATGCAGGCCAGTGAACAGACCACACAAGCAGCGGTTGCGGTAAAACAAGCCGAGGAGGAAATCCGTGGTGCCCAATTGTCCGTCGATCGTTCCAGAACCCAACTGGAAACCATTCAGCAAAGCCGTCAACAGTTGGCAGATCAGAAGTTGGCTATCGACCTTTTAAGGCAACAAAAAGACACACAGGAAGTTCAGCTTAAAACATTGCTGCTCAAAAAAGAGAGACTGGTATTAAAGGCACCACAGGATGGCAAGGTTACTTCGATTAGTACAAAAGTCGGGGAAAATGTCGCGCAAGGAGCGCCTGTGATTACCCTGGAAACCAACGATTTATATTACGATCTGTATGTCAATGAGGAACAAGCGGGTAAATTCAAGGCCACTCAAGAAGTTAAAACCCGAGTATCTGCTCTCAACAAGGACTTGAAAGGTACCGTACGTTATGTGACCGCTGCGCCGCAATTCGCTAATGTAAAGATGTCCCGTGAAAAAGGTGAGGCAGATACCGCCACATTCCAAGTACGTGTATATGTAACAAGAGAAGCCGCTTTGCTACCAGGCATGACAGTTGAGGTGAATACGAATGAAATCACTTCGTGATGAATGGACGTATCTGGTTCACTCCAAGTATCCGATCATAGCTATCATCTTCCCGCTGATTGCAGTGCTGGGGTACTCCCTGCTGCTCCCAAGCAGCCAAATTAACGATGCTAACGTGGTAGTGGTGGATCAGGACAACACAGCCTACAGCCGTGAGTTGATCCAGAAGATAGATGCTTCTCCATATATGAACGTAGCAGAGATTGTTTCGTTTACGGACAACCCTGAGCAGTATTTTTATCACGAAAAATATTTAGCCGTTATTTCCCTGCCGCACGGTTTAGAGGACAATCACCATCGTTCCCTTTCCAGTCGCGTGGGTCTCATTCTTGATAATACCAACGTTCAATCTATTACTTCCATTCGTACAGCTATGCAGGAAATTAGCGTTTCTGAGAATATGGAACTGTCTGTTCCAGCTATGTTGAAAACGGGGATGAACGCCGAACAGGCTCAGGGAGCTCTCAATGGTATTGCCTTGGAGGTGCGTTCCCTGTTTAACCCAACCAATGATTATCAGAATACGACGATACTTGCATTCACTTGTATGTTCTCTTTTATGATACTCAATATCAATAGCTTACCTATCGTCGCCAGACTAAGGGTTTCCAAGAGACTGGCTGCCGAATTGCAAAATCCGTTCAACATCCTACTGCGTATTCTTCCTTATACGCTGTTTTCGACGGCTGGCTTAATCTTCTCTCTCGGGATGCTTAAAATGTTTGGGGGAGGTCGTTTCGAAGCCAATCCGATCCTCTTCATGATTCCGGTTGTCCTGTATGTATTCGGTACCGTATGCTTCAATGTTCTGGTTGCATGGGGCGCTGCACATCCGGGGATTGCCATTGGCAGAATGGTGATGGTGCTCATGCCTGCTTTTGTACTATCGGGGGCCGTTCTTTCCAGATCACTGTTTCCACCTTTAGCGATTCAAATCGGTGATTTCTTTCCCTTCGTATGGATGTACAAATTCCTCCGCACCATGGGACTGCGCGGTGCATCTTTTCAAGAGATGCTTCCGGAACTCGGATCTTTGTTACTATATGTCGGTGTACTCTCCATGCTGGTGATCGCCAGAGCACTGTGGGAAAAACAGAAGCTGACCAAGCAGACTGCAGGCGCTGCTTCTGAAAAGGGATCGCCACATCCCGTTATTCCAGTAAGCTCAACTGGCGGCGGGTTATCTATGCAAGGGGCACCATCAGCACCTATGCACGAGCCTATAAAAGGATAGAGTCTCGTCTGTAAAATAAAAAGGGTTAAGTGTCGTCTAACGAGCTTTAACCCTTTTTCATTAACATGAAGATCTTCTATTTCAAAAATGCCAAACAAACACCGACCTTTTAAGGAAGTATGCCTGAGTTCGCCCTTCCTAAGCCGTGCACTGGTTTATTCACCAGTCTCCGCAAATTTGCGAATACGAGCCCCGACTTCATCCCGTACACGCTGGAATACACTCCATTTCTCTTCTTCTGTTCCTTGTGCTTTAGCCGGATCATCAAATCCCCAATGTTCGCGGCGCACGTACGGAGGTGTAGTAGGACATTTATCGGCAGCATCTGCGCATAAGGTCACAACTAAATCCGCACTATTCAGCAAAACAGAATCAATAATATCTGAAGTTTGACCGGAAATATCCATCCCAACTTCATTCATCGCTTGCACCGCTTTAGGGTTGAGGCCGTGTGCTTCAATGCCCGCACTGTATACATTCCAACGGTCTCCCAAGTATTGTTTAGCCCAGCCTTCTGCCATTTGACTGCGGCAAGAATTACCAGTGCACAAAAAATAAATTGTCTTCTTATCCATCATCAGCGTCTCCTTCAATTGTCCATTATGAAATGATTAACCACAGATATAAGCCCAGTAGGGTAATAAAAAGTGTAGGAATAGTTAAGACGATGCCTGTTTTAAAATAAGTCCCCCATGAAATTTTCACGTTTTTCGAACGAAGCACATGCAACCACAATAAGGTGGCTAACGAACCAATTGGGGTTATCTTCGGTCCGAGATCCGACCCTATAACGTTAGCATAAATCAGTGCCTCTTTGACTATACCAGTTGTATGGGTAGCATCAATGGCAAGCGCATTAATCATGACCGTAGGCAAGTTATTCATACCCGACGAGATAATCGCCGCAATAAATCCCATGACCATGGTGGCCACAAACATACCTTGATCAGCAGCCGCTTGAATCACATGGGACAGCAGATCCGTCAAACCGGCATTACGCACACCATACACCACCACATACATTCCGATAGAGAAAAACACGATGGCCCATGGAGCGCCCTTGATGACTTCTTTCATGGGTACCACAGGGCTTCTTCTAGCCATCAGCAAGAAAAAGATGGCAATGATACCGGCCACCACCGAGACGGGAATGTCTAAAAATTCGCTTGCAAAGTAGCCAACCAACAATATTGTGAGAACAACCCAGGACATACGGAACATCTTTGGATCTTTTATCGCATTTGCAGGCGTGATTAACTGTGTCGTATCAAACGTTTTAGGAATTCTTTTGCGAAAAAAGAGATACAGTACCACGATACTAGCCAATAAGGAAAACAGATTAGGTACAATCATACGACTCGCATATTCCATAAAACTGATTCCAAAAAAGTCGGCTGACACAATATTAACGAGGTTGCTGACTACAAGCGGAAGCGACGTCGTATCTGCAATAAATCCGCTCGCAATGATAAAAGGAAATACCATTTTCTCATCCAATTTCAGTGCCCGAACCATCGCCAGTACAATTGGTGTCAAAATTAAGGCCGCACCGTCATTGGCAAAAAAGGCAGCAACTACGGCACCCAGCAGGCTCACATAGACAAACATCCGGGTTCCGCTTCCACGGGCTATCCGTGCCATGTGAAGTGCTGCCCATTCGAAGAAGCCGATTTTATCAAGGACTAACGAAATCAGAATAATCGCGACAAAAGCTAGTGTGGCATTCCAGACAATTTGAGTAACTTCCCAAACATCATGCAAATCCACTACACCCACCAGCAAGGCGAGTATGGCACCGCCGCAGGCAGACCATCCAATGGACAGATGTTTAGGCTGCCAGATCACCAATACTAAAGTAACTAAGAATATAATGCATGCCAACAAAATCAATGTTCTAAACCTCCATTACATTACCTTATAAACATATACTTATATTAAAAACACCGTTATTCCACAAAGAGATAAACGGAATAGGCTTTAGGATGAACAAGCTGAGGAATCCGGCCCACAAAATGCTGTTGGCTCCTCTTTATTCAGCGATTTCAAAATATGCTTGGAGTCTGGCATGCTCTCAAGAACAGCTTGAATATGCGGTTTGTCGTCTACGTTTAAGGAATAGTATACCCACTGACTTCGCCGTTCTTCTTTTACAATTCCTTGCGACTTTAATTTTCTCAAATGTTGGCTAATTGCTGGCTGCGACATATCAAAGATATCTACAAATTCGCAAACACACCATTCTCTTTCTCTTAGCAGGGATAACATGATCAATCGGGTTTTATCCCCCAATAGCTTTAAATGATCAGCTACATAACCTAGTTGATCCAATATATGCCCCCCTTCCACCTATATAACTACATGCTTATATACTAATATAGCTCAATTTTAATATCAAGAACGATCAATACTTATTCATTCACCAATTGCAGGAGCCAATCTTTTATATCCACAATTCGCAGTGTTTTGGGTCGTGTATTCGTTCCAGTAATAATTAGTGGAACAAGGGAATCTTGTTCATGCAGCGATCCATGGGCTCCCCCTCCGATGTGGGTAGGGGAACTTTCACTAACCAGTTCATATCCAGGTTGAACCGTAACGACAACATATCTTCCTTCATGTGAATTCATTGCCCCGTGTAGCCTCGCCAAAACGTCTGGATATTTTCCATATTTGATCCGGTTGTTATTGATCGTAATATCCACAAGATTCGTTTCGCCCGATAATGTCCATGATTGTCCATATTCATCGGTAAATTTTCCACCGGGATGATAAGAAAACAGGCTACCATTTCTCCCCTTTGTAACCTGGATATTATTTTTACCGTCTTTCATAGCAATAATGTCGAGCTTATTCTCATGCTGTAAAAGCTTCACCACGTCAGACAAATCTACGTTATTGTCAATTGCATAGATATAGGCCATCCGTTCATTAGCGGCAATCACGATTTGGTCATCACTTCTTACGGGTTGATTTAATTTTGCAATCCGGTAATGGCCCAAAAGAGGCCTTATATCAACAGTGGCTGCCTGTCGATCATTATAAACCGCGCTTTGCCCACTGTCCCCCAAGACGATCCATGTAGCATTTTGTACAGCCTCTTCCCAAGAACCGTATGCGTTCAACACAGTTTGCAGCGCTTGATCGGCTTTTTCAATTCCCTCCAGTTGAGTCGGGCCTTTTCTATGCGCCAAATTATCATTCCCTGGAAAGTATGTGATGGTTAGGTTTGGAAGTTTTTTTTGATTGATTAGAAAAGCGGTTTCTTTTGCAGAAAATTCGTCGTTCATCCCAAGTTTTTTCCACGGAGAAGTATTCCAGCTATTCCCCGGATCCAGTTGAGCAAAAGTTGCATATGAAAACCATTTAGGTCCTGTTATTTTCACTTGTTCTGGCACACGGTTACTGTTTGCAATAAAACGAGGCACCTTTAAGGAATGTTCCGTTCTTCCTCTAAAAACAATAGCATTGATGGACGCGGATTCTTTTCCTTTGTCAGCTAATGCTTCATGTATTGTTTTCGTTTTTTTGTTCAATTGAACTTGGTTTAATTGGTAAATAGCGTCATTAAATACTTGCAGTTGGTCGATTTTCAAGGCTTCTTTGGCACCATTGCCGTAGAGAATCATGCGTTTCTTTTGATCACTGTACCAAACGAGCCCAGGCACATGATGTTGGTCTGCATACGTCCCCGTTAATAATGTGCTGTCGATGGTCACAGACATTGTGGGAAATGAGCTGACTACCTGCGGGAAATATTGCCCTTGATGAAGGAGAAATCGCATTGCGGGGGCACGGCCTTCTTGAATCGCTTCTTGCAAAGGCTTATCCATTAAAGAATCAATCAAGATTACAATGACAGGTTTTTTGCCCATTTGATTTGCTGTGTGATGTGGGTTCACGCTCTGTTGCTTTAGCTGTTGACTGGAGTCCGCTCTACAGCCCAAGATCAACAACAATAAACTTAACATTAGTACAACGGTAACTTTATTTTTCATGCTCATGTGTGTGTCCCCTTCTTAGAAAAACAGTGC
Organism: Paenibacillus sp. ICGEB2008; assembly: GCF_000307675.1. Lineage (NCBI taxonomy): Bacteria > Bacillati > Bacillota > Bacilli > Caryophanales > Paenibacillaceae > Paenibacillus > Paenibacillus sp. ICGEB2008. The sequence continues at coordinate 95,372 of NZ_AMQU01000001.1, forward strand.
CCTTGATCCTCTTATTTTTTCATATACAAAAAAAAATTATTCCTACATTGGATCTTCGGGAAAAGAGAGAACTCCTGCATTCAAAGTTACAACTCCATGAATTTTTTGAATCTAATAAGCCAAATTTAAGATCAAAATCATTCAGGGAGAGAGCATAGCAATGACCACAACAAACATACACGAATATTTCATGCACTATATAGATTCCGGAGAAGGAACGGCCATCCTATTCATTCACCCTCCGGTACTCACAAGCTCAAATTTCACATACCAAATCCAAGGGCTAACGCCCTATTTTCGTACTATAGCTTTTGATATCAGAGGACACGGTAAAAGTCAGCCTTCCGAACAAACGGTTACTTACCCTCTCATCGCCCAGGATATTAAATATTTGATGGATCGGTTGAGCTTGGATAAAGTATTTTTGTGTGGATATTCTACCGGAGGTTCAATAGTACTTGAATTTCTCTTGACTTATCCGGATCGGGCATGGGGAGGGATTGTTGTCAGTGGAATGTCGGAGGTAAACGAATGGCGACTAAGAAACAAAATTTCTTTGGGCATTGCGCTATCCAAAATCGGCGCAGTCGGTACGATTGCGCTTTCTAATGCTTGGTCACAAACGAAACAATTATCTTTGTTCCGCAAGTTACTCAACGACGCGAAGCAGGGAAACCCTAGGAATGTCGAACAATATTATCGTTACAGCTTGAAGTATAACTGTACCTCACGGCTAGGAGAAATCCATCTTCCTGTTCTGCTCGTTTATGGTGAAGAGGATAAACACTTTCATCCATATGCCAACATATTGCATCAGCATTTACCGAAGAGTGAGCTTGTTTTCATTAAAAAAGCCGATCACCGCCTTCCTACGAAGGCCGCTGGAACATTGAATGAACTGATCAAGCAGTTCATAGATCGCTTCAGCCTTTAAGGCACATCCTACAGGAAAAGTCGCATACACATCTACATCCCACTCCTGATCTTATATCTTTGTCTGTATATGGCCTTGCATATGAGTTGCTCATCAAAGTAAAAAAAAATTATATAATATTTTATACAATGTAAATATACAAATTATGCTAAAGTCATATATAGTTTAGGTTGGATAGGTATGTAAGTTCTGCTTCTAAATCTAAAGGGGTGTAAAAATGAAATGCTAAAGCGTATTCAAAATCTTTTCTTTATCCCTAACTACCCACTATTCATGATCTGTATGTTATTGCAAGGTATGGCTATTTCCATAAGCGCACCTTTTTTAGCTGTATATTTTACAAGTACACTTGGCGTATCGGTGGGGACCTTTGGTGTGTTTACAGCGGTGACTTTGATTTGTGGTATATGGATCAGCTCCCTTATTGCCAAACGCTCCGATACTGGATTGGATCGCAAACAAATTTTAGTGATTTGTACGTTATTTAATGCTGTCGCCTTTGCAGGATATCTTGTAATCCAAAACTTTTATGTACTTTTTATTTATATGACGGTCTTTACAGCGATTGGCGCCCCTGGGATGCCGCAGTTATTTGCCAGTGCACGTGAAGCGGTAGATCGCAGTAAATCTGCGGATCATGCCTTTGCGAATTCAACGCTTCGTTCTATGTTTTCTCTTGGCTTTATTACCGGGCCGCTCTTGGGTTCCTTCTTGATTGCACATACGGGCTTTAAAGGTATTTTTGTTGGTACGACCTCTATTTTTGTACTTATTGCCGTTCTTCTATTCTTTTTTATCAAGCAGCGTCCTGTTCAGGCTAAAAATAAGGATCAACTTTCACTTCATCACATTACATTACATAAAAATATGAAAATTCTGATCCCTTTTGTAGTTCTTACTCTGCTTTATACGTCTCACTGGATGAATAGTTTAAATATTTCCTTGTTCATCATTCACAATTTAAAAGGTGACACGAATGACGTTGCCCTCGTATCCAGTATTTGCGCAATCTTAGAAATACCCCTGATGCTCATGCTGGGCGTACTAGCAGCCAAATACTCCAACCGTTTGCTTATATTTTTAGGGGCTTTAACAGGCGTTGTCTATTACCTCCTCGTTCTTATGTCTACGGAGATGTGGCAACTATTTGCGGGACAGCTTCTCCTAGCCTTCTTTGTTGCAGTGATATCAGCCATTGGTATCAGCTATATGCAGGATTTGTTGCCATCTCTGCCCGGATACGCCTCGACACTGTATTCCAATGCGACAACGATCGGAAGATTGGCGGGGAGCTTGATGGGCGGATTGTTTGCTCAATGGATGGGTTATCGAAACTCCTATTGGATATGCTTATTCCTGATTCTCTGTTGCCTTGGTCTGCTGGCGATATCAAAAAAATTAGAGTTTGACCAATCGGCTGCTCTACAAGAAATAAATCACAGCCTATAGAGCACCATCAATAAAAGAAACAGCACGTAATCTGGACGAGAACCTAAAGTCTGATTACGTGCTGCTTTATTATGCTACCCTGCCATGCGTAGCCCAAATTGGTTATAATAAGGAGCTGACGCACACGCACCTTATTTTTCTATAGTAGAGAAACGGCTCATAATTGCATCGGCCGCATACGTATAACCGCCAGCCTGACGGAGTGATTCGCCAATTACATGCGCCTGTTGTTTATAGATGGCTTGATTTAAAACCTCTACCAAAGCAGCTTTTAAGATAGCAGGGGTAAGCTCATTTTTATTCACAGCAATCCCTGCTCCCAGCTCTTGGACCCGATTGGCCACAAGCGGCTGATCCGATGTCATGGGAACCAGAACCATTGGCACGTTGTAATACAAGGCTTCGCTTGCACTGTTCATTCCCCCATGTGTGATAAATGCATCTACACGCTGGAGCATTTCCAGTTGCGGAATATAGGGCTTGATCATAAAATTGTCCGGGATACCATCCGCCAATAACTCCATCTCCGCATATTGGCCTGATGAGAGTACAAATTGCACAGGCAAATCACGAAATGCTTCAAAGCAAAGCTTGTAAAACTCCAAATCTCTATTAAGAATAGTTCCCAATGATATATAAACAACCTGCGGATACAAAACACGAAGCTGGTCGAACGGAAAAGAGGGCGCATCTTTACGAGGTACAATAGATGGACCTGCAAAAATATAGCTGTCATCCAGCTTTTCAGCTTGCGGTTGAAAATAACGGCTTGTATACACGACCTTTAGGCTGTGGGAATGTGAATCGAGTTCATCAATAGCAGGGACGGTAACCTGAAACTCATCAGCTAATTGATGTACTACTTTCATCGTATCATCATAAAGCGCTCTCACTTTTATGTCATGATCATCCCCGCCTTGATCAGAACCCAGAGGCTCTACGAAAGCAAACGAACAGACCGTACATACCGCAGGTATTGCCAGCCTCTCTGCTATAATTTTGCCTCCCCAACCCATCAAATAGTCATAAATCAAATAATCATACACCTTATTTTCAATTGCTTTCATAACCTTTGGAATAATCGGTTCAATCAAACCTTTAACGATCATATTCACGAATTGATAATGATGTTTATATTCAGCCGGCTTTAATACAGGATTGTGAATAAATGCATCCACACTAAATGGATAGGTGATCAGGTTTGCTCCCGTTTGTTGAATTCTCGTACCAAATTCCTCTGAACACACATAATCTACTTCCTCTCCCCTATCGACCAATTGCTTAATTAATCCTAATGACGGGTTAACATGGCCTTCAGCAGGCGTGATCACAACCAACACACGTGCCATCCTACACCTCCGACAACATAATGTATTTAAGAAAAAATGTTAGTTTTGTCCTTGATGATTTACACACTTCCCTCATTCAATATATAAAATATTTACCATAAAAACAAATGGTTTCAATTTTAGATTATGTATGCATCACATCCAAAATTGCTCACAAACACGCACATAAGCGGGGGAAAACGCTTGAAGCGCATCCCCCGCTTATCTATTGAATATACAATTATAGACGCCAATTCCAATGATCTGTCCCGCTCAGAACAGCTTCAACAGTGTACTGGTTTGCTTCGTCAGCCGTAAGCTGTTTGGCCCAAGGTACACGCCCGCTGCTTTCTGCACCTGGTCCAAAGTTATCGTACTCTCCAAATCTTGCAGTCTGCTCATTGGATTCCTTACCCCAATTGTTCCAACCACCTGGCTTGATATGGTCATCCATATAGGTTTTCAAAAAAGTAACATGTGCGTAAGGACGCCATGGTCGCCCAAGATCCACCTTGCCTGTCAAGCCAGCTTCGGTTGTCAGACGACACTGAGTAAATACAAAACCTGGCTGGTTCTCTTCCGTTGAAGCGGCTGTTACGTATCCGGCACGCAGGCTGTGTATGATCGAATTATCAAACACGGCAGGGGCATTGCCAAATATAAAATCTACACTGCCACTGATGTAACTGTCCTTAAAATATTGTCTGCCACGGTTCACGAGCAGTGTATCCTGTAGGCCAGTAATTTTGACATTGTGATACTTTCCACGATCACCTTCGGCATATAACGCTACAGCCTGCACCTGCCCGGTCCCTTCTGTGTTGGCGACCGTCACATTTTCCAACACAAAGTCAGGACTTTGCACACGCATAGTATAGCTATTGCTCGTTCCTAATTCTTTTCCGTCCACTACGGTCTTGGCCGTATCATCAAAAGCAATGATCGTTTTGTCCCGATCTTCCCCGATAATACTCAGATTTTTTTTGGAGGAATTTACTTTTACTTTTTCGCGGTACGTACCGTTTTTGAGATGGATAACAGTCCTTGTGTTGCTGTTGTCAGGGACTGCATCAATAGCTGCCTGGAGAGAGGTGTAGTCAGCAGGGCCATAGGTCGATACAACCACACTAGTGGGAGAAGTTCCTCCTGAGTCTGTTAGCTTGCGGACCTTAACATTGCTGAATTCCGACGTATTATAATTCCACACTTCATTTTGTTGTTTGGATGCATCAGTAGCTAACCCGAACAATAGCGGTTGATGATCCGGCAAATCTATAACGGTTTCACCAACCTTCTCCCAGTTCGTCACACCGTCTGCGGATACCCATCCGGTAAGCTTTTGTCCCTGTCGCACCAGACGAACCGAATATGGCGTTGGAATAAACGTCTCCATTGACGCACGCGTGGTTTTACCATCTGTTTGATCACGACTGATAAGAATCCCCTGTTTACCATATTTAACAAATGCTAAAGACATAAAGGCCATTTTTGATCCAGGCTTCAGCGATTCACGAATCATTACCCCTGCCTCGGCATTATCATCCACAGGGGTAATCTTCTCCACACGAGCTGTAATTTCACCGTCTCCCTCCCATTTCTGATAAGCATAATGGAAAAGATCAGCTTTTCCGTCAATATCCCCCGCCGATTTCAGTCGGATACTGCTGCCGTTTGCATCTTCTTTTAATACCTGAGTATGCCCTTTGATATAGCCATCGTTACCATCAGAGCCAACCTCTTCGCTGAGCCAGTTCCCCGTTGGTGCAGTCGTGTTGACATGGATGGTGACAGGATTGGAAAATGTAGCAGTCCTCTTGCGGTCTGTCACCCGTACAATAATGTAATGGGTGCCGTCCGTCACATGATTCCAACTGATTTGATAAGGCGCACCCTCTACTTTTCCAGCAAGTTTACCGTCAATGACAAATTCAACGTGAGCAATGCCATCTTGATCCTTGGCCGTTGCAGTTATGGTCGCATCACGTCCGGCTTCCAAAATATCGTTATGCTTCAGTGAACGTCCACCTTCATCCGATACCTGAACGAAGGCCTCCGGATTATCCACCTCACTGCCATTGGACAGCTTCTCAATGAGATCATTTAAATAAACTTCCAGATTCGTATAGCCCTTGGCAAAATGAGCATACTCGCCTGTACCGGCAAGCTCCTGACCGTTGCGGTCGTCTGCATTTTTGGGATCCAGCCCATGGGCACGTTCCCATTCATCCGGCATGCCATCATGATCACTGTCAGTAAGCTCCGTGTTGGTTACGCTATAATCATCGTAAATCCAGCCTGCCTCACGCGGGGAGTTGATAAACGCACCCGTTCCATTCTTCACATCATTCATAATGCGGGCGTCCACCGCATCTCTTCTTGGCAGCGTGGCTCCTGAACCAGCAAGCACCTCAGTGTATGCGGTCTGTGCATCTGTCGCTTGATATGGACCATACGCATCCGGTGAAATCCCGTTGTCGTATTCCCCTCTGACTTCAATCGGCTCTGCCAAACGAGTGGAAGGGTCAATAATCGATCCAATGGATGTTCCAAGCTGCCAGTTGTCCTTAGTAACCGATTCGTTGCCGTACATGTAGTTGCCACCAATAAACATGCGTGTTTTATATTTTTTACTCCCCACGTCTACAAAGATTTGACTCCGCACGTCCTTATATGTGTTGGGGCCATACTTATAATAGTTATTCAGCACATTATACGATCCTTCACCGCCACCGTAGGAAGAGAAAAATCCCCAGTTATATATGACATTATTGGTCATTTCCACAGCGTCGATTTGTTTTTTATCAGTTGGGAACCGTGGATTGCGGCTTGCATTGTGAGCCAGCAAGTTATGATGATAGGTGGAATTCCGACCACCCCATATACCGCCATAGCCGTGGCGGCCTTTCTGGTGCGTAGTCATTAGCATACTTTCGGATGCAATAGACCATTGTACTGTCGTATTCACGTTATCGTACAAACTTAGTACCTCATCCACCGACCAGCTAAAGGAACAGTGATCAATCATAATGTTTTTATGGTACCTGGCTCCTAACGCGTCATCCTCACTGGGGTAACGATCAGTTAATCGAAAACGCAGGTAACGGAGAATGACGTTATCTGCATCAATCCCTGTTGTGTAATCGCTTACAGTTATGCCGTCGCCAGGAGCTGTCTGACCTGCAACCGTCAGGTTGTTGCCCAGGATTTTAAGTGGCTCCTTCAGATGAATGGTTCCACCCACCCGGAATACGACCGTCCGATTATCGGAGCTGACCGCTGCACGAAGAGATCCGGGGATCACCTGCTCACCTTTGCCGTAGTCTGCCAGCGTGGTAACTTCGTATACTTCACCTCCGCGTCCACCGGTAACATATTTACCGCCACCTTCAGCCCCCGGAAACGCCGGAATATTCGTCGCTATATTTTCTACTTTCTCCACTTTCCCCATCTCTGTCCCTACCGCAGTCTCTGCTTGGATCAATGGTGGGCACAAGGTCAACAACATTGAACCCACAACCACATTGCATAGCACCTTTCTCCATGTACGCTGCTTGCTCATATTCTGTTTCCTCCCTAAGATTTTCTTTCACATCAGCGCATACTTTTATAAAAGAATGATCCGAGACGTTCAGAAGTGTCTTCACCTCCTTTCATCAATCTTTTCTGCTTTTACCGTGGGCAGGTGTCATATATACTATGGATATATGAATGCGCTTACTTATCTTAATTTGCAAAGGAAGAAGCACATGAATGAAATAAAGGAAGACAAATATGTCATCGGAGAACAACAATTCTCCATTCATCACATCTACCGTACCGGCTTCACCGTTATGCCCAGACCTCATGTTCATGACAATTATGAGCTGTATTTTTTGCTGCAGGGCGAACGCATCTACTTTATGAACGGCAAGGTATACACCGCTCGCAAGGGCGATCTGATATTCATCCTCCCTCATGACTTACACTCTACCGCCAGTACACAATTGGAGGAAACAGAACGCATTTTGATTCATTTTTCCCCGACGTTTCTCCCACAGCAGGATCATGACATTCTGGATCTACCGCCGTACCAGCAATCTGCGTTGCTTCGCTTACCGGCTAGAGAGCAAGTCGAAGTTGAACGGCTGTTCCTACAAATGAATACCGAATGTAGGAATAAGCAGCCTCTGCATGACCGCTGTGTACAGCATTTGCTGCTGGAAATGCTTATCCTGGTGCACCGATCGGAAGCGGCCGAGCGTAGTGAACTTGTTTCCTCTCATCCCATGCATCAGAAAATCACAGAAATCTCGTCTTTTATTCAGGACCATTTCAATGAGCCGTTAACTCTCGAACAAGTGGCCGCCTGCTTTTTTATTAGTCCGGCTTACCTAAGCCGCATCTTTCTAAAATTGACTGGCTTTCATTTCAGCGAGTACATCCGCGTAGTGAGGGTCAGGGCGGCTCAAACCAGACTGCGAACTACCAAAGACAAAATCCAGCACATTGCGGAGGATGTCGGCTTCGGTCATGCCTCACATTTTAATAAAATCTTTAAAAAAATAACCGGACTCTCCCCTCTTCAATACCGTAAACAGGTTCGATAGGTATTCAGTGTAAATAATTAGGCGTTAATTTTATACATCCACTCTTGTCTTGTTTTTCCATTTTTATATCTGCTTGCTCTTTCATGGAACTAAAGACAAGCCACTTGGATTAGGTAAATTACATAACAAAAAAGCCATACTTCGCTGCAATGTATGCAACGAAGTATGGCCTATTACATCATCCATTCTATAATTTCAAGATGATATTCATCGTTTATCCATGATCTTTATTGTAATGCTTTGATATCCTGTAGCAGCATTTCAATATTTTCTTTCTTTGTGGCCCAACTGGTGCAGAATCGAACAGCAGTATGGGTATCATCAGTCTTTTCCCAAAAGGAGTAAGTATATTTTTCGCTCAATGCCTGTAATATACGATCTGCTATAATCGGAAACTGCTGATTGGTTGTGGAATGATATTGGAAAGAAAATCCTTGCTCGGATAATCCTTTTTGCAGCAGCATGGCCATATCTATGGCGTGTTTGGAAATCTCAAAGTATAAACCGTCTTCAAACAGCGTTTCAAACTGAATGCCCAGCATTCTCCCCTTAGCCAGCAGCCCTCCTTTTTGCTTGATCATGTATCTGAAATCTTGTTTCAAAGCATCATTTAGGATAACTACGGCTTCGCCCATCATTGCTCCAATTTTAGTGCCGCCTATATAAAACACATCGCACAGCTTGGCTATATCTGCCAAAGATGCATCACTATCCTCTGCAACCAAACCATAGCCTAAACGGGCCCCGTCTATAAACAGTGGTAAACCACATTCATGACACACTCCACTTAGCACTTCCAGCTCGGATCGGCTATAAATCGTTCCATTCTCGGTAGGTTGAGAAATATAAACCATCCCGGGCTGTACACAATGCTCAGGAGCAGAATCACTCCAGTGAGCGTCGTACAGTTCCTTTACCTGTTCACCCCGGATTTTCCCATCCTCGCTTGGCAATGTCAGTACTTTATGTCCAGTAGCCTCAATTGCTCCGGTCTCATGCACAGCAATATGCCCAGAAGTTGCCGCAATGACGCCTTGATGCGGACGCAAAATCGAAGAAATGACCGTTGTATTGGTCTGTGTACCTCCAACCAAAAAGTGTACATCCGCATTTTCGGAGTCACATGCTTTTTTAATATAAGATTTGGCTTTTTCACAATGATCGTCCACACCATAGCCTGGGGTTTGTTCCTCATTCGTCTCCAGTAGTCGCTTTAAAATACGCTCATGAGCACCTTCGGTATAGTCGCATTCAAATCGTATCATTCTGTATCCTCTCCGAAATATCCAATTTCTTCTGAATTAACAACATAGATGCATGTAATTCTGTAATCTCTTCTTCTGAAAGTCCTTGAACTAATCTTAGAATTTGTTCATCAGATCTTTCATTCAATTGGTTGTAGAACGTTTTTCCTTTGGGTGTCAGACGAATTAGATTTGTTCTATTATCCAACGTTGAATTTTCCTTAACAAGAAAGCCCTCTTTGCAAAATTTAGCAATGATCCTGCTCATATAGCTGCGATCAATTTGAAGAGATTCGACCAGAGTATTCGCAATACACGGTTCGATCAACCCGATCTCTATAATGACACGTGCCTCGGTAAAGGAATATCCGCTATCCAGCACATGTCTGTCTAAAACACCAAGTAAATTCGTATAGAACCGATTAAAACGCCTCATATCCGCTATGATATTAGCATCGATATTGACCATAACTCCCCCTATTTAGTGGACTTTTGCAACAATTATAGTAATGATATTTGTTGACTCTGTCAACAAATAAAAAGATCGTACATAAAGACATTCGCCTCATGTACGATCCGTATTTATAAGAAAAATTGCAGTATATTCTTATCTGTATTTACCTACATGGTCAATGAGCTATCGGTATTTATAGACTTTTCCTGCTTCTGCTTCCGCTTCAGCTTCAGATGAGCTACGACCATATACAGAGTCGGTACAACAAACAAGGTTAAAATGGTCGAAAAGATCAGTCCAAAAATAATGGTCGTTGCCAACGGTTTGAAGAGGATTTCCCCTATTGTGGCAATAGGGATCATACCCACAATCGCAGTTAGCGAAGTAAGCAAGATCGGACGGAAACGGGCAGAACATGCCATAAGAATTGCGTCTGTCAGTTCGGCTCCTTCACGCCGCGCATCTTCAATAAACTCTATCAACACAATACCGTTGCGCACGACGATACCGGCCAGTGAAATGATACCCATAATACTCATGAATCCAATTGGCATGCCTGAAATAAAGCTTCCAAGAATTCCGCCTGCCGCTGCCAGATACACAGTGGTCATAATAATGAGCGGTGTGGAGACGGAGTAAAACTGCATCGTGATCAAGAGTAGGATGAGAAACACAACAATAATAGCTAACTTGCCCAAATCTGTAAAAATATCAGATTGCGCGGATGTTTCTCCGCCCATCTCCCAGGTATAGCCTGGTTCAAACTGTGTATGGGTTAGTTTGCTACGGATGTCATTAGTGAGTTCTGTAGCCGTACGCCCATTTGCATTGGCTGAGATCGTTACTGTCCGCTCCAAATCATAGCGGTGGATTTGCTGAATGGAAAAGTCCGGTTTCATCGTGACTAACTGGGATAAGGGAATTTGCTCTTTTGCCGCATTGGTTACACTTAATTGCTGGAACAATACCTCAGGATCATCGTTTGGTTTATTCATGTATATATTGATATCCAGTAGTTCCTTACCTGTATCAAAATCCGTTACATTAACTCCGTCACCCATTAACAGCAGCGTACGTGTCAAATTGGAATAGCTAACCCGATATTTATCCAATGCTTGTGGATTGACTTGGAAATTCAGATTATAGCTTTGCATTCCCATATTATCGGTCACATCAACAGCTCCGGGGGTCGCCGCAACCATTTCTTTGACTTTAGCTGTCATGTTTTGCAGTTTATCGATGTCTTCTCCCTTCATACGGATAGACACCGCACTGCCGACCGGGATACCTAATTGAGGAACCCGAATGCTGATCAATGCAGATGGATATTTGGCTTGAAGCGTATGAGTCCAGCTATCCACTGTTTTTTGGAGATCGAATAGCCCCTCTTTTCCAACGACAGCAAGTTGACCGTTGACCGCTCCCCCGGAGCCGTGACCGCCTGCAACATCGCTATACATCTGAGGCGCTCCTCCACCTGCCGTTGCCGACAGCCGTTCTGTTTCTGGTTGTTTTTTGACCCACATGCCAATCTCGTTAATAACCCGATTGGTTGCCTGCAACGACGTTCCTTCTGGCATCGTTACGCTGATGGTGGCATCTGCTTGATCGGATTCTGGGAATAGTTGAATGGGAACAACCGCAAGTAGTCCATAAGCGGCTGTACCAATCATAAGACCAACCAGCGCTGTTAAAAGTGGACGCCGTAGTATTCTTGGCATCCAGTTTTTAGAGTACACATTGGATAGAGACTGGATTTGATGCCCCAGAAGCCCAGGTGGCTTAACGGTTTGGTTCCTCTCTTTTCCTTTACGACGTTGATCATACCATTGGCGGAAAATAGGAATAATCGTTAGTGACATAATCATGGAAGCCAGCATGGTTAACGAAATAACGGTAGGGATCGGTTTAATAAAGTCTCCGATATTACCCGGCAGGAATAACAGCGGGGCAAATGCTGCAACCGTAGCTAGCGTAGCTGTAATGATCGATAAGGACACCTCTTTGGTTCCTTTAATGGCTGCCTCCGTAGCATTTTCCCCAAATTCAGAGCGTCGGCGTTCAATGTTGTCATTGACCACGACCGCATCATCAACCAATATCCCTAGCACGATGATGAGTCCGATGACTGATATTTGATTCAGCGTAGTTCCTGTCATGGGCAAGAAAATAAAGCCGATGGCGATGGAAACAGGAATGGCCAACGCTACAAATGCAGAAGTTAGCAAATTCAAACCTAAAGTACATATCACAATGACCGATAAAATAGCAATAATCATCTCTTTGGTCAGATTTCCAAATATTTCACTCACTCGATCATTTTGTGCAAAAAGCAGTTCAAAATGTACATTCTTCGGCAAACTGCTCGCAAGTTCATTGATTTTAGCTGTTGTTGCCTTGGAAACTGTAGGCACGTCTGTGCCTATATCTCCACTCACACTGATCGAAATAGCAGGCTTGGTATTCACATACGTATAACTAGCTGCTTTTTTAAAAACAAGCGAGGCAGTACCTATATCCTTCAAAGATATCGGAAATCCATCGTCATTGCTTGAAATCTGGACATTATTCAGAATCGATGGGTCCGTTGAGGCATTTACCGTCAGCTGATAAGTACGCTCATTGAAATCCATACTTCCTGTAGGAACTCTATCATTCTCATCCTTGATCGCTTGGACAACCTGCTCCCAGGAGAGGTTATATTGTTGCATCTTTTGCGTGTCTAAACTAACTCGTACCTCTTGCTCGGGTACTCCTTGAATATTGACCTGCGAAATACCAGGGACTGTTTTTAATTGATCTTTCCATTTGTTCATTAATTCATTTAACGAATATAAATCCTCCACCTTATCAGAAGTAATCGCATATGAACCAATGAAAGAGCTAGTCATGCTATCATTGATCATAGGCTGCATCGCGTCCTCTGGAAGCTCAGATTGTGCATCCTGCACCTTTGTACGAAGATCAGCCCATACTTTGGTCGGGTCCGCATCATTCAAAGCTTCTATGATGATACTGGATTGGCCTTTCGATGAAGTAGAGGAAATCGTTTTGACACCTTGTACTGCTTTAATTTTCTGTTCCATGATCTTAGTAATGGTTTGCTCGATTCTTTCAGGTGAGGCACCCGGATAGATCGTTGTAACACTAGCTGTCATAGGAATAACATCAGGCTGCTCCTGTTTGGGTAATGATGTAAAATTGAAGAGCCCTAGCAGTATGCACATGCCAAAGAAAATAAGCGTAATTTTCTGCTTTTTAACAATATATTTAATCATTCGGACGACTCCTCCGCTTTCCCAAGCACATCATTCCCAATTAAATCGCCATTAAATAAGGTTCCTGCTCCTTGTGTAACGATTTGATCGCCTGCCTGTAGTCCGGAGAGAACTTCGAATTGATTATTCGTCACTTTTCCCACTTTAATCGTGGTTTTAACAGCCTTACCATTCACAGCTTTAAATATATAAGGGTCACTTCCATTGCTAATCACGGCTTCCACAGGCACTAACAGTGCTTCCGCTTGATTCACACTTTTAGATGCGCTGATGACTTGACCAGGTTTCCAATTCAGTTCAGGATTAGGAATGCTGACTTCCACATTAATACTGCCCGTTTTGGTATTCGTGGATGGATAGATCTGAGTAACAGTCCCTGTTCTAATTTCATCATAGAGAGAAATATTTACTTTTTGGTTTTTCTTCCATGATAAGATTTCGCTATCCGGTACGGGCAGAAGTACTTTTAAGGTCTTGATATTCCCGACAATGAATGCCTCACTTCCACTGGAACCCAGTTGACCATCGGCTACTTTTTTTTCAATGACCACGCCAGTGATCGGGGAGGTTAAAGTCGCTTTTTTAAGTGACAAGGATGACTGTTCATAAGCAGCCAATGCATCCTCATAGGTAGCCTGCGCTTGAGCTTTACTGGCTAGCCCTTGCTGTTTCGTAGCAATAGCGGTCTCCAGCCCTGCTCTGGCCTGCTCTATACCAGCTGAAGCCTGGGTACGTTGTTCCTGCGAGGCGCCTGCAAGCAAGAGAGACAGCTGCTCTTGTGCGTCACTTAAACTTTTTTGTGCATTCGTTAATTCCAGCTGTGCATTCTCATTTTCCGACAATGATGCTGCGCCTGCCTGGAACAGGCTCTGCGTCCGTGCGGCATCCGCCTTTTTCTTATTGTAAGCATTGGTTGCCGCAGTAACCGCATTTTGTGACTGGGCAATTTCCTGTTTTTTGGCGCCATTGTTCAATTCCTGCAATTTCGATTGGGCCGCATCGACCTGGGATTGCGAACTATGAATACCCGCCTGTGCCGATTGAACAGAAGCCTCCGCTTGGCTAAGACCAGCCTTTGCCTTCTCCATGGTTGCCTTGGCCCGATCCAGTTGCAACTGGTAAGCAGATGTATCCAACTTCGCAAGGACGCTCCCTTTTTCTACGGAGTCCCCTACCTCCACCATAGTGTTCAATATACGTCCATCCGCTTCAAAGGAAACACTAGCTTCATTACTTGCCTGCAATGTTCCCGCCAAATTAAAATCATTGGCTAAAGGTTTCATTACAAGTTTCTCTACTTTTACTGGGTGACTGGCTTGTGTTACAGAGTTCTCCGTTGCACTGGAGCAACCGGAAGCTACTATAGCTAATGCAATCCCTGTAATCATGATCCTGATTTCTTTTCTCTTCAACTTCATGTCATCCTCCCTGATTCTCTCTTCTAAAGGTGCTATCAGCAACCCGTGGGTCAAGTAAACTTTTTCATTTCTTGTTTCATGTTATAACAATGAACACACAAAAAAATCGTACAAAGGGGCAAGCACCTTATGTACGACTGGGCAATGAAATAACATATATTTAGTTAACATCTCTAAAGCTGTAAAATACCACGCTCCAACGAAACAGCAACGGCTTCGGATCTAGAATCAACACCAAGCTTGTTATAAATATTCGTTAAATGCGCTTTGACGGTACGCTCGGAAATTCCCATATCAAAGGCAATTTCTTTGCTTTTAAAACCGTGTGCAACCGACTTTAATATGTGCCTTTCCTTATCAGTAAGAACTAAGCTGCTTTCGTGCGGCTCTGGCTTGGCTTCTTTCTTATTCGTTGCAGCGAACACCCTAGCTGTTATTTCTGGCTGAAGCAACGTTTCGCCTCTAAGTGCTGACTCAATCGTGCGAAATAAGTTTTCCCGACTGGTATCTTTTAATAAATATCCCTTTGCCCCTAAAGAAAGTCCTTTAATCATGAGATCATCTTCGTTATAGGTAGTCAGGATAATGACTGGCGTTTCATTTTGTTTTTCTCTGAGGGCTTTCATAGTTTCCAAACCACTCATTTGTGGCATATATAAATCCAACAATATGACATCCGGTTGGAGTTCTTCGATCAGTTTAAGAGCTGTTGTACCTTCTCCGGCTTCACCAATAACTTCATAGCTGTCATTGGTCTCCAACACCAGCTTTAACCCTTCTCTAACGACCCAATGATCATCGACGATTAAAATCTTGTATTTCATGATAGGTCTCCTTTAGTAAGAGGCGCCTCTATTTTTATAGCTGTACCTTCTTGAACTATACTGTTGATATTTATGTTTCCACCCAGCATCCGTACACGTTCATGCATACCTATAATTCCGTAATGTCCTGTCTGCTTGGCAATAATATCCTTATCAAATCCTTTGCCATCATCGCGAATCTCGATTTCAATCTTGCCTTCGTTATCTAAAATATGAATCCATACGGTATTCGCATGTGAATGCTTCGCTACATTGGTTAAACATTCGCTTATTATAAACAATCCATGTTCGAACAACAGTCTGGGGACGGAAGCTTTAATTTTGATGTTGCGTATTACTCGAATGCTCGTAGCCATAGTAAATCGCTGTATTTCTTCCTCCACGGCCTCTGCAAAATCAACCTCCGAGATGGTTTTCGAACGCAGATTGTCTATAGCTCGTCTCGAATCAGACAATGTTCTTCGCACTTGTGACATCGATTGTTGGACGATCTCCTGAGCCCTTTGCGTACTTCCTTTTGTCAGATGAGCATCAATGGCTTCAAGCTGCATGATTAGCCCAGCAAGCCCTTGAGCCAGCGTATCATGCAGATCACGAGCCATACGTTGTCGTTCATTGGCAATTGTAAGTTCTTCCACCTTTTGATGTGCGGCTTCAAGCTCTTTCAGAACATTTTGCGTGCGGATTCGTGCTTTGACTTGTTTGAGAAAAAGAACCGCATAAGCTACTATAACAACGACAATTAGAAAAAATAGCGGGATGAACAACACAAATTGCCTGCCCTCATTGTGAGAGACCACAGCCACACAAAAAAGCACATAGGAGATCAAAAATACAAGAATAACCTTGAGCGGCTTATAATAAATACCTATACTCTGACCCACCAAAACGGGCATTAGCCCCACCAGTACTATGGAGAAACTGTCAGGTAGAAGAAATGCACTTGCAAAGATCAAGCCCCCTTGTACAACAAAATAAGCCCATGAAAAATATTTTGCAACTCTATGAGCATGCAAGTACAAGAGGATGTGCAATATGATGATTACAGTAAACAAGGAACTTTGCAGCAGATATAAACCACCGAACAAATGTTGAAGAATGACAGACTCACTATAAATTATAAAAATCCATATAATAGTTAATATTTTCGAAATGTCCTTGTTCTCAACTTCACCTGCACTTATTTCCGGATCTAGATTTTGAACCTGTACATTGAATTCATCGTTCATAATTCCCTCCTACAATTCTGAATTCATGCTTTTCAACTTATTAGAGACAATGCCGCTATGAGCAGCTGGTCCATTTCGTTTGAACAGAAATCATGTATAACTTATTTTACAAAAAAACGAAAAGAAAAAAACGTACACACGGGCAGCTTCACTTGTACGTTTGGGCATTGAATACTTTTTGTTCGATACGATCCAATTATACGTCATATAAAAAGCACGCAACAGGTTATCCTGTGCGCGCTTGTCCACTCCCTATTCTTCTTCCAACTCATCTGGTACATCATATTTATTGATATGCGAGGTCATTGCTGCAACAGCTTCGCTGGCATCTGTTGTGGCCGGTACTTCTCTGACCACATCGTCCGTCTGATCACGAAAATTCAAACGATCTGCCTCGATTTCTTTCTGTTGATTGGGTTTCACTTTTCATATCGCTCCTTTCTATTCAAGGGTTTGATCTCGTTCTGTTAACGCGTACAAAGGCACTTCCCGTTCCTCTTCCGGATTGTTCAGCGCATAGATTCGTGCCGTCTCACGTTGTTCGTTCACATGCTGAATGTAGATGGGTAACCCATCGCACAACACATTTGCCATGATGGAAGAGGACGCTATTTCTTGTGCTCTTTGGACATTCATTTAGAAAAAACCTCCCTCGCTAAATAGGTTCGTCTTTACTATGCACGAGGTAAATATTTGTTATACACATTTCATGCCAACATGTCCTTGTCTTATTCTTTTGAATTATGTTGACTGTTTTAAAACGCAATTATGAAAGGATATCATTTGAAAAAATAAATATTATTGTTATTATGGATTGAGAGATTCAGTTAAAACTGCATCTTAAATGAAAGAGAAGGAAAGGAGTAAGGATGGATGTTAAATGTATTAATGGTTAATTTTCCGGCAGAAGGACATGTAAACCCCACGCTTGGGATCACACAAGCCTTTGCAGCACGAGGGGACCAGGTTCATTACATTACAACTGAGAAATACAAGAATAGACTCGAAGCAGTTGGAGCGAAGGTTCACCTGCATCCTGATCTGGTCAGGACTGCTTCCATTGATACCAACACTCCGGCAGGACTGAACGCATTTTTGAATATTCATATCCAGACTTCGATGGACATCTTAGCCATCACTCAGGAGCTGTCCGAGCGTATTCAATTTGACTTGGTGTTCTATGATCGATTCGGAGCTGGTGAATTAGTAAGAGATTATTTGAATATTCCAGGCATTTCTTCATCCCCATCTTTTCTCATTTCAAATCATCTGATGGCTGCCAATCTCTTCCGCTCCGACGCTAAAGTACCGTTTCAGCCTGATGAACAAGTCACATCTTCACTGCATCTCATGAAAGAAAGGTTCGGTGTTGCTCCCAAAGAGCTGGTTCAATTTATGAACAATTCAGGAGCTTTGAATGTCGTATATACGAGCAGATATTTTCAACCGAATGGTGGACAATTTGGGGACGAGCATCTTTTTATTGGCCCCAGCTTCCCGGAGCGCAAAAGAGAAAATTCATTCCCGCTAGACAGACTACAGGGTAAAAAGGTTTTGTATATTTCGATGGGAACTGTTCTAGACCATACTGAGGACTTTTTTAACACCTGCATTGAGGCTTTTTCCGATTTTGAAGGCATCGTCGTGATTGCGGCTGGCGAAAAAGCTAACTTTACGAAAATTAATCCTGCCCCTGAGCACTTTATCATCTCACCCTATGTACCTCAATTGGAGGTATTACGTCATACAGATGTCTTTATTACTCATGGTGGAATGAACAGTGTGAATGAAGGAATTCACTTTAATGTCCCCTTGGTGGTGCTGCCTCAGGACAAAGATCAGCCCATGGTCGCACAGCGATTAACTGAACTTCAGGCTGGCTATCGAATAACTAAAGATCAAATCAATGCACAATCGTTAAGAGATGCCGTACGTGAGGTCGTGTCAAACGCAGCGTATAAAGAGGGCGTACAAAAAATTAATGAAAGCTTCCAGCAATCCGGCGGTACAGAAGAAGCCCTCACCAAAATTGATGCTTATCTTGATGCTTATCTGCAAAATAAGCGCGCCTAAAATTACACAAGCAAAATGGCCACAAAAAACAGGAACCTGACCATCAACGGTCAGGCTCCTGTTTGTCATGCGATTCTATGTGAGAATATCCCATTTCTGGAACGAGGCCAACGTACATTTTCCGCTTGCAAATGCACGAATACCTGTTGATTCCATTCCGGGATACACTCTTCCTGTGAGGACGTATTCACCGTCACCGATGAATATTTCCACAGAGCTTTTATCGACGAAAATCCGAAGCTCCAAACGTCCCTCTTGTAAGCCCAAGGGTACTCTTCTCTCTCCGCCCGGTCCGATACCGGCACGCTCACGGTTAAAACGGAACAGACCGTCATCGGGACGATACGACAGTACCGTCTCCTCTTCGTCGCCCACTCTCAGCTTCAAGCCGAATTCCTCCGTATGGCCAGCCTCGAACTCAAATACCGCCTTCAGCTCGTAGCTATCTCCGGACGTTTCCATAATATGCTCGCCTGTCAGTAAGATATCATGCTGCTCGAACAGATTGGATCGGTAATTCTCCACCTCTTCAAGCGGACGGAACAGCAATCTGTCGTGGTCGATCACCGCTTCCCGCGGAAGACTCATCGCCCCAGCCCAATGGTGCCCCTGCTGGGTCGGCATCTCCGACTCCCACATATCCATCCATCCGATGATAATACGCCGCCCTTGATCATCCAAGGTTGACTGCGGGGCATAGAAATCGAATCCGTGATCTACCTGAGCATACCGCTCTGCCGTAAATGTTCCAGCCTCCGCATTGAAATCACCTATACCGTACATGGTGGAATGCAGATTACGGTATGCTTCTCCCTGAGCAGGCATGCGCTGTGGAGATAGCATGAATACGTGCCGATCGCCGAGCGGGAACAAATCCGGACACTCCCAATTATCGCCGTAGCGTCCGTCACTCACAGCCAGCACATTGACATACGTCCAGTTTCTCAAGTCTTTAGATCGGTAAAGCAGTACAAGCCCGTTCCCTTGGGCATCATTAGATCCAAGCACGACGTAGTAATGATCTTCGTGCCTGAACACCTTGGGATCACGAAAATCTTTGCGGCTGACCCTGTCCGGTATGGCGTCATAACCGATGACCGGGTTGCCCTCCCACTTATCGAAGGTTACCCCGTCTTCTGATACTGCAATCCCCTGCGACTGCTTGTAATCCTTATCTTTGTCGGGCCCGGTTACAACATGTCCGGTATACATCAGGACAAGCTTCCCGTCCTGCTCAACCGCACTGCCGGAGAAGCAGCCATCCTGGTCGAACTCACTGTCTGGAGCCAAAGCAACCGGTAGATAGTCCCACTTCATAAGATCGCGGCTGACTGCGTGTCCCCAGTGCATCGGTCCCCACACCGATTTATACGGATAATGTTGATAGAACAAGTGATACTGCCCGTTATATTGAATGAAACCGTTCGGATCATTCATCCAGCCAAATTCAGCCATTAAATGATAGTTCAGCCGATAATCCGGCCGAAGCATATGCTTGGATTGGGAAATAAATTGATCAGCATTTTCTCTCGTATACACTCTAGTATGTTTGATAAGGCATCCTACTCCTACAGTTATTTAATCGAACCTTGCATAACACCCTGAATAATATATTTTTGGGCGAACAAATAGATGATAATGATCGGAAATATCGTGAGTACCAAACTTGCCATCAATGGCCCATAATCCACTGTGTAGGTTCCATAAAAGTTGTATGTGGACAATGGAAGCGTCCTTTGCTCGGGATCGACCAGAATGAGCGATGGCAGCAGAAAATCATTCCATATCCACAGTACATTGAGAATGGAAATAGTGGCCGTCGTAGGCATCAATACCGGAAACACGATTCGGAAGAAGGTTTGAATCCGCGTGCAGCCGTCAATCAGCGCCGCTTCCTCCAGTTCCTTCGGAATACTCTTTACAAATCCATGATAAATGAAGACGGCCAGCGAGCTACCAAAACCGATATACATGTAAATCAGCGACCATTTGCTGTTCAGCAGATCAAGTGAGCCGTAAATTTTCACCAATGGAATCATGATGGCCTGGAATGGAATAATCATGGAAGCTACCATCAGCATAAATGTATATTGGTTGAACTTGGTATTATTTCTGACAAAATAATGAGCCGTCATCGCCGCGAACAGGGAGATAAACAAGACACTTAACACCGTTATGACCAATGAGTTAGTGAAGGCAGTGATATAATTCATTTTATCAAATGCATTCATATAGTTGCCCATATTGAAGCTCTCTGGTAGCGATAACGGATTCGAAGTGATGTCTATATTATCCTTGAACGAATTAATCAGCAGAAAGACGAACGGTACGATGAACAATATGAGTATGATCGTCAGCACAATGAATTTGATCATGGAGGAAGCGATTTTTTTGCTTGCCATTACGCCTCCACCTCCAACTTCTTGCTAAAATAAACCTGGAGCAGAGTGATGAGAGCAACCATCAGGAACAGTACGAATGCTTCTGCCTGTCCCACACCATAATCACGGGAAAGGAATGCCTTTTCATACACATGCATCGACACCATTTGAGTACTACTGAACGGTCCGCCTTTCGTGAGCGCGAGGTTGACGTCATAGACCATAAACCCACGCTGCAGGGACAAAAATATACATACGATGAAAGAAGGAACCATCAAGGGCAGCACCATTTTCCGCAGTCTGGTCCAGCTGTTCGCCCCATCAATGCTTGCAGCCTCCATAATATCATTCGGTACACCCGTCAATCCTGCAATATAAATGACCATCATGTAACCCGCGTTCTGCCACACGGTTACAATCACGAGTGTCCAGAACGCTTTGTCAGGATCAGCCAGCCAAGTCGTGCTGAGCGCCTGAATATCGGCATGTTGCCCCAAATAGACCAGCACGTTGTTGAAGATGAACTGCCAGATAAAACCGAGTACAATGCCGCCGACAAGGTTGGGCAGGAAAAATCCTGCCCGGAAAATACTCTGTCCTTTTAACCCTTTAGTCAGAACATAAGCCAGCATAAAAGCGATGACATTGATAAGAACAACGGTATAAAATACATATTTGAGCGTCAAGGCGAACGATTTCCAAAACTCAATATCCCGAAAAACGGCCAGATAGTTTTGGATGCCAACCAGCGTTAGTGTCGTGGAAATACCATCCCAATTTGTGAACGTCAGATAAATGCCGTACAAAAATGGAATGATCATTACCGTTATGAAGGCAAACAAGGTTGGTCCGGTGAACAGCAGCCGTGACCGTAGCCGGTTCCATACTCCTTTTTCCGCAATCATGGTGATCCCTCTCTTTGTTTCGGATTTCTCTCTCTATTTCCGGGTAATTTGAAATAAGCCTTATTTTACGCTTTTCCAGTAGTTTTCGATTTCCTTAGCCAGTGTTGCGCGATCGCCCTGCTTCGCCAGATATTTTTGCATGGAAGATCCTAGCTTAGACCAGTGATCGGCCGGCAGCAAGCTCATCGACTGCTCTGACTTGCCTTTTGCAATATAATCCTGAATGGATTTGCCAAGTGGATCGGCCGCAGGCAGTGTAATATTTTTGAACGCTGGGATAATGTTCGCTTTGTTTACGAGGAAATCCTGGCCTTTCGCATCATAGACGATCCAGCTCAGGAACTTCTTCGCTGCCTCTTGCTGCTCCGGCGTACTCTTCTCCTTGTCAATGACAATACGCTTGGAAACAGCGGATGAAATTTCCTGATTGCCGTAGTCATCAGCATTGTTGCTGATGGGTACAGGCAAGAAACCATATTCTTTGTTAGCCGTATCAAAACCGCTGATTTGCGGCCATGCCCAGTTGCCCATGAACCAAATACCAACTTCGCCTTTACCAAGCAGTTCTGGTCCACGCTCATAAGCGCCTGCCAGTGGGGAAGCCTGATCGATATTGTATTTCATCATGACGTCGAATGTATCCATAAGTCCGTTAAATACTGGATTGGTAGCCAAGTTAGCCTGGCCCGCTTTCAGTGATGCCATAAATTTGTCCACTTCAGCCATGTCTTTGTTCTGGCCTGCATAAGCAAGTGGCAAATAATGAGCGCCTAGGGACCAATCCATTGGTGAAATCACCAATGCTTTCTTCCCAGATGCCTCGATTTGCTGAAACAGCTTTTCAAGATCATTTCGGGTTTTAATTGTGGTGGGGTCAAAGCTTCCGCCTACCGCTTTATCAACAACCGCTTTGTTATAGATGAATCCGTAGCCTTCAACAGCCAGCGGAAACGCGTAATTTTTACCGTCAAACGTCGTCGTTGTGGTAGCGTTTTCAACAGTGTCCGCATTCCACTTTTCTCCGCTTAGATCGAGGATACGATCCTTGAATTTCTCCACATCACCTGTATCAAGCATGATCATGGTCGGCGGGTTTCCGGATGCATACAATGCAGAGGCACGCTCAAAAGGCGATCCACCGGCCGGAACCGGCTGGATTTCAACAGTAATGCCGGGATTGTCTTTCTGGAACGCCTTGGCGGCATCCTCCAGTTGTGAAAGGATTTCACCCTTAGAGTTCAAAAGTGTAATTTTCACATTTCCTGAATCCGCTGATCCCCCTCCAGAAGCTGAATTGCCTTCTCCTCCGGAGCTGCCGCATGCAGACACCACCATAACCAAAAGAAGCAGCATTACCATCCATTGAACTCTTTTGAATTTCCTCACTGTTGTCATCCCCCTATTTCTGTAATGGCTCTGAACGCTTAAATAAAACGCTTACAAACGGATTATATGTCAAAGAATCATTCTATGTCAATCGTTTGACATGTTAAACCTTTAACATTCTCTAAAAAAAAATCTGTTCCCCTTGTTAGAGGAACAGATTTCATTCAGGTCGTTGCACGCTCAATCAGTTCAACAGGCAGCCGATTAACAGGCTGTACCTGCTCTCCCTCTGCCTGTCTACGAATCAGCTCGACCGCCAACCTGCCGATCTCTGCAATTGGCTGTCTTACCGATGTAAGTTCAGGCGTCAGCCAGGAAGCAGCGCTCACGTCATCGAAGCCTACAATACGCACATTCTCCGGTACATGCCGTCCGGCGCGGATATATTCTTTCAGCGCAAAGGCTGCAATAATATCGCTTGTTGCAAACACCCCATCCACATCTGGATGTTCATGAACGAGTTTGGAAATCAATCGCTCGTACTCCTTTTGGTCGAACACATTCAGGTCTGTTTGAACGATTACATGCTCGACACTATTCCTGTTCACGACATCCCGGAAAGCTGTGGTCCGCTCATTGGACAGCATGTTCAGCTCCAGATTTCCACATATATGCGCAATTTTCCGGCACCCTTTGCGAATGAGCAGTTCCGTAGCCAGCTCACCTCCGCGATAATTGTCCGAAGATATGTACGGGATTTGTGGATCAATCTGTCTGTCAAATGTCACAATTGGTGAATTCAAATGTCGGTACTCTTCTACTTCCAAGGTATGGCTGCCCATAATGATGCCGTCTACCCGGTTTCGTTTTAACATATCGATATACACTTTTTCCTTCACAGGGTCCATATGCGAATTGCAGAGTAGAACCTTGCACCCCTGCTGATAGGCATAATACTCCACCTGGTTAGCAAGCTCACTAAAGAAAGGATGCGAGACATTGGGAATAATAAGACCGATGATATTGGACTGCTTGCGTAGCAGGGATCGTGCTATTTCATTTGGTTGATAATTAAGCTCTTCCATTGCATCGAACACTTTTTTGCGTGTAGCTTCGCTGATATAGCCCCGGTTATTCATTACACGGGATACTGTAGTGACCGACACGCCCGCTTTTAACGCCACATCATGAATTGTTGCCATATGAACCTCTTTCCGAGCAAAATACATACATATAAACTATACCCCCTCCTCATCTTTTCGACAACCTTAGGTATTATGTGCTTCTCAGACATGAAAACAGCGACAGTTGAGAACTCGTCCTCAACTGTCGCTGTTTCATTAACTACCGTATCCCTTTAGTCTCCGTAACAATCCCAACACCATTCCTTTACATTGCCAGACATATCGCAAATTCCTAACTCGTTGGGTTTTCGTGTACCGATCGATTTTGTTTTATTATTGTTGCTCTCTATGATAGCCCAGTTCCAGTTTCCAGATAAGTATTTGTCTCCGGCGTTATTACCTTGTTTATGTTGTAATACGGTTATGTGCCCTCATCCTGCTTTCCCCGTGATGAAATGCCAATCGCTCCCGTTCGTTGAACCGTTTGCAGTTGAGTGGTTACCACACCGTTACGTTAGAGCTTCCACTACTCTGATATCCTTCTGTTGCTAACACTTGGTAAGACCAGTTGTTCCCCAGATGCATTCCTTTGCTCGCCCATGCGTTCACGTGGTTGCTGAAAGTGATCGTGGAGTTGCCCCCGGTCGGTCTCTTCGTCTGTCGAACACTCCAGTACTGAATAAACGTCGTTTTTTGGCCTTCAATGGAAGGGGCGTCGTATCGCATTGTTGTGTAGATGTCATATGTGCCTCCATCACTGGTCACCGTACCTTTATACGTTCCGGTAGGTCGATAAGTTCCCCAGCTATCCACGACGTAGTATTCGATAAGTGAGTTTCTCGTCCACCCGTAGAGAGCCAAATATCCATTACCAGACGGCGCCCAGACACCGGCATTGTAGTTAATCGTTCTGTTGGGCGATCCAGTAGTCCAGCCTTTACCGACAACAAAATTCCCGGTATCCTTCCATGTTACGCTGTAATTACCGCCTGATCCATTAACAGCATTGACCGTCCCACCGCCATCGGTCCAATTTTGCCAATAGTCTGTCGCTGCACTTGAGGTTGTTGCAAACACCCCAAAACTCATGGAAGCTGCAAGAACTACTGTTAACATTTTCTTACTAAACTTAAACATACTTTACCTCCTGAAATTTTTATATTTGCATTCTACACCTGCTTTTCAGTCGATTCTCTGTTGCAGTACATCGCTTATGTGTACCATATTCCGTGTTTTCTTACTTTCACCTCCTTTCTAAGTAAAATTATATAATGATAGCGTCTACATAAAAACTCGACAAATTAAACATTAAACTCTATTATGTTTAGATTTCCTTAAGTTTTATAGAGCCCGTCGAGCGTATACCAGGGTTTCTTTCTTCAGATTTTCTTTAGATATATCCTCGTAAAATCCTTAGATTTTTTCGTTACTATTTTTATATCGAAACGAAAAAAATAGGGAGAAAATAAATCATGGAGAAGAAACAAATGAATTTCAATGAATATCTACTTTTTTTGCAAGGTTTCCTCACAAATCCACAACGAGTGGGAAGCCTTATACCTAGCTCTCGATTTTTGGCAGCTAAAGTAGTTGAGTCTGTACCCTGGGATGAGGTAAAGACAGTTGCAGAGCTTGGGTCAGGTACAGGTGCTATCACACGTTGCATGAAGACACAATTAACTGGATCAACAAAAGTGTTATTGTTCGAAAGAGATAAGAAAATGAGAGAAAATCTGAAGGCAGAATACCCGGATTTCGTGTGCCATTCTAATGCTTGCCAATTAGTTAAAAAATTAAATCACGATGACATCGGCCAGCTGGACTGCATTATTAGCGGATTATCATTTTCTAATTTCACGAGTGAAATGCGAGAAACTTTACTTAATCAGATTATGAATGCACTAAAACCTGGAGGAATTTTTGTTGCTTTTCAGTACTCGTTACAAATGAAAAAAAGATTTGCCGAAGACTTAACTATTGAAAAAATTGAGTTCGTGCCCTTCAATTTCCCTCCTGCTTTTGTATATATCTGTCGCAAAAAAGAGGTGCCATGTAATGGATACAATACTTGTTGTAGCTGACGATTCAGAGATTCAAGACGTTTTTCATGCATATTTGCGCAATGAGGGATACTTTGTCATAAAAGTTGCAGATGGTCTGGAAGCGCTAAATCTAGTAAAATCAATCTCTTTCGAACTGGTCATCCTAGATATTAAGATGCTACGAACGGATAGTATCCAGGCCTGTATTAAAATATGGAAAATGTCTGACACCCCTATGGTCCTCATCAAAGACCTAAGTAAAAAAACTTAAGCCCGAACAAAATATGTTCCTGGCTTAAGTTTTATTTTAGAACCTTTCGATTCAATTTTTCTCGAACTCATGTACTTAGCCCGTTTAACGATCAGCATCTACTCTATGAAAGGAATACCCTGTATATAATGCTT
Source organism: Paenibacillus sp. ICGEB2008 (assembly GCF_000307675.1). Classification (NCBI taxonomy): domain Bacteria; kingdom Bacillati; phylum Bacillota; class Bacilli; order Caryophanales; family Paenibacillaceae; genus Paenibacillus; species Paenibacillus sp. ICGEB2008. Next base: position 122,372 of record NZ_AMQU01000001.1, read on the forward strand.
CAGTGATAAATTCATTTAGTGCCTCCAACATATATGCAGGTGCCTCCCTGTCTGCTCCGAACGTCTGTCCACTATCATGAAGAACAATGACAGCTCCCCCCTTTAACTTGGACAGCAGCCTTTGCTTAATTTTTTGCTTGCCGCCAGAGCTTTTCCAATCACCTACAATAACAGACCAAAGAATCATACGAAATTTCCTCATCAAAAAAAAGTCAAACAGGTTGATAACTCCCCATGGGGGCCGATAGTAAAAGGTTCTTTTCCCAATAATACGATCAATGACGTTGGCCGTTTTGTTTACCTGCTCTCGAACCTTCTTTGGACTCATCAAGGCATTGGACCAACGCACGTAATTGTGAATTCCAACAAGATGTCCCTCACTGTGCATTCGTTGGATTAGATCGGGATATTGCTCTGCTTTTCGACCAAGGACAAAAAAGGTTACCTTGATGTTGTGCTTCTTTAATAAATCAAGCAAAAGAGGCGTATATTCTGGGTCTGGACCGTCATCAAAGGTCAAAGCAATGGGCTGCTTGCTCGTTCCTCTTTTATAAACCCCGATTCCAAATAGTCGAACCATAAGGGTTGGAATAATCGTGTAGATGAGTAATCCACTGATGATAATTATGAATGTCTGCTCCATAATCCTGCTCCTTTTTAACAGTAATGAATCAATGCTTGTCTTTCTTTAGGAGCATATATTTATTCCATTGACTCTATTGTTCATTTTCACAATTCCAAAAATAACTTCTAATGACGCAAACGCGGACTCTTTAGGATGGAACCGTTTAGTATTTGTCTTCATTTCCTGAAGAAGTTTTGCATCATTTAGCAATTTCGATAGCCGCTTTGTTAAATCCCGAGATGTCTCTGCATGAATGGCTACACCGGAGCGAACTAAAAAATCGGCATTATCCTGTTCTTGACCAGGAATTGGCTTACAAAGTAGCATCGGCAGTTCCATAGCAATCGCCTCAAAAGTCGTAACTCCTCCTGGCTTAGTAATCATAATGTCAGATACGGCCATTAATTCATGAACATAATGAATATAACCTGTTAAATGGATGCGATGTTTGGAACCTTTCAGCTTCTCACTCAATTTAATTCGAAGCTTTTCATTATGCCCACAAACAATGATGAATTGTACAGGTTGAGGCAATTGATCAAATTCCTGAATCGTAGAGCTCCCATCGCCAATCATGCCGCAACCTCCTCCCATCACAAGCACAGTAGGCATATAAGGATCTAAACCATGCTTCTTTGCCGTTTTCACTCTTTCCATGGACTTAGAAAATTGCGGCCGAATAGGAATTCCTGTATCCGAAATCTGCGTCTCTTCAACACCTAACTGAATCAAAGAATCACGAACAATTTTGGAGCCTACGATATATTGATCGGTATAGGGATAGATCCATGAGCTATGATCGGTGTGATCGGTAATCGTAGTAACAGTAGGAATATCGATTAATCCATATGATTTTAGCTTCGACATCACGCCTGCGGCCAAAGGAAATGTACTTATTACTATAGTGGGTTGTACTTTACCAATTAATTTCATCATTCGTCCGATTCCAGTAGAGAAGACGATTTTTACGATATGGGATAGAGCGTTTGGCTTCCGTGTTTTCTGATATAGATATCCATACACTTGGGGAAATGTTTTGACGGCTTGCAGATAAAGCAATCGACTCCAATGATTCACATAGGGATGAATCCATTCCATAAAATCAATAACGACAGGTTCCATATGAGGAAACCGAATCTGCACTGCATCTTGCAGTGCTTGGGCTACTTGATTATGACCATTTCCATAATTTCCGGTAAGAATCAATATTTTTTCTTTCTTTACTTTTTTCATTGGTTACAGTTCTCCTTATAACGTTTCAAAAAATCAAACCATGTTGTCTTATTTATTTCATTTATCGTCTCATGCAGTAAAGATCAACTTGAACCACTTCGTTATGATAAAAGTGCCAACGGCTATTATTAGGGCAGCCACGGCTAATTTAGGATCGATTGTATCTAGCAAATTTAATATATGATGTCCAAAGAATTTGCCAAAAGCAAAGAATGTAGTGGTCCAAGCAAACGCGCTCAAATACGAAATCAAAGCAAACTTCTTGTACGAGACACCGTTGAGACCAACAAACACAGGCAGAATATACCGAACGACTGGAATTAACATTCCAAGACACATTGCAATATCTCCGTGTTGTTCAAAAAGTTTCTCTGCTTTCAAGAAATGACGGTTGTTTTGAAACTTTGGTTTGAATTTCTCTCCAAAAATTCTGCCTGCAAAATAAGCAAATGTAATTGCTACAAACAAACCAGCGAGAATAACCATATATACAATCCACGGGTTTAAAACTCCGTTGTTACTCAAAATTCTACCTGTTAGTATAGTTAACTCATTAGGAACCGGAATCCCAAATGGGCCTAGGCAGAAGGCTAGGAAAAAAAACAAATATCCATAATGATCGACTAGCTGTAAGACAATATCGCTAATCATGTTCTAACCTCCTCGTTATGTCGATGAGAGTATATTAGTATAAAAATCTTAGGAGATTATAGGGATATTTCTAAAGAAATTCTAAAGTAATTAACTGTTTCTTCTTATAAAAAAGCCTTACCAACTTGATTGGTAAGGCTTTTTGGGTTGGATGACATAGACTTTAAGCCTTCCATAGATGAATTCTTTAGATTTTCTTTAGAAATATACTCATAAATTCCTTAGTTTTTTTCAATATGATTTGTGTATATAAACCGTAATGGAGGATAATCGGTTGAAACTCAATGAAAATCTTTTATTTTTGCGAAGCTTTATTCACAGTCCAAAAAATGTGGGAAGTGTTATACCAAGCTCCCGGTTTCTGGCGACCAAAATGGTTAAACAAGCGCCTTGGAACGAGGTTAGGGCAGTCGCAGAGCTCGGTTCGGGTACTGGTGCCATCACACGTTGTATCAATACCCAGGTAAGTGAGGCAACAAAAGTGTTATTATTTGAGATGGATGAGACGATGAGGAATAATTTACAGACAGAATATCCAGACTTCTCCTGTCATCCGAACGCTGCACGTTTAGTAGACGCAATGAAGCAAGAGAACATTCAACAGTTGGATTGTATTTTTAGCGGGCTACCTTTTTTTAATTTTGAGCGTGAATTGAGAGATACTTTGGTTGAACAGATTTATAAAGCTCTCAAACCTGGAGGCCTATTTATCGCCTTTCAATATTCACTTCAAATGAAAAAGCAGCTTTCCGAAAAATTTATCATCGAAAAAATTGATTGGGTGCCTCTCAATATCCCTCCTGCTTTCGTTTACGTTTGTCGTAAAAGGGAAACGATGTAAACGGTGGAATGAACGTGGGCTAATTATGGATAACAATTTAATATGGCACCTTAAATCTCTTAAATCTACCAATTTTTAAAAAAGGAGCAGTCAGTAATGAATACAATCCTTGTTGTGGATGATGACTCCGAAATTCGAGATGTCATTCATGTATATCTACGCAATGAAGGATACCAGGTGATTGAAGCGGCTGACGGGGAGGAAGCTCTGAATGCTATAAAGAAAACATCAATTCATCTGGTTATCCTAGATGTCATGATGCCACGAATGGACGGGATCAAAGCATGTCTTAAAATAAGGGAAATCTCGAATATTCCGATTATCATGCTATCAGCCAAAGAAGAAGATATTGATAAAATCAATGGGCTGACTACCGGGGCCGATGACTACATGATCAAACCGTTTAATCCGTTAGAATTGCTTGCTCGCGTAAAAGCGCAGCTACGGCGTCAGTCATTAATAGGAAAAGAAGAATTTAATTCGCTTATCCTTATTAAGGACCTGGTGATTGATAAGAGTAAACATTCGGTAAAGTTAAAGGGGAATGAAATTTCGCTGACTCCTCTAGAGTTTTCTATCCTGATCTTGCTTGCCAGCCACCCTGGACAGGTTTTTAGTTCAGAGCACATTTACGAAAATGTATGGAAAGCGCCATACGGGTTCTCTGACAATACGGTGATGGTTCATATTCGTAATTTACGAGAAAAATTAGAGCAATTCCCAAGAAATCCACAATATATTAAAACGGTGTGGGGAGTTGGCTACAAAATTGAATGAACATATACAAAAGCCAAAACGAAAAAAAACGCATCCAGGTCAACATTTTAATCAGGATGGTGCTGAGTCTCATTATCGCTATTGCTATAAATGATATTCTCATTTTACTTTTCCTGAAAATTAGCAATGTCATGGAATGGCATTGGTTTCGCAATTTTTTTCCTTATCTTCTTACCCCCTTGTTTATGGTTACGTTTATCTTTACTTTTTTAGTTTTGACACGACGAATCGTTAGAGACTTAATTACATTGGAGCAAGGGCTTCAATTTATTTCTGAAGGCAATTTACATTATCGGGTACCTGTGGTTCGGCAAGATGAACTTGGACGGGTCGCGCACAACATCAATCGAATGACCGAACGTTTAGAGCAGCAGATTGTAAAAGAACGTGAAATAGAAAAATCCAAGATGGAGCTGATCACTGGTATTTCACATGACTTGCGTACGCCTCTGACCAGCATTATCGGCTATATCGAGCTTTTAAGAACAGACTCATATCAAGATAAAGATGAATATACGCGCTTTGTTCAGAACACCTATAACAAAGCGATTCATTTGAAGAAGTTGCTGGATGACTTGTTTGAATATACACGGCTCACTTCGGTCGATACCCATTTAAATCTGAGAAGGATCAATTTATTTCAACTTTTGGATCAATTGTTGTTCGAGTTCGAACCCATTGCTCAAGAAAACGGTGTATATATCGTAAAGGATATCGGTGACTCCTCGATCATTACCTCCGTTGACAGCGATAAAATGGCCAGAGCAATCGATAATCTTCTCATGAACGCCTTAAAATATTCCTTAAAGCCGGGACGCATTTGCATTCGACTACAAGCAACTCCTGAGCAAATTACGATTGAGGTCGAAAATGAAGGAATTCCTCTCACGCAAGATCAAAAAGAGAAGCTGTTTGACCGTTTTTATAAAGTTGACCACTCAAGAAGCAGCGAAGGTATCCAAACAGGAGCAGGGCTAGGACTTTCCATAGCAAGGAATATTGTTGAGTTACATCAAGGCACCTTAACGCTCAATCACACCAATAACACATTTATATTTCAGTTGAACTTACCTACAGATAGAAGCTCCAGTTCATAATCACTAAAAAGCATGAAAAAGCGGATGGATATTCAAATGGGAACATGTTTAATTGCACTTGGCGTATTCTTATAAACTAAAATTATTGCAACATCGATATCCTTTACAGATCAACATCATCCATACTTAAATGACCAGCTCCAAAAGCAATCCCTTTAGGAGCAACTTCATCAATACGCTTCAAATCTGCTGGTGTCAGGACAACGTCAACCGCGCCAACATTCTCCTCCAAGTATTTTCTACGCTTGGTTCCAGGAATCGAGAAGATGTCATCTCTCTGTGCCGTCAACCAGGGCCAATGCCAACTGGGATGGCGTAATATCTTTCTCTGTTGCTATTTCTTTTACACGATGCACAAGATCCAAATTTTTATTGAAATTATCTCCCTGGAACCGAGGAGAAAGTCATCTTACATCGTCTTCAGCCAAGTCTTCTAGTTTTTGAATTTGACCTGTTAGAAATCCGTATCCCAATGGACTAAAAGCGCCAAAACCAATCTCAAGTTCGCGACACAACGCCAAAATACCATCTTCTACATCGCGAGACCAAAGAGAGTATTCCGACTGCAAAGCTGTAATCGGATGTATCGCCTGTGCCCGCCGAATTTCTTCTTCGGTCGCTTCAGATAATCCAATATATCGCACTTTACCCTCACGTACCAATTCAGACATTGCGCCAACTGTTTCTTCAATCGGAGTATTAGGATCTACCCGATGCACGTAGTACAAATCGATATAGTCGGTACCTAAATGATGAAGGCTGGCAGCGCATGCTTCTTTTACATAGTCGGCCCGACCGTTTAAACCTACAAATTTACCACCTTCACTGCGTACATTCCCAAATTTGGTGGACAGGATCCCTTCACTACGTCGCCCTTTCAATGCTTTTGCAAGAAGTTATTCATTTTTCCCGAGACCGTACATATCTGCTGTATCCAGCATATTTATGCCAAGTTCAATCGCTCTGTGTATTGTACGGATCGATTCATTATCATCGCATCCGCTATAAAATTCTGACATTCCCAAGCAACCAAATCCAAGAGCCGATACTTCCAAATCACTTTTACCTAATTTTCTATACTTCACACGTTTCACACCTTTCTATTTTTATATTAAATGGAGTCGTAGTTCTTTCGAAAACTATCAATTAGTAAAAATCATTATTCTAGCAATTACAGTTTGATCTATTTAAAGTTGCGATATCATTTCAACGCTTTAGTAAACCATGCATCTTCAGCAACATAGTCGAAGAGATGCTGATACGTTTGAACTAATAGTGGAAAGGCTTCCTGCCAGTCGTGTCGAGCTAATTGTTCTACTAACCACTCTACCATCTCTTGCAGTCTTTTATCGTAATTCTCCACTGGGCGATAACCTAATTCCTTTTCAGCAGCAACCATATCGCAGATCACCGGATGTTCAATCATCCAAGAGGTCTTGCCCACGTATGACTCCGTCGATGGCCCATCAATTAAGATAGTCTCTGGTGCTTCAACATCCATGATGGCGTCGATGGCCATTCCAATCTCAGCTACGGTTGGCACCTCAGGATCACAGGCATTGAGCACCCTGGAACCCGGTCGCTTTGCCGCCAGCCGGATCAGTTCTGCAAGAGTACTAACGCTCACCCGATGGAACAGACCCTCACCACCAAAATCAAGCACTCGCTTCCGTCGCCCATCCAGGTTACGTTTGACGAAGAATAACTCGTAAGGGAAAGAGCTATATGGTCCATATACCGCACCTGCACGCAACACTGTGATTGGTAGACGGTCTACAAAATATTTAAATGCAAGTTGAGTCAAAATTTCATGTATCTTCTTTCGTGTTATCGTGGAGGTGTAAAAAAAGTAGCTCTAAATGACTAAGATAGAGAATCAGATCACATAAACTTTATTTGAGTAGACATTTCATAAACATTGATTTGACAACAGAATGAACGAAATGTTTGTTTATCTTAATTCTATTGAACGTGCTTTTATGCTAAAACAGGGAATGCAGCTGTAAATATGAAGCACAATTCTGTCGAGAACAGGAATTATCGCATCAATCGGTATTGGCCCAAACAACTTTATCAGTAAAGTGATTCAGGATACCAAAGCGTAATACACAGTTATTGCCGAGAACCGATGTTCAACAAGGAGGGTACGAAGTATTACCATATTTTTGTACTACCAATGCTCATTATGACAAATCGCGTACAATAAAAAATAGAAGTAGAGCGTTGTTAATAGAAGATGTGCCAAATACTTTGCACGTAATGGGCTCTACTTACCATTTAGCGCTCGTATACCTTTTAACCTCTATATAACGTCCCTACAAGGGTTATTATCAGTCACTGTTTTAGTGCACAACTTTATTGTATTTGAACAGAACTAAAAAAAAACGGTCATCCTAAACTAGGACAACCGGTTTCTGGAACTAAGGAACCAACTATAATGTAACTGAGCAAGTGAATGTCAGGCGATAAACACGAAAAATAAAAAGTCTGAAACCACCACAAATTACCATAAAAAGAAAGTTGGAAACTTGTACTATTACGATAATATAATTTTCATAACCATTTCCTCAATATACTGAATGTCGCATATAACGTGCTTAAATGATCAAATTTCTTTTTCAAAGAATCTCCAATAATCTGTCTATCTTTAGTCCATTGTCCATATATTTGAACTAACCGCCCTGTAGTTCGTGAGAGTTCAAGAAGTATATCTCGTCCGAGCAATAACGATCAAATGCTTTGTCCACGTAACCGCGGTCAACACGTGGGTGATTCCGGCATCTTCGATAAGGTCATCCATCTGTGTCCGGTCATTTTTCTTGGCTGTCGTAATGGTTGCCTTCTCTGGCAGGACCTCATGAGCATCTGCAAAAGCAAGGCGGAGGTGAAGCTTTATACCAGCCTTGGTCTTGCGAAAGTCGGCCCACTTCTACCTCCGCAAGCAAAGAGCAACGGTGGCAGAGTCGATAATCCGGAGTGCTTTGTGGTCTGCTATCAAACAGCCATGCCTAGACAAAATCTGCATAGCCAGCCGCTCGAAAACCTGCTGGAGCAGGTCCTAATCCACCTGATTATGCTTGCGGCATAACTGTGCCGGTGAGATCGATTCCAAGCCTTGCATTCCTGTTGAAATTCCTTACTCGGAACGTCATCGGCTATCTCCCTCAGCCCTTCCTGCGGCCTATTTCGGCCATTGTATTTCGTAACTTTTCCCCTATGAGGTAGTAGTAAACGAGTAGCCGCGGCGCACGTTTTAGACTCGTCTGCAATGATCGGCAATTACTTCTTTTCGTTTTTCGGGTATTCGGATTTTATGGTGAAATTATCTCTGTTTAAATGGTTTGATTCTTAGTATACCAAAGGTAAACTACGATTTCTGTTGTGTTTTGTCGATTTTCCAATAAATCGAAATAGTTACTCAGTGGCACTTGACGTCAGATTCCTGTGGTGGATTTTTCTTTTTCATTTTTAAAAAAACACCCGGCAGGATGCGTGCCGAGAGAAATACGGCATACACCCAAGCCGGGTAAGGGATTAGAAAATAATATCAATGGCCTCTAGCACATCTTGCTCCTGTTCGGATTGCCCGTTCAGGGAAATATCCTTCAACAGCACCGAAGGCTGTTCGCAAATTTGGGTGATGATTACGAGCAGGTCCTGAGCGAAATTGTCGATCAGATTGCGCGTAAACAACTTGGTGGCATATTCAAACTGCCCGTTCATTCCCTCATCCAGCAACGAAATGACCAAGGTAAGATCAAATTGGGAAACCGTATGAGTTTCCGGATAAGATTCGATCTTGATATCCCCGAAGCTTTGAACGTTATCTTCCTTGGTTTCCAAAGCAAACATGACATCGAATACAGGATTGCGGCTTTGATCTCGCGGCGCCTGCAGCTTTTTCACAAGCTCCTCGAACGGATAATCCTGGTGGTCGTAGGCCCCCAGCATCGTTTCTTTGACTTCGTTCAAGTAAGCGAGGAACGCCTTCTCCCCGGACGGATAATGGCGAATCGCCAAAGTGTTGACAAACATTCCGATGAGCGGCTCCAGGTCGGCATGTGTGCGGCCCGAAACCGGCATGCCTACAATGAAGTCTTCTTGTCCCGAGTACTTGCTGAGCAGGATTGAATAGGCCGCCAATAACACCATATAAAGGGTGGCACCGTTCTCATCGGCGATGCGCTGCAAGCTGTCGGTCATCTGCTTGTCGATGCTGAAAGGCAGCACATCTCCCTCAAAGCTGCGAGCGGCAGGTCTGACAAAGTCCGTAGGCAGTTCAAGCGTCGGCAGTTCGCCTTCCAGCACGTCCAGCCAGTAGGCTTCCTGACGTTTCAGCCGCTCTTTTACAGGTTCTGACTGCTGCCAAGCGGCGAATTCCTTGTATTGAATCCGAAGCGGTTCCAGAGTCTCACCGTTATACAGGCGCAGCAGCTCTTCGACGAAGATGCCCATCGACATGCCATCCGTGACGATATGATGAATGTCCAGCATGAGTAGATGCCGTTCCGCTTCCCATTCGACTAAGCCCACACGCAGCAGCGGCGGCCGCTCCAAATCATAGACGCGCACAAAGCCGTCTACGATGCTCTTCGTTTCACTTTCCGTCGCTTTCGTATACTCGACGGCAAACTTCAAGTCCGGATAAATCCGTTGTACCGGTTCGCCGTCGACCATTTCGAAGCCGGTTCGCAAAATTTCGTGACGAGCTATCAATCCATTGAGCGCCGCCTCGAATTGATTCCGTTCCAAGCGCCCGACGAGAACCGTCATGCCGGACATGTTGTAGCTAAGCTCGGCGCCTTCCATCTGCTGCTGGATGTACAGCCGTTTTTGCACGGAGGAAAGCGGATAGTAATCCCTCTTATCCAGAACCGGAATGGAGAGGTGTTCTTGCCGCTCCAATTGGCTGATCGCCTCGGCCATCGCTTCGATGGTCGAGTGCCGGAACACATCGCGCAGTGGCAGGTCCACACTCAGTTCCTTGTGCACCTTGCTGACTAGCGTCGTCGCCCGCAGGGAGTGCCCGCCGAGGTCGAAGAAGTTGTCCGTCACGCCAATCGTGACCGGCCCGAGCACGCCCTGCCAGATGGCGACCAGTTTCGCCTCCAGTTCGGTGCGCGGCGCCACGTATTCGCGGCCTGCGCTTGCTCCCCCTTCCGGCGCCGGCAGCGCCTTCCGGTCGATTTTCCCGTTCGGCGTCAGAGGCAGGCGCTCCAGCTCGACGAAGTACGACGGGATCATGTACCCCGGCAGCTCGCTGGAGATCGCCCGTTTCAGGTCCGCCACCGTCAAGCCTTCTTCCGCTGTATAATAAGCGCACAAAGCTTTCTGACCTTCTTGATCTTCCCTGACGACGACGACCGCTTCCTTCACGCCACCTACACTCAGCAGCTTCGCTTCGACTTCCCCCGTCTCAATCCGGTACCCCCGGATCTTCGCCTGGTTGTCGATCCGGCCGATGAAGTCCACGTTCCCGTCTTCCATCCACCGGGCCAAGTCTCCCGTGCGGTACAACCGCTCGCCCGCGGCGAACGGGCTGTCTACGAACTTCTCTTCCGTCAGCTCCGGACGGTTCAAGTACCCGCGCGCCACTCCGACTCCGCCGATGACCAGCTCGCCCAGCACCCCGACCGGCACCGGATTCAGGTGCGCGTCCACGATGTAGAACTTGGCGTTCAGCCACGCTTTGCCGATCGGCACATTGCCTGTCTGCGGCAGCTTCGCCAGCTCCTCGTCGTAGAAGCTGGAGTCGATCGCCGCTTCCGTCACGCCGTATGCGTTGATGATCCGGAACAACGAGCCGAAGCGTTCCTGCAAGGTCCGGTAATCCGCCACGCTGCAGCTGTCCGAGCTCGTGATCAACAGCTCCATCCCGCTCATATCCAGTTGATGCTCGTGCACGTACTCCAGGAACGGCACGATCAGCGCTGGCGTCGATTCGAAGATCGTCACTTGCTGCTGGCTGATCCAGTAGTGCAGACGAGACGGATCGATCCGGTCGTCCTTCGGCACAATCACCATCGTGCCTCCGTTGTACAGCGTCCGCGCGATATCTCCCACGAACACGTCAAACGAGAAGCTTGCGAGCTGCAGCAGCCGCACCGGGAACTGATTCAACTGGTATTCCCGCCGGTAGCCCGCCGCCGTGTTCACCAGGCTGCGGTGCTCGATCATCACTCCCTTTGGCTTGCCCGTCGTTCCCGACGTGTAGATCACGTACGCCAGGTCCTCCGGACGGCATTCGTGCAAGTGATCATCCGCTTCCAGCGGCGCATTCGCCCGCTCCTCGCTGTACGACGCTTCGTCGTCCAGGTACAGCACCGCCGCCAGCGCCAGCTCCTCTTCGCCGAGCCAGGCCTCGGCACGCTCTCGCAGCGCCGTTTGCGTCAGCAGCACCTTCGCTCCGCTGTCTTCGAGCATGAACCGCACGCGCTCCGCCGGGTAATCCGGGTCGAGCGGCACATACGCCCCGCCCGCTTTCCAGACGGCCAGCACGGCCACCAGCAAGTCCACCGAACGCTCGGCGAGAATGCCGACGATCGTATCCCGGCCGATGCCGCTTGTGCGCAGCGTAGCCGCCAAACTGTTCGCCCGCTCGTTCAGCTCCGCATACGTCAGCTGATCATTCTCATACACGACGGCCGCCGCTTCCGGCGTGCGCTTCGCCTGTTCCTCAAACAGCTGGTGGAACGCGGCCGCAGGAGCCGCTTCCGGCTGCGCCGGGTTAAACGCGCCGAGAATTTGCTCTTTTTCCACCGGTGTCAAAATGCCCAACTCGGCAATCGTCGCCGACGGGTTGCGGAGAATGGATTCAAGCAGCTGCAAGTAGTGAGCGGCCAATTTTTCCACTGTTTCGGTTTTATAAAGAGCAGTGGCGTATTCAAACAGATATTCCAAGCCTTCCTCGATCTCTGTGACGTCCAAGCTGAGATCGAATTTAGAAACAATTTCTTCGCTGGCATACGTCGACAAATGGAGTCCGGGAAGCTGGATTTCCAAATTCTCTGTATTCTGCAAAGCAAACATCGTATCGAACAGCGGATTGCGGCTTAAATCGCGAGCCACATTCA
>NZ_AMQU01000002.1:0-145000 GCF_000307675.1 Paenibacillus sp. ICGEB2008
TACAGATATGAGCATTAAGCAGGTTGCGGAAGAAGCGGGAGTACACGGATGAGAAGTATTTTATGCGATTGTTCAAAAAGCGAGTCCATATGACTCCCTCACAATACCGGAATGCCTATCACAAAACATTTATGAACAATGTCTAGTCCATTTCTGCTTTACAGCAGGCATGGCTTATCAGACTATAATTTGATAATCTGATTTAAGAGAGATTTAATGAGAGCAATCAATACATAATACATTGTCAAAAGGGGCGAGTGAGATGCTGCAATCACCATTAAAGGAAGAACTGACTCGAATACTCGAAGAGCATTCACTTGATGATGAGTTAAAAGAAGAGATCTATCAGGAAGCCGAAGCTACTATACAATTTCAGCTAGAGCATGAGGAAAACTATGAAAACGTTGGGAATAGTCGGATCGCCGGCTATCCAGATCTGCCGCCCACAATAGAGTGGCCGTGTAATTCAGACGGAGAATATTATACGTTTATTGCTCAGATCAATCTAAGCGAGTTGCCTTTTTCACCATTCGAGGGATTGCCTCATCAGGGCATATTATACTTTTTTCTTGGGCTGGATGAGCCAGCTTATGATATTGACCATAAAGTCTTTTACTATAACGGTGACAGCAGCGCTTTGAAGAAAACTTTGCCGCCGAATGGGGAGGTTGAAGTATGTGCCGAGAACAGGGATTTCACCTCGTATGCAATTTCTTTTCAGCCGATCTTGACGCTGCCATCGGAGGGTGAGCTGGGAGATATTCTTTTAGATCAGTACGAAGAGCTTTATGAGCTTCTATATGAACATAGCGACACGGTGTGGGGACAGCATCAGTCTTTTGCCGGGAACACTCGGCGCGATGCTTATCTGTGCCGAAACGGGCTGAAGGGTCTGCTGTTTAATTCGCATAAGAGTGAGGGTCAGATCCATCAGGAAGTCGAGCAAGCTATGCATAGGGGAAGTACGGAGTATGCGGAGCATTTGCGATCCGAAGTGCTGCCTCAGCTGCAAGAATACCAGGCGAACCGGGAAAAGCACGATCAAGCTTCGGAAAATTGGCATGTTTTGCTCTCTGTATCATCCTTGAATGAGGTCGGTATGTGCTGGTGGGACGCAGGGTATTTGGAGTTTTTTATAGATCAAAGGGACTTGCAAAACCTTGATTTCACGCGAACATATGTTAATCTGGCTACAAGCTAGCCGGGTGCAGCAGGGCCGTTTATACTTAAATGCTGGGTGGCAAGTTATTCATCACGAGGAGGCGGTCACAATGGTAAACATAAATCAGCGGACAGATTCTAGAAGGATAGCGCCTACTCGTCCATAGACTGCGTATTTCCTTCTTCATGAGGACCAACACTACATGCGAGAATATCAAATTAGCAAAATGAAGGATTTTTCAAACGCTGAAATCGAACGTGTTCGAACGCTGGAGCAAATTTGCAGGACCAATGACAGATCCGGTTTAAGGGTGGGTGTAGAAAGTCTTAAAGCCATAGGCGGAGACGAGGCTTACTTGTGCTTTTTCAATAATAAGTTAATTGGTTTTATTAGTTGGTATACTTCTGATGGAACTGAAGCTAATATGAACGGGATGGTTCACCCGGACTTTCGACGTCAAGGTGTATTCAATGCTCTGCTGAAACGTGCGATGTCCGAAATGCAAACAAAGCTAATTGAATCCTGCCGCTTTCGAGTACCATCAAATTCAGAGTCAGGCCTTGAATTTATTAAGAATTTAGGGGCGAGTTTCCGTACGTCCGAATTTTCAATGAATTTAAAACAATTAAAAGAAGATATGTTAAAGGGTACGGACATCATGCTGCGATTAGCAGAGGAACCGGATTTGGGTTTTATGGTGACTTGTTCATCACAAGCCTTTGGAGATTCAGAGTCTTGGACTAGGAGCTACTTTGCTCGTACGAAAGAACCTGAACGAATGAGTTACATCGCTTCAGACAGTCTTACACCCATAGGGATGATAAGAGTGAATTACCTGAATAGGGACACTGCTGTAATACATGACTTATGTGTCCTTCCATCTCAACAAGATAAAGGATTCGGTCGTAAAATTCTTGTTGGTGCAGTCCAACTTATACTGGAGCAGAAATGTTCTATAATTCGCCTGGCAGTCGTGACAAGCAATAGACGTGCGCTGAATCTCTATCAATCCATAGGGTTTGAGGTAGCTTCCGAGTTTAATTACTATGTGACATCTATGCAGGCTCTCAAAAACAATTTAAAGTATTAAACTAGCGGGACACGTTAGTTTAATGGAACAGCGACAGTTGTTTAGGATTTTATTTCTGCTGACAGTACGAGTGGAATGAGAAAATACTAAAGCCCTTCCGGCTTTCCATCAGGGAAGCAGCAGAAGGGCTTTTATTACATATACTTGTCTATACGGTGCGTTTATTTATATCCGCTGCACGGTGAACTCGAATTCCAGCTTTTGATCGGCTGGGATTTGATATTCCTCATGTACTGGAGCACCCCAGCTGTCGTCGCCGCCTACGCCCATTTGCTTGCCAGCTACGGTGACAACGGTGTAATAAACGTTCGGTAACTCATACACATGGTATGCACTTTCCAGCTCGAACGCTGTATACGGCGATATATTGCATTCCACCGGCGCGGTGGCAGGTGCGGTAATGCGGATGCCCCGCTGGGAATCGTCAGTAATATCGACACGGCGCACGCCTGTACGATTGCCGGATTCCTGTGGCACGACATACCCGGACACGTTATCCGCAGCTTCGTTGCGGAATACGCCAAGTCTAGCACCGAAGGCCCGGTCGATGTAATTCTCCTCTGGTCCCATCGCATACCAGTCCAGATGACGGTAGTCCGCTGGAACCTTGAACGAAAGGGCAAAGATCGGCAGGTTAGGCAGTCCCGATACACCTTCATAGGTGGATTTTACGTTCAGACTGCCATCCGCCAAGACGGTATAGGCTACCGTTACCTGTACGTCTGCATGAATGCTCAACGTGTAGCGGAACGTAATGGTCACACGGTCTGCCTGCTCTTCCGTGACCTCGATGTCCACACATTTACGCGTCAGACTTGCAGCGAACCAGCCACCAGCTTCAAAACCGAGTGCGGTTCCCCGATCATTGTCTGTGGTCGCCCGCCAGAACAACGGGGCAGGAGGCGTAGCAATCATCTCACGTCCTGCGTAGCGAAGTGAAGTCAGGCTACCTGCTCCTTTGGAGAACATGATGCTGAAATCTGCACCGTGAACGCCAATATTTACATCGCCATGCACCACTCGTAGGGCTCCACCTGTAGGAGCTTTCAGCGGATTTGGATTTTCCACAATGAAAATATGCTGTCCGAAGGCTACTTCATGCCCAGCCTCAGCCCAAATCGTCGCTTCCTTCAATACAAGCGCCGTGTGAATGACATATTCCCCAGGCTTCCCGTCTGTGCTTGGGAACGTCAATGGAATATAGGCTTCGGTCTGAGCCGCCACATCCACATGACTCACATTTCGCGTGATCTCTTGGCCTTCATGCAACAGGCTGTATACCAGCTCATAGTCCCCTGTTCCCTCGAACAGGTTTTCGTTGCGAATGGTCACACCTTGGGTATCCGGGATGAGCTTCAGATTTTGATACAGGAATTTGACCTCCTGCATCTTTGGTGAAACCTTCCGGTCCGCATAGACAATTCCGTCCGTACAGAAGCCATAGTCTGTTGGACGGTCGTCAAAGTCGCCGCCGATCGCGAGGTACTCGCGTCCGTAGCGATCTTTTTTCATGACCGCCTGGTCGATGTAATCCCAAATAAAACCGCCTTGATACAACTCGTATTTGTTCTCTAGCTCGGTATACTTGTGCATGCCGCCCACGGAATTGCCCATCGCATGCATGTATTCGCAACTGATATACGGCTTTTGTGGATTGTCGTTCAGGTATTGCTCGATATCAGCGGGCTTAGCGTACATCCGGCTCTCCATATCGCTGGTATCATCGTACGTACGATTGTGAAACACGCCTTCGTAATGTACCAGACGGCTCGGATCGGTGGACCGGAAATAGTTAGCGACATTGCGTAGCACTTCGCCTGCATACGACTCATTTCCGCAGGACCAGATCAGAATGGATGCATGGTTTTTGTCCCGTTCCAGCATGGAAATGGCGCGATCCATAACGATATCCTGCCACTCAGGCAGATTGGCCGGAATATTCCACGAAGGCTCGACTGCGCCGAGTTTTTGCCAGGAACCGTGTGTTTCCAGGTTCATTTCGTCAATCACGTATACCCCGTACTCATCGCACAGTTCATACCACAGTGTCTGATTCGGATAATGAGAGGTACGTACAGCGTTCATATTGTTCTGCTTGAGCGTCCGAATATCCCACAGCATATCTTCACGGGAAATTGCACGTCCGGTACGAGCGTTAAATTCATGGCGGTTCACACCCTTAAAGATGATGCGCTTGCCGTTCAGATGCATGACCTTGTTCACCATCTCGAATTTGCGGAAGCCGACCTTTTGTGGGATCACCTCGACGAGTGTTCCATTGGCATCATAAATTTGAATGAACAACGTGTACAAATAAGGCTTTTCCGCGCTCCAGCGCTCTACTTGCTCCAAAGTTGCTGACAGCGAAGCGGTGCCCTCTGTAAAGTCAGCTTTCAAAGAAGCTACTATATGTCCGGTGGCATCCTTCACATCGACAGTTGTATGGGCTGTTGCTGGTTGTTCCAAAGTCAGTTTCAATTCCAGCAGGCCCTGTGTGTAGGTAGCATCCAGGTCCGCCTTGGCATGCAGGTCGCGTACGTGAACAGTAGGGATCGTGTACAAATATACGTCTCTGAAAATGCCGGAAAAACGCCAAAAATCCTGATCCTCCAGCCAAGCTCCCGTACTTCTTTGATATACCTCTACCGCCAGCTTGTTTTCGCCAGCTTGCAGGTAGGGTGTCAGTTCAAAATCAGACGGTGTAAAGCTGTCCTCGCTGTAACCGACAAATTGTCCGTTCAGCCATACATAGAAAGCCGACTCAACACCTTGAAAAGAAATGAACACAGGTTGCGCGTCAGAAGCCATATTTTCAGGCAAAACAAAGCTTTTGATATAGCTACCGACCGGGTTGTGGTCTTCTGGAATATGAGGTGGGCGAACATCCGAATGTCCGTCCCACGGGTACATCGTATTGGCGTACTGCATTTGGCCGAAGCCTTGCGTCTGAATATGACCTGGAACCTGAATATCGCTCCAGCCGCTATACTCAAAGTCAGGGGCATAAAATTCTGCTGGGCGAGTGGCTGGATTCGTCGCATAGTTGAACTTCCAACTCCCACTCAGGCTGTGACGCCAGGCCATATCGGCCTGGTGTTCTGCTTCCTGAAGCGTGGCGTAATATTTATGATCGGAATAGGCAGGCAAGCGATTTACCGCGAATTTGGTTACATCGGTGAGCCAGTCCAGACTAGGGGTATGAATGGTCAAGGCGAACACTCCTTATTTTTAAATTGAATGAAGACCGTATACAGAAATCTATTATTTTACCGAGCCGACCATACCTGCGACAAAGTGCTTCTGCATCAGGAAGAATACCAGTGCAGTCGGCAATGTGGACAGGACAATGGCGATCATGATAACGCCGTAGTCCGGTGCATAGCTGGAGCCGAGGTTCGAGATCAACAGCGGGATGGTTTGATTTTCTGGCGTTTGCAGTACAATCAGAGGCCAGAGGTAGTTGTTCCAGCTGGACATGAACGTGATAATTGCGGCAGCGGCATAGGTTGTTTTCATCGTAGGCATATACACCCGGAAGAACAGACCCAGCTCAGATAATCCATCCATCCGGCCAGCTTCCAGCAGATCCTTGGGAAACATCTTGGTGCTTTGACGGAAAAAGAAGATCAGGAACGCCGTAGTTACGGTTGGAATAACGACAGAAGAGAGCGTATCAATGCCGATCCACGGTATCACATTAGAAATGCTGCCGAACATCCGGTAAAGCGGGATCATAATCGCCGCAAACGGAATCATCATCGACATCAGCAGGACATTGAAGACAACGTCTTTCGCTTTACTTCTGTAAATTTCAAAGCCATAACCAGCCAGTGATGCAATGAGCATAGCCAGCAACGTCGTTGAGATGGAAACCTTTGCAGAATTACTGAGCGCAGTAACGATGTCTACTTGTTCGAGCAGATTGTGCATGTTATCCATCAGGTGGGAGCCAGGCAGAAGCTTGCCTTTGGTCACATCGACTGACAGGTTCGTGGAGCTGGATAGCATCCACAGGAACGGGAAAATCGAAATGAATGACACAAGAATCAGAAAGGCGTACGTAAATGCTCTTTTTGTTTTCATCATTTTTTCTCACCTGCCACTTTAAACTGGATAATCGACAAGATAATGATCATAATGACGATGGAATAAGATACGGTCGCCGCATAACCAAAGTCGGATGAATACTTGAAGGACAGATTATAAATATATTGTGAAATAGAAGATGTCGCGTTACCTGGTCCACCTTTGGTAATATTCATGATTTCATCGAAGAGCTGAAGTGTACCAATCGTCGATGTAATCGAGGTGAACAGGATAATCGGTTTAAGCAGTGGAACGGTAATGCTGAAAAACTGCCGGATCGGGGAAGCTCCGTCAATACGGGCCGCTTCGTAGATGGAACTGTCAATGTTTTGAAGACCCGACAGGTAAAAGATCATGTTGTACCCCGTCCAGCGCCATGTGATCGCGATAATAATCGTTACTTTGGCCCAGAAAGGATCTGTAATCCATTGGATTGGCGTGCCAATCACGTGCAGGTTCAGCAACAAGGAGTTTACCAAACCGTCAGCCGAGAACAGATACTTGAAAACAACCGAATAGGCTACAAGGGATGTGATACACGGCAAGAAGATGGCGGTGCGGAAAAAGCCTTTGAATTTCAGGTTTTTATCATTCAACAATACGGAAATAAACAGAGCCAGAATGACCATTAAAGGTACCTGGAAAATTAAGTAGATAAACGTATTCTTCACGGCGGTGATGAACATTTTATCGGTGAACAGACGTTTATAGTTATCAATGCCGTTAAAGCTCAGATTAGACCCAGTACCCGTCTTAAAGGATAAGATCAGCGCCTGAATCATCGGATAGAAATAAAAGGCGGCAATCATGATCACTGCGATGGATATGAACAACCATCCTGTCATACCTGCTTTAAGACGTGTTGTAGTCATTTTGGGCGCGGCTGTCTTCATACCATGTCAACTCCCTATGCAGCAATAAAACCTTGAACTCGCAAGCCCAAGGTTTTAAGTGCTTATCGTTTTATTGTTTAGCCTTGGCTAGATGGACTGACTTATTTAAGCTGTGCTTCCGCTTGTCCTTGAGCGTCCTTCAGAACTGCATCTACATCTTTTCCGTTCAGGTAGTTTTGAATTTCAACAGTCATGATGTCCTCAATGGCATAAGTGTGCAGGCCATAATTGACTTTTGGAACTTGTTTAGTCCAATCAGCAAATTTCTTGTATACTTTGTCGCCACCGAAGTAAGCATCTTCCACGTCATAAGCTTTACCGCTGGAAGCTGCGTTCAATGAACCAACAATTCCGATTTTGCTCAGCATATCTTGATACAGCTCTGTATCTGAACCGAATGTTTCTTTCAGGAAATCAGCAGCGGTATCTTGACCGTCCGAGTTGAGGACATACCAGGAGCTGCCGCCGAGGCTGGAAGCATTCACGGATTCAGGTATATTTTTCAGTTTAGGGAAAGGAACAACAGCCCATTTACCGGATTGCGAAGCTTCTGCCTTAATCGAAGGTGTAATCCAGTTACCTGTAGGTACAGAAGCAACTGCACCGCTGTTGAATGCGGCCAAGAATTGACTCCAGTCGGCATTCATTTTAACGATGTTGGCGTCGAACAAGGATTTGTACGTCAAGAGCGCTTCTTTCAAAGCTGGATTACCAGCCAGGTTTGGTGTTTTACCGTCTTCTTTCAGGTACCAAGAACCTGCAGTTTGGATCATGCCACGGATCAGACCGAGGTCATTCGGATCTTGAGTCAGCATATCTTTGCCTGTTTTTTGTTTTACAGCTTTACCGATTTCAATAAATTTGTCCCAATCAATATTGGTCAAGTCCGCTACTTTGTAGCCAGCTTGTTCCAGATAATCCGTTCTTACATACAATCCCATAACGCCGGAATCGAAAGGAACTCCATATTGCTTGCCGTTGTAGCTAGTCGGTCCGATTTTATAATCAGCGAAGTCAGATGCTTTGATCGAATTAGTCATATCATGGAAAGAATCGGGATAGGCTTGCAGGAAGTTCTGTGCCCGGTAATCCTCAATTAAAACCACGTTCGGCAATCCTTTAGTAGAACCGGAGTTGAGGCCGGCATTCATTTTTTGAACGATATCGTTTTGAGCATATTCGACAATGTTTACGGTTACATCAGGATGTTTGGCAACATAACGATCCTTTGCCAGCTTCAGGGCTGCGATGTTAAAGTTCGGATCCCAAGCCCAGACTGTAATTTCTTTCTTGCCTGAATCTGTGGTCGTAGCTGCTTTCTCAGAATTGCTGGAGCACGCGGATAGCAAGATCAAGCTTGCGATCAGCAGAAGGAAAGACATTTTTTTTCATTTTGTTCAACCCCTACTCTTTTTTTTATATGTGGCTAACCATGTAGAACTTTTTTTTTGAAAGCGGTTACCTTGTTTATGAATTTAGTTTATCATCCTTGCTTTGATGGCAGTTAGGAATATCTTTATACAGATTGGTCTTATTATTATGATTTATCAAAAAAGGTACCGCTTACATTTGTAGTTTCTTTAGACTTAGGTACTTTTTATAGATTGAACTAAAGGTTTCCACGAAGCGCCACTGCGCGGCCGAATGGTGCTTCCCATCGCTGTTGTGTCTAGATGGCTAGCACCATTCCGCCACTCCATTCTTGTTCCACCTTTTTTGTTTAGTTCAGCCTATATTTTTTATGGGGTAGGAGGAGCGGGTTTTACGATCAGTGGCAGTGTCATTCTTACTTTGGTGCCCTCGCCCTTCTTGCTGGAAATGGTCACACCATATTCTTCTCCATATAAAAGGGTAATGCGATTGTGCACATTCTGGATGCCGATGCCCGTAAATAGTTGGCGTTTGCTCTTGGGGTTCGGCAGTCCGTCCTGCGCTGTATGCCCGTCCAAATCCATACCGTCTCCATCGTCGACCACCTCACAGATCAATGTATCCTCTGTTTTCGACACCAATATATAGATGTGTCCTGTGTTTTTCTCATTAAACGCATGGAAAAAAGAGTTTTCGATAAAAGGCTGAATGATAAGCTTGGGCACATGATACTCCAGACAATCGGGTGATACAAAATAATTTACCTGTACCCGCTGCCCATAACGCACATGATTAATAAATACATAATTTTGCATGTTGGCCATTTCCTGCTCGATGGTGATCGTTTCGCTCACATTGCTGATTGTATTTTGCAGCAAGGAAATGAGCGCATTAATCGTCTCGGCGGCGGTTTCCTTGTTTCCTTTGAGTACCAGCATTTTGATTGAAGCCAATGTATTGTACAGAAAATGTGGATTGATCTGCCGTTGTAGTGCAGCAAGCTCTGCATTTCGTTGGCCTTTTTGGGTTTCTAAAAGCTTACGAATATAATCATTTAGTTCATCGAGCATGTAGTTGTAAGCATGACTTAGCTGTCTGACCTCGTAGCTGCCCGTAACCGGGATATAATTATCAAAATTTTTCTCACGTATCGTCGACATTTGCTTGACCAACCGAGTCAAAGAACGAATCAGGCGACGAGAAATCAGAAAAACAATCACCAAAGCAATCAGTACGATGGCGATGCAGATCCATACAACAGATTTAACGTCAATAATTTGCCCAACCGCGGTTTGTCTATCGATCATGTTCACCAGATAAAAATCAAATGAAGGGATATAGTTGGAAAGAACGATGCTCTCCTTATTCATTACATCCGCATTAATATAGTTTAGTCCCTGTTCATTGATTTTGGTGGCATAGCCCAGCAGCTCACTGGAGCGTTGTCCGATTAGGTCCTGACGGTTGCTCGATACGATCAGTCCTGATTTGTCCAAAATAAGCACATCATTACCGTTACTCGTGAAATTGTTATAAAAACGCCGAAATTCTGGCTCCCGAATGGCAATGTAGATCATTCCGTACAAGGTGCCACTGGTTCGCTCCATAAATGGTTTAGAGGCGATAATATAGGGTGAGGGTTTTTGGACGGTGCTAGTCATTTGTTGATGAAATAACTCCGTATCCATTTGATACATAAGCTGTGCCGGGCGTGCTACACTTCGGGCCGTAATAGCACTGCTCTTAAGCTGCTCCGCAGTTACAGGCCAATAGGAGGAATCGGAGTAAAAGCTCCGTCCGTTCAGACCTGTTACAGCGACACCGACATCATAAGCATCGACGTTCGATTTAATTTGCTTCATTTGCTGTGCCATACCGAAGTAAATCCTTGCCGAGTTAATCGAGTCAGATTGGCCGCTAGTCAAATAGTTTTTGACGGTTCCATTTTCCGAAGCGTGGGTTACAGCATTCACGATAGAGTCATTGA
The DNA here is from genome assembly GCF_000307675.1 of Paenibacillus sp. ICGEB2008. Lineage (NCBI taxonomy): Bacteria > Bacillati > Bacillota > Bacilli > Caryophanales > Paenibacillaceae > Paenibacillus > Paenibacillus sp. ICGEB2008. Next base: position 10,590 of record NZ_AMQU01000002.1, read on the forward strand.
AGGATTCAAAGCTGGATTGAATCTGGCTAAGCACCTTGGCATTGGTAATACTGAATGTCTCAGCGAATAGTCGTTCAGACATTCGAATCGTCACCAAAGAGGTCAGCAACGATACCGCAGTGATGCTGACCACCATAACAATAAAGATTTTGAAGAACAGACCTTGATATTTGATCTTATGGATATATCTTTTCATATGTTATCTCTTTTCTGCTGGCAGATATGCGCTTGTTCTCTAATGGAGATGTTCCCGGCGGTACTGACTGGGAGAGTATCCCTTCACTTTTTTGAACACTTTAGTAAAATAGCTGGGGTCCGAATAGCCTACTGTACTGCTAATATCTGAAATGGGCAACGTCCCCGATCGCAGTAGTTCAGCAGCTTTTTCAACCCGAATTTTGTTCAGGTACTCGCTAAATCCCTCTGTATGGTGTGCCGTAAAATAACTGGACAAATAAGAGGGGTTAAAATGGAAATATTGCCCAAGGGTCGTCAAATTGAGTGTTTCAGCATGATGTTCCTCAATATACTCCAGCAATTTTTTCATGCTTGCACTACTTCCTTGCTGCGTCTTAGCCAGGATCTGTCGGTTCGCTTCCTCCAAAAAAGTCTCCAGCAACCGTACGGCTTCATGTACATGAGGGGCATCATTAATTGTTTTGAAATACGAATATTTCGCCGCATCCAGCTCCTTCATATCATACCCCTGATTCCCGAGCAAAATTGTAATGTTGAACACGATATTTCCGAGCAGCGATTTGAATTCAAAAGCGGTCGAGGTATAGTTGCCGGACATGGCGGCTACATAAGACCTCAAATCCTGAAAAGCTGTATCAAAATGCTCACGCTTCATCTCTTCCGTAAACTGTTTTAAGTTAAACGAACGATTCACCTGAACAGGCTGAGGGAGTTCATCTTCTATGAGCAGTGCTGTCTCCGGGAAATAAAAGCGATAGCTTAGCAGCTTCGGCAGTTCATCCTGATAGACATCGCTAATCTGATTAAAATCATCAAATAGATGACTGACCGCCCAGCCCGTCTGCGGATCGAGCTGCTTCATCTCTTGAGCAACTTCCCTAACCGCAGCCATCCAGGCATCTAATTCCCGTGGCCCCAGATTGGCTAAAAAAACGGCCGCATACCCATCCGATGGCAGCTGGCGCAGAACCACGTGTTCACAGGCAGAGGCTACTCGATCTGTAAGCTTGGAAAATAGGTCTGAAGCAGAGAGAGTGGTAGAGCGTCCCTTATCTTGCTGTGCCGACTGTTCTATACCTATGAGCGCAAAACGGGCATAAGGGAATGCTTGCTTCAGCAGCTCAGCTTCATAGTCTATGCTATAGCCGGAGATCAATTTCTCGATCACATGTTCCATCGTAATTTGGTTATTCCCGGCATCCTCTTGATACTGAATGGATGGAATTTTGCGGGCTGTTCGCTGGAGCACCTGAAGCAGCTCATCTGTGTCCAGCTTGGGCTTTAAAATATAGTCAGCCACACCTTGCTGAAAGGTGGAGCGCACATAATTAAACTCGCCGTAGCTGCTGAGCACAATCACTTCGATATCTGGATAGTTCTGTCTGACGATGCGTGTCAGCTCCTCGCCATCCATGATCGGCATTACGATATCCGTAATGACAATATGAGGACGCAAGGCTTCGATCAGCTCCAGCGCTTCTTTCCCATTGGATGCCTCACCTACAATTCGAAATCCGTATTGTTCCCACGACAAATGATGTTTGATCCCTTGCCGTACCAATATTTCATCATCTACAATTAAAATGTTGCATAGCTCATTCATGACAGCACTCTCCATAATTATATCTATTCAAAAAAGACGCCATTAAGGCGAGGGCCTAATCATCTGACGGACATAGTTGATAACGCTTCCAACTTTAACTAAAATCTAAAGCTTTTAATCTTTACATGCTAACATAAACGGCAGGGTGATTCCAAAGATAATTTAGTTCAAATGGCATACAAAAGACAAAAAAGGCTGCCGAGAAAATCTCGACAGCCTGAACAACCGGGATTACTTTATACAGTACCCCATGTCCGATCTCCTGCCAAATATTTTTCAGTCAAAATAGACAGCAGTTGAATACCAACCTCGTTATGTCCTCCCTCAGGCAGGATCAGGTCGGCGTATTTCTTGGAAGGCTCAATAAATGCCTCGTGCATCGGTTTAACCGTCGTTAAATAGTGATCATGGATCGAATGGATGGTGCGACCGCGTTCCTCAATATCGCGAAGAACCCGACGGAGAATGCGAACATCTGGATCCGTATCCACAAATACCTTAATATCAAGCAGGCTGCGGAGTTTTTCGTCTGACAGTACGTGCAGACCTTCCAACATAACGATATGATTCGGCAGAAGCTCTACCGTCTCGTCCGTGGAACGAGCATGAACCGTAAAGTCATACACGGGCGCTTGAGTTGCTTGTCCTTTTTTCAGACATTGAAGATGCTCAATCAGCAAGTCGTTGTCAAAGGCAAACGGATGATCATAGTTGACCAAAGCACGTTCGTCATAACTCAGATGTGAATGGTCTTTATAGTAGTTATCCTGAGATATGAAAGTCACTTTATTAGATCCCAGACGCTCAACGACGGCGCGTGCGACCGTCGATTTACCGGAACCTGTACCGCCGGCAATACCAATAATTAGCATGGCGTTTCACTTACCCTTCCCTAAATGTATCCCGATACAACTCAAGTATTGTAGCACAATGCACGCTTTTTTTCATCAATGTTGCACGTTGTATTTCTTCCATTTCCGGATCTTGGCCCTGAATGTTTTGAACGGTGCTACGGAATTGATATGAATCCATCTCGCCATAGGCCAGTTCGGATTGGTGCCTGTCCACTTGTGAACGCCCTGGGTGAAGAGTTCTTCATGACTGAGTGTGTCCACCCAATCCAGCCACGTTTGCTCAGCCAACTTGAACATATCGCGTAATTCATATAGAGAGTGGTGGGAATAGGTCTTGTAGAATGATTGGTATAGTTCGCCTAGTCTATTCCACTTGTAATTCGGAGCGGGCATGATAACGGTTTTTCCCTCCCGTTCGTCTTTGTCCCAACTCATGACGAGATGAAGCCATCCGAGCTGGTAGGCAATCATTTCTGCGGGTGTTTTATCTACTTCGTCGATTCGAGTATCCTTGTGGCTTTCGTCGATGTCCTGGAATTCACCGTCAAACCGTAAGTAGGCGGTATGAATGGCTTCTTTTAACTCTGATTTGGAAGCGTAGTCGTAGCTAGACATCTAATCGCTCCTTTACATGAGAAATTGGTGATACTCACCCCTTTATATGTACCATTCTCAATATGACAACCGTATGTCTTATTCAAAAATAAAAAAATCTCGTTTTTTGTGATTTTATGAAACATCATTTGGTGTGTTCGCGAAAAAGAACGAAAAATTAATAGAAAAATTAAGACAAAAGATAAGTAATTAGACATATTTTAATATTTATTTAAGTGCCTATAATTATTGGAGTATAGCGATTAGGGGCCCTCATTGGTGCATGGATATGATTTCCTCCATCAATACGTTATATACCGTTTGCTTTAGTATTCATAAATCCAATTGAGAAGGGAATTGTGATATGAAATCGAGTTTGTTAAAAAAATGTGCAAGTGTAATGCTGAGCAGTACGTTGGCACTGTCTTTATCATTACCGCTATTAGGCCATGCACAGGCTGATGAGAATGTACAGGTAAGTGACGATTTTGAACAAGGAGAAGCTCAAGGCTGGTCCACAGATTCGGGGAACTGGTCTGTGGTCAAGGACGGGAATGGTTCTACATACCAACAATCTAGTCGAAGCGAAAGCCATTCCGTAAAAGGCAATACCTCATGGACGAATTATAGTGTGCAAGCAGATGTATATGTAAATGATTTTAATGGCTCTAATCGAGTATATGTGGCAGGTAGATACACGGATTCTAACAACTTCTATGCAGCATCGTTGTACAACAAAAAGGGCGGTGCTCTTGAGATTCGCAAAAAAGTCAAAGGCTCCATGAAGACACTGGCTACCAATAAAAAATACAAACTGGACACCCATACATGGTACAGAGTGAAGCTGGAGCTATCTGGTCCGGAAATCAAAATGTATGTTAATGATCAGCTGGAGCTGTCCGCAACAGACACCAGCCTCACAGCTGGAGCCATGGGTCTGGTAACGTCTAAAACAGTTGCTCAGTTCGATAATGTGATTGTATCCGGTGCTTCTTCAGAAGGGGGTACAAGTACACCACCTGTGAAGCCGACACCGGGTACAGAACAACCGACTCCTGGGGTGGAGCCTGGTGTAACCTCCAAAAATAATTATAATTTGACTGGCTTTTCGTATGGTAATACAGGTGGTGGGAACATTGCCGATACCGATGCCAATTACAAAAAGGTGTACAATGCTGTAGATCTCAACGAAGCATTGAAAAAAGGCAGCAAGGTTAAAGTGATTGAGATTATGAATGATCTGGACCTTGGCTGGAATGAAATTCCTAGCGCTGCGAAGGCAATGCCATTTAGTGCCAACAATCCTGTACAAACACATCCTGTTCTGAAAAAGACAGGGGTGAGCAAAGTCTATATCGAGAATATGAATGGAGTTACAATCTTCTCGGCCAATGGTGCGAAAATCAAGCATGCCGGTTTTGTCATCAAACGAAGCTCTAATTTGATTTTCCGTAACCTTGAATTTGATGAACTTTGGGAATGGGATGAAGCAACCAAAGGAAACTATGACAAAAATGACTGGGATTATATTACAATCGAAGGTGCAAGCTCCAAGGTATGGATCGACCATTGTACATTTAACAAAGCCTATGATGGCCTGGTAGATGTGAAAAAGGGAAGTAACGGAGTTACGATTTCCTGGTCCTTGTTCAAAGGAGATGACCGCAGTTCCAACAGCTGGGTAACCCAACAAGTCAATGCCATGGAAGCAGATAAGTCCTCCTATCCTATGTACGCTTATTTGAGAAGCAGTGCAGTAGGCATGAGTAAAGAAGATATCATTGATATTGCAGCAGGACAAAAGAAAGCGCATCTGGTGGGTGCCACGGAAATGGCAGGCGACAATGCGGATTTGGAAGTGACGCTGCATCATAATTATTATCTGGATATTCAGGACCGTATGCCACGTTTGCGTGGTGGTAATGCGCATGCATATAACATCGTTATGGATGATGCTGGATTGGCCAGAGCCAAAAAAAGAATTACGTCCGACATGGCCAAAGCGATCGCTGCCAAAGGATATCATTTTGACGTCGTGGGTAATGGTGCGATTTCAACAGAAAACGGCGCAGTGCTGCTAGAAAAATCGTATTTAATTGATGTGTTTTCTCCGGTACGTAACAATCAAAAAGACCCTAACAAAGCGGATTATACAGGTAAAATCAAAGCCGAGGATGTTATCTTTTCGGACAACGGTGCCGTGTTCAGAGGCGGCAGTGACGCTGCGAATAGCCCATTAGCTCCTTATCCAGCGAAGGCTAAGACCTTCTCTTGGAATGGGTTCACAACGTTGCCATACAGCTATACAGCCGAAGACCCTGCCAACCTGGTTGCTCAATTGCAGGCCAAGGATGGAGCGGGCGCAGGCAAGCTGAACTGGTCGAGTGAGAACTGGCTCAAAACGGTGTACAATACAGCCGCTACGAAAGACGTACAAGTGGAAGAAGATTCCGAGTAGGTAGGTAGTTTGAAAAAAAGCAGTCAGGACAGATGCGCTCTGTTCTGACTGCTTTTTTTGTTAAACACGTTTAGGCTGCGTTCGGTACGAATTTAACCAATAACGACAAATGAGGACACGCCAGCAGGTACGGATCTAACGCGGAATAATACTCCATCATCTCTAAAAGTACGCAGAATATAAGGCTGGTTCGTAGGTGTGCGGACTCTGTTGAATCGGGCAGTACCAAAGCGGTCGAAGCCTGCAGCTTGCACAAAGGTTCCATCTAAACGCCGGAGTGTTGCAAAAAATCCAGACGTGTTAAAAGGTACACCATCATTGTTAGCCCAGATAACTGTAAATCTACGAAGGGTTTGTGTTGGACTCACATTGCGATATCTCGTAACAGGAACCTTTCTGCCCGTAGATTTCAGCGTTTGTGGAGGACGAATGGCCACTAAAAATCAACTCCTTTGTTGTGATGAGATATTAAATGCACACAAAGGAGTGTTGGACCGTGCTATAAACTACTCTTCCTTAAAATAGGCGTATAACGAACTTAGCACCTCATTATGCCCAATCGCGCCGTAGCGTGAAGAGGTCTTTTAACGCGTCTGTAGACAGCTCAGTAATCCAGCCCTCGGTGCTGGTGATAATTTGGTCACTGAGCTGCTGCTTGCTCTCCAGCATTTCATCAATACGTTCCTCCAGCGTACCCAACGAGATAAATTTGTGAACCTGTACATCTTTGGTTTGTCCCATCCGGTAGGCTCGGTCTGTAGCTTGATTTTCCACAGCTGGATTCCACCAGCGATCAAAGTGAAAGACATGGTTGGCAGCTGTCAGATTGAGGCCCACCCCTCCGGCCTTGAGCGATAAAATAAACACGGACGGCTGCTCGTCAGGGGGAAGCGTATGTGATTGGAATTGATCAATCATTCGGTCACGCGCAGATTTGGATGTACTGCCGTTTAGATAGAGCACGGGTTCTTGAAGCTCCTGAGCGAGTACCTGCTGAAGCATCTGACCCATACCAATATACTGTGTAAAAATAAGACAGCGCTCGCCCTCTTCCCGTAGCTCCTTGACCATAGCCAGAATGCGCTCCAGCTTGGATGAACGGCTAATAACCGCTTCAAGAACGGGCTGACTATAATCAGAAGCTGCTGCATCCAGGAGCGCCTCCTTGGTTAAGAGAGCAGGGTGGTCACAAAGCTGCTTCAACTGGGTCAGGGCTGATAAAATGGCTCCTTTGCGCTCGATCCCCTCCAGCTTCTGCATCCGTTCCATCAGTTCTTTAACAATCTGATCATAGAGCGCACCCTGCTCGGAGGTGAGGTGAATGTACGTTTTCATCTCATTCTTGTCAGGCAAATCAAGCTGTATCGCAGGGTCCTTCTTTTTGCGCCGTAGCATGAAGGGCTGAACCAGCTTTTGCAAATCCAACGTGCGCTGCTCATTATGTTCTTTTTCAATAGCATTCATGAAGCGATTGCTAAAGGCGCGTGAGCTGCCCAAATAACCTGGATTGATAAAGTCATAAATAGACCATAGCTCGGACAGCCGATTTTCAATAGGTGTTCCTGTCAACGCGATACGATGACGTGCAGGGAAGCTACGCACAGCTGTGGATTGCTTGGTTTGCGCATTTTTAATGTTTTGCGCTTCATCCAGGCAGATCGAATCCCAAGTCATGCTCTGCAGCAGCTCTTGGTCCAGAGTTGCCGTAGCGAAGGAGGTCAGGATGACATCAGCTTGCTCGACTTTTTCGCGGAACAAGTCTCCTTGTTCTCGCTTGCTTCCATAGTGCAGCATGACCTTCAAGGAAGGAGCGAAGCGGCTGAGCTCCTTCTGCCAGTTGCCCAACACCGAAGTCGGGCAAATCAGCAACGAACTGGAGTGCACACCCGTCTCGGCGGCAATGTCCTGTAGGTGCAGTAAATAAGTGATAAACTGCACCGTTTTGCCGAGTCCCATATCATCGGCTAGGCACGCGCCCAATCCGAAGCGTCGCAAAAAGGCAAGCCATGCATACCCGTCCTGCTGATACGTCCGCAGCTCGGCTTGCAGCCCATCGGGTACGTCCAAAGCGGGCCATTCCGATTGCCGTCCGAGCTGGCTGATCAGCTTCAGTAGATGAGCGTTCAGCTCTACTTCCAGTCGGAAGCGTGCCGGGTCCTCCGGCTGCTCGCCCGAGGCGTCGCCTTCAGGCTCGTCGGTGTTACCAAGCAGATGCAGCTGCAGGATGTCCTGAAAGGACAATCCCTGAGTGCTGTCGATCCCGGCCATGGCGCGGCGGATTTGCGCCAGCAGCGCAGGGTCGAGCGCGATCCATTGGCCGCGGAAGCGCACCAAGCGCTCGTTGCGAGCCACGAGCTCGGTGAACTCCGACTCGCTCAGATCGGCATCGCCGATGGCCACACGCCAATCGAACTGGACAATGGAGTCCAGTCCGAACAGCGAGCTGCCCTTCGTGCGCTCTCCCGCCCCTTCGCCTGGGCGAACCTTGGCCCGCAGCTTTGGCTTCTTGCGGGTGGCTGCCTCCCACCAGGCTGGCAGCAGCACCTGCCAACCGCTTTCCAGCAGACGCTGGCTGTCGGTCGTCAGGAATTGCCATGCGGCTTCGTCAGAGAGCGGGCGGCTCAGTATGTCATCACGGCTTCCGGCACGCTGCCCTGCGGGCAAAATAGCGGTCAAGCGTTCCAGCCACCCGCCTGAGCGCTCACGCACATGCGCCGTCCATGCATCAGGCCATGATCCGGATGCATAGCCATCAGCGGCGAGCTGTACAGGCACCAGCAAGGCCGGGTCCTGCTTGTCCTGCAACACAAGCTTGAGCTGCCAGGACGGCTCGTCGTCCTCCAGCTCTGGCTCCAGCAGTTGCAGAAGCGGGCGGAACGGCGCCGTATCGGCCTTCCAGCCAATGGAGATCAGCCATGCCTGGGCATCCAGGCCTGCTGCGACCTGGCGTTGGGGAGCGAAGAGAACCGGATACTCTCTTCGCAAATCGGCGGCTTCCGCTTCGGTGCCGTACCAGCGCTGAAATACAGCGGCCGAGAACGCCGCTACCAGCCCATCGCGCTCGTTCTCATCCAGGCTGTCCAGCAAGGCAAGCTCTGCCGGTTGGACATTTTCCAACGCTTCTGCATCCCACTTCCAGTGCAGCTTCCCTGCCTGGAACGACGTGAAGCTGGGCACATAGGCTTTCATTTCAATGCAGTGAGCCAACAGAGGGATCAGCCGAAGCCACGGGGCATTGGCTTCGTCCCAGATCCATTCGATGTGCTTCAGCAACTCCTGCTCTGCCAGAAAAGGAATCACTTGCTCCGAGGGCAGCACGATAATATCTGTGTCTTGAACATGCTGAATCTCTAGCTCGGTGCCATAAAATGAAGCCTCATGCCAAGCAAACAAACGTTGCTTCAACATTTGACCGGAAATGCTATAGTTCATGGAGGAATCGCCATAAATTAGCGCGTCTCCATAGGTAGTTAATTGGATGTGCACCGTAATCGTTTCGGTATATTGGCTCATGATAACAATTTCCCTTTCCGCAATTCCTCCTGTAGCGCACGCAGGCGGCTGTGACGGCTGGTAAAGGTCGTGAAGAACAGCTCCCAGCGTGTTTCTTGCTTCATTTTTTTGTACAGCTTAAACAATCGCTTTAACAGCTTAACGGCTGCTTTGTAGCTGGCCCTGTTTTTTTCCAGCACATATCGTTCTACCGCTTGATGGTAAAAGGGTAGCAGCAACTCGGGAGCATTCTTTTCAATAGGTTGCAGCACGCTCACCCGAAAACTTAAAGGTTCACTGCGTATGCTTAGCTGATAGTCGATCCATTGCCGCCATTTCTCATGAGCAAGCAGGGCCTCTTCATACAGCCCACCCGCAAATGGAAGCATATCCACCAGCGTGTTCCACATGTCCTGCTCTGCTTCTGGGAGATGTTGCAAAACCAGCTCCCAATGATGCATATAATCCTGTAAATGATCATCCCGATGACTATGAAGCAGGGGACCGATATGTCGCAGGCCGTCTTTGAGACGTATCCAATCTTCGCCCTGTCGCAACGCATGTAAGAACAATAGCAATTGGCTGGAGGAGATGTTTAGTGGAAAAGCTTGTTCTGCCTCATGTAGCAGCTCCCAGGCTTTAGGATCCTGCGCTTGGTAAACATACATCCAGCTCCGAGCCAGCATCCACGGAAGGCGTGCCAACGTAGCACTACGCTCCTCTTCAGCTGCATGTAAATGCTGTAATTCTTCCGTATATATGCTAGAGTCCCGCCTTGCAGGATGCACCCAGTACAGCCAGAACTGATAATATGCGTCTGAAAAATAAGTACCGTTCCGCGACTCTATCAGCATTTTCTGGCGCAAATAAGCTAAAGTTTCTGCCATACGGGCTTCGTGCATCGGTTCATCAGTCAGCTCCAGTGGACTTTCAAAATCACGCTCAATCGCCTCTTTCAGCTCATCTGCGGCAATTTGTGTGTAGTAGCCCATATAGGTATGAGTGGGGTAACCCGTCCTGGGGGCCTGAGGTACCAGCTTCTCCAGTACACGCAGATGGGCATGCAGTCCATATAGCTGCTGCATACCGGGTGAGAGCGGCGGCTTCACAGCATAGATCGAAGCTAAAGCACTTTGCACATATTGGGAATTTTGAGTGTGCACATGATTAAGGGCGATACACTGATCGAACAGATCATGCCATTCGGAAACGGGCATGTCCGGTAGGTTGCTTGCTTTTTTACGGAGAGCATCTCTTGTTGCTTCCTTGTGATCCGGCGAAGGGTTCGACCGGAAAGCAGGTGTGGTACGGGTGTCTGCTTTTGTAGCCAACCGTGCAAATCCCGCCGAATGAGCGTTCACTAATGCGTGTACCGAACGTTCCTGTTCATTCGCGTAATTCAGTAATACAGCGATCATATGCTTGCAGTTGGTGCGAACAGGGCATGTACATCTGCTGGCAGCAAAAGCGCTCAAGTGAAGATCCACTTCATAGAGCTCGTTCCCGTCCACGACAGCCGCGATATGGTCAGCATTAGGCATTACGAATTCTTTGACCTTTCCCTGCTTAAAGTACTGAAAACCTCGTTTGATTGTCACATCATTAAAATGGTCAGCCACGTTTTGAATGAGCTGCTGCCACTGTATATCATCCATAAGATAGGTTGGTTTCATATGCAATAGTCTCCTAAGAGAGAATAGTTGATCTGATATTGATCTAATAGTAGCTTAACTCTTCCATTATATCAGTTCACGAATGTAATTGAGTGGAGGGGGCAGTTGGAAAATTTCGAGGAATAACCGCTGTCTAAAAAGTAAAACCCCTTACGCTATAGCATAAGGGGGGCATTGGCAAGAACGAGGAGGAAGTATCCTCTACTGTTTCCCATCCGGACTCTCTGTTCGATGGAAGACCATAGAGATGACAAGAAGCACTGAAGGTACTGCTGCACATACAACAATTCCAACATAACCTATTATTTTATCGAAGTTGCCTATTTCAATAAAATTTTGGGGATACATGCTCAGGCAAAATAATATAATTAACGGGAGATAACAGATATACTTGTTCCACTTTTGGGTGAGCTGGCTGATTCCAGTAACAATATAGAAATAATAATTTGAGGCGGTCATGAAGATTTTGATCGTCCACAAAATAATAAATAATATTTCAAATCGTTCCAGGAACGCACCGGGGAATTCAATTTGCTGTGCAAAAGAAACGACGGGCCACTGCAATCGGGAAACTTCTTCTACTGACATACAGCCAATGACCATCGTTACCATTAAAATATACAAACCCATTGCAATCGAGTAGCCAATCCACCCAGCCTTCCATGCTTTTTGTGGGTGGGTCATCACATTAGTTAATATAAGGATCGATTCAAAACCCATTGTAGAGAAAGGTATAACTTTAAGTGATTCAAAGATCGGACGCCAACCTTTATGGAAAACAGGGCGCAAATTATCAAGATTAAAATGGTTGATATTAAGAATGATCAACAATAAAAAAACAATAAAGGTTAAAGGAAAAAAAAGCTCGATCAATCGAACCATTGCATGGAGACCGCCCCAGGTCAAATACCCAATAAGCAGAAGAAACGGCAAGAGAATCATGCTTATTGGGGTTCTCTCCAGTGCAAGACCTTTGAGGAATTCCGCCATCATTCTACATACAAGAGAGCAGATCATCGTGCAAAACACAATAAATGCGATATTGATCAGAAAGCCGATGAATTTACCTGCAATCACAGGATTGAACTCATAGAACGTCTTCCCTGGGAATCTATGGCACAATTTAACATGGATAAAAATGACAACGATTCCAAGCAGAGTTGCCAGCAAAAGTCCCTGCCACACGTCGGGCGTGTGCGTCTTCTCCGCAATGGTTCTTGGTAAGCTGACAATACCCACAGCATACACGGTCGAAGTGACGGTAAATAAGGCTTGCAGGGTGGATATTTTTTCCTTTTTCATGGAAGGTATATTAGACATTATTCACCCTCTCCTTTTGTATAAGCACCAGTTCGCTCGATCTGTACTTTAGCCTTAACATCGATTGGTATTTGACTGAATGTATCTTGCCAATTTTCCTTTACCTGATCCCAGTAAGCGGGATAGTTCACTTTTACTTTTGTGCCAAAACCGACCACATCTGCTCTCATTTCTTTCTGGAGTGTGTTTAGCGATTGGGATACGGTATGTTTGATTTCATCCTGTGCCTCTTGTGTAGCGGTTCGGATGAACGATTCCTTCAAGAAGTCCTCAAAATCAACCGAATTTTCGTTTAATTTGATATCTGCTTTAATACGAACTGTGAATGAGAGATCCTGTCCATTGAGGTGGGGAATAAGTTTTCTATGGACATCCTCAACTTCAAAGACCATGTGTTGTTTCGTTTTTGAGTCCTCAATTCTAATAATTGAGCCCTTCGTTTTTCCCAGCATCCAGTTGATTCCGATGACATCCTCTTCGTCCAGCCAATAAGCAAATTTCTTCGTTTTGCCGCTGACCAGAGCTGCGCCAGAGAAGTGGTTGCCTCCATTGGTTTCTATGCCTTGAACGATGAAGTCAGCTCCTTGTGAGATATGCGTAGAAATTTCCCCTAATGTTATTCTATAAGGTATTTTTGAGTTTAAATTGCTGTTTTTAGCCATTGCTTCAAGGTCAATAGAAGGGATCTCTTGATGTTTACCGATCTTATTGAGCGCTTCTTTTGCATTGCCTTTTATGATCATAACAAGTGATTTTCGACTTGGTTTATAGGAGCGAGTAAACGTATCTAACAACTGGTCGATTCTTCTTTTTTGTATAGCTTGGTCACTAATCAAAATCAGGCGAATAAAACTATATAAAGGAGCACGGGATACCTGCTTGGCCTGTTCCCTGGAAGCAGACTGGATGGAATCCTTGTTAAAGGTTGTTACGTTGCTGTACATATTTTTTTTGGATTTCTGCGCGATTAAGTGCTGGTAGGTAAGTTCCAGCATATCCTGCTGATCCATATCAATGGCGACACCTTGAATAATACTCAAGTTATCGATCTCTCTGCTATCCCAACAACCGGTGAGGAGAGCACACACGATCCATGCGGCAAAGCATTTTTGCACCCAGAGGGTGCGACGAAACAGAAAGGCGTAAGAAATCATAGGTTTACTTCCTTTTCCTGTTAGAATGTGTTTCGTCCTGTGTTTTTAGCATGATCGGACGCTTTCTGAGGTATTTAAAAGGAACCCGTATCAAGGTGTCTTGTTGATCTCTTAGCCGAACAGGGGCCAGGGGTGACATGTAAGGAACTCCAAAGCTTTTGATCTGGACCATGTGTACGCCTAAAAAAATAAAGGCTAAAATTACTCCATACAGCCCATAAACCCCTGCGATCATCATAATGGGAAAACGAAGAAGCCGGATTCCGATACTGCCGCTGTACTGCGGGCTTGCAAAGGACGCAATGGCAGTAAGACCAACAACAATAATCAGAAAAGCACTTACAACCGCCGCCTCGACAGCTGCTTGTCCAATAACAAGACCGCCTACAATACCGATGACCTGTCCTATCCCTTTGGGTAGCCGCAGACTTGCCTCACGCAATATTTCCAATGCCACTTCCATAATTAAAGCCTCCACAAAAACGGGAAAAGGGATTCCCTCCCTTGAGGCAACGATAGATATGACCAGCTCAGGCGGGATTAATCCAGGATGGAAAGAAATGAGTGCAACGTACAACGAAGGCAGGAATGTTGCAATGAACAACGCCATTAAACGAAGCATACGGAAAAATGTTCCTAAAGGAAAACGCTCATAATAATCCTCTGGGGATTGAGCCAGCATCCAGAAGGTCATGGGAGCAATTAGGACAAAAGGGGTGCCATCTAGCATAATGACAACCCTCCCTGACATTAAGGCCGTTATCGCTTTATCCGAGCGTTCAGAGGCTTGAATCTGGGGAAACGGAGACCATGGATGTTCCTCGATCCATTGCTCAATAACCCCGGTATCAGAAGCATCATCCACATCAATCGTTTTGACTCTTCGCTTCACTTCCTGAACTAGCTCCGGATTTGTGATATCCGATATGTACAAGATTGCTAATTTACGGGAGGATCTCCTTCCAATGGTTATTTTGTCTATTCTGAAACTAATATCTTTGATGTGCCTTCTAACCATTGCCAGGTTACTTTCCAAATCCTCAATAAAACCTTCCCTTGGTCCTCTAACCAAAGTTTCGGTGCTGGGTTCATCAACACTTCGCGAAGGAAATTTGCCTGTAGAAGCAAAAAAAACATCATCCGTTCCTTCGATCAGCAGACAAGTATATCCCGATAATACTTTGCTTACACACGTCTCAAGGTCTGTCCCTTCTGTCATATCGATCGTAAATGCTGTCTGCTGTATCAACTCCTCCTTTATTTTCTCAGGATTAACTGGGGAGTGGTTTTCACGGACTCCAGTTAAAATGAGCGGCTTGACGATTTGTTCGTTAATCATACTTGTATCCGCAATACCGGAGAGATAGATCATAATGACATGAATTCCCGTTTGGCCTACATTCATTTTTTTGAAGACGACATCAGGAAGATGACCCAGGGTCTTTTTTAGATGGTCCAATTTCGCCTTGAGTGGTCTTGCCAATGACGTTTCCCCCTTCAAAAAACTTAAGCATGATATGCATGTAATATGTGTAAAATAGTGATAAATATTCATGAATCCTTTTGTACAGTACAAGAAAAAAACGAACACCTAATGGTGTTCGTCTCTAGTCATACATAACGTCATATGAACTTAATCAGAATGAGATCATTTTTTGAACTCGTAAAAATGTTCCTCCAGCATACTCAAAGAAAGCTCGGCTGTAGTGGCTACCACGATATCCGCACCTTGCATTTGCGAAGGCGTTCCTACACCGACCGCGAACATCCCGGCGCCCTTGATCGCCTGAATGCCGGCCTGTGCGTCTTCTATGCCGATACAATCGGCAGGCTGAACGCCCAAATTCGCAGCTCCGGCGAGGAAAATTTCTGGGTCAGGCTTGCCATTCCGAATGGCCGTAACATCCACCACACTGTCAAAATAGTGTGCTAGCTCCAGCCGATCCAGTATAAACGCTGCATTTTTGCTCGCAGAGGCGAGCGCGATGCCGATTCGGGCTTCACGAAGCTCCTTCAGAAGCGCTTTAATACCGGGAAGAACGTCTGCGGGAGTTAAAGCTGAGATAAGCCGCTGATACTCGGTGTTTTTTTGCATGGCCAGTTCTTGCTTGCCTTCTTCTGATAACGTATCGGACAGGTTACCACGCACTAGTATTTTTTCGAGTGATTCCGTACGGCTGATTCCTTTTAACTGTTCATTAAATTCCCGATCAAAAGGGATGCTGAGCGCTGCCGCCAAGCTGCCCCATGCCTGAAAATGATATTCAGCCGTATCTGTAATGACTCCGTCCAGATCAAAAATAACTGCTTTCATATGCTTTCCCCCTGTCTGGTCCATTTATGAAGCACTGTTCGCCATTAACGATTGCCCACTGGTAATGTGCGTTGGCTGTCCATACAGCTCCAGCGTCAGCGGTTCTCCGTCCAGCAGGGTAATGATTACTTCACCCTCCTGTACGAGAATACTTAGCAAGCGGCCGCGATAGTTGATTTTAAACGTATATTTGTTCCAGTCCTTCGGTAGAAAAGGGGAAAAGCTGAGTGTTTCATTATAGGTTCTCATCCCGGCAAATCCCTGTACAATCGCCAGCCAGCTTCCTGTCATGGAGGTGATATGGAGTCCGTCTTCGGTATCGTTATTATAGTTATCCAGATCCAGACGGGCCGTCCGTTTATACATTTCGACTGCCTTATCTTCCATTTTGAGTTCAGCGGCCAGCACGGCATGAATCGAAGGAGATAGACTGGATTCATGAACGGTCATCGGCTCGTAAAATGCAAAATTTCGCGCTTTTTCCTCCAGCGTGAACTGGTCTCCAAAGAAATAGAGCCCTTGCAGCACATCTGCTTGCTTAATGAAGCAGGAACGTAGGATTTTATCCCATGACCATTTCTGATTAAGTGGCAGATTGCTCGGATGCAAAGTGGATACAGGCTGCAAATCTTTATCCATAAAAGTATCGTGCTGTACGAAGACGCCCCGCTCTTCATCATACGGATAATACATGTTGTTGATGATATCTTGCCAATGTGCAAGCTCATCAGCTGTAACTGCCAGACGCTGCGCTTTCTCAGTCGAAATTTGAGGCAAGACCGATAATGTATATTTCAGAACCCACGCAGCCAACGTATTGGTATACCAGTTGTTATTGACGTTATTCTCGTATTCGTTCGGCCCGGTAACCCCGTGGATCATATACTGCTGACGACTGTTAGAAAAATGAACTCGATCGGCCCAGAAGCGGCTAATTTCGACTAGTACATCGATTCCGTAGTCATGCAGATAGGTCAAGTCCCCCGTATAATTGGTGTAATTGTAAATGGCATAAGCAATCGCACCGTTACGATGAATTTCCTCGAAGGTAATTTCCCATTCGTTATGGCATTCCACGCCTGTAAAAGTGACCATAGGGTACAATGCCCCTCGAAGCCCTTGCTGGGCTGCGTTATGCTTGGCACCTTCCAGTTGTTGGTGACGGTACAGCAACAGATTTCGCGTTACGTCCGGGTCTGCAAGCGCCAGGTACATAGGTACGGCATATGCTTCTGTATCCCAATAGGTGGCACCGCCATATTTTTCACCCGTAAAGCCCTTCGGTCCAATATTTAGACGGGCATCTTCACCGTAGTACGTAGAGAATAGCTGAAAAATGTTAAAACGTATTCCCTGTTGGGCCTCCGTATCCCCCTCAATTTCGACATCTGCCTTGTCCCAGCGTCTGGCCCAAGCGTCGATATGCTCTTGCTTTAGAGAGGTGTAGCCTTTGTTGACAGCTTCCACGGCGATGCGTTCACCTTGCGGAATCAATGCATCCTTTTCCATATCGCGTGAAGTGGTGACGGCTACAATTTTTTGCAGTTGGATACGGTCACCTGGCGAGACGTTATATTGATAGTGGCGTGCAGCATACAAAAAGCCCTCTTCCGTCGTCTGCTCATCTTGCCCCTCGGTTACAATACCCATGGTAGCGTTTACGGTAAAGCGCGGAATACCGAAGGGATTATCTATCGTCGTTGTGGACAGGCTGATGAATTGCTCTTGAACCTCACGGGCCTCTTCCAGCCAAAATACCTCGTCATAGTTGGTGTCCTCATTTTTCGTATTGCCGTCCAAATAAGGAACAAGCTCAATGCTTAAAGGCTGATCGCTTATATTTTCGACCTGATAATCAATCAGGCATAATTCACGTGTAGTAATGCTCAGAAAACGCTCTGTAGTGATACGAACCTGGTCGTTCACAGTACAAGCGCGCCGCAGGATTCCCTGCTTCATGTCCAGCTCCTGCACAAAATCGCTGATCTGTGCCGTAAATAAGTCCACTTCCTCTTGGTTTACAATCAGACGGATGCCGATGAAATTCATGGCATTGATGACCTTGCCAAAATATTCAGGATAGCCGTTCTTCCACCAGCCTACCTTTGTTTTGTCAGGGAACCATATACCGGAGATATACGTCCCTTGATGATGATCCCCTGAATAAGTTTCTTCAAAATTGCCGCGCATGCCCATATAACCGTTGCCTATGGACGTTAAGCTTTCCTGTAATCGCATGTGTGTGCTATGTAGAGTGTGTGTTGTCAGCTTCCAACTATCTACGTCAAATAATCGGTTGTAAACCATGATTGCGTACCCCTCTCGGAAAATGAGATCGTTGTTTTAACGGAACCAATATATGAGCGAGTTCAGTATATAGTGCAACCGTTTGCCCTGTCAACGCAAAAAAAACTGATTTTATGAATATCCACAAAATCAGTTCTTGTTCATTTCTTAGAGATTCATAGTGTCTGGCTTGATTTGCGCTCTACAATTCGGTGGGGAACAATGATGTGCTTGGTCAATTCTTTCGGGTCTTTAATTTTTTCGATCAGACTTTTGGCAGCCTGATAACCAAGGCTGAAGATATCAATATCCACGGAAGTAAGAGGGGGATTCATCAGCTCAGCCAGCATCAAGTTATTAAAGCTCACCATGGAGAGCTGCTCTGGCATGGATACGCCTAACTGAGCAAGCATTTTCTGTACGGCCATGGCTACAAGGTCATCGCTAACGATCATCGCTGTAGGTGGCGGGGAAGCCTGTAATAACGTGCGCATGTCCTCCAGATTAAAGGGCTCCCTAACCACGTATTCTTTTGGTAGAGGCAAGCCAGCCTCTCGTAGTGCATCTTGGTAGCCTCGGAGTCTTTCAAGATTTACGATGTGTTCCTGATCACCGCCAACATAAGCAATGCGCTCATGCTTCAGCCCCGTCAAATAAGTGACCACATCTTTGGCAGCCTGGTAGTTATCGTTGTCTACATGGGTAGTTTCACTGACAAACTGCTGAGGCTTGCCGATGACGGTATAGGGGATTTTCTCTTTATGAAGATACTCCACGATGCTGTCCTTTTGCTTGGAGTACAGGACAATGTAGCCGTCAACGCGTCCGGTCCGGGTCATCAACTTTACGCGGGATAGCAATTCATCACTCGTCTTGCCTGTGACAATCGACAGTGTATAGTTGTGCTCGTTTACCCATTCGCTGATCCCGCGTAGGCTTTCTGGAAAGAAAGGATTCTGAAAGATCGCCACGTCCGATTCAGGCATAATAATGCCTATCGACTGTGTGACACGGTTAGCCAGGCTTTGAGCGGAATAGTTGGGTTCATAGCCAAGCGCCTTCATTTCTTTGCGAACGCGTGCCTTGGTGGCTTCGCTGATTTTGGGGCTGTCTTGAATGACACGGGATACGGTGGAAGTAGCAACTTTAGCACGTTTTGCGACATCTTTGATGGTTACTGCCATCGTCTTCGTCTCCTTTTGCTATCTCAAGCAGAAAATATTATGTTCTATCATACGATATTGCTCCAATTTCAACAAATTAGCGGCTTTTTCGAGTATTTCTATCATCATTAACCAAGATATTTATAACTAGGGTATTGCCAATAGAAAGCGATATCATTATAATAATCGTGCAACCGATTGCATAATATTTTTTATTGAGCACTACCCATGCTATACATACTATAAGGGATGGAGACTGAACGAGCATGAAAAAACTTCTATCATTTGATTTTTGGCAAAAGCTTGGGAAGGCACTTCTTGTGGTTGTTGCTGTCATGCCAGCAGCCGGGATTATGATTTCACTTGGTAAAGTAGTAGCGATGTTGGCTGGCGATATTCATTTCTGGGTGACTGTCGGCGGGGTCATGGAGAATCTGGGTTGGGGTATTATCAACAACTTACACATCCTGTTTGCCGTGGCGATTGGTGGTTCCTGGGCTAAGGAACGAGCGGGCGGAGCTTTTGCGGCCTTAATTGCTTTTGTTCTCATCAATATTTCAACAGGAACGATTTTGGGCGTATCCTCGAAGATGCTAACACAAGAGGGAGCAACTACCCATACCCTCTTCGGTGCAACGATTCCAGTTAGTGGTTATTTCACCTCTATTTTGGGGGCGCCTGCACTCAATATGGGCGTGTTTGTCGGTATCATCTCCGGCTTCGTTGGGGCCGTGGTATTTAATAAATATTATAATTACCGCAAGCTCCCCGATGCTCTAGCTTTTTTTAACGGTAAGCGTTTTGTTCCTTTTGTCGTGATTTTATGGTCTGTAATCGTTAGTTTGATCATGTCTGCTGTCTGGCCATTTGTCCAAGGAGGGATTAACCAATTTGGCGTCTGGTTGGCGACTTCGGGAGAGTCGGCTCCTTTTGTAGCGCCGTTTGTCTATGGTACACTAGAAAGACTGCTGATTCCTTTTGGTCTTCATCATATGCTGACCGTTCCTATTAACTATACTCAACTTGGTGGCGTTTACACGGTGCTCACGGGTTCTGGAGCAGGAAGCGTTGTTGCTGGGCAAGACCCGCTGTGGCTGGCTTGGGCTAGTGATCTCAGTGCACTTCGTGGTACGGATCCGGCAGCCTACAACAGCTTGCTGGGAGACGTAACGCCTGCCCGCTTCAAAGTAGGACAGATGATCGGCGGAGCGGGTATCCTTATGGGGCTGGCCGTGGCTATGTATCGCCGCGTAGATAAAGATAAACGCAGCAAGTACAAGTCAATGATTTTCTCTGCAGCAGCAGCCGTCTTTTTAACAGGGGTGACGGAGCCGCTGGAGTTCATGTTTATGTTCGTAGCGCCCGTGTTGTATGTAGTTTATGCTATTCTTACCGGAATCGCGTTCGGAATGGCTGATATCATACATCTGCGTTTACATTCATTTGGTATGATTGAACTGCTGACTCGATTGCCATTGTCTATAAATGCGGGGTTGGTACAGGATATAATCAACTTCGTGCTGACTTGTGTTGTGTTTGCGGTAGCAACCTACTTTATCGCGTATTTTATGATCGGTAAATTCAAAATGGCTACGCCAGGAAGACTGGGGAACTATACGGATGAGGAGCCTCAAGCGACTTCCGAGGCAGAGAGTACATTAACGGATGGTGTGGCAGCGGTTTCAACTCAAAATCAATTGGCTGCGGATATCATCAAGACACTTGGGGGTGAGCAGAACATTGTCGAGGTGGATGCTTGCATGACCCGTCTGCGTGTGACGGTGAAGGATACAGAAGCTGTCGGGGATGAAAAGACGTGGAAAGCGCTAGGCGCCTTGGGCTTAATTAAAGTAGATAATGGGGTACAAGCGGTTTACGGACCAAAGGCCGATGTGCTTAAATCAGATATACAAGACATACTCAATAGGTGATTAGCTTGAAATTGTTAACCTTAAATGCACATGCTTGGATGGAAGAAAACCAGCACGATAAGCTGAAGCAATTGGCTGCTTTTATTGATGAACAGCAGTTTGATGTCATTGCTTTGCAGGAAGTGAATCAGTCCATGAAAGAGACTCCTTTGTCAGCGGACGATTTGGGCGCGTACTATAGTGCAGATCCTGAAGTTGTCATTAAACGTGATAACTATGCTTATGTACTGAATGGGCTATTGTCCGATGCCTATCACTGGACGTGGGCTCCTGCGCATGTGGGTTTTGCCAAATATGACGAGGGTTTGGCGATTCTGTCCAAAGCACCGATTACAGCTACGGTGAACGAATATGTTTCCTCGGTACAGGACTATGACAACTACCGCTCGCGTAAAATTGTGGGCATTCAGACTGTGGTGGACGGAGTGCAGGCCTGGTTTGTCAGTGGGCATTATAACTGGTGGAATGATGAGGAATCCTTCCGCGGACTATGGGATCGTACAATCGAAGTGCTCGCTCCTTTAGCTCCGGCTCCTATGTTTGTGATGGGGGATTTCAACAACGCGGCTGAAGTGCGCGGAGAAGGATATGACTATGTGTTGCAATCCGGTTGGTCGGACACCTATTCGAATGCAGCTGTACGTGATGCAGGACACACGGTTATCAAGGCTATTGCTGGCTGGGAAAGTAATGCGGAGCCGCTCCGTATTGACTACATCTTTTCCAATAAGGCCGCACATGTTCAATCTTCAACGGTCGTACTGAACGGGAAAACAGGACCCGTTGTATCCGATCATTTCGGCGTTGCAGTCGAGTTGGAACTGTGATGAACACAAAGGAGGCCAGTTGCTTATGCGATTGGCCTTTTTTTTACGGAGTTCGATTTTAATCGAATGACATATTGAATAACAATCGCAATCAATACTAATATCATATTGTAATAAAAGGGGGTACTGAGGCTAAAACGTTCCATGAGTGCACCTGCGATGATCGGAGACGCAATGGCCCCCAATTCGGATAAAGATACGACATTGCCGATAAATGAGCTTCTATTGTCTTCAGGAATAACATCTCCTAGCTGCGAGTAAAAGGAATCCAGATAGCTGGCTCCTCCTATACCTCCGATGAACATCCCTAAGTATACGATCCACGGTTCTGTGAACCACAGAAATAGGATGATTTCCATCATGATCAACAATAGACCGATGATACATAGCAGCAAGCGATCCTTGAGTATATCAGATATTTTGCCAATAAAGGGTGCTGATACAAAGGTTGATATGCCGATGATTGTAAAGGCTAAGCTGATTTCTGCTGGACTCCAATGGAGCTTGTAGGTCGCATATACTGAGAAGTATGTTAAAAATATAGCAAATGCACTCATTTCAAGAAAATGAACGGTGGAATAAAGCAACAACTGTTTCGTTAATTTGATTCTTCTCTGCGATTTTTGAAAGGGGGGATGCTGTGGCTGTGGCTTTAAGAGAGAATTAGCGAAAGTCATTCTTGAAACGGCAACGAAGGATATACAGGCAAAAAAAGCAACGAAATAGAATGGAAAGGATAAAGAAAAATAAAAAACGATAACTCCACTTATAAGAGGGCCTAAAATCATACCAGCACCTTCACTGCTGCTGATATATCCATTGAGCGTGCCTCGATTCTCTGCGGTGCTCATATGGTTGATCGTGACTCTGACGAAGACGGTTAGCCCTATAGCCACCAAGCCTTGAAGAAGTCTAAGTATAGATAAAACAATGAAGCTTCCTGCAACCGGGAACAGAAGCATACAAACAATTTCGGCGATGAGTAAGCTCAACCCCAAGCGTTTTGCACCGATCTTTTCATATATTTGTCCTGCCATGCCTCCACCAAGAAATCTTCCCACATAAAACAAAGAAAATAAAATGCTCATGCCAAGTGTTGATATCCCGAATTGCTCTACATAAATAGCAAAGAGTGGAAGGATCATGCTTCCACTCATGTTAGCAATAAGGCTGATCACGATCATACAGGCAATATTACGATTTAAATATAAGTTTCTTACCATATCCTAGAAGCCTCTCTTTGAGCTTGCATTATGGGAACCGTTTTTCCGATGACTCCTGATTATGCATGAACGGCTTCCATTCGCTAGCGGGTTCCTTCATAGGATACGCAGGCGTACTCTACGCTGTGCCTAAATCCCAATGCCATTTTGGAGTTGTGACACGTATGGCAAGGGTAGGTGTGCCTTTATGCAGGAAAGCCGCCTCCTGGTGGTGGCCAAGCTCCATAAATACGGCGCAGCAGTACAATTTCACCCAAATGATAGGAATTGTGGGAAGCGATATTTCGCAGCAATCCCGCTTTTGTTTCACCTGGGAAATGAGCCAGTGATTCATCCAGTTGCGCGGTTTCGGCAATTTGCACTGCCCGATCTACGCCTTGTAAAAATTCATTAATGACAGCCTGCCATGCCTCTTCGCTTTGCGGTCCAGTTTCTTCGGGCCAGCTTTCCATGACATTGCCCGGAAGCTGGGGCTTCCGTCCTTCCAAATGCTCCAACATAAATTGCTGCCAGTAAATCATATGTTTCAGTAGTTGATAAATGCTGTAGGGCATTTCTGCGTTTTTCTTCCCTGCTAGCTCGACGTTAATATCTGGCAAAGCCCGAGCCACGCGAATATGTCCACGTTCCCCGACCAGTGATTTAACCAGCGCTTGACCGAATAATTGGTTGGCATCCGACATGTAGGATCATCCCTTCTATGAGAGCTTGTTTCTAGCTTAGTCTTATTTTACGATTATACAATTATATTTTCCAAAATGTAAATGAATACGTGGTTTAAAATAAAGGGCAGAAATCATTTTAATAAAGTAGTTGATAATTGTTCTCAATTAAATTACAATAGTATTGTTTCAACGGAAACAATAAACGACATTTATATGTGTTGTTTAGTATATACGGAAACGTTAAGGGGAGCTTTCTGTATATATATATTGTTTCTGTTGAAACAATATGTGGTGGGAATAAAGTTTTTAGATAGGGGTGTGAACATGGATTACGAAGTGATTGTTGTAGGCGGCGGACCCGTTGGGATGTGGTTGGCTGCTGAGTTGGCATTGGCGAGGGTAAGCGTATGTGTAATTGAACGTTTGGAGGAGCCTATTCGCCAGTCGCGTGCGCTTACGCTACATCCACGGACACTTGAGATGTTTGATATGCGTGGATTGAAGGAGCGGTTTATGAAGCACGGCAGACCTATACGTACAGGTCACTTTGCCATGCTGGATACCCGCTTGGATTTTTCTGTGCTTGATAGTTCCTCCAATTATACATTGTTTATCCCACAGGTGATTACAGAGCAGTTGATTGAGGAGCATGCGCTCAAGCTGGGAGTTGTCGTCCATCGTGGCATGGAAGTGGTATCTGTACGGGAGCAGGAGCAGGGCGTAGAAGTGGTGAGTGTACGCGCGTCTGGACCACAAGCCAATGTATCGGTGATGACTGCTGCCTATGTCGTAGGAGCGGATGGGGCCGGGAGCATCGTGCGGAAACAAGCGGGGATTGCTTTTCCGGGCACGGATACTACTCTGACTGCTGTATTAGCGGATGTAGAGTTAGCCAATCCGCCTGAAAATGGCGTACATTCCGAATATAGTAAACGAGGCGGGGTGATGATTGCCCCCGTGTCTCCAGGTATTTATCGGGTTATTTTGACTACACTTCGATTGATGGATGTCCCGAAAGACGCACCTGTAACGCTGGAAGAAGTGCGCACAGAGCTGTACGATCTGCTTGGTACGGATCTTGGCGTATCCAATCCTCGCTGGTTATCTCGATTTGGGAATGCAACGCGGCAGGCGCAGACCTATCGTAAAGGGAGAATCCTGCTAGCAGGTGATGCTGCGCATATCCACTTCCCGGCAGGTGGGCAGGGAATGAATGTTGGCTTGCAAGAGGCTGCGAATCTGGGATGGAAGCTAGCAGGAGTGATTCGTGGCTGGGCTCCAGACACGCTGCTGAATAGCTATCATGACGAACGCTATCCGGTTAATACGCAGTTTTTACGGAATACCGAGGTTCAGACCCGCTTAATGGATTTTACGCCTGCTGTCTTGGCGCACCGCCAATTACATGAGGAATGGTTCCGCCATCCGGAAATTAATCGGTCTATGGCAGAGCAGATTAGTGCACTGGATGTATGTTATCCAGGGGCTGGCAATATACCGCAGCATCCGCTGAACGGGAAACGGTTTGCTGATTTTGAATTGCGGTTGCCTAACGGAGTGACATCGTATGCTTACGATCTTCTTCATGAAGGCCGATTTGTGCTTCTCCATCTTGCACAGGATACTAAGGTATCGAATGAGTTTCGCCATATCTCACTTTCACATATTTCATATGTGGAGGCCGTAGCTGAAGAATTGCCCGTTGGATGGAGAGATGTGCATACGGTTCTCATCCGTCCGGATGGGTATATCGCTTGGGCTGTTTCTGTGAAACAAACGGATATATTGAGTGTTATTAAGGATGCATTGTCACGTTAATATAAAGGAAAAAGGTATGATCATGACCATATTGTTTCCTGTGAAACAAATGTGGGCTATAATGAAAGGAGGAGTATGCCAAAGGAGTGACTACTTGTTCGTATGGAGAAGGCGACATCGGTTCAGCATGTCTATGATTTGCTTATTAAGATGAATCACCAGCTGGAGCAGCATCAGCAGAGAGAGGGCATGATCTTTCTCGAGGAAATCCGCGAGCACTTTGACGGAATGACTTCGCTCAATATGACGGATGTGCACGTTATGGATTGTATTGGGAGGCATGAGCCGATCAATGTTACAACCTTAGCGGAACGAATGGAGCTGAGCAAGGGGACCGTTTCGAAAGTTAGCACCAAGCTGCTCAAGGAAGGCTGGATTCGCAGAACCCAGCTGAACGACAACAAAAAAGAGATTTATTTTCGGCTAACCCCGTTGGGGAAAAAGCTCTTTCTTGTACATGATCGGCTGCATGCTAAGGCACAGCATCAGTTATTTCAATTTTTAGATCGTTACAGCTCGGAAGAACTAAATGTCTTGAAGCGTCTGCTGTCCGATGGCGTAGGTTTCTTGGAAGCTATGGAGTAGCAGAAGATGAGTCTCAATTCAAAGGACATTTAAATCATCGACAATGTGCACCTGTTTATTCTTCATGTGATAGCCACATGGAGAGATGCGGGTGCTTTTCTTTTAATGCAATAGCCGTTTTGCTTCCATATAGAGCACCTGCACGAACTTTTTCGTATTAATGCGGGCTTGAGATAGTGAAGGCTCCACATTGTTTTGCAGTTCCAACATTTTTTTTGCGGATTTCTGTAAAATCAAAAAAATTTGGATGCATAATTTTCAAACTTAGGATGGGTATAGTCGGTCAACCCGAGCGATACAATATGGCTTAATGTCTGGAAAATAGCGCGGCGGACACGCTGCTCCGATGCCTTGATTTCCTTGCTTAGCTCTATTGCTGAAGCTGAGTCTCCTAATCGTTTCAACGCTATATTAGCAAATATATCCTTTAGCGAGGGAAACAGATAGGGGGATAGATTGCCTGTTTCCTCCTCATATTGGTCCAAGTATTCCAACATATCCAGTAAATCTACACTTCCGGCTTCGCCAATCATCCCCATTTCGGAGAGCAGAAACTGTCCCGAACTTACAATGTTTCGAGTCGGTTCCAGTGTAGATGATGGGCTATTCGATGTGAACATCGACAGTCCTTGCAATGTGCGCTGAATATCTGTAATCGACTGCTGCATGCGCAGGCGTTCGGTTACTTTTTGGATAACTGCAATAATTTCCAGTCGGTTTAAGGGCTTGGCAATATAATATTCAATACCGAGTGAGTACGCCTCACCGATCATGTTTTTGGATTCAATCCGAGAAATCATAATGATTTTTCCGCTAAATTGATCACCGAGTGCACGCACGGTCTGAATGCCGTCACGAAGCGGCATCAGCAGGTCAATCAGCAATACATCAATTCGGTTCAGCTCCAGCAGGCCGCTATTCACGTAGGAACCATCCTCCGCTTCCCCAACAACCTCTCCTAAACCCTCGTCTTCAATAATGTCTGCCAGCATCGAACGAATCCCCTGATCGTCATCTACAATATAAAAACGCATCCGGGCTATCTTCCTTTCTCCGTCAGTTTCCGTAAAGGTAATATGATTCTAAAAGTGGTCTGTAATTTATCTGTATGCTCATCTTCATTCTGTAGTAGTTCAAGCGTTCCATCAAGACTCTCCGCGACTTCACGCACATAAAATAAACCCATGCCGGTCGAAGGCTGTCCTCCCTCATCATACTTGGTCGTGTATCCCGGTGTGAAGATCATTTCCCGTTTGCGCTGAGGAATACCTGGACCGTTATCGGTGACACTAAAGGATATTATATCCTCTTGTCCTGGTAGAAAATGAATGGAGACGTCAATCCTTCCACTGTCTTTCATCGCTTCTACTGAATTGGAGGTCAGATTGTTAATCAGAGTGAGAACTGTATAAACATGCAGTTTGGGCAACAAAGGATCGAAATTCAGCGTGAAACGGATAGACTTGCCTAGCGATTGAGCGTATTTGCTGTTTGTTCGGACGATCAGCTCGCCAAGTTCCTGTGAGGTCATATAATGCACGTCGCTTTCCGAATCAATGAGCTTGGACAAACCGGCAAAAATCCGCTGGCTGTCTTTTTTAATCTCATGGACTTGTCCGGAAATACGAAGTGCCTGTCTGGCGTAATGTTCTCTATCTTTCAGAGATTCATCCTGCTGCAGCTCGCGGTATAGCTCATAGCTTTCACGGGTGATTTGCTCTGCATGTGACAAAGTTTTGCCTAACTGGACTGACTCCTCATACAAGTCCGATACCAGGAGTAAAATTCGCTCCGTTTGCTGTCTTTGTGCCTCTTCATGCTGAACAGATTGATTTAATCGAATCATATTATAGAACCCAAGCACAAAGAAGCTGCGGATCATGGCCATAAAAGCCACTTTGCTGATCTTAACGATGTCCCAGAAATCACCGTCAATGCTTCGCCGGACACTAAGCTCTGCCACACTTGCGGCAACCTCAATTCCCACAGAGAGGATGCCCACACGCAGTGCGCGGTAAGGCTCAGCATTAATGTTAAGAACCTGAAAGAGCAGGCCATAAACCATATAATAAAAAAAGGTAGGTCCATGCAAGGTCATTAATTCTTCAAAGGAAGAGCCGGGATGAAGGTAATGATTGAGTGAAATACGAAATGCAACTACTGCTATCCCTGCAAACACTCCCGATAATGCAGGTGGAATATGACGTATAGATAACAGAAAAGAAAAAAAATACGGGCGTACCAAAGCTGAGACGAAATGTATTATCGAACGGGTGAATATTCAACTCACCTGCTAGGGGTACAAAGATAAGCATCAGCAGGAAAAGAAGGGTATTTAGCTTCATCCATATTCACCTCCGGGTATTTGTTTCAGAAAGTCAATGTAAGATAAATTCACAGGCTTAGCATTAATACTTGTGAATTTATAGAAAAAAACAAATACATGTGTAGATAACTGTCGGTTTTTATAGTTCGGATTGTAGTATAAATAACATCATCTGAATATTAAGAGCTGCATACTGCAAAAATATACAAACCAGCCAGGGGGGACATGAAGTGAAAAAGATTAATTTAACAATGCAAATCTTTATCGGTCTGGCTTTAGGTATTATTGTTGGTGCCTTATTTTACGGCAATTCAGGGGTGGAAGTCTACTTAAAGCCGATCGGTGATATTTTCATCCGCTTAATCAAGATGATTGTCGTACCTATTGTAATCTCAACGCTCATTATTGGTGTAGCCGGCGTCGGAGATATGAAGAAACTGGGGAAACTCGGCGGGAAGTCGATTCTGTACTTCGAAATTGTAACGACCATTGCGATCCTGTTTGGTCTGCTTGTTGCCAATCTGGTTCGTCCCGGTGAGGGCGTGGACATGTCCCACCTGGCCAAGAGCGATATCCATTCCTATGTGGAGACTGCGGAAAAGTCAGGCCATAACTTTATAGATACGATTGTGCACATCGTACCTACCAATGTTATTCAAGCCCTGGGCGAAGGAGATATGCTGGCTATTATATTCTTCTCTGTATTGTTCGGACTAGGAGTGGCAGCGATTGGTAACAAGGGCAAGCCTGTGCTGAATTTCTTTGAAGGTGTAGCCGACGCCATGTTCTGGGTAACCAATCAGGTCATGCGCCTCGCTCCGTTCGGTGTATTTGCACTGATTGGCACGACAGTGGCCAAGTTTGGATTAGCCTCGTTATGGCCGTTATTGAAGCTTGTACTGTCAGTGTATGGCTCCATGTTACTGTTTATTGTGGTTGTCTTTGGAATTATCGCCAAGCTTTGCGGTACCCGTCTCTGGACGATGGTTAAAATTTTGAAAAGTGAGCTGTTGCTTGCATATTCGACGGCCAGCTCGGAAAGTGTTCTGCCTAAGATCATGGAGAAGATGGAGAAATTCGGGTGTCCGAAAGGAATCACATCCTTTGTCATTCCGATCGGATATTCTTTTAATCTGGACGGCTCCACGCTGTATCAAGCACTGGCTGCAATTTTCATTGCCCAAATGTATGGCATTGATATGCCGATCACGACCCAAATCACGCTGGTACTCGTGCTGATCATTTCCTCCAAAGGGATTGCAGGCGTGCCGGGCGCTTCCTTTGTCGTGTTGCTCGCTACGCTGGGAGCAGTGAATCTCCCGCTGGAAGGTCTGGCCTTTATCGCTGGTATTGATCGTATTCTGGATATGGCGCGTACGGTAGTCAATGTTTTAGGAAACTCGCTTGCGGCTGTAGTCATGTCCAAATGGGAAGGACAATATGATAAAGAAAAAGGCGAGGAATACGTTGCTTCAATTAAATAAGATACATTGAACCGAATAGTGGATACCAAGAGCACCTTTGCGAAGTAATGCAGAGGTGTTCTTTTTGTTTCCAGACTTGTTAACATACTTCCTTTTTCGACATTTTTCGATGTTTTTTGTATGGATATATAGGTATATGGACACGAAAAATAAGTCTTAATACCTATACGATTATAGATTTATTTATAATGATTCTTAATAAAATTCCGATATTAAATTATACCGTTTTATATAACTGGCTTAGAAGGGAAGATCATATATGTTTCTCAAGAAAAATGAGTCTCAATCACTTGCTCCTTTAGTAGAAGAAAGCCGCAAACTCTCACAAAGAATACAGCAAAAGGATTATTCTGCTGCAATACAGGTTTCCTCAGCATCTCCTGAAATTCAAGAAATCGCAAACAATGTCAACCAAGCGATAGAGTCCATGAAAAATGATGCTCAACATGTTGATATCCGTTTGAAGCTTGTTACCAAGGCGATAGAGATTGGCTTATGGGACATGGAGGTCATTGCGGGTGATCCCGTCAATCCAAGTAATACGTTCACATGGTCCGAAGAATTCCGTTCTATGCTGGGATATCAGAGCGAAAAGGAATTCCCCAATGTATTGGACAGCTGGTCATCTCAACTACACCCCGAAGACTATGACAGATCTTTGGCAGAATTGTCTGATCATTTACTGGATACTACGGGGAAAACCCCTTATGACGTACAGTATCGTTTGAGGCTGAAGCATGGAGAATATCGCTGGTTCCGGGCTACCGGAACGACGATCCGTGACCAGCAGGGAGTGCCGCTTCGTATTGCGGGCGCTCTGTTGGATGTGCACGATCAGAAGATTAAGTCCGAGGAGCTTCAGGCGCTAGTTACCAGATTTGATCTCATCAATCGTGTTTTGGTGGAGGCACCCTATGACGTCATTTTGGTGGATGGAGACATTGAGCACCCGGATAATATATTTTGGTGGTCCCAGCAATTCCGCAACACCTTGGGCTTTACAGACGAGAAGGACTTTCCAAGTGTATTAAGCAGCTGGAGTTCGCGTATACATCCTGATGATGCCGAACATGCAGTTAAGGCTGTAGTCGATCATTTAAATGACTATTCAGATCGTACGCCATATGATATGGTATGTCGCCTACAAAGTAAAAATGGAGAATATCGCTGGTATCAAAACAGTGGAAGAAGCATACGCGATAGCAAAGGAGTGCCTATTCGCATTGCCGGAACCATCCGTGATATCACAGTGGAAAAGGAAAAGCAGGCTGTTGCAGACGAGCTTACGCTCAAAATTCAGCATCTCTCCGATTCCATTACAGAAATGGTGAACGGTGTTAACTCGGTTAGTAACCAGGCACAGGAATTGGCTACGGCTCAAGAGCAATCGACAGAGGCAGCGAATCAGGCCAAAGTCAGTGCAGAAGAGACGCAAAACATTTCGAACTTCATTAAAGAGATTGCGAATCAAACGAATCTATTGGGTCTGAATGCTGCAATCGAGGCATCGCGTGCAGGCGAGCAGGGACGGGGGTTTGCAGTAGTTGCAGATGAAGTCAGAAAACTTGCCATCCATAGTGCGGATGCGACCGGGAATATCGAGACCAGTCTGGACGAAATGAAAACACTCATCGAGCGAATTCTGCACAACATCGGGAATATGTCTACGCTGACACAAACACAAGCCGCGCTAACACAGCAAGTCAATGCATCTACGGACGAGATCAACAGTATGTCCAAAGCTTTGTTGGATTTTGCGAGAACGATGTAAGGCTTTAGACTTCATGTAAATAGTAGACCGGGCCATAGGCTCGGTCTCTTTACTGCTTTTGGTAGATGAACTATACTTTTGAGGATCAATCTAAGATGACCTCAGAGTAATTTCATGTGGAAAAGAGGAAGCGATTTGAGCCTACTTAGTTCAATATTGGTTGGAATTGTAGCGCTGGAGCACGTGTACATTTTAGTATTGGAAATGTTTTTGTGGACGACTCCACGCGCGATGCGTACGTTCGGTACCTCGAAGGAACTGGCAGGAGTGACCAAATCCTTGGCAGCCAATCAGGGGCTGTATAACGGATTTCTGGCTGCTGGATTGGTGTGGGGCTTGATCTATCCCGATCCTGTGATCGGGCAGCAAATCGAATTATTTTTTGTCATTTGCGTAGTAGTGGCTGCAGTGTATGGTGCATTAACGGCTAATAAGTCTATTTTATTAAAGCAAGGTCTGCCTGCCATCTTGGCATTAATCAGTTTGCTGGTCTTCTAAAAGACGCCCTTAACGGGTGTCTTTTTTGCTAATTCGATCACATAATGTCTGCAATGCTAATGACAAGGGGAATAAACAGTTTTTGAACGATTGTAAATCCGACTATTCCGATTTATAATATTTTTCAATACATACTTAAAGAATTTGGAGGCTAGAGCGATGCGTCGTAATTTGACAGGTATATTCGTATTCATCGTATTAATGTTGGTAGTAAGTGCATGCTCCGGCGGAAATTCGGGATCTTCGTCTGCGACGAATGGTAGTGCGTCTGGCACAGATGCAACTACAGCCGATAACGGACAGCCCAAAGATGGTGGCAGCCTGATTATCGGCGTGCAAGCCGATCCGGTGGTGCTGAATCCGAACTATGCGGGTGACCGGGTAAGTCTGACGATAGATCAAGCGATATTTGCACCTTTGTTCCAAGTGAACAATGGCAAGAAGACGTTTTATTTGGCAGATAGCCTGACTCCTTCGACAGACAAGTTGACCTATACACTAAAACTGAAAAAGGATCTGACTTGGCATGATGGCGAGAAGCTGACAGCTGACGATGTCGTTTTCACGATTAACAAAATTTTAGATGAGAAGCAGCACAGCTTCTTGAGAAGTAATTTTATGGTCAACGGCAAGCCGGTACAGGCGAGCAAGGTTGATGATACGACGGTGGACTTCAAGCTTCCTCAGCCAGCCCCAGCTTTTGAGGCGGCCCTGGTACAGGTATCCCCGATTCCGAAGCACATTTTTGAGAATGAAGCGGATATTGAGAAAAGCACGAAAAACAACACTCCGGTTGGATCAGGTCCTTTCAAATTTAAAGAGTACAAAACTGGCGAGTACGTTACACTTGAACGGTTCGATAACTATTTTGGCGGCAAGCCGCATCTGGATTCTGTGACATATCGAATTGTTAAAGATTCGAATGCTGCTAATTTAGCCCTGCAAAATGGTGAAATCAATGTAAACTATCTCGACCCACAAAACGTAGACACCATTAAAGCGACAGATAAGTTTGACATTTTCCCTTACAGCGAAGGCCGCTTGGCTTACCTGATGTTTAATGAAAACAGTGATACAAAGCAGTTGAACAAAAAAGAAGTACGTCAGGCGCTTTCTTATGCACTGAATCAGGATGAATTGATCCAGGTATCGTATGGCTCCAAAGATTATGCAGATACTGCAAAGTCCGCTTTGACACAGGATGTACTGTATCACACGAATGATGTTGCATTTTTCAATAATGATGTGAACAAGGCGAAGGAGCTGCTGAAATCGGCCGGCGCTGAAGGGCTGAAGCTGCGCATTATCATTCCGGGCGGCAACAAGGTTCAGGAAGCACAGGCGCTGTATATCCAGCAGAAGTTCAAGGATATTGGCGTTCAGCTGGATGTGAACAGTATGGATTCCTCAGCGTGGTCGCAAAAATTCGTTGATACGAATGCCAAGGATTTCGATCTGGCGATCAGCGGCTATATCATGGGGTATGACCCTGATGCGTATCGTATTTTGTATAGCACGGGATCGTCCTCCAACTATTCGCATTATTCTAATAAAGAAGTAGATAAGTTGTTGGAAGAGGGCGCGGGTGAGTCGGATACGACTAAACGTGGAGAAATTTATAAAAAGGTACAAGAAATTTTGGCTGATGATGCGGTTATCTACCCAATTGCATACACCAAAACGATTGTGGCCTTCGACAAGCAGTATGGCGGTATTGATCAGGCTGTGTTGAAGCCGGTCGTGATTTTCGAGGATTTGTCCAAAATTTATCACAAATAAGACAGGGTTTTCAAAAAATAAGCTGGGGTAACCAGCTTATTTTTTTCGAAAACAGCAAGGGGAAGGAAAACGTATGAGACAACTCATCGCCAGAAGGTTGCTGCAAGTTATACCGATGCTATTTTTTGTGTCCATCGTCTGCTTCGGCTTGATCAAGCTGGCTCCAGGTGATCCGGTTCTCTCTTTTGTTACACCGAATATGCATCTGGAAGATATTGAAAGAATGAGGCATAGCTTGGGGCTGGACCAGCCCGCTTATGTACAGTACATATTATGGCTTAAAAAAAGCCTGACAGGAGATCTAGGTTATTCGCTAATTAATCATCAGCCTGTACTGGATCAGATTCTCGACCGTCTCCCGGCGACAGCGGGGTTAATGGGCGCCTCCATCATACTCGCTGTGTTGATTGCAATTCCACTTGGTTTGATTGCTGCGGCCAATCGGAATCGCTGGATCGACAAGCTCATTAATTTAATGTCGTACATCGGTATTTCAGTCCCATTGTTTTGGCTTGGCATTTTGCTTATTTATCTGTTTGCAATTTATTTGCATTGGCTTCCAAGTACAGGGATGCGTACGATCGGAACGGATTCGGTGCTGGATGTGATCAAGCATGGCATTTTGCCATGTTTTGTACTGGCCTTTGGCTTTCTATCTGTCTATGTGAGGTACATCCGTTCCAGCACGATTACGCAGCTTAAGGAAGAGTACGTGCAGATTCAATACGCGTTCGGGTCTGGACAACGACTGGTTTTGTTTCGACACGTGCTCAAGCATGTGCTGCTGCCCATCATTACGCTGCTTGGTATGTCGGTTGCGGACCTGGTGGCGGGAGCCATTGTGACGGAGACGGTAT
Source organism: Paenibacillus sp. ICGEB2008 (assembly GCF_000307675.1). Lineage (NCBI taxonomy): Bacteria > Bacillati > Bacillota > Bacilli > Caryophanales > Paenibacillaceae > Paenibacillus > Paenibacillus sp. ICGEB2008. Next base: position 45,463 of record NZ_AMQU01000002.1, read on the forward strand.
TTTCCTGGCCGGGCATTGGCTCGCTGGGTATGACGGCTGTAAAAGGAATGGATTATCCCGTCATTATGGGGATTACTTTATTTTCCGCTTTGCTGCTGATCCTGGGCAATCTGCTGGCAGATATCTTGTACAGCATGGCGGACCCGAGAATTAAATCAACGAGGTGAAAACATGAATCGGAGCAAATGGCGCAACATCGGGATCGAGCTGATGACGAGCAAAATGGGCGCCGTCGCCCTCATACTATTGATCGTATTCTCGCTGGGAGCGATTTTCGCATTTTTATCACCGCAGGACCCGAATAAGCTGAACGTACTGGAGCGCCTCCAACCACCCGGAGGCGCACACTGGTTTGGAACGGACGATTACGGTCGGGACTATTTTACAAGAGCGCTGTATGGCGGTCGTGTATCATTGCTGGTTGGCTTTGCGTCTATGATTATTGCGACCAGTATTGGTGCAGTGGTAGGCATTGTGAGCGGCTATTTTGGCGGGTGGATTGACAACCTGCTTATGCGGATTTTGGAGCTAATCATGTCGATTCCGTCTTTTCTGGTTATATTGCTGCTTAGTGTGTTTTTGAAGCCAGGCGTTGGCAATATCATTGTCATTATCGCCCTGCTCATGTGGATGAATATCGCCCGGGTGGTGCGGGCAGAGACGATGACGCTGCGCGAACGGGAGTATGTACTATACGCTAAGGCTTCAGGACAAAGTACATTTGGCATTATCCTGAAGCACATCGTTCCCAATCTGATTCCAGTCATTATCGTAGGAGCGACGAACAATATCGCTTCAGCCATTATGATGGAATCATCACTGAGCTTTCTCGGCTTTGGTGTTCAACTGCCGAACGCTACGTGGGGCAGTATGCTGAATAATGCCCAAGGTTATATTGCACAGGCACCATATATGGCATTGTTTCCGGGACTGCTTATTTTACTGACCGTGTTGAGCTTTAATGTACTGGGAGATGTACTGCGTGTAGGCTTTGAGCCCAAATTAGTAAAACGGTGATTTACAGCATAGATCCATTAACAATGGCTCCAGGAGCGACAGGAAGGGGCGAAAACACAATGACAGAACATCTGCTGTCCGTCGAACAGCTGGAGGTCTCGTTTTTCACTCGTGAGGGGGAGAATCAGGCCGTTCGAGGGGTTAGCTTTCATATTGATGCTGGAGAAACGGTAGGAATTGTAGGAGAATCCGGTAGCGGCAAAAGCGTTACGGCGAAAGCGATCATGTCGATGATTGCCCCGCCCGGCAAGCGGCTGAACGGCGATATCCGTTACCGTGGAGAAAGTTTGACCGCGCTGACAGAAAAACAATGGCGTAAAATACGCGGTAACCAAATCGCAATGGTGTTTCAGGACCCGATGACCTCGCTGAATCCGGTCAAAAAAGTAGGCTATCACCTGGTCGAGGTGATTCGCAGGCATCGAGGATTGAGCAAGGAAGCAGCTACGCAGGCAGCTGTGGAGCTACTGCGACAGGTAGGTATTACTGAACCGGAGCGTCGAATGAATCAATACCCGCATCAATTCAGCGGAGGGATGCGTCAGCGGGTGATGATCGCAATGGCGCTCTCGTGCAGTCCGGAACTGCTGATTGCAGATGAGCCGACTACAGCGCTGGATGTGACGATTCAGGCGCAAATCTTGGAGCTGCTCAAGACGCTCAAGCAGCAATCCGATATGGCGATTGCCCTGATCACCCATGATCTGGGCGTCGTCGCCCAGGTGTGCAGCCGTGTCATCGTAATGTACGGAGGCATGGTGATGGAGGAGGGGCGTGTGGACGATATCTTCTATCGTCCTGGGCATCCATATACGCAGGGTCTGCTGCGCTCTGTACCCCAGCGTACGAACGGCTTCCGTGAGCGGCTGGTGCCGATTGAGGGCACGCCCCCCGATCTGCTGAACTCGCCATCAGGCTGTCCGTTCATGGAACGGTGCCCGCACGCGTTTGCCCGCTGTGCGGAGCGGCCGCCGATGGTGGAGCTGCGCCCTGAGCAGCGAGCAGCCTGCTGGCTGAACGAGCCGGACGCTGTGCCTGCCGGAGTCTACGAGACGTCCGAAGCGGATCGTGCAGAGGAGGGGAATGACGGTGAATGAAGCGTTGAGAGAGGCCAACCATGTGGCGGGTGAGGATCAGCCCTTGGTGGAGGTACACCAGCTTAAGAAGCATTTTGTGACCGCAAAGGATTTGTTAGGGCGCAGCTCCGAGGTGCTCAAGGCGGTTGACGGCGTAAGCTTCCACATCAAGCGCGGCGAGACGTTCGGATTGGTTGGTGAGTCCGGTAGTGGCAAATCGACAGTTGGACGCTGCCTGACACGGTTATACGATTATACGGAAGGTACGGTACGCTTTGACGGTCAGGATATTTCCAAGCTGAATGACAAGCAGCTCAAGCCGCTACGTCGGCGTATTCAGAGCATTTTTCAGGACCCATATTCCTCGCTTAATCCGGGTATGAACGTGCTTGACCTGATTGGTGAGCCGATGGATATTCACAGATTGCATCAGGGCAGTGAGCGTAAGGATGCCGTAGTGGCTTTACTGGAGAAGGTAGGGCTGAAGCGAGAGCACCTGTACCGCTATTCGCACGAGTTTAGCGGCGGTCAACGCCAGCGGATTTCCATCGCTCGTGCCTTATCCGTGAATCCCGAGTTCATCGTCTGTGATGAACCGATTTCGGCCCTGGATGTGTCCATCCAGGCGCAGGTCATTAACACGCTGGAGGATCTCCAGCAGGAGTTCGGACTGACGTATCTGTTCATCGCTCACGACTTGTCGATGGTGCGGCATATTTCGGATCGAATCGGCGTGATGTATCATGGACGGTTGGTGGAGGTAGCCGACGCAGATGAACTGTATGAGCAGCCCGCTCACCCCTACACGCAGGCGCTGCTCTCCTCCATCCCTGTGCCTGATCCGAGAGCGGTCGGCGAGCGGCAGAATAGCTTGGCTCAACCCGACGGTTCATGGGTATGGGACAAGGATAGCAACGATGCTGGCGAGCTGAAAGAAATTAGTCCCGGACATTATGTGGCGTACCCGGTTAGCCGTTAGGTTAAGATTGGTTGTACGTGTACATAACCTATAGGAGGTAAAAAACGATGACTGAATCAACGAATAGAGTACGTATTTCCCAGTGGGACGCGCTCATGCTGGAATCTTTACGTTCATTAGGCTGGTCCCCTGAGGAACTCATCCGTCGGGTGCAGCAAAATGAGCTGCCAACGGACGGACAATTTGATTATGCGGAGCTTGCCACCGGGCTGGCGGCCAATGAACCGGAGGTGTTTGTCAGCGCGGTAACAGACGGGTATCAGATCAAGTACAATACGATCCGTGGCATTCGTACGTGGATTGCCGTGGCGCTTGGAGGTGAGCCAGAGCTGTCTCTGGAGGAAGGAAGCGAAGCTGTCACATCCGAACTGACGCAGGCCGAATATGATCGGCTGGAGCAGGTGCTGTCGTTAGGTTGGGTCATTCAGGAGGTACGGCCCGCAACTGGCGATACTGCAGGATTGTACCGCATTGTGCCTGCTGCACAGATTAAAAGTTGACTTTGTAGAGCTCGTTCTGCAAAAGCAACAGATGTGGAAGGTTGCGGTATAAATGTTACTATAAGACATAATCTTTCTGGATAATACTTTATTTCGTTTTTTTATTATGAATAAATATATATAAGGGGATTTCACCTAAATATATGCGAAATTTACATCAAGACAAAAAAATCTATTTTATATAATGGTGAAGTGTTCGGGAATTCAAAACCCCTGTGAAATATGGAGCAAAAAACTCGTTCGTGACTAATGTAGTTTATTTAAACGTAGTAGGTAGGATTCTTCTAACTGGCTATTATACCACCTAAGAGATAAGAGAGGGCGTAAAGACGAATAATCTGACTATGCAGGAAGCGCATGATCTCATATTTGCTATATGAGGAACTAATAATTGTCTAAATATTTTGCTATAGGCTAAGCCAGTATGTTTAAAATTTTTTTACCAAATTCCGAAACATTTACTGGGGAAAATAGGCGATATAATTAGGTTGATGTGAGAGTGTCTAGGCCGATTAGGTGCACCGGTTTAGGCACTCTCGCGCTTACCTATCTGCGGACAGAAGACCCCGATTTAGAAGGTGTGTGGATTGAAGCACTACGTTATTCATAATGTCTATGCGCAATAATTTAGAAAGACATAGCCTTTTTTTGGTTTATTTTTGTTCGCCTGGGATATCAATGAAGAAATTTGTTGGATCAACTAGTTTTTGTCCCTGGGTTATTTCCTTCCCATTATTGTCAATGACACTGTAACTGATTTCTCCAATGGCGGACATAAAGTTAAAATGGGCTACTCGATTTTGAATCGTAGGTCTCAGACCATCTTGTTCTAATAACTTATATGGCAAAAAAGATAGACCATTGCTTTCTTTTTTTGTTGAGTCAAAGCGTGCCGTCCATATTAATTCAACATGATCGTTGCTAGCTTTATAGAAAGAGATTACATCCATTTCCTGAATGAAAAACGAATCTGATTTACCTTCAGGAAAATAATAGTCTGTGTTTAGATTTTCGTACCCTTTGGGGGTAAATTCTTTTAAATTGCTAATTTTAGGGAGTTTGATTACTGCTCCTCTGGATACATTAAGCTTATCAGATGTATATTTCTTTTTTATTTCATTGCTTGCCTTTGCTACATATGCCGTTTGAGATTTTTGATTCCAGGAGACATACGCACCGGATGAATCGGCTATAAATCGCAGAGGCACCATAACTCGTCCGTTTCTTAAAGTTGGAGCAACAGGCAATGTAATTTTTTTTGAACCAATGGTTATATTTTTTTGTCCAACTTTCAAAATTGTTTTTTTACCACTACGATCTATTATCACTGTTTTAGTAGTATTATTCCATGTAATGGATACCTCGGGTAAACTTTGAACAGCATTTAACGGGACCATCGTAGTGCCGTGAGATTGATAAACATCATCAGAGGGGATATTCAAATTATTTACGATAATATGTACCGAAGAAGCCCATACTGCTCCCGCACTTAAAGTAAGACTCAAAACAGAAATACATGCAATTTTTGAGATGAAATTCATTCTTTTTACCTCCAAAAATGTATTTGTTGTTATAGATGGATAAAAAAGATAAATGTTGCCTCCATTTAATGATTATAACATAAAATGGATTATATGAATCAAATTCCGTGACTCTTCTTACTGTTGTAGATCCTTGTTTTAGTATCTGACAGGCTTACTTTATTCCTGATTTTCCCTTAAACCAGTGCAGTTCCGGAAATCTTGCTTCACACTCTAATTTATTAATATAAGATTGTAACATCACTTTGTTATCAGATTCTTCCGCAAAAGAGGGCTGGAAGAGGTTAGGACTGCATTCCATAGAAATTTCACGTTTGTGATCACGTCTTTCCCAATACCATATTCGCTAAGCAATTCTATAAAGTTAGCGTCTATACTGTTCAATAACTTCTAACGAAATTTACCGCCCTTATGTTCATACGTGTACATAGGGGAGGGAGTTATCAATTTAGTTAACAACCGTTAAATAGAATGAACATCCCTTCTTCTTCGCCTCTACTTCCATAGCACAATGATGGAACGCAGCGGAATCATGGTACTGCCCTGTGCATGCATACATGATGATTAGCGTAGCGGTTCATGATGTGTGCTTGCCATCTTTGATTCCGCCCACGGCTCTTACGCTCCCTGGGCTGCGTGAAATGAACGACAGGAACGTAAAGCGTTTTGGCCGGGGTGTTCTCGCCCGGCCTAAGCGTCTCTAATTATCGGCGTGAATAACGGACCAGCGGTGCGTACTGACTCTTAAGCGGGCGTTTAGAGTCACTAGCATGAGCCAGCTTCCCTGCTCGCTCCCTTACTTGCCGATCAGCGAGCCTATTTGCTATAGATACCCCGGCCGGTTAAAACCAGCCTTTAGGGTTTCAAACGGCTCATAAAAAAAGGGGTGTTCCTGGATTGATCCAGAAACACCCCTTTATCGTGACAAATTACCTTCTTTTGAGAAGTATGTTTATTTTATGAAAATTCTAAACGGATAATGTATAATAATTGTAAATGGAGTGAGAGGAGAGAACTATGCTGACGAAGCTGAAGAATCCCATTTTTCTTATTTTGATGATTTTCTTGGCTACCTTCACGGTGCGAATTGTATATAATAATCCGCCCGACTATATTTATGATTGGTTGATGGGTGCATACGCCGTTCGTTTGATTGGTCGAACGATGTACGAAAAGTATCAGAACAGTCATAGAACCAGTATTATAACCGACACGATTGTAGAACTGATTATGCTTATGATCTCACTCGGAATTATCCTATTTTTATTTATGTCACAAGAAACATGGTGGCATAAGTCGCTTTTTCTCATAGCAGAATCATATTTCCTCATTCACATCGGCATAAATTCTAAAGAAATCATAAAAAAAGGGTGGAATTGATCCACCCTCTCTTTTTGTGTGTTACTTCTTAGGCTACATCATAGGAAACTGTCGTATAGTAAGTGTAGTATCCCATTGTCGGGCCTTCATGCCATTCCATCCAAATTGTTGACACTACTTTGAATCTGTTGAACTGTCTAGGATTGTCGATAAGATTTTGCAGCAGGCCTACAAAATCCTGTCTTTCAGTATAGGTACTGATATCACGAAGAAGGGCTGCACCAGCTACAACTGTAGTAATAGCCCCAATCCATGCATAGACCACAGGCGGAAGTTTTGCCTGAATAGCTTTAGCACACATTTTAATTCCAAATGAACCGATTGCCCATCCTAATGAAGAAGCCGATTTTCCAGTATATTGTTCGACCATTTCCTTTAATTGATCTTTTGAAAGATATTGTGTGTGTTGAGAATGAACTTGTGCCATATTTAGCTACCTCCAAATTTTTTTTAGACGAGAATTGATGGAGTCGCTGACATCTAAATGGCTCCACATTTATTTGATATCAGTCTTCAATTCCCTTTCACTTATGTAGGTGATTTAAGGCTGTAAATTACAACCAAATTGCGGAAACTGCGAAGACATAACCTTTTGAGATTCATGTACTTTGCCCGATTTATCCCCTACACTTATATAGGAGTTGGGGAGTGTAACTACACAACCGCACAATGAATTTTTTTCTGATCAAAGAAAATGCCTTTTGAACTGTTTAGCCCATGCTGAAGAATGTCGAAGCAAAAACGAAATAAGCTGCTTCCGGTAGGTTCCAGAAACAGCTTTCGATAAAGGATTTCTTATTTTTTCATGATTAGTTTAAGAAGTTGGGTTTTCATACTCTGAGTAGCATCCACTTTTGGCATACGTAAAAGTTTGCTTAATCGTTTAATATCTTGATCGAAATATTGAAAGATTGCATTCATGGCCTCTACATCGGATTGGGTTTGGGCAAGTTTTACTAACTTTATAAACTCATCATCTGACATAATTCGCAAAGAGCCTTTTTCTTCCATTTGTTCACCGCCTGTTGAGTGATTTTGAGTTCTCTGGCTACCTGGGCCTCTGTTTTGTCGTTTATGTAAATTTCATAGATGACCTTTTTGCTTGTTTCACACTCTAATTTATTAATATAAGATTGTAACATCACTTTATTATCAGATTCTTCCGAAAAAGAGAGTTGGAAGAGGTCAGGACTGCATTCCATAGAAACTTCACGTTTGCGATCACGTTTTTCCCGATACTGCATTCGCCAAGCAATTCTATAAAGTTCGCGTCTATAATGTTCAATGGCTCCCAACGAAATTTACCTCCCTTATGTTCATATACGTGTATATAAGGGAGGGAGTTATCAAATTCTATTTAACAACCGTTAAATAGAATGAAGATTCCTTCTTTGTAAAAAAATATATTTTGTTTGCTGTTATTGTAACATTATCGAAAATCTCCTTTTTGCTCTTGTAGGCTGTGATAAGTGAACACCAGGGAAAATATCTTGCAGCGAAGCAAGTCATGTTCCTAGATTTCTTCAAGAACCTCCTTACTTCTCTTCAAAATTCCTAGGGATTTAGCCTTTTACAGGGGCACGACGATGGAGTGCAGCGGAATCATGGTGCTGCTCTTTGCATGCATACAATGTTGATTAACGAAGCTCCGGCGTAGCGTCTCATGATGTATGCATGCCCTCTTTGATTCAGCCCACAGCTCTTACGCTCTGTGGGCTGCGTAAGACGAACGACAGGAACGTAGAGCGCCTTGGTCGGGGTGCTCTCTCCCGGCTTAGGCGCTCTAGTTATCGGCGTGAATAGCGCCCCAGCGGTATATACTGGCTCTTAGATGGACTCTCTTCCCGCCTTAGAGCAGTAGCATGAGCCAGCCTCCCCGCTCTTGTCTTGGCTCACTCCCTTACCTACCGATCAGCCATTCTACTTGCTACAGATACCCCGGCTGGTTTTAACCAGCCTTTAGGGTTGCAACCGGCTCATAAAAAAAGGGTGCTCCTGGAATGATTCAGAAACACCCTTTTATTGCGAAAAATTACCTTCTTTTGCGAAGTATGTTTATTTTTATGAAAATATCAAATAGATAATGTATAATAATTGTAAATGGATTGAGATGAGAGAACTATGCTGACGAAGCTGAAGAATCCAATTTTCTTATTTTGATAATTTTCTTGGCTACCCTAACAGTGCGAATTGTATATAATAATCCACCCCATTATATTTATGATTGGTTGATGGGTATATACGCCATCCGTTTGATTGGTCGGATGTTGTACGAAAAATACCAAATTAAGCATAGGAGCAGTAATGTAACCGATACGATTGTAGAAGTGATTATGGTTATGATCTCATTGGGAATTATCCTATTTTTAATTATGTCACAAGAAACATGGATACATAAGTTGCTTTTTCTAATCGGTGAATCCTATTTCCTCGTTTACAGTAGCTATATTTTTAAAGAGATCATACTAAAAAATAAGGAAGTGAATTGATGAAGAATCGAACTATTAAGATTGCAGTTGTTATTGTTTTAGTACTAGCATGGGGCATTTATGGCACTTATTATTTTTTTGAATTTAAAGACCTCTATTCAAAAAGCTGTGTTAGATCAGGTCGATATGGATAATGTCTACCTTCAGATCATAAGAACGCACACTAAAATTACTAATGAACCAACCGATTATAACGTGCATGTGATGGAAAAGAGTGGAGTTAAAACAATATTGGATCAATTATCTGGCATTGAGCTTAAAAAAAACAAACGGAATGAATAACGGGGATAAAGTTCCTTTTTACTATACTATTATCATCCGCCCGAAAAGCAATCAGGATTCAACATCGAAGTATGAAATTACATTTAAGAATAATAAGTTAGTATCTATCTTTGATCAGGAAAAAAATAATAGGCAGGAATATATGATAACAAACGAATTCGACTACCATTCGTTCAAAAATTCAATCGATAAACCTTTCCAGAAGGAGTAGTTAGTTTGTATAAAAAAGGTCGGTTGTCAAACTCAACCGACCTTTTTCTCAGTTATTTGGGAATCATTCTTAGAAAACTTCCCATCCATTTCCGGAGTGTGCTTTTTGCACAACGCCATTACCCGAAATAAAACGGATAACGGTACCGTCTTGTAGAGTGTACTCAAGGAACGGGAATTTAATCTGATAAAGATCGTATCTTCCACCGTAAAGGGCAATTTGATTGTTGATTTTATCAATGCCCGCAATACCGTTGCTAATGACATTTTCGACTGTCGAACCCGTGCCTGAGGCAAATAGCGTAGAGGCGAGGGAAGCAATTCCCATTGCTACCCCTACTGGTGTGCTTGCAACGAAGACCAGCCCCAGAACCGTAGCTGTTATTCCTGTCAGCCCTGCTACGATTGCAGCTGTGTTGGCAGAACCACCTCTGAAATTCCCGCTCTCTAATGCGACACGTTGTGCTTCACTCATTTTTAGTAATTGATACGGACTTGCCGTTACTGTTGCTGCATACTCTCGTGATCTTGCCATAATATATCACCCTCCTGATTTTTTGTGAGGAATTGATGGAGTCGCTACCATCTAAATGGCTCCACATTCTTTGATGCTAGTCTTCAATTCCCTCTCACTTATGTAGGTGATTTAAGGCTGTAAATTACAACCAAATCATGAAAATTGCAAAGTACATAAATTTTTTAATTCATGTACTTTGCTCGATTATCCCCTACACTTATATAGGAGTTGGGGGCTGTAACTACACAACCGAATATGAATTTTTTCTAGATTAGGAAAATTCCCCTCTGAATTTGAATAGCCCCTCTAGCTAGAATAGGTGCTGGGATAAATCTTTAATTTATCCTGTATTATGTTCAAGATGTGAGAAGAGTTGAGGAGTCCTTTTCAACTTGACTACAGCAAAAGCTAAATAAGCTGCCTCTGGTAGAGTAACCACAAGCAGCTTATCGCCAAGGACACATTATTTTTTCATGATGAACTCTAGAAGTTCAGTTTTCATGGTCTGGATGGCATCCTCTTTTGGCATCCGGATAAATTTACTTAATCGTTTAATATCTGGATCGAAATATTGGAAAATTGCATTCATAGCCTCTACATCAGATTTGGTTTGAGCGAGTTCTACTAATTTCATAAACTCATCATCTGACATAAATCGTGAAGCGCCTTCTTTTTCCATTTGTTCACCGCCTGTTGTGTAATATGGAGTTCCTTGGCAACTTGGCCTTCTGCTTTATCGTTTATGTAAATTTCATAGATGACTTTTTTACCTGTCTCAGACCTTAATCTATTAATATATGATTGCATCATTATTTTGTTATCAGACTCTTCCGAAAACGAGGTTTGAAAGAGATTAGGCTTGGATTCTAAAGAAATTTCACGTTTCCGATTGCGTTTTGTACGATACTGCATTCTCCAAGCAATTCTATAAAGCTCGCTTCGGTAATCTTCGATAGCACCCATCTGAAATTTCCTCCCTTTTATTCATATACGTACATATAAGGTAGGAGTTCTCAAAATCAATATAACAACCAATTTATAGAAGTAATATTCTTTTTTTAGCGAATATAATATTATTTTGAGACTATTTGAAATTTCAGTGTAGAAACCATTGAAATTCTGTAAAGGGCTTGGGCGATATGGGAAAGCTACTACTAGAAGATCAAGTGTATGCTGGTATGGCTGATGAGCAGGAGCAAAAAGAATCATTTCCGGCAAGCGGAAGGAACCGCTGTTGCAAAAAAGAACAGATGAAGTCAAACTCTATTTTTTTTATGCTATATTTTATACATAAAAAAATAGAGTTGAGGTGCAGCATGACATCAATGACGATTGTCGATCCATCCGTCAAACCAGGATTAGTGGCTTATCAGGCAAGTAATGAAGATCAGGCTGAGATTCAGGAGTTAATTTTAAAGACGGCCAGATGGCTGCACAGCAAGGGTTCCACGCAATGGGGCAAATTACTAAAAGGAGAAGATGATCACAATCTGGGTGGTGCTATTTCACGCGGAGAAGTGGTTATTTTCCGAACCTCAGACGATCATCGCTTGGCAGGCGCAGTGATCTTACAGCAGCAGCCAGTGCTTGGGATTGTAGATTGTGGGGATTAGACGGGATGAATTCCGAGGGAGGTACCTCTGTGTATCTGCATCGTTTGGTTGTAGATCGCGATAACACGGGGAAGGGACTGGGCCGTGAGCTTATGCAGTGGATTGAGCAAGGTATCCGCTTCGCAGGCAAGGATCGAATCCGTCTGGATTGTATTGCGGGCAATGACAAGCTTAGCGGTTTTTACCAACAATGTGGCTATACTTATATAGGCGAAACAAATGGCTATAACACTTTTGAAAAGATGCTAATAAAGTCATAGAAAACGGAATCATAATTGGAGGAATACAAAAGAAGGAAGCAGGTGATCTGCATTCTTCTTTTTTTTGTTGTGCAGACCTTTACGTCCTCGTGATGTCTTTCTCTTGGTTACTGTCATATCAGAGCCACTCAAAAGAAAAAAATTTATATAAAAATGAAAATGGGGATATCGCGCTTTCTCCTTCTACATATGATGATAGGGAAAGTTTTGTAAGCGCTTCAAAAAAAGGATGATATACAACCATGCGAAGCTACAGGAGGCGGTTAAGGTGGACAATTACATGAGTTGGATAAAAATTGGATTTTTCCTCAGCATTCTGTTTTTACTTGCAACGGCATGCAGCACTTCCCCCAAAATAGAGAATACAGATGGACAAAAGGTGCGGCTTGCGATGCAGGTTTGGGGTAACCCTGCGGAGGTGAAGGTGTATCAGCGGGCACTGGATGCATTTGAAAAAGAGAATCCGAATATCGAAGTTAAGCTGGTACCAGTACCGGGAGACCAATATGAGCAAAAGCTGTTGACACAGCTACAGGGAAGTCGCGGACCGGATGTCTTTTATTCATATGAGTCGACGATTGCGCGTTTGATCGGAGCAAAACAGGTGCAGCCTTTGGGTGAATTTTTAAAAAGTGAGGCAAGTGACGTGAAGGCCGAGGATTTTCCGGAAGGATTATGGGGTCCGGCCAAGCGTGATGGGGAAATCTATGGGGTCACTCCTGACTCAAACCCGATGGTCATGTACTACAACAAAAAGGTATTTAAGGAAGCAGGTGTGAAAACACCGCAGGAATACTATGATGAGGGCAAGTGGAACTGGGACGCCTTTGAGGAGGTTACATCCAAGCTGAAGGCCGCCGGAAAGCAGGGCTATATTGCGGAAAACTGGTGGGCTCACTGGTATTCATGGGTGTGGTCGAATGGTGGCCGGATCTTTGATGAACAAGGCAAGTATGTGCTGGACCACAATGAAAAGGGCAAGGAAGCGTTCGCTTTTATGTACGATATGGTGAAAAAGGGAAATGCGGTATACCTTGGCTCACTCCCAAAAGGGCAGGGGGCAGATGCCATGTTCATGTCCAATCAGGTCGGCATGCTGGCGGCAGGAAGATGGCTGGAGCCCTTGTTTAGTCAAAATAAAAGCCTCGACTTTGATTATATCTACTGGCCCTCCAACACTGGTAAAAATGAGCCTGTCGCCATCCCGGTTGCATATGTAGCTGTCAACAAAAACAGTCCGCATGTGCAAGAGGCCATGAAGCTGGCAGCCTTCTACGTCTCTGTGAAAGGGCAGGAGGCGCGGCTGGTTGAAGGTGGCAATGCCATGGGTACGCTTGCTGCCGCAGATGAGAGCATCATGAAAAAGGCGACGATTGAGCACTCGGGCTATCTGACTGAGGGACGTGATAAAGGGCATGCTTATGGTTCTGCATTGGCGTATGATGCACAGGTGCCGGGGTTGAACTCCGATATCACGGAAACCATTGACCTGATGTTCCTGGACAAGCAGGATGCTGCGACAACCATTGAAAAGTTGAATCAGATCATATCCAAGGCGGTCAAGTAAACACGGGATGGGCCGTGACCAGGGAGGAAGGTGACAAGATGCAGAAAAAGCATCAAGCGCTGTGGGGCTATCTATTTATTGGCCCCCAGTTTCTTGGTCTGTTATGTTTTTCACTGCTGCCCTTGCTGTATGCGTTTTACTTAAGCTTTGTCAATTGGGATGGTTTTGGGGTGCCTTTGTTTGTCGGCTTGGACAATTTTAAAGGTCAATTATCTGATCCTGATTTTTGGAAGGCACTCATTAATACGGTGTACTATATGGTGCTGGTCATTCCGGTGGGGATTGTGTTGGCTCTGCTCGTAGCCATCGTACTCAACAAAGTGAAGGGCAGGGAAATCTATCGCTTGTTTTTTTTCATGCCTGTCGTAACCAGTTCGGTATCGGTGGGGGTCATCTGGATGTGGATACTGAATGGTGAATTCGGCATTTTAAACCACTTGCTGCGAGCGATTGGCATTGCAGGCCCGATGTGGCTTACCGATACGCATTGGGTGATCCCGTCGATTGCTCTACTTAGCATATGGCTGGGACTGGGATACAACATGGTCATTTTTTTGGCAGGACTTCAGGGCATCTCTAAAAGCTATTACGAGGCAGCCGAAATTGACGGGGCCAGTAAGTTCCAGCAGCTAAGGTATATCACATTGCCGCTATTGTCACCAACAACCTTTTTTGTCACCATTATGATGGTCATCAGCTCTTTTCAGGTGTTCGATCAGGCGTTCGTCATGACAAACGGCGGGCCAGCCAAAGCAAGCTATACGCTTGTGTATCACATTTACGATCAGGCATTCATTGATTTCACGATGGGAGAAAGTGCGGCAGCGGCAATGATTTTGTTCGTGATTATTCTCATATTTACACTGCTGCAATTTAAAATGCAAAAGAGGTGGGTGCACTATGGAGATTAGTTGCAGAGGCAGGATGCTCCTGCGCCATGTGCTGCTCGCTGTCGGCTCTTTAATCATGTTTTTTCCATTTCTATGGACCATCCTCAGTTCTTTAAAGGATATCTCTCAAATTTTTGTCGTTCCGCCACAATGGATTCCCGATCCGTTTGTATGGAGCAACTATCCGGCATCGCTGGAGGCCATGCCCTTCGTGCAGGCGTACATGAACAGCTTTTACATTACGTTTATCATCGTGACAGCGACGCTGATTAGCGCATCTATGGCAGCGTATGCCTTTGCTAAAATCCGTTTTCCGGGTTCGGATATATTGTTTATTTTGTTCCTCGCTACGATGATGGTGCCTAAGCAGGTAACGATGATTCCGCTATACTTGGTGATGGATCGTATCGGCTGGCTGGATACGCATTGGTCGCTGATTGTACCTGGAGCCTTGTTTAATGCATTCGCGGTGTTTTTGCTCCGTCAATTCGTCATGGGAATTCCACGCGATCTGGAGGAAGCAGCAGTCATGGACGGGGCGGGATACATTCGCATTTACTGGAGTGTCATTCTGCCACTCATTCGTCCGGCATTGGCGGCGATCGGGATTTTCACTTTTTTGGGTGCCTGGAACAGCTTTCTTGATCCGCTGATCTATCTCAATACACCAGAGAAATTTACAGTTCCACTTTTGCTCAACAATTTCAAAGGACTATATACCGCCGATTGGTCACTGATGATGGCGGGCACCACTATTTCGGTCGTCCCGGTGCTCATCGTCTACATCATCGCCCAAAAGCAAATTATTGAGGGGATTACCTTAACAGGTATCAAGGGGTAGGGGCTTTTCCCTACTCCTTTTTATGTACTTTCCGATACTGTAATGGAGTACGCCCGGTGAAATGCTTGAATACACGGCCAAAGTGAGCAATGCTGTCAAAGCCCGTTTTTTCAGCAATGGCGGTCACTTTCCAGTTTGTTTCCTTCAAATACGCCCGAGCCTGCTGGACCCGTACATCCTGAAGATACTCGACCAACGTAAAACCTGTGGTCTGCTTGAAAATGCGGCACAGATAGGTGCTGCTAATATAAAAGTGTCCTGCCAGTTGCTCCAACGATAGCTTCTCGGCATAGTGGATATGCAGATACTCAATCACCGAGTACACGCGCTGCTGCTTCTCGCTGCGCTCAGGCGCTATGGTCTCAGGAGCCGCTGATTGTATGCGGCGGATTCGTATCAGTAGCTGCAGCAGCAGGCTTTGAAGATACATATATCGGTAGGCATGCTCTTGATGGTATTCATCCAGCATTTGCTGGAACAGATGCTCCAACTCGCGTTGTTCTGCTGCAGAGGGGCGAAGCAAAAAGCTTTTTTCAGGCAATAGCAGGTGATTCTGATCGCCGGATGGAGTGACAGACGTGGACGAGCCTACAAACGCTTCATCAAAGTTGATCAAAATTCGCTCATGGCTGCCGTTCCCTTTGTTACTCGTACGGTGGAAATCATGTTTGCTAATCCAGATCAGATCGCCCTTTTGTAGTGCGTATACACGCTGATTAATGTAGTAGTAACGCTCTCCTGCCAGCAGATAATAGATTTCATGCGCTTGATGGACATGGTCGGCAGACATGCTAAATGGCACCGTCCGAAGCGCTTGCTCGATAGCAAAATGGGGAGTGGCGATCATAACGACGTGCTCCTTTATGAAAATATTCATGAGGATAATATATGCATACTTTTTGGACCGATTCACAATAAAAGCGAAGATTTCGCTCTTTCTTATACTATAAAATAGAAGTAATTCATGTAAAGGGTGTGAACCTATTGGCTAAAATCAAATATGCGCTTGTGGGCACCGGAGGAAGAGCTGAATTTTTTTACGGTGAAGTTGTTACCGTTTTCAAAGATACATCAGAGCTGGTCGCGTTCTGTGACGTCAACCAGACGAGAATGGACTATGCCAATCGGCTGTTGCAAGAGAAATACGAGCACCAGCTGATTCCAACCTATAAAGCTCACGAATTTGATCGGATGATCGCGGAGGTGAAGCCGGATATCGTCATCGTCACCACCATTGACCGGGTGCATCATCGGTATATTATCCGGGCGATGGAGCTGGGCTGTGATGTCATTTCCGAGAAGCCGATGACGGTGGACGAGGATAAATGCCAAGACATTCTGGATGCCATAGAACGCACGGGACGGAAGCTGCGCGTCACCTTTAACTATCGCTATGCCCCGCATAATACGAAAATCCGTGAGGTTATCATGGACGGGACACTGGGTGACATCTTATCAGTCAATTTTGAATGGCTGCTGAATACCCAGCATGGCGCGGATTATTTCCGCCGCTGGCACCGGGACAAGCGCAATAGCGGCGGTCTGTTGGTGCACAAATCAACGCATCATTTTGACCTGATGAACTTCTGGCTTGGCTCGAAGCCGGAGACGGTGTATGCGCTGGGTGATTTGAAATTTTACGGCCGGGAGAATGCGGAGCAGCGTGGCGTGACGGAGTTCTATCAACGGGCTTACGGCAGCAAGGCGGCGGAGAATGACCCTTTTGCCTTACATCTGGATCGTAACGAGCATCTAAAAAGTATGTATCTGGATGCGGAGCATGAGGATGGATATGTGCGGGACCAAAGCGTATTTGGCGACAATATCAGTATTGAGGATACGCTCAGTGTCATGGTGAAGTATCAGAATAAAACGGTAATGAACTATTCACTGAACGCTTATATGCCATGGGAGGGCTTTATCATTGTATTTAACGGCACCAAGGGACGGATGGAAGTTCGGGTGTCCGAGCAATCCTATGTTAATTCCGGTGGCAGCAAGGCAGATGAGGGGGCGCTAAAAGAGAAAACTATCACGATCTATCCTCACTTTGCAGCACCTTACGAGGTCGAAGTAGAGGAAGGCGTGGGGGGACATGGCGGAGGAGATCCGGTCATGCTGCGGGATATTTTCGATAAGCCGGCAGAGGATCGGTTTCATCGTGCGGCCTCCCATATTGATGGCGCATGGTCCATTTTAACAGGCATCGCTGCCAACCGCTCTATGCGCACAGGTCTGCCGGTGAAGGTGGAGCAACTGGTGCGATTATAACGATGGTAAGTAGACAGCAACTATAATAACAAGAAGCCCCTCTATCAGATGAATGAGGAGGCTTCTGTTTGTATTTAAAATGCACCTTATATCTTTATGTCTTAGGGCACTATATTTTATTGTTTATCGGTCTTCAGCTCACGGGTTCCTAGCTGTTGTACAGGACGATGGTTATCGGGAAAAATGGCAGCAAACTGATTGATTTGGTCTGCGGACATTTCAATAGGCTGTTCCAATACCGTCCAATTCACATGCTCTGTGCATGGTGGGGTAGTCAGCGACCCATTGTAGCGAACGGAGTGCAGGTCTTTTGGCAGCAGCGCAGCGAGATTTACATCCTCATTCAGAACCGCTTCTTTGGAAATATCTTTCGGCAGTTTGGACCAAATGCGGTTGAAGGCCTTGTTTTCTTTGCCACTTTGTATAAGAACCCCTAAGACAGCTGTGCTTCCGTTGTCGCTTTGATGAACAAAATGAAGCTCCATTTCAGCATTTTTACCGTCTATTTGGTGTTCACTTGGATGATGAAAATGGAACTGCTTTAAGGTGAATGTAGTGCCGTCCACGACAATATTATTGCTGGGACTAGCTGCATTGACTTGGACGGTATGTCCATTATTCAGTATGGATACTTTAGTGGTTGAATAATGAACCTGCAGCGGTTGCTGCGTATGCGAAGCTTCCAGATGGGAATGCTCTATGTTGATGGGAGATTGCTCCTGACCGTTACCACAAGCGACAAAATCCTTTTCCAGCTCCCCCCAATGCTCCGGTCCTTCATCCCCTTCGTAGGACCAGTGCGGGCTTTTCTGAATAACTGCATGAGCGTTGTTAGCTGAGGACGATGATGCGCTAGTAGGACTAGAAGTGGCGGGTGATGTACATCCTGTTACCGACAGTGCCAAGATTATGGAAAATATGCTGAACAAGCAACCTCTCCAATGTTTTTTCATGTTTCTTTATCCTTCTTCCAAATAGAGTATGTGAAACTTTTTACATTGTAAATTATTGTACAAAGTTCCTGCAAGGGTACAAGGACTTAGGAAAAAGGTAGAAATGGTTGCTTATTATTACCGGGGTGTAGAAAGAATAATGGAGTGGTGAAATTTTGTTTGTCCTCTTTGGGGGAAGTGACTATAATAGTGGGGTGTGCGTTACAAAATAATTCCATATCTACTCAAAGGAGAGATCTACATGAAAGCAGCAATTGTTACAAAAGACAAGAAAGTTAGTGTAGAAGAGAAACCTTTGCGCTCCCTGAAACATGGGGAAGCGTTAGTCCAAGTTGAATATTGTGGGGTTTGCCACACAGATTTGCACGTAAAAAATGCAGATTTCGGTGATGTCACAGGCAGAGTTCTGGGACATGAAGGTATTGGGAAAGTCATTGAATTAGGTGAAGGAGTGACCAGTCTTAAAATTGGCGATCGCGTAAGTATTGCCTGGATGTTCGAAAGCTGCGGTCACTGCGAATATTGTTTAACTGGACGGGAAACTTTGTGTCGTGAAGTTAAAAATGCCGGATACACGGTAGACGGTGCAATGGCAGAACAATGTATTGTCACAGCTGACTATGCGGTCAAAGTACCAGATAATCTTGATCCTGCCGCTGCAAGTAGTGTAACTTGCGCAGGGGTTACAACATATAAAGCAGTTAAAGTAAGCGATATCAGACCAGGACAATGGATCGGTATCTTCGGTATCGGCGGCTTGGGTAACCTGGCTGTGCAATACGCTAAAAATGTATTCAATGCTAAAGTTGTAGCCTTTGACATCAGTGATGAAAAACTCGAACTGGCCAAAAAAATTGGTGCTGATTATATTGTTAACAGCATGAAAGAAGATCCAGTCGCCCGAGCTAAGGAATTAACGAACGGTGCTGGTCTGGATGCAACCGTGGTTACTGCTGTTGCCAAAACACCTTTCAACCAAGCTATTGACGTTGTGAAGGCTGGCGCGCGTGTCGTAGCTGTAGGTCTTCCAACCGATAAAATGGATCTGGACATTCCGCGTCTGGTTCTGGACGGCATTCAAGTAATCGGTTCTTTGGTCGGTACTCGTGAAGACCTTAAAGAAGCGTTCCAGTTTGCTGCAGAAGGTAAAGTTGTTCCTCTTGTACAAAAACGTCCGCTTGAAGACATCAATGAGATCTTCGAAGAGATGGAGCATGGCAAAATCCAAGGACGTATGGTCATTGATTTTACCAAATAAAATGATGTCCAATTCGTAACTCTTGGAATTGTAAGAGAGAGAAAGCGCCTGCTGATCTAGTGCAGACGCTTTTTTTGCTTTACAGCTTATTCAGAATGTTATCCTCCAAAACCGCAGATTTATCCCCGTATTCTTTAATAATATGTCTTTCTCCCCAGGCACAAAGTGAATCCAAAATGCTTTTCAAACTACATCCATATTCACTAAGCTCGTACTCCACTTTGGGTGGAACCTGATTATAACTAATCCGATTGACAATGCCGTCTTCCTCTAATTCACGAAGCTGTTGAGTCAGCATTTTTTGTGTTATGGAAGGCATCATGCGCTTTAATTCACTTGTTCGCATCTTTCCATGGGTCAAATGACACAGAATCACACACTTCCATTTTCCTCCGATCACCTCTAATGTCGCCTCAACAGAGATATTGTATTTTTTCTTTCCCAATGCCGATCCCTCCGTGTATGTCGCCTCTAGGGTACTTTTTGGTACCTATATCACTAAAAAGTACGTACTGTTCATAATTGATTGAATAACTCATAATAACATCTGCTGGTCGAAGATTACTATAGATAGGAGTGAAAAACATGTCGCCAGAATCCAAACGAAGTATCTGGCCATTACTGGCTTTAGCCGTAAGCGCCTTTGCCATTGGGACCACTGAGTTCATCAGCGTAGGATTGCTTCCCCTGATCGCTGAAGACTTGCACATATCCGTAACAATGTCCGCACTAACTGTAACGCTGTATGCATTAGGGGTTACCATTGGGGCACCTGTGTTGACCTCGTTAACATCGAGTGTTCCTCGTAAAACGCTACTGCTGTGGATCATGATTGTGTTTATAGCAGGCAACAGCCTTGCTGCGGTCTCTAGTGGAATCACCCTGCTGCTGATTGCACGTGTCATCTCGGCGTTCTCCCATGGAGTGTTCATGTCCATCGGGTCCACCATCGCGGCCGACCTTGTTCCCGATGATCGGCGGGCGAGTGCCATTTCGATTATGTTCTCCGGCTTGACCGTTGCCACCGTTACAGGAGTGCCGTTGGGCACCTACGTGGGGCAGCAATGGGGTTGGCGGGCTGCATTTATGGCTATTGTGGTCGTCGGTGTTGTGGCCCTCATTGCCAATCTGATCCTGCTGCCCTCTACGCTTCGGAAAGGGAACAAGACCCCTTTCAGCGAGCAGGTCAAACTGGTTACGAATGGTCGCTTGCTACTTGCATTTATCATTACTGCCTTGGGATATGGGGGCACATTCGTCGTGTTTACTTATTTATCTCCATTACTTCATGACATAACCGGTTTTGGAGAAAATACGGTAACATTCATTCTCTTATTGTATGGAATCGCCATTGCTATCGGGAATGTCATCGGTGGAAAAGCTGCGAACCGCAGACCGCTTTCAGCTTTGTTTTACATGTTTCTGATTCAAGCTGTGATCCTGTTTCTGCTGTGGTTTACCGTGCCATTTCAAACGGCAGGTCTGTTGACGATTTTTTTTTATGGGATTGCTTGCGTTTATGAATGTGCCTGGTCTACAGGTGTATGTAGTTATGTTAGCCGAACGTTTTGCACCCAAAGCGGTCGATGTCGCCTCTGCTGTTAATATCGCGGCTTTTAATGCAGGAATCGCAATCGGAGCATATGTGGGAGGAATTGTGACAGATTCACTGGGGCTTATGCATACGACTTGGGTCGGTGGGGTAATGGTTTTTGTTGCGGTTCTACTGACAGCATGGAGTCGTATGCTCGAAAAAAGGGATACAACCGCCTTGGTAGGCTAAAACTTTTAAAAAATAGAGAGGAAGATACAAAATGACACAAAACCTACAAAGCACAACAACATTGCACAACGGAGTTCGCATGCCTTGGTTTGGCATCGGGGTATTTAAAGTAGAAGAAGGTTCAGAGCTGGTCAATGCTGTGAAGGCTGCTGTAAAGCATGGCTACCGCAGTATAGATACAGCGGCAATCTATGCGAATGAAAACAGTGTAGGACAGGCTATTCAGGAAGCCCTCTCGGAGAATAATCTGTCCAGAGAAGAACTATTCGTCACGTCCAAAGTGTGGAATGCAGATTTAGGCTATGAAGAGACGCGAGCAGCTTATGAAGCAAGCCTAGACAAGCTGGGGCTGGACTATCTGGATCTATATCTGATTCATTGGCCGGTTCAAGGCAAATACAAAGAAGCCTGGAGAGCTTTGGAGTCCTTGTATAAAGAAGGACGGATTAAGGCCATCGGAGTCAGCAATTTCCAAATTCACCATTTGGAAGATCTCATGCAGGATGCAGAAATCAAGCCAATGGTCAATCAGGTGGAGTTTCACCCGCAGCTAACCCAAACCGAGCTGCTGCAATTCTGTCAAAAGAACAACATCCAAATGGAAGCCTGGTCCCCGCTCATGCAGGGTCAATTGCTCGATCATCCGGTACTGCAAGACATAGCGAACAAGTACGGTAAATCGGTGGCTCAAGTGATTTTACGCTGGGATGTACAGCAGGGAGTCGTCACTATTCCCAAGTCCACCAAGGCGCATCGAATCGTCGAAAATGCCGATATTTTTGACTTTGAATTGACGCGTGAGGATATGGATCAAATTCAGGCGTTAAATGCCAATCTTCGGGTAGGTCCAGATCCGGACAACTTTGATTTTTAAAATTCAGTCCATCATAAAACGCCGTTTCCTTCTTCATGGAAGGGACGGCTTTTTTGTGCATGATGAATCTGGAGCTACAGCAATCCAATCCTGCCATATGGTATTATAGAATTATATGAAATGAGAAGTTTTGGACGCTTATGAAAATGAAAATCTCCGGGGGACCTCATGAATAAGACAATTGCAGATATAGCCCAAATGGCTGGTGTATCCAAGAGCACCGTATCCCGTTTTTTGAACGGCGGATCTGTCAGCCTGGACACTAAGCGTAAAATTGAAAAGGTGGTTAAGGCCACGGGGTATGTGCCCAATACCTTTGCCCAAAGTTTGAAGGCAAAACGAACCAACATTATCGGAACCGTCGTGCCACGGCTGGATTCCTTTGCGACATCTCATACGTTAATGGGGATTGATGAGGAACTGCGTTCCCAGCATTACCAGATGCTGATCTCTAATACGAGTCAGGATGTAAAGCGTGAAATCGAAGCGATCTATGAGTTCGCACGACAAAAAATTTCAGGCATCATTCTGCTGGCTGCTCAAATTACAGACGACCACCTGACCGCGATTCGAGACATCAGTATTCCGGTATTGCTGGTAGGCCAACAACATGAGCAGATCCATAGCCTTATCCATGATGATTATCGTGCCGGATATGATATCGGTGCATATGTCCTGTCACAGGGCCACCGTGAAATTGCCTATGTCGGTGTTACTGAAAGGGACGTTGCTGTCGGTGTGCAACGCAAAGAGGGCTTTAGGCAGGCTGTTCGCGATGCGTTACCTGCTACGTGTTATACGGACGAGACGATGCGAGTCGCAGGATATGATATCAGGTACTATGAAACCGGGTTTAAAATGTCCGATGCACGGATTGCTGCATCTGCCATCTTAGACCAATTCAAGCCATCGTTGATGGTGTGCGCTACGGATAATATCGCGCTTGGGGTAATCAACGCGGCTTATTCCAGAGGAATTACCATTCCGTCGGATTTGTCGGTCACTGGCTTTGGGGGATACGATATTACGGAGGTCATTCACCCTGCGCTAACAACTGTTCAATATCCGTATATGGAGGCTGGACGTGTAGCAGCACAAAATATTGTACGGCTGGTAGAACATAAAACGGTAGAGCAAGTGACAGTCATGGATTATTCCCTTATTGAAAGAGAAAGCGTTGACAAACGTTAAACAAGTGGATTATAATTTCTTCGAAACCGGTTCCATTTTACTCTTGCACAATTGGAATCGGTTGCAACTCCATGGATGAGTATTTTTTTTAATCGTATAGGAACCGGTTCCGTTATAATATTTTTTCGTTAATTTGGAACCGGTTCCCTAAATCTAAGTTTTTAAAAAATGAGGTACACCTATGAAAATGACAAAAGAACAAAAGTATCGATTGATCGAGCAGGCAGAGCCCGGTGAAATAGCGAGCTTGCAGAAAAAGGTGGAGCAATGTCAGTGGCGACAGTCATTTCATATCCAGCCACCGACAGGTTTACTCAATGATCCGAATGGATTTTCATATTATCAAGGTGAATACCATTTATTTTATCAGTGGTTCCCGCTCGGAACCGATCATGGGATGAAATATTGGTATCATTTGAAATCCAAAGATTTGGTCACATGGCATAGTGCAGGCATTGGCATCACACCTGGGGACGATTTCGACTCGCATGGGGCTTATTCCGGCAGCGCGCTAGAGCATGAGGACAAGTTATACATGATGTATACAGGAAATACAAGAGACGAAAACTGGATTAGACATCCTTATCAATGCATGGCTGTGATGGATGAGAGCGGTCGCATTATCAAGTGGGAGCATCCTGTTATTGACCATGTACCAGAAGGCTATACAGATCATTTTCGTGATCCCAAGCTGTGGAAGGACGGCGATAGTTTCTATTGTGTGATTGGTGCCCAGAGAACGAATTCAACAGGCTGCGTTGTCCTTTATCGTTCAACGGATCTTCACACTTGGCAGTTCGAGGGAGAACTGAGCACGGGGCTGGAATCGTTTGGATATATGTGGGAATGCCCGGATTATTTTGAACTGAATGGAGCGGGTGTGTTGGTCTTTTCTCCACAGGGCTTGGAGCCTTCAGGGGATGAAAACCACAATATTTATCAATCGGGCTACGTCATCGGCAAACTGCTGGATACAGAGACAAGAACACTGGAGCACGGCGCATTCCACGAGCTTGATCGGGGCTTCGACTTCTATGCACCACAGACGATGATTGACCCGCAGGGGCGTCGTATTATGGTGGCCTGGATGGGGCTGCCGGATATCGAATATCCGACAGATCCGAACGGATGGGCCCATTGTCTGACGTTACCGAGGGAACTTACGCTTCATGAGGGAAAACTCTTGCAGCGACCTATCCCCGAATTAACCACACTGCGTAGAAATAGTGAGGATCGGGTAGCTGACACGTTGTCCTCAGAGAGCAAAACCTACGAAGGATTTAAGGGTACTGCCTATGAGATGATCTGCGAAGTAGATCTTTTGGATGCCAAGGCATTCGGTATTGAATTCCGTGCGAGTGAGACGGAGAAAACGGTGATTAAATATAATGCCGTTAGCCGTAAACTTGTATTGGATCGTACGCAATCGGGTGAGCCTGTAGCCACTTCGTACGGTGAAGTACGGCAGTGTGCATGGGACAAGGATCATATTAAACTTCATCTGTTTGTAGATACATCTTCAGTTGAGATTTTCGTCAATGATGGGGAAGAAGTGTTCACCAGTCGTATTTTTCCGCACCCAGAGAGTGACGAAATACGCTTTTTTGCCGACAAGGGAGAGGCTCTCTTCCAAGCGGTAAAATGGAATTTTACATGAGTAGGCTAATTCATCAAGTGGATCGTTAATCATCAAACATAACGGAATGAACGAGGGGATGAACATCATGGCGGAAAACAGAGAGATAGCTAAAGAAGTGATCGAGGCGATCGGTGGAAAGGAAAATATCGCTTCGTTTGCTCACTGTGCAACGCGCCTGCGCATTATGGTGCATGATAAAGAGAAAATTGATCAGAAAAAGGTTGAGGAGATCGACAAGGTTAAGGGGGCTTTCTTCAATTCAGGTCAATATCAAATTATTTTTGGTACAGGAACGGTAAATCGGATTTTTGATGAGGTTGAAAAGCTTGGCGTGACGGGTTCATCTAAAGAAGAGGTGAAGAGTCAGGCGAAAAAGGAGGGCAACGTCTTCCAGCGGTCTATCCGCACCTTTGGCGACGTGTTTGTACCGATTATTCCAGTGCTGGTCGCTACGGGGTTGTTCATGGGACTGCGCGGTTTGCTCACTCAGCCGCAAATTCTCGCATTGCTCGGCATGACGCCGCAGGATATTTCACCTAACTTTTTATTATATACACAGGTATTAACGGATACGGCTTTTGCCTTTCTGCCTGCTTTAGTCGCATGGTCAGCCTTTAGAGTATTCGGCGGCAGTCCGGTGCTGGGTATCGTTCTCGGTCTGATGCTGGTAAACCCAGCTTTGCCTAACGCGTATAGTGTTGCGGACGGCTCAGCCCATCCGTTGACGATGTTCGGTTTTATTCCTGTGGTGGGCTATCAAGGCTCGGTATTACCAGCCTTCTTCGTGGGCTTGATCGGAGCCAAGCTGGAGCGGGCGCTGCGCAAACGGGTGCCTGAAGCACTGGATCTGATTCTCACACCATTTTTAACATTGTTGATTATGATCACTTTGGGACTGTTTGCTATCGGTCCAGTTTTCCATTCACTTGAAGAATGGGTGCTGCACGGAACCATATTTGTACTTGATTTGCCTTTCGGTATTGCAGGGATCGTCATCGGCTTTTTGCATCAGATTATCGTCGTTACAGGTGTGCATCATATATTTAATTTTCTGGAGATTCAACTGCTTGAAAAGAACGGCGTAAATGCCTTCAATGCTATTATTACCTGCGCAATGGCTGCACAGGGAGCTGCCTGTCTGGCAGTTGGTCTGAAAACGAAGGACAGCAAGCTGAAAGCGTTGGCGCTTCCTTCTTCGTTCTCTGCTTTCCTAGGAATTACAGAGCCGGCTATCTTCGGGGTCAACTTGAGATATATGAAGCCTTTTGTCATGGGTCTCATCGGCGGAGCGGTTGGTGGTTTTATTGCTTCGGTCTTGCATTTAGCGGCTACAGGGATGGCGGTTACGGTTATTCCAGGTACGTTGCTCTACATGAACCATCAGCTTCCGTTTTATATTTTGGCGAACTTGGCTGCTATGGCAGTATCCTTTGTCCTGACTTGGATGTTTGGCTTTAACGATAAAATGCTGGACAAAGTCAAAACAGCGGGTTCCTCCAAATAATATCATTCAGTCAGCATCAATATACGCAGATTCATGCGTGTAACTATAAATATAATGGTCGCTTTTACACGGAGCGCTCTTGTCCCTTAATGAAAAAAAGGATAACTAGAGCAGCATTCGATGTGAAGCGGCCATTTTTTTATCTGTGAAATTCTGCTTCAGGCTATCAGATTAGACGATGGAGGAACGTTCATCCAGAAACTCGGACGGGGAACAGCCTGTTAAGCGTTTGAAGATCCGATGAAAATAGGACACATCACTATAGCCCACATACTCCGAAATTTCACGAATCGTTAGCCGCGACTCCGTCAACATGTAGATGGCGGTTTTAATACGTTGCGTATGTACATGCTCGCTGATCGTTTGGCCTGTAACCTCACGCAGCAGTGTCGCGGCATAATTGGGGGTTTTGCGAATGGCATCACCAAGCTCTTCTTTGGTTACCTTTTCCCTGTAGTGATTCTGAATGTACTGTTTCATATGTTCTACATGCCGTTCTTTATCGCGAGGAACGGTACCTTTGTCCCATTCCTGGTTCATATAAATCATGGCTTCGGTCAGCAGACAGTCAGCCATCAGGGCGTAGTAGCTTGGGTGTTCAGTCCATTGATAATACATCGATTTGATCCGTTCATGCAGCAAATCGTAGCATCCGGGCTTGATCCATAACGGCTGGTCTGTATTCAGTATGGGAAGTGTGCTGTTCGTACATGTTTTGCGGCAATGTATCACATACTTGGTATGGAAAAGCGTAGGAATGCTCTTGCCATAGTAATTCAGATGAGCGGGTAAAAGCAGTGCTTCACCCTTGCCCAGAATGATCTTGCTATCGTTCACCCAATATACACATTTGCCAAAGGTGACCAAAATAAATAGCAAGTCATCGTTGTCGGTATTTGCACCAGCCTTTTCATACCAGTCTACGCCATTGTCCTGCCGTATACCCGTCAATGTAATCACAAAACTCACTCTCCAATGTCTTCAACATTCATCATACTGTAATACATCCATCATACTATAGTTCATAGTCTTGGTGAACGGGTACAGGTAGAATAGGACTATATAAGTTTAATGTAGATAGAGAAGCAAAGTGGAGAAGAAGTTATACAGTAAAGACATTCAGGAGGATGACATTACTATGCTTAAAACGAAAATTATTTGTACTATGGGACCTGCCTGCGACTCCATTGATTTGTTAAAAGAAATGATCCAGGCTGGTATGACTGTAGCTCGCTTGAACATGGCTCATGGGGAGCTGGAGGATCATGTTAAACGTATTGAAAATGTGAGACAGGCAGCGAAGGAAATGAATACCTGTATCCCTGTCATGATGGATATTAAAGGACCGGAAATACGGATTGGCAAGCTGAAGGAGGCATCTGTTCTACTGAAGCCAGGCAGCCAGCTTATTCTGACCACGGAAGAGATTTTGGGGGACGAGCATCGTATTTCGGTGAATTACCCAGATATGCCGAAGGATATCAAAGCAGGTGACCGCATTCTCATCGACGACGGTTTGGTTGATCTGACTGTAACCTCCATCGAAGGAACCGAGATGATTTGTAACATCGTAAGCGGCGGTATTTTGAAGCCGAGAAAAGGTGTGAATCTGCCAGGGATTCATACAACTCTTCCAGGCGTAACAGAGCGCGACGTAAAGCACATTCAATTTGGGGTGGAGCAGCGTATCGAGCTTATTGCGGCTTCTTTTGTGCGTAAAGGCGACGATATCCGTGAAATCCGTGAGATTTTGAAGGGACATCATGCCGAGCATGTACAGATTTATTCCAAAATTGAAAATGCCGAAGGTATGGAAAACCTGAATGATATCATCGAAGCTTCGGACGGTATTATGGTAGCTCGTGGCGACTTGGGCGTGGAAGTGCCGATTCAAGACGTGCCTGTGATGCAAAAAGAAATGATCGACAAGTGTAATCTGGTCGGCAAGCCCGTTATCGTTGCTACTCACATGCTGGAGTCCATGCAGGTGAACCCGCGTCCGACGAGAGCTGAAGTTAGTGACGTGTTCAATGCCGTTATGCAGGGAGCTGACGTAGTGATGCTGTCGGGCGAATCTGCTGCAGGTAAATACCCTGTTGAATCCGTACGGACCATGGCTGCGGTAGCTGCCAGTGCAGAATCACAATTGGATTACCAGGAGCAGTTCGATAAGCGCAGAGCACGCCAAAGCACCAACATTACTGAAGTCATTAGTCAGGGTGCGGTGAGTTCGTCTCTGGAGCTGGATGCCAAAGCGATTATTACCTCGACTGCCAGTGGATTCACGGCTCGTATGGTGTCCAAATATCGTCCGAAGGCACCGATCATTGCGGTTACTCCGAATAACACGGTATTCGCTAAAATTTGCCTGTTGTCCGGTGTATTCCCGATTAAAGGGGATAAGGTAGCCACAACGGATGAAATGTTCGAATCTTCCATCCGTAACGCGCTGAATGCAGGATATATCCATAAAGGAGATACTGTAGTCCTGTCAGCAGGTGTCCCTGTCGCTGAGGCAGGCACGACCAATCTGATTCGGGTATATCAAGCGTAAGTTATATCAAATACAGAAAAGGCGCTGATCCTCTATGGGTTCAGCGCCTTTTTGATGTTCGGTCGTGTCCTAGGCTTATAGCCCGAACACACTTTTGGCAACGACTTGTGTCAGTTCTGCCTTATGGGCTTGGTATTGCTCTGGGGTAATGTTCTTATTGGCCAGTCGTTGATCCAACTGCTCCGTCAACTGAGCTACCTGTAGATCAACGATAGCCTGAGCATCCTGATTATGGGTTTGTGCAATATCAGCCAAGGTTTGACCATTATATAACGCATCATATAATTGCTCATCCGAGGATATACCCAGTGCTTTCAACAGATCATCATCCTTGGAAGCTTCATTGTCCTGTACATGCAGGGCTCTCTCTGGAGCCAGTGCAGCAGCATTAGCCCGACTTCCCCAAGTAGATGACTGCCCAATAGATAACGCCAGCAACAGTGTGCAGATGACCAACATTCGTTTTCGATTCATAAGTGTAAATCTCCTTTTGTAGTTCATTAAATTTCTGAGGGGGTGGAACGGTATATGGATATCCAACGGGAGTGATGTTTATGCCTTTAGCCCATCCGGCTTATGTAGTTACCAGATTCTTAAATACATCATACACGCCCAATCTTAGCGCCAGCTTAATACTCGTTTAAAATAAACTAAAAGAGGAGATTGTAAACAGGTAGCGTTAAAAAAATTCGCAGATAACGAAAAAAGAGTGTGATTTACCCTTTGGATGCTGTTTTTTTCTTTGACCAGATTGTTCGTATCCCATGAATACAGAGCAGCAGTAAGGGGAAAAACAACCCAATGGATAGAGAATAGGGAATCCACGTCTTTGTATCATAGGTTTGTTGGTAAGGGACATTAGGATACACGATGATGGACAGGATGACTAATAACATCCCGAGAGGAAGCACCAGTTGCCGATCGCTTTTCAGACAAAAGATTTGGGCTATTGCTGTCACTGTGGTGTGCATATACAGTGTGATTCTAAAAAAAAAGTGAAATAAACCACATTGTAGCCATAATGGCTTCGATGCGCTGTAGAAAGTTGCCAATGCTAATTTTTTTGGCTAACGCATAGCTAGGATATATATTCCTTGCCGTTAAGTCAGGACCAAATACCAAAATTGTCAATGCAACCACCACGACCAGCATCAATCCGCCAATCAGGCTTCCTATGAAAAAAGCTTTACGGGTTTGATCGGAACGATTTATAGAAGAAGGGAAAATCATGAGCAAAATAATATGAGGTATAAATACTGTGCTAAAAAAGGACAGGGCAGCAGGCCAAATCGGCCCTACTCCTGCCTCCAATACAGGTTGGACATTTTCCAGCTTAATGTTGGATACCACTAAACCTACAAAAGAAATATACAGCAGAGTAAATAAAGGAAACAACAGTTCGGCCGAACGAGCCAGGACTTCGAGACCCAGCCGAGCAGCGAATACTATGATAAGTGCAAAAAGAATATTTACCGCTAGAATCGGCGTTTCCGGTATCATTTGAGTAGTCATAAAATTCCCTAAATAAAATAACACCGGTACAGGAGCATTAATGAATAGTAGGGTGAAAAATAGAAAACCTACGGTTTTGCCTAACCATTTTCCGAGTAGGGTTTCCATCATCTCAACCAGGGTCATCTCTGGATAAAGCGCCGCAAGCTTGCTGTACATATACAAGATAAGAAGCCCAGCCCCGACCCCCACGAGCGCGGCAATCCACGCATCTTGTTTGGCTACAAGTGCCATCCCTGAAGGGACGATGAGGATTGCACTTCCGACCGTAAATAAAGCAGATATGATCATGATTTGTCGTGCTGAGATTTTGATTTGTGCGGGCACTTGTTTTTCACCTCCTCTTATTTTATTAGGCCCATATGGATCAGGAAATTGCTGAATGGTCTATAAATGGCTGTTATCCAATCCAGGGGGGTGGGAATGAGCCAGTGTAATACCTTGGCACAACTAATTCCGACCGCAAAAAAGAGTAGGATGAAAAATAACCAAAGCTCTTTTTTAAATCCTTTTTTCCACATGTCGGGGACTTCAATTAAGCTAATTACAGCAGCGACGAGGAATATGCCGATGATTTTTACGATTTGAGATAGCACTTTGCAAAACACCTTCTTTTGTGGAGTGAGGAATTACTCTTTCATATCATTCATAAAGGAGCTACCGATGGTGCCCAAGCGCCGAATCTTGAAATCGACTTTGATCGTTACGGGTAATTCTGTAAAGTGTTCCTCATCCCAGTTTTGTTTCAGTCTGTTCCAAGTCTTCGGGGCAGCGCGATGAATGGCTTCACCGAATCCAAATATGTCCGTTTTGTAGGATTGCTGGGCCTTTCTAACGGCCGACTTCATAATATCTTCTATTTTTTCTTCTTCTTGCTTTTCAATGTCATAAATCGTTCCTACCTTGGTCAAATCGAG
Organism: Paenibacillus sp. ICGEB2008; assembly: GCF_000307675.1. Classification (NCBI taxonomy): domain Bacteria; kingdom Bacillati; phylum Bacillota; class Bacilli; order Caryophanales; family Paenibacillaceae; genus Paenibacillus; species Paenibacillus sp. ICGEB2008. The sequence goes on from NZ_AMQU01000002.1 coordinate 77,081, forward strand.
GTCAGTACACTCGACTTCTCCCACGTTGGCCTCAACCTGCATTTTAATATGAATCTGGGGCTCTCCCCTATAGGTGCTTCCTTTTACAGTGGTTTGGGTGCGAATGATTTCGGAGACGACTTTGCCGCCTCTGGGGCAAGCAACGTAGCCGACAGAGCTTTGCACTTTGCCAAGGATAAAATTATAGCCCCTACTTTCAGTTTCATCTAACCATCCGATTAGTCGATCTTTTCTGAATACAGCAAGTCCTGAATACTGTAAACGACTGAAAGGAGCGATCTTTTGCACATTATCGCTGGTTTCTCCCATTTCTTTATTGCCAATGATCCGAAGTCCTGTCAACACAGGCTGCTTTCCTTCACTAGTCATAGCTGCAATCAATTCATCCAAGGTTACCGTCGTAGTAGGCGACCAGTTTTTCTGTGATGTTTCCAGGGAAGAAAAAAGGTCATTGGCGGGAATCGGATTTAAAGGCGTCATAATTTTCAACGTATCCTCCGCACTAACGTCCTTGGACACTACAATATAAAAATCAGTGCGGAACTGATGATATCTGGAGAGTAAATCTAAAGATTTTGCCATCCCTTCGGCAGCTAACGACTCACCGATAACACATATGCGCAGGTGAGAAAAATACATTCTCCGGGGGCTAATTGTTGTTATTTTCCGGATCGCTTCAAATATGGTGTCCGCCTCCTCTGTATACAAGGTGGCTGGAGCCCCACCTCCTGCTCCTTTTTTAGCCGATGCTTTGCCAGGGTCCACCACTTGGATAGAGACCCGGAATTGATCTCCTTGCTTATCGATTCCCATACCGACGGCGATGGCAAGCTCATTCAACTCTCTACGATTCCAACAGCCTGTCAGAAGTAAGACGAGTGCAAGAACCAGGAAGAGAAACGCTTTCTTCCGCTTCATGATGATCCACTCCTTTCTGACGGTTTCTCTTTTTTCTATTCCCGTGATTTGCGGGGCGGAGTGCTGTTTCGACGTTTGACATTTTTCTGATCGACTAACCGGGGACGTGACATCATCATCCAGTGAGGGAATCGAAAGATGGTATCTTTGGTGTCTGCCGGTATGAGAGGTGCAAAAGGAGTCATATAGGGAACGCCGAATGAACGAAGGCTGCACATATGCAGGATCAGGGCAATGCCTCCGACGATAATTCCGAACAGCCCAAAGGAAGCGGCAAGCCCCATCAGGGGGAATCGCAGCATACGAAAAGCGATGGACATATTGTAGGCAGGAAGAACAAAGCTGGAAATAGCGGTAATCGATACAACAATAACCATTGCCGCAGATATGATGCCCGCCTCGACAGCAGCTTGTCCAATGACGAGTGTGCCGACGATAGAGACGGCTGCCCCAATGTACTTGGGCATGCGAACGCCAGCTTCCCGCAATATTTCAAATGTCAATTCCATCATGAGTGCTTCAATAAAGGCAGGGAAGGGGACCGCTTCGCGCTGTGCTGCTAGACCGATTAGCAGTGAGGTCGGCAGCATTTCCTGATGAAACGTAGTGATGGCAACATATAAGGACGGACCGAGCAAGGAAATAAAAACTCCGGTATAACGAAGGACACGGATGAAGCTGCTAATGTCTGCACGCTGATAATAGTCCTCCGCCGCATGCAGGAAGGAAACAAATAATGCAGGCACGACAAGCACAAAAGGGGTACCATCCACCAGGATCGCAATTTTTCCCTCCAACAGTTCGGCGGCGATCACGTCTGGGCGTTCTGAATTGTATACTGTCGGAAAGGGGGTGAAGGTTTTGTCTTGGATTAATTCCTCGATATACCCGCTTTCGAGAATGCCGTCTACATCAATGCGATTCAATCGTTCATGTACTTCCTCAACCAATTTAGGGTTCACAATCCCCTTTATATACATGACAGCGACATCGGTCTGGGTTACACGACCGATTTGTTTGGTCTCCAGCCATAGATTCGGATCTTTAATTTTACGTCGAATCAAGGCTGTGTTCGTACGCAATGTCTCAGAAAATCCTTCCCGAGGCCCACGGACGACATTTTCTGAGGCAGGCTCGGTGACCCCCCGATCCTTCCATCCACGTGCGCTGGCCGATATTGCCTGCGTCTCACCCTCAATCAAAATGATTGCATCCCCCGACAACAGCGCGTTATATAAGGCTTCAAAGTCATTAATATCCCGAATGCTGCCGATAGTAAGGGCGTAATCTTTCAACATTTGCATGACATTAGAGGAGGCTTGAATCCGGCATTCCACGTCCTTGGACAAGCTGCTGTCCAGCATCATTGATTCCATAATGAAGTCGGAGACTATATTTTGGTCCACCAAACCGTCGGTATAGAGGATCGCAATGGTCTGGTCACCGTCCTTGCCGATTCGAATTTCTCTTATGACGATGTCGGTGCTGTTGCCGAGCGCTTGTCTGATCTGCTGAAGATTGGTTCCGATATTTGCACTGAGCTGTTCTACGGAATGTTCAGACTTACTCTCGCTTTGCTGAACGGGTGCCTTTCTAAATTTGTTAAGGGGGGTTCTTTTCCGAAAACGCATGCACGTTCTTCCTCTCTTTGAGGATACTTTTTAATCCAGTATGGACGCTGGAGTCTCTTGGTAAACTTATAGCTGTAATTTCGATAGGGGAGAAGCGGGTATAAAAAAACCTCCTTCACAAAAGTGAAAGAGGTTTTAGACCAAACTACATCAAATTACAATTTAGGATTTTTCCCATACTTATTGTCGCCAGGCTGACTGTCTAGGCATGCGAATACAAGCAGTACAATACCACCGAATGGCACAAGAGCAATCAGAATCCACCAACCGCTTTTACCCGTGTCGTGCAGTCTGCGAGCAAGAACTGCCAAGGATGGCAACAGGACAGCCAGAGAGTAGATGAGAGTCAATATTGGAGTTAAGCCCAAAAGACCATCGATCAGACCGACTATAAAACTGGCAATTACACTAAATAGAACAAACATCCAGTATTCTGTACGTCTTGCTCTACCTTGGAATCCTACATAGTTTTTTAATCCATTTAAATACCATTGCATATATTTTCACCTCCTCATAAAATGTAAATATTTGTATTATATTCATCGTAAAACAATTCTTTTTAGATATATCGGCAGGTAACATATAGAATTTTACTTGTCAAATTATAACTTTAAACTAGGAATTAAAGCAACACATTTATTAAGGTTAATAATTAAACGAATAATTCGTAAAAATATAAAATTACATATTGAATTTTCCATATTCATTGAATAATATAGAGATACGATTAACCGCCAGGTTTGAATCGTCCTTCTTAACAAAAGGAGGTTTTATTTTTCATATTGGTTGAAAGCGCTTTAATTCAGAGAGGGGGATGATCAGCATTTAATTTAAGAGTGGAGAAGTTAATACAAACATAATCCTGACCGTCTTATTCATTATTGTTTTATGTTAGCAGGAATGTTCAAAACGAGAGGAGATTGATTTATGAAGCAATTATTTGTTCGTAAAGTAACGGCTGCTTCTCTGGCAGGTGCACTGTTGTTGCCTGCTTCTTTGGTGGGCGCCGAGTCCACACTCAATTCAGATACAGCTGGGATTCAAAGTCTGGAGCAAACCACCCTTCAAGCTCAAGGTCTGGATAACATTTTAAGCCAAAGTAAAAAGGCTGTTTCCTTCAAGGAGACTTCCGTACATGATCCATCCATCCTGAAAGTGAAAGATACATTTTACATTTTTGGTTCACATCTGGCGGCTGCCAAATCCAAAGACCTCATGAATTGGGATACAATTGCGACAGGTGTGGCAAATGGTAATGCATTGATTCCCAACGTCAAAGAGGAATTAAAGGAAGCGCTGGATTGGGCGCAGACAGACACGCTGTGGGCAGCGGATGTTATTCAACTGGCGGATGGCAAGTTTTATATGTACTATAACGCTTGTAAAGGAGACTCCCCGCGTTCAGCTATGGGCCTAGCGGTGGCTGATAAAATTGAAGGACCTTATAAGAATAAAGGAATTTTCCTGAAGTCCGGCATGTGGGATCAACCGAGTGAAGATGGGACGATCTATGACGCAACCAAGCATCCCAATGCCGTAGACCCTGACACTTTCTATGATAAGAACGGCAAGCTGTGGATGGTATATGGCTCCTACTCCGGAGGCATTTTCATTATGCAGATGGATGAAAAAACAGGGAAGCCTTTACCAGGCCAAGGCTACGGGAAAAAACTGACGGGCGGTAACCATGCTCGTATGGAGGGGCCGTACATACAATACAGTCCACAAACGGACTACTATTACTTGTTCCTGTCCTATGGCGGATTGTCAGCGGATGGCGGATATAACTTGCGTGTGGCTCGGTCCAAAACACCGGATGGTCCTTTCTACGATGCTGAAGGCAACGACATGATCAAGGTTAAAGCGAATCCTGACAAACCTCTTTTTGATGACGCTTCCATTGAGCCATACGGCGTCAAGTTAATAGGTAATTACCTAATTCCAAGAGAAATTGGTGATCCGGGAACAGGGCTGGGAACAGGCTATGTGTCGCCCGGACACAACTCGGCTTATTATGATCCCAAGACGAAAAAGCATTTTGTCATTTTTCATTCCCGTTTTCCGGGGAGAGGTGAGCAGTTTGAAGTGCGGGTACATGAAATGTTCATGAACGCTGACGGTTGGCCTGTAGTTGCTCCTTATCGTTATTCAGGAGATGAGGATTCACTGAAAAAGCTGTCAGAGAAGGATGTCATCGGCCAATACTCGTATGTAAATCACGGGAAGGAAATTTCGGCCAATATTAAGCAAGCTGTTACCGTCAATCTGGATCACGGTGGCAAACTGTCTGGCGGAGTGAACGGTACATGGAAGCTGGGGGCAGACAATCAGCTGGAAATTACAGCAGATGGTGCGAAGTACAAAGGGGTATTCCTGCGGCACCGTGATCCAGACACGGGAGCCAAAACCCTTGCTTTTACCGCACTGTCCTCCAAGGGTGTTGCAGTATGGGGTTCGCTAAAGCCTGATCTGAAGGCCAGCAAGATTGTAGCTGCGGTGCAGAAGGATCTGAGTCTAGGCGACACAAGCAACGTTTTTTATGATCTCACGCTACCTACTCAAGCTGCACAAGATACCACGATTTCGTGGGAATCTTCCCGCCCTGAGATTATTTCTGTCACTGGTGAAGTGTACCGTCCAGAAGCCGGTTCCCAGCCTGCAGCAGTTACATTGACGGCGACTATTAAAAAGGACAAAGCTACAGCAAAGAAAAGTTTTAGTGCCATTGTTCCCGAGCAGGCTCAAGGCCCTCAGCTCGCACGTTACTCATGGAGTGAGGATCAAGGAACTTCGGTTGTCGACAGCACATATAATCAACTCGACGGTAAGACCTATGGTGGTGCCACATGGGATAAAGATGGGAAGCTTGGCGGTGCTCTTGCCCTGAACGGCAAGGATGGTTACGTGCAGCTGCCCAACACGGTAACGGATGCGAAGGACTTTACCTTTTCCGCGTGGGTGAACTGGAAGGGCGGAGCCGCTTGGCAACGGATTTTTGACTTCGGCAACGGCCAGGCTCGCCATATGTTCCTCACCCCTTCCCAAGGAAACGGTGTACTCCAGTTTACAATCCATGAAGGTACGGATCAGAGCCTGCTCTCCAAATCATCATTACCTCTAAACCAGTGGACCCATGTGGCGGTTACACTGGAGGGGAATACAGGGAAGCTGTATGTAAATGGTGAAGAAGTAGCTGTAAATGACGGTATTACCTTTAACCCTAATGAGTTGCTGACAAACGAAGCGTATCTCGGTAAAAGCCGCTTTGTCGCTGATGCCTACTTTAACGGCAGCATGGACGAGGTACAGTTATATAACAAAGCGCTGACAGCAGAGGAAATTAAAGCACTAGCGGATTTGTAATTAAAATGAGCAAACAAAGCAGGGGATGGACTTTTTCTCAAGAAGTTCATCTCCTGCGCAACGTTGTGTATATTTATTTCTTGATTACTGGTATAATAGGAAGCAATTGCGGATATAATGTTTTAAGTAGGCGTTAATGACTCACTCTTGTCTAATGGAGACAGCTTGAGGCAGCAATAGATGACATAAGCACTCTGCATAAATTAAATTCTCCAGTGCTTGCGTTTTCAATACACTTATGGTAATATGAGTATATTGAAATTGTGACCTGAGATTCACATATTGTAGAGGGTTATTGTTTTAGGTTGAAATAACCTTGTGCAATATGTGAATTTTTATTTGTAAAAAATAAAGGTCATATAAATATATTTTGGAGGTAATTCCATGCAAACAGGTACAGTTAAATGGTTTAACGCAGAAAAAGGTTTCGGTTTCATCGAAGTTGAAGGTGGAAGCGATGTATTCGTACACTTCTCCGCAATCCAAGGCGAAGGTTTCAAATCTTTGGACGAAGGCCAACGCGTAGAATTCAACGTAGTTGAAGGAAACCGTGGACCACAAGCTGAGAACGTTGTAAAACTGTAATTTTAAATTACAGCCTACTTCAGATGCCCCGAACATAGCGTTTGGGGCATTTGTTTTTATCTGTTCACAAGACCGTTTTTGAACTGATTACATCTTATCGCTTTATAAATCATGAAGAAAGAGGGATGTTTATGTACAATTCACGGAAAAAGCCAATGGATGAAATTCCTGAGGAAATTACAACTGTTTGGAATTGCGCCAGTGATACATGCAACGGCTGGATGCGGGATAACTTCGCTTTTTCTGTCGAGCCGACATGCCCCATTTGCGGTTCTGCCATGGTGAAGGGCGAGAAAAAGCTGGCTGTTTTAAACAATACGAGCTTTAATCATACCAAACAATCCTAAGCGGATACATGTTTGTAGTAAAAGATGCCCCATAGCCGTAACGGCGCTGAGGCGTCTTTTTTGTTTTTCTGAGAACAGGCTTTCAATTAGGGTGTATAGAGGATGGGGATAGTATGCTCAGTAAGGTGGAATTAAATTCAGGTAGTGCCTCATAAAATACACCGTGACCACTTCGTTCGAAAGGAATAAGCCTGGAGCCGGCAATTCCTTTTTGAGTTTGGAGCGCTAGAGGGAAAGGGCAGACCCGATCCAGCTTGCCGTGTAGAATCCACGTAGGCACGTGTATACATGGCAAATCGGGCCGTAAATCAGAGTCACGCAGTGAATACAAAGTACAAGCCATGCTATGAACCGAAGCCGCAAAGCCCTGATCACGTAACCAGTCACGTAAACTCTGGCTGACGGGTTTGGCGAACAACATTTCGCCAAATGATGTTACCAGTTGCGGACGATCTGTATAGGCTTGTGTGATGAGTTTATCTACCTCTGCGACAGGAGTGCCGTAAGGAAAGTCGCTGGTTGGGGTAAACCGAGGCGTGGCAGCTCCGATCAAAATTAGCTGATCAACACCCCATCCCCTATGTCTGCTCATGTAGCGCGTGACAATTGCTCCCCCCATAGAAAAACCGATCAGCCGTATATGGCTTAATTGGAGGGCCTGTATAACAGCCAGGAGATCGTCTGCCAGTCGATCATAATTGTAGCCATGCCATGGTCGATCAGACTTCCCGAACCCCCTAAGATCAACTTGAATACAGCGGTATCCGTAAGCAGGCAACTGGGCAACCTGGTATTCGTACATTCGATGGTCCAGCGGCCAGCCGTGCACCATCAAAACAGGGATGCCTTCTCCTATATCTTCTACATACAGCTTAACGCCACGTTCCACTTCAATATAATATCCCATGATGCTCCCCCCTTTAAAAATCACGAAATTTCGTTCTCTCTCACATATATGTAGTCAGGGCTTAGCTCATTCGGAAAAGGGGTGAGATCGCCGCTATACAAGTATAGAATTAGTAAAATATGTATGTCATCCTGCATGGGGATAGGATATACTTATGGAATGAAACAGCATTGGGAGAGTGGAACAATGACACCATCAAAAACATTAAAATGGATTACGGGCGGATTGGAGCTATTTTTTGCTATTCCTGTTTTGGGCGGGCTGCTCGTCATAAATTCTGCGTATACTGTATTGTTCTTTATGTTGATTTTCCACATTGTTACGTTGGTACTATCGGTGACTAATAAAGAGACTTATTATGGATCTATTTTAGGGATTGTGACCTCGGTTGTTGGGTGGATTCCATTTGTAGGCTGGTTAATGCACCTGCTCTCAGGCATATTTTTGATGATTACCGCAGCCCAACAGCCGCGAGACCATTATCGTAATCGCAATCCCTACGATGATTATCGCTACTAGGGCCAATATCGCCTCGAAATGATGAAAGATCCTGTGGAACAGGATCTTTTTTAGTTATGGAATCTTCCCATGATTATGGTGTTGTAGTATTGACCATCTGAGAGAATCTTGTCGTTTTTTAATAACCCTTCGATTTCAAATCCATGCTTTTTATAAAGTTCAATGGCTTTATTATTGGTTTCTAGAACTTGTAGGCTCATTTTCTGGATGCCGTTAGAGTCTGCCCAGGAAATAGACTCTTTCAAAAGATTCGTCCCGATTCCATACCCCCAGAAATCCTTTAGTACACACACACCAAATTCAACTTTATGAGCGAATCGATGCAGAACATGACCTTCACATCTTGAAAATCCAACGACTTTATCATGAACGACCGCAACTAAAAATAGATTTTTGGCGTGCTCTGTATCGGCTTTAATAAGCTGTTCAAAACCGGATGTACTTATGAATGCTTCTCCCTTTTCTCTGTCTAAATTTTCAGTCTCTCCATCCATCCGTAAGCGGATTTCAGACAAATTCATCGCATCTTGAATCATAGCCGATCTAATGATATAGCTTACTCCTTGTGCATGAAATTCCTGTTTATTTATTTTCATTACATACTCCTTTTGCTGAATCAGGATAAAAAATGTGATCTCTGGCTTAAGTTAGTTTACCACATATTGTATGAAGTGCATGAAAAATAAGCCTGTCCTCTTCTGTTGTATCGTAGCAGAGGGCAGGCTTATTCATTCTCGATCCGTACAGGGAGGCCGGATGGAGATTTATTATTGTGGAGTGGCTGTGTCAGATTAACAAATCGTTCTTATGAATGTGACTTATCGAGCTACAGCTTTTGGAAAACAGAAGCTGTAGCTATTTTTGCTTATCAGAGGCTTTAGCTGCATTTGGCTTAGCAGGAGCCTTAGCCGCATCTGTTTTAGCTGGAGCTTTACCTGCTTCTCCTTTAGCCCCGTCTACTGGTGGCTTAGAGGGCTTAACGCCATTCACCATATCGGTAATCATTTGCTTCAGATTGGAAACACGCTGATTATATTCGCTTGCGGTAATCTTGCCATTTTGTTTTTCCGTAGCGAGTTTTGACTTCATATCCGAAACCATCACATCAATTACGGAGTTTACGCTCACGCCTTGTGCTTTGGCGATCGTAGCAAGGGATTTACCAGCCTTCAACTGTGTATCCAACTGACTGGAGGACAATTTCAATAGTTTCAGGAGAGCCTTGTTCTCAGCATAGTTTCCTCCTGCGATTTGTGGACCGTTAGCATCGCCAGGGTTTCCCTTAGGTGCCTGTGCTTTGCTTGCAGTAGGAGCCTTCTCAGGTGTAGTTGAAGCAGCATGGGCTGCGCCTGTGGAGTACAGCGCTCCGCCTCCTAAAAATGCTAACGCCATCGTTCCGGCCAAAATTGCTTTCTTGGTGCTTTTCATCTTCATTTTCCACCTTTCGTTTATGGTTTATTTGGTACGTGATACATCATAAGGGATTAACTTGAATGCTATCTGAGCGCAAGCTGAGCATTTACTGAATGGAATTTGCAAGGCAGGACTAGCATTTTAACGAATTGCTATTGTATTACGTGTATTAAGTGATATAATACACTACAGGCACGATAGATACAGCCGAATTAGGGGGAAACACCCATGGAAGAACAACGGGTTGGCTCGTTCCGATTTTTAATAGACTTTAGCCAGCCATTATATGAACAAATATTAAATCAAGTACGAAGCTCCATTGCTAAAGGAGAGATTGAAATGGGAAGCAAAATGCCATCTGTGCGTGATCTGGCGCAGGAATTGCGTATGAATCCGAATACCGTGATGCGGGCGTATCAGGAGCTGGAACGGGACGGATTGACTGAGAAGCGACGCGGTCTGGGTACGTATGTAACTTCGTCCAGTGAGCGGATTGCCAGCTTTCGGGAACAATTGGCTATGTCGTATATAGATCAGTTTCTCGGACAGATGAGCAGCCTGGGATTATCCTGGGAAGATGTACAGCAATATATAAGAAGCCGACAGGACGGAGATCACAAGGAAGAAGGCGAAAAGGCATGACGGAGTCTGTGGTAACCGCAAAGCAACTGATGAAGCAATATGGAAATAAAAAAGCATTGGACCAACTGGATGTCGTCATTCCAGCAGGACGTATTGTAGGTGTGCTTGGGCCCAATGGCTGCGGGAAGTCCAGCCTCTTTCGAGCCATCACGGGGTTAATTCAGCCGGACGGGGGCGAGCTTCAGGTGCTGGGCCAACAGCCTGGCTGGGAAACCAACCGGAATATATCCTATCTTCCTGACCGGGCACGCTGGTATCCCAATCATACAGTTCAGCAGACGCTGGAATGGGGGAAGTCCTTTTTGCCTGGCTTCAATATAGAGGATGCCTATAAACTTGCTGACCATATGGATGTAGAATTGGAGCTAAAGATGGCCGGGTTGAGTCGCGGACAGGAGGCGCGTGTGCTGCTGATTCTGTGCCTGGCACGAGAAGTACCGCTTATGATCCTGGATGAACCTTTTGTAGGTATTGATGTTCTCTCTAGAGAAGCGATCGTAGCTGGGATTATTGATTATTTGGAGGATCGGCAACAATCTATACTCATTAGCACACATGATATTCAGGAAGTGGAAGGCTTGTTTGATTACACGGTCATGATGGACCGCGGGCGAGTGATATGGTCTGGTGAATCGGATGATCTGCGTGCAGAGCATGGCTCGCTGAACCAGGTGTTCCGCAATTTGTACAAAAGGGAGTGGAAGGCGTGAATTCATCCGGGCTGTTCAAAGATTTAATACGCCATGAATTTCGAAATAAAGGAAGCTGGAGAAAGCAAAGCCGCAATCGACTGCCCAGATCGTGGAGACTTGTATATTTCTCACTATTTCTAATTGCGGCGTTCGCGATCTCCTTGTACTTCGCTCTTCACAACCAACTCGAATTGACAAGGCTGTGGTATGTCACCCTGGGCTTGCCGTACATGATTGTTTTCATGGGTGTGGGAATGCTGAGAAGAGAATGGGAAAATGACACCTACGGATGGTGGCTGACCCTTCCCTATCCGCGTATGTGGCTAATTAGCGCCAAATGGATTGCTGCTATTTTACAAACCATTGTCGTGATATTGCTCTTGTTTGTAGTAGGTTCTCTATACGCGCTATTTATCTCATCGACCATACAGGCTTATACGTTTGCGGATGCAGCGTCTTTTATGATAGCCGGCTTAAACTGGTTTGTAATGATTATCGCCTTTACGCCGTTGGTTATTGCGCTGGGTCTGCTGACGGCCAGTACCAAATACAGCACCTTGCGGCCGCTTAGCCCAATCCTGTGGATTCTTTTGATGGGTGGAGGAAGCGTCTTTTATTGGTCAGGCGATCAGCGGATTTATGAGCAGTTTCATCATGTTCACAACGGACAGTGGTTTCCTTTTACCTGGCATTTTCCGGTTGCGGTGTTGATTAGTTGGGTTGCTGCATATGCATTGATCCGCTTGAACGCTTATTTGCTGGAGAAAAAACTGTCGATTTAACTTAGGATAAATGACTCTATATTAGAAAGGAATTTCACCATGGCGACAATCTTTATCTATGCATTGATGGCTGTTCTGGTGGGTCTGATGATTTGGTTGAGAACCAAAAGACGAAGGGGCCCGGTAAAGGGAAAAGGATTTCGGATTTTGCTCCCTATGTTTATCGCTTTCCCAGCTATGATGATATCGGTATATCAATTGATGCATATTCCTGGTCAAACGTACGCGCCTCCCGCCTTTTGGGAACTGCTGGTTGCTGGGTTATTAGGGGCTCTGTTTGGCTACGTTATTTTGCTGCATACGGCGTATGAAAGACGAGATGACGGTCTCATCTATCCCAAGCCGAACCAATATTTTAAGTATATTATTATCGCTATTATTTTGATTCGGGTTGTTCTGACTCAATACCTCAGTAGTTTGGGTACGACCGAAATTAGCATGCTGGCCATTACGATGGCGCTGGTATATATCTCAATCTGGCGAATTGGGAGCTTTATCAAGTTTCGGAGGACGTTATCTGTATAACAATATGAATGAGGTAACAGCGGCTTTCTATTCAAAAAGCGTCCATTCGCTTGGTGATAGGAGCCGCTTTTTTTGAGCTAACTTCATTAGTACATGTTATTTATAATAAAATAATGAGGATGATCATACATTGTTATTGCTTTCCATATCCTTTATTCGAAGGTTTGTGACTTGCATGACAACGGTCATAAGTATAAAAATTCAAAGGAGGGTTAATAAGGTTTCAAAAGATTTAAATGGGGTTTAAAGTTAGATAGGTGGGGAAGAGTTCATACCTTCGTAGTTAACTGCAACCACATTAGTTACATAAAGAGAAATTGCATTCCATACTCTATTTTACAGGTTGAGAGGGGCTTACATTCATGAAAAAACATACGGTTACTGCTGCACTTGCTGGCTTGCTCGTTCTGTCTTCTGCTGTACCGGCTTTAGCAGCCGACGTGAAACCTGCTACGGGTATCCAGGTTTGGGTAGATGGCAAGAAGGAGGCTTACAAAATTGCGCCTATCGTGAGAAATAAGCAGGTGTTGATCCCCCTGAGACAATTGGCTACTAGTTTAGGAATTCCGCTGGACGCCAAGCATATTACATTCAATACGGCGCGTCAAAGTACGACGATTCGTTATGATCAAGCGACGGTTGTACTGGTATCAGGCAGTCCGGAAGCGCAAATCAACGGGATTAAGGTACCACTGTCCACCTCGACCATTTTGACCAAGCAAGGGGTAACCTATGTACCAGTTGATGTCGTCAAAGAAGCGTGGGGCAAGCAAGTGATTTGGGACCCGGCCAGCCAGACCTTGCAAATCGGGGTGAGTAATAAGGATAAGGTTGTAGAGATTCTGAAGAGCTTTGAAACGGGCGATACGAAAGCAGCTGAGGCTTGGATCAGCAAAGATCAGTACATTCAGCATAATCCGAGCTTTGCTAGCGGGAGAGATGCCTTTTTGCAAGGGATTAGCCAATCCAAGGGAGCCAATGTGCTGGTTGAAGTCCAGCGGGTTATTCAGGATGGCAATGATGTAGCAGTACATTATAAAAAGTCTATTGCAGGGAAAACGAGCATTGCTTTTGATATTTTCCGCTTCGATAGCAATGGTAAAATTGTTGAGCATTGGGATAACATGCAGGACTCGGCTCCAACCAATCCAAGTGGACATACCATGATTGACGGAACAACACAAGTCACGGATCTCAACCAAACCGAGACAAACAAGACGCTGATCCGCAAGTTTGTAGATGATGTGCTGGTTGGCAAAAATCGTGCAGCATTGGAAAGCTATTATAATGGGGATCAGTACATTCAGCATAATCCTCTTTTTGGTGACGGTGTATCCAGTCTGAAGCAAGCATTATCCGCTACGGGTCAAGGAGCTTCTATTGGATATGATCAGGTGCATATGGTTCTTGGAGAAGGCAACTTCGTGCTGGTTGTAAGTGAACTGAAATCTCCTAAGGGAATCTCAGCCGCTGTCTATGATCTGTTCCGTGTGGAGAACGGCAAAATAGCCGAGCATTGGGATGTAGTTCAGGAGATTCCAGCTAAAACAGAGTGGAAAAATACGAACGGTAAATTTTAAAGAATACGCTCTCGTCGTGTGATCTGATTGGCACTGTCCAGACCGTCAGGTTCCTGTTAAAATGGGGCAAACATATCAGGGGGTTGGACGGTGGAAGACTTGAAGCAACGTGTGGGTTGCCTGCATGCGCATCATTCGAACATTGCCTATGTGGAACGAGCTTTTGCTTCTTATGAGGTGGAGCTGGTACATTTTGTGGAACCGGGACTTATGCGCCGGGTATCGTCGGATCCGCATTTTTCTTCAGATGATGCCAGTCGCAAGGTAGAAGAGCAGCTGAGCTGGATGTCTCAAAGCGATCTAGACGTTATTTTGATAACGTGTACGAATTATATTGCTTTGGCGGAGAAGGCTCAAGGGTCAATGCCTACGCCAATTGTCGCACTGGATGAGCCTCTATTTCATGAGATGTGTGATGATTTGCTGCCACGAACCTTGGTATTCACGAATCCGGCTACCGTAGAGGGCACGATGAAGCGTCTTTATCATACGGCCAATCTATTAGGCAAGCCGGACCTCTCTTCTTTAATAGAGGTCAAGGTGGTGGAGGGCGCTTTTGAACTGATTATGCAGGGACGTAAAGATGAGTATGAGGAATTGCTGGTTCGTTCATTGCATGAATTGAGGAAGGCTGATCCCAGCAGAGGGCTGGCTGTAGCACAGTTATCGATGGTTGATGCTGCGTTGCAGGTGGAGCTGGAGACAGGGCGGACGATTGCCAATCCCTTACGGTCGTTGGCGAATTTACTTGAGGTTTTGTTAGGTTAAATAAGTATAGCTAAAAGAACTTCCTACCCATTTTGGGACAGTGGAAGTTCTTTTTTTTGGAAGTGGGTAGGTGGGGGCACTTCTGTACGATTCATTAGTGCTCCTGCTGGTCTTGGGTGATGAGCGCCGCGCCTGCCGATTCTCTTTGGACAAGCGTAACGTACAACCGTTCATGCTCCACGTCTTCCCCGGCAATGATTTTGAGAACCTGTTCAGCGGCTACAGCGCCCCATTTGCGCTTGGAGTAGTCTATCGTTGTCAGCCGGGGCTGAATATATTGCGCCAGCTCGATGTTATCAAAGCCGACGATATGAACATCCTTGCCAATGGTAAGCTCTGACTGAGCCATTCGATTGTAAAAGCCTACGGCCATTTCATCATTGAGACAAAATACAGCTACAGGTTCCGAATCCGGGCGAGCCTGCTGCTGTAAAATGATCTCAGCCGCCTGCTCACCGCCCGATTTCTCGAAATTGCCGTCAATTTCAATCATCTCGGCGACACCGCTACGCTCAATGGTCTGCTTGACCGCCTGCATCCGCTGCCAGGAATCATAAGAACCTTCTGGTCCGGTCACAACATATAGCTTGCGGTGTCCCAATTCCAATAGATGCTCTATGGCGAGCGCGGCACCTGCTTTGTTATCCAGCAGCACCTGGTTGATGTTAGGATGATTCAGTTCGCGGTCCAATACGACAATTTTATGTCCGCGCTCGGCGTAGTTCAGCAGCTCCTGACTATCAAACGTCTGATCCAGTACGATGGCACCGTCAATCATGCGTTCTGGCAGCATTCGATGTGATTGCTTGCCGCTGCAGACAATGAGGTCATAGCCCTTGCGGTTCAAAATTTTCTTGATGCCGTACAGCAAATCTCCATAAACGTCTCCGCGAAAATCAGTCAGGAATACGCCAATAATTTTGGTCTGCCTTTTCTTGAGATTCCGTGCGGCGGCATTGGGCACATAGTTAAGCTCTTTGGCAATGGCCAAAATACGTGCGCAAGTCTCTTCTGTTACCTTATCGCTACCGTTCAAAGCATATGAAACGGTAGATATGGAAACGCCCGCCTGTTTGGCGATATCTTTAATGCTGACCACAACGTCACCTCCTTGTGTTCGTCTTATATGTGCTATTGTATATGGATTATTAACCACATATCTATTCAAAATGTCGTAGTTCTACATGCAAGCAGCAAAGGGCGATCCCGCAAGATCGCCATTCCTTTGTTGCCTATACCTGATTTTGCTTATGCATCATTCGATTTATAAAATAATCTCCAGACGGTGTACACCATCATGTTCTGCTAACGCCTGCTCGAAAGTCTCACGTTTGATGCGCAAGGCACCGGAACGATAGCGATTATCATCGGCTGGCTCACTTTCCAGAGGGGCACCGTTCAATACTGCACGGCCTTGCTCACCGCTCGTATGCTCTTGCAGCATGCGGTAGACGAAGGTGATTGGCTTTCCTGCAAAGGAAAATTTAAATTCCAATCCGTTGAGATCGTCCGGCAGCACAGGGTCCAGGATCAGGTCCTCGCCTGACTGACGAATACCAAGGACATTCGATATGAGCTGATTCATGTAGATTCCCGGACCGCTGGAATAGATTCTCCAGCCACCCTTGACGGGTACGGCTCCTTCCCGCAGTTCACCAAACCGTTCCTGTGCTTCATAGCGGGTGTTAAATTTACCGTCCGAGCTGCTGAAATACGCGTTGCTTTGGCGCCATTCGGCATTCGGTACGGTTGCACGGATGCCGACCGGATTGATGAGCTTCAGGCTGTGCCAAGCGTCATCCTTGCGTCCTAACTTGGCCATGGCTTCCACAAAGCGGATATGAGCGTGCACATATT
Organism: Paenibacillus sp. ICGEB2008; assembly: GCF_000307675.1. Classification (NCBI taxonomy): domain Bacteria; kingdom Bacillati; phylum Bacillota; class Bacilli; order Caryophanales; family Paenibacillaceae; genus Paenibacillus; species Paenibacillus sp. ICGEB2008. Next base: position 93,610 of record NZ_AMQU01000002.1, read on the forward strand.
GCAGCCCCACCTCACGTCCAAAGTTGGCCGCTTGCTCTGCGCGCTTGAAGTGCGAACTCACACCGCCATCATATTGAGCAGGGCGGTTCATCAGACGCACACCATCCGGGCAGAGGAACTGCTCGCGGATGAGCTGCTCATGAGCCAATGCTTGCTCAGGCGTGAGCAACTGGCTGATCATGCTGCGTGTCATCGGCAGCAAACGGTAGTGGATTCCCGTCTCGGTGTCGGACGGATGGAGCATGAGCTTGGGTTGACCAGGCTCTTCCATATATACAAAGCCTGGAATAATTCCGCTCTCCAGCATGTAGCGATTGAAGTCTTTACGGATGCCGTTCGCCATCTGATGTAAATCTTGTGCAATCTTATCCGCTTCGCTTACTACGTTTGCTGGAGCTTGCTCCAACGCAGCAGCAAAGTTACGAATCACTTGGTAGGTGAGTGCAACCGTCCAACTGCTCGCCATGTATTGCTTCAGCTGCGCATTGGCTGGCTGGAGGGTGTCATCCCAATCGCCATCGCCATAAGCCGATAAGTACGTATCATGCAGGAAATTCTCTCGAATATATTCGATTTCCTTCAGGGCATGTTCCATAAGGGTCGCAGTCTGCTTGGTATAATCGAAAGTATGCCGATGGGTGTAAGGCACATTTTCTCCCAGAATACTGTAATCACGGGTAGCGGTCAAATAATCGCCCAGTACCTTGAGCGGCCAAACGATAATATCCCCATGGCTTTCTTCTTGCTGCACGTGAGTATAGTTGTCAAACATAAACCATTGCGGCCAGTTTCCGCTGTCTTCATACTGATGGCTGAATACAGTTAGCAAAATAGAACGAACCTCGTCAAACTTCTGCACAGCCGAGAAGTATTCTACAGGCCCCTGACATACATCGCGTGTCCCCCAGGCCGCACCGCCATATTGCTCCAGACCGTGAGGCACAGAGTAGTGGACGAGCATGTTGTGGGTGTACCACCAGGCCACTGCGTTCACACGGAATAGCTCGCTGGTTTCCTGTTGGCCAAGCGTCAGATGGAAGCCATTCATAAGCTCGGCAAAATACTCCCGGTAGCGCTCGCGCTCATCTTCAAAGGAGGCGTGTAGCTCCTTGTGTGCTCGGTCCTTCCCGGTCGAGCGGCCATGCAGCCAGCCCTGTACAATGCAGGTCCATTCGCTGCTGTCGCCCAGTTCCAAAACGACCAGGGATGCATCAGGAGAGGCTCCACCCTGTAGCAGTGCTTGAGCGTCGCTCACATGCTGTAATGGAGCGCCCTCTACGTGCATTCGGTAAAGCAGGTCGGGATAGGCCTCGGCGCTCAGGGAAGCGGAATCAGCTCTAAAGAGCAGGTCATCACCTTCGCGTTCCATATGAAACGGAAGCTCATATTCGTTCACATGCATACACATTTGCTGAGTGATCAGGAATGGATAGGCTTTACCACTTGCCGAGCGCATGTGAAGCCGCACTTCTGGGCTATCAGCATTCGTATGGTTTGTAATAATGAATGTATCGTCAGCCGTTTTGTAATACCAGCGCACATAATTAAAGCCAATCTCAAACAGGGAAGGCATGGTGAGCAGGCGATATTTTCCTTGAATTCCGACGTAGATACGTTGACCGGATGTCTTAGGAATGTTGAGCGCATTACGCACGTTGGTGATCATTTTGTTGAAATTCGTATTGCCGATCACGAGCTGGGAATTGAATACCCCGTACATATAGGAAGTGGTTGTAATGGTTTCTTCCTTACCTCCAGAGTAATGCCCACCCATTAAAATGTGTCCGTGAGGACGCTCTACACGAAGCTCTTTGGATTTGAGTACGACATGCTCATAGCTATCCGTGAAAAAGGAAAGTAGTGTATCGCCATCCCGTTCTTCTTCCTGGCGTTTCGGGAAAAGCTGATTCACTTCGGCATCGGTCAAGTCCAGTGTGCGCAGCGGTTCACCGATGGTTTGAGCTGGGGCCACACGCCCTGCCTGAAGATCACTTGCCGCGTGTGCTGGTATGCTGGTCTCAGAAGCGTCCGCTAGAACGGCAGCTACTTCATCGCGTGCTTTGGTTACCAGGTCCTGATACTCCAGCTTCGTCACTGCAGCCGGATGGCTCGGCTGGAACAGACCGTAAAACGTAAAGCGAGCTTCCCCAGCGAGTTTTACCCGCTCAGATTGCAGCGCTGTATAAGCGAATTCGTATTGATACACTTCATTGGCGAGCGTGTCGCGGCGCAGTGCTTCCGGCTCATTCGTTTCCTTGTAAGAAAGTCCAAAGAACTGAAATCCGTCTGTCGAGTAACCAACAGTGCGGGTTAACGAGCCTTGTTGAATGTATGGGAATGCCTGACTTTGAGGCTGGTTTTGACGTGAGCAAACGGTATAGCCTCTTTGTTCATCATGATAGACAGTATGGTCAATATATTGAGACAAATATGCTTCATTACTGCGCACAGCAGCGGTATCGGCAATGCCGATATCCTGACCGTACACAATATCTGCTTCAACATCATCGCCCTGTAGGGTTACATCCCAGAACCATACTCCCAGGCGGCTGAGTGTGAAGGTCACCTGATAGCCTACACCGGCAGTGAACCCTTCCCATATAATCTGCTGATCCGTTTGTCGGATTACGCCGGGCGAACGAACTCCCAGCAGAGGAGTGATGCTTACGCCGGAAGGACGATACAGTCTCAAGTACAGATTGTTCAGGGAACCATCGACTGAATTGGTCAACAGTTGGTTGATCATCGTTGAGCCGTGAGCGATCTTGTACACATCACCGCTGCTTAAGAAGGTAAAAGACAGGTCTCCGGCCCGCAGCAAAATATTTTGGTCTAGACTTGTATTCATCAAAGGGAACGCCTCACTTTCCTGTTTCTTTTACTAACCGAAAACGGCCTTCAGTAGTATCTCGGCTGTTAGGTCCTGTAAAGACGGCGAATTCACCGCTGTCACTGTCAAAGCTCAAATCTGCATGATGATACCGCAGCTGAGGCTCGGTCACTGTAAACTCCACTTCCCGGTTTTCGCCTGGGGCAAGCAGGATTTTGCAGAAATCTTTCAGTTCCTTCATGGGGCGAACCGTATCACCGCTGATATCACGGACATAGAACTGAACGGTCTCCTCGACTGGACGTGTTCCTGTGTTCGTTACCTGCACTCTAACGGTCAGTTCTTGACCGGGAATAAGAGTATCGCCTGAAAGTTGTAAGCTGTCATAGGCTACATCGGTGTAGCTCAGGCCATAGCCGAACGGGAATAAAGGTTCGTTCGGTACGTCTAGATATTGAGACACGTAGCGTTCTGTTGTGTTCGGATCTAACTGCGGACGTCCAGTATTAAAATGATTGTAATACACTGGCACCTGTCCGACCGATTGCGGGAAGGACATCGTCAGACGACCCGTAGGTTCAGCATCACCGTATAACAAATCGGCAATTGCCGCGCCGCCTTCGCCACCAGGGAACCAGGCTTCCAGTACAGCGTCTGCTTCTTCAATGACGCCGTGCAGATCCAATGGACGACCATTAAACAGTACGGCTACCATGGGCTTGTTCAGTGTCTTCAGGCGTTTCACCAATTCCAATTGAGCCTGCGGCAGGCGAATATTTGAACGGCTGCCTGCTTCACCACTCATATCTGAGCGCTCGCCAAGCGCTAGTACGATGATCTCTGCTTGACTGGCAGCATGCAGAGCTTCTGCATATTGCTCCTCTGTTATGTTGTCTACAGAGCATCCTGCCGCTACCGTGAGCAGCGAGGAGGATATTTTCGATTGGAATCCATCAACAACACGAATGGCTTCCTCTTGTGAACCGCTCCATGACCAAGAGCCCAGAATATCGCCGCTCTCTGCAAAAGGTCCGATCAATGCAATATGTTGATTGCGATTCAATGGAAGCACAGAATCATTTTTGAGCAGCACGCATGATTTAATGGCTAGTTCTTTAGCAACCGCACGGTGGGCTTCACAGAATACCACTTCACGTTCACGCTCAGGGTCTGCGCCGCGTAGCGGATTCTCGAACAAGCCCAGCTTTTGTTTGAGCTTCAATATACGCATCACTGCTTCATCAACGAGCGCTTCATCCAGCTGTCCGCTGCGAATCAGCTCAGGCAGGTACCCATTGTAGCAGGAGGTCATCATTTCAATATCTACGCCTGCCAGCAATGCTTTTTTTGCTGCCTCCCGTTCATCCTCGGCGATGCCGTGAGGAATAAGCTCTTTGATCGCGGCCCAATCCGAAATGAGTACACCGTCAAAACCCCATTCATCACGAAGCAGATCACGCATCAGGCGCTTGTTGCCCGTTGCCGCTACGCCTTCTACGGTATTGAAGGACGTCATCACCATTTCGCAGCCTTCATCTAAAGCAGCTTTGTAGGAAGGGAGATAATACTCTCGCAGCTGCCATGCAGATACATCTACGGTATTGTAATCACGTCCGCCTTCACCGGCTCCATAAGCAGCAAAGTGCTTCACGCATGCGGCTACCCGCTCGGTATCATTCGTCAGATCATTACCCTGAAATCCGCGCACAAACGCACGGGCAAATTGACTGTTGAGATAAGGGTCTTCCCCAGTAGATTCCATTACACGACCCCAGCGTGGGTCACGTACCAGATCGACCATAGGAGCGAATGTGACGTGAACACCGGATACGGCTGCTTCCCGAGCAGCGATAGTAGCGCTCTCTTCTGCAAGTTCCATATCCCATGAGCAACCCATAGCCAGTGGTATAGGGAAAATCGTTTTGAAGCCGTGTACAATATCTGCCATAATTAAAAGCGGGATACCCAGACGGTTTTTACTCAAATGAGCCTGCTGAACACGAATTGCTTCCTGGGCTCCTGCAAGGCCGAGCACGGAACCAACGTTGTGAACCGTTTGCTCTGTGATGCCGAGAGAAGCCATAGGCCCAGTAATTTGGCCCTCTGTACCCGCTTCTTCAAAAAAGCCACCCACAAGCTGAAGCAGTTGGTCAACTTTTTCTTCAAGAGTCATGTTTTGTAAATAGGAATTCAGGTGTTGTTCCATCATAATCCTCCGTAAGCTGTATGGTTGGTAAAACAGCTCTCTTTTTCAGATTCATGAGATTTTTTGGATAAAGTTGATTCAAAAAAGTGCTGAACAGGCTAATAGCTAGTATAGAAGCATAATCTTCTGTTGTATTATTAATCGAAACGTTTCTATTGTTGGACTCAGTTGGATTATATACGCTTCCAAATAGAGAGTCAAATGCAAAACGGGGGTTTTTTATAGGACAAATAGCGTAATAAAGATTGAAATAAATGAAAAAGAGGTGCGATTCCAAGTAAATAAAAAATAATATCCCTATTGAATACGGTTTCAATTTGTTCTATAATGACTATCGAAACGTTTCTATTGATGAGTATGGTCCTTAGGCTTTAAACATAATTGTTATAACGGTATGCTTTAACTGCTATGTATTTGCATGTATCAGGATTTTGCAAAATTCGATTTCAGTCGCTCCAAATTGCAATATTTGGACATTGGAAGTCGCTTATTGAATTTTTGCAAAATTCATGTGCTTGAATCCGTTATCATATTGCATGATCGGTAAACTGATCATCTCGGGAGGAATTCGTATGATGAAAAGAACATTGGGGATCATTTTGGCAAGCACCTTATTACTGGGGGGTGCGTTGGTAGGCTGTTCATCCAACGATGATTCGTCGGGCAAAGATGCAAATGGCAAGACGACCATCACCATGTGGGGAATGGGAGCGGAAGGGAAGTTGCTGCCTGAAATTGTAAAAGATTTTGAAAAAGAAAATCCAGATATTCACGTTGATGTACAGGCGTTGCCTTGGGATAACGCTCACGACAAATTGCTCACGGCGGTTGCCTCAAAATCAGGTCCAGATGTTGTCCAGCTCGGTACATCATGGGTGCCGGAATTAGCATCTGCGGGTGCACTAACAGACATCACGCCTTACATCAGCAAATACCCTGAGCTTGAAGCGAAAAATTTCTTCAAGGGCGCTGTGAGTACGGCTCAATTTGAAGCTAAACCGGTCGCCGTACCTTGGTACACTGAAACGCGAGTTTTATTCTATCGTTCGGACCTACTGAAACAGGTTGGATACAATGAAGCACCTAAAACGTGGGAGGAACTGTCCGATGCTGCTCAAAAACTAGCGGCTCGGGGTAAAGGCAAATATGGTATCTCCTTTAGTGCAAAGGAGCAGTCCATGGGCTTTATGTTTGCTCTCCAGAACGGTTCCAAGCTGGTTGACGAGCAGGGCAATCCGCTATTCAACCAAGCACCGTTTGTAGATGCTGTGAAGTATGTAAATACCTTTTTCCAAAATGGCTCTAACGCAGTGGATATTGGAATTGATTCCGTTCAAGGTTTGCAAGGCGAGGGGATCGTTCCAATGTTTATCAGCGGTCCTTTCATGATTAAAGAAATCAAGAGCAAGGCACCAGAACTGGAAGGCAAGTGGAATATTGCGGAGCTTCCTGGCAAAGTAAACAACCTATCCGTTTTGGGTGGAGCTAACCTTTCAATTATGAAATTCAGCAAGCACCCAGAGGAGTCGGCCAAATTCCTGGCTTACATGAGCAAACCAGAAACACAACTGAAATGGATGGAGCTGTCCAGTAACTTGCCTGCGACTACTAAATCGTGGGAAGATGCCAAACTGAAGAGTGATCCGATGCTTCTGACGATTCGCAAACAGCTGGATCATTCCGCAGCATTGCCGCAACTGGCTGCATGGGAAGAGGTTTCTCAACAATTCATCAAGAGCTTTGAGCGTATTTACCGCGGTCATGCCGATGTACAGAAGGAAATGGATGACTTTAATCAGCAGGCTGCAAGTATAATGAAAAAATAATGATCCATATCCGTCATTGTCAAAGGGAGTGAAGGCATGAAAGGAAGCTCGCAGAAGCTTGCGCCATACTTGTTTATCGGTCCCTCCATCATCCTGTTAACGCTGTTTTCGTTATTGCCGATACTACTGGCGCTCGTGATCAGCTTCACGGATATGGATCTGTCCGGACTCGTTAATTATGAAAGTATTCGCTTTATAGGATTGGAAAATTACACGAACGTGCTTTTGGACCCTTCCTTTTTGAAGTCCATTGGGAATACGTTGTTCTTTGTTATCATTGGCGTTCCGCTGGTGCTGATATTTTCACTCAGCATCGCGATTCTGATTAACATGGGTAAATCACGTGCTTTCAAAGTATTCCGCGTCGTGTTCTATCTGCCGTCCGTAACGAATGTGGTTGCGGTCGCAGTGGTTTGGAGCTATCTGTATAATCCGACGCTTGGGTTATTCAACTACGTACTTGGTCTGGTGAATTTAGGTCCCGTCCCATGGCTGACCGATCCAACAGTAGCGAAAATTTCGCTGATTGTGTTAGCGGTTTGGCGGGGCATCGGTTTAAACATGATTATTTTTATTGCGGCTATTAAAGGCATTCCAGGCTCTTATTATGAAGCGGCCCAGCTTGACGGGGCCAATACATGGCAGCAAATTCGTTATATTACGCTGCCGCAGCTTCGTTACGCTATTTTCTTCGTGTCCATCACGACGATGATCGGCTGGCTGCAATTTTTCGAGGAACCTTTTGTCATGACCAAAGGGAAACCGCTGGACGGTACGCTGACGGCATCCTTGTTCATTTACAATAACGGCTTCCAATTTAGTAAATTCGGGTATGCCGCGGCGGGATCGTTCATTCTGTTCTTCGCGATCATCGCGGTAACGCTGATTCAGTTCCGTTTGCAAAATAAAGCGGAGTCCTGATAGAGAGAGGTGATGAGCGTGAAAACAGCTGTTCAGCAAGCCCGCGCCAATACGCGCAGTGGTGAAAAAACATTTCAATGGTTCGTGGCGATTCTCCTGACTGTGGGAGGTCTGTTGATGGTGCTGCCTTTTGCGTGGATGATTTTATCCTCCTTTAAGACAGAGGGCGAGGTAACCAAAATTCCTCCAACCATCTGGCCGGAGCATTTTACACTGGATAATTTTAAAATCCTATTCGATAGCATGGCGTTTGGAACCTACCTGACGAATACGCTGATCATTGTCCTAGCTTCCTTCTTCGGATTATTCCTTAACGCTATGGCGGGTTATGGTTTTGCCAAATTTCAGTTTAAGGGCAAAGGTTTCCTGTTCTATCTGGTGCTGGCAACCATGATGATTCCAGGTCAAGTGACGATGATTCCCGTCTATTTGATTCTAAACCAGATGGGGTTGACCAATTCCATGCTGGGGATTGTGCTTCCTGGATTGGTGGGCGCGTTCGCGATCTTCCTCTTCCGGCAGTTCATGTCCGATATCCCGGAAGAACTGCTGGAGGCGACACGACTTGATGGAGCAGGGGAGTTCCGCACTTTTTTACAAATCGTGCTGCCCATTTCGACGCCGATTATTGCGGTACAGGCGATCCTGACCTTCATCGGTGGATGGAACAGCTTCTTATGGCCGCTCATTATTGCGAACGATGAGAAGCTGTACACCTTGTCCGTAGGTTTATCACTGCTCAAGGGACAGAACGAAAGTCAATTTGCCCTGCAAATGGCGGGTTCGACCTTTATGGTCGTTCCGATTATGATTATCTTCATTATTTTCCAAAAGTATATTATCGAGAATTATACAATTTCGGGAATTAAGTAGGGGTATAATAGGTATGTAAAATGATAAAAACACAAAAACGGAGGACTTCTTAGAAAAAGAAGCCCTCCGTTTTTTGTGATCTTGTTTTATAGAAAAATTAGAAAACCTGGCTAGTCACATTCATTTCTAAGAGGCTGCATCAGGTTTTGTTTATATATGAAAACGGGAGAACGAAGATTTAGAATTCAAAGATTGCGTGTTACGAAGGTGAATAAAAGTTCCGACCTCTAGAATCTTTAAGACATGCATTACATAAACAACGAATAGTTTTTTTGGCAAAGAAAATTATACTTTTATTATATTTAATTGAATATATTTCAAAAATAATATGTTAACAAATTTTATATAATTATTTTAAAAAAAAGTATTGAAGTGCAATAGGAAAATGATTATCTTGGAAATGAAATAAAAAAATACAAAAAAATGGGGTGATTCAAATTGTTCGATCCTATTAACCAAGCAGCTGAAGGAAGTGTTTCCCCTATGACGTGTGTTCTTTGTGATACACGTGATCGTTGTGTAGGTTGTGATGCTACCGATTGGTTTTGTAGCAAAGAAAGTGGTCATTGGTGTACTAATAATGATAGCGATTAATTGAAGTAAAGCTCGCAACGATAGGACTTTCAAACACAGGTAGTCAATTAGGAGGTCTGGGAACTAATCTTCTTGGACTTCCCCCTATTTTGTAACTTTGAGAGGATGATCAATAGTGATTAGTGCTCCATTTAAAAAAAATCCCGTCAAAATCATAGAACAAAATGAAAAGTTATACTTATACAATATAAAAACAAATGGGCTTTTTCAGATTGATGATGTCGTAGTAGATATATGTAATAGCGAAGGTAAGAGCATTGAAGAAATATATGAATTACTTAAATATCGTTCTAGTAGAGAAGAGATAGATAGGTTATTAGCCAGTCTGAAGGAAGCATCGGTTATATATAATAAAGATTTGCCTATTCAAAAGGAATCTAAAAGTTGCAATGATGAGCAAGTAAGTCTATCGTCTATAGTCCTTATGCTGGTTCAAGAGTGTAATCTAAGATGCTCTTACTGTTATGGAGGAGACGGAGAGTATAATGATCGAGGGAGGATGGACACAGAGACCGCATTAAAAGCAGTTGATTATCTGTTTAATCATTCTGGCGAAGAAGAAGAACTGAATATTTGCTTTTTTGGAGGGGAGCCACTTCTGAACATTGAAGTTATTAAAGAAGTTGTAGCCTACACTAAGCTAAAACTAGAAAAATCAAATAAACGTGTTACATATAGTATGACAACGAACGGTACCTTGATTTCCAAAGAAATTGAAAACTTTTTATTAGATCATCATGTTTCTATTCAGATAAGTCTAGACGGTGATCAAATGACGCACGATTTCAATCGATATTATCAGAACAGAAAAGGTACCTATGAAATCATTTTAAATAGAACAGAAAGTTTAAGAAAAAAGGGTGCCATAACAGCAAGAGCTACGATTTCATCAGTACAATTGGATATAACACATACACTTACACATTTAATGGGGATTGGTATCCGCCATGTTGCGATGTATCCTGCAGTTGAGATGCTTAGTGAGGAAGACTTTGAGAAGTATGCACAAGAATTCACCAAATTGGTTGTTCATTTTGAATCTTTGCTTCAGGCCAAAAAATATGGGGAAGCACGTCAAATATCGAACATTCTAAAATATTTGCAGATGATTCATTCTTCTTCTAAGCGAGATTATTTTTGTGGAGCAGTCTCGCATATGCTTGCCGTTGATGTGCACGGTAATCTTTATCCCTGTCAACGATTTGTTAATGTAAAGGATTATTCTTTAGGGAATGTGAGGGAAGGGATGGATGTAAGAAAGAAGAGTGGCATGCTTAGTGAGATGCGTTTAGAGAAGAGAACTGTATGCGGAGAATGTTGGGCTAAGAATCTATGTGGTGGAGGTTGTCCTCAAGAAAATATGGTGCTTAGCGGTTCGATTAATGAGCCAGTGGATAAATACTGTAACTTTACTCGTAGTGCAATAATGGATTGTATGAAGTTGTATTTACGATTAACTAAAGAAGACAAGACAAACCTGTTCTCAGCTAAGCAGCAGCGAGAGCAACTATTGGAGGATGCCTCATTTGACAATTGATATTCAAGCTTTAAGTAAGTCGTATGGTTCTCACCAAGTACTTAACGAGCTTCATTTTCACATTGATAATGGTATATTCGGACTGCTTGGAGACAATGGGGCGGGTAAGACCACTTTAATGAAAATTCTTGCCACTTTACTTAGATTCGACCGAGGGAAAGTTGAAATATTCGGACATTCTTTGAAAAAAGAACCTGATGCTATTCGTTCTTTACTGGGTTACTTGCCGCAGCATTTTGATTTCTTTCCAAATGTGACTATTTTGGAATCCATGAACTATTTTGCAGCTTTAAAAGGTATTCAAGGTAAACATCATATTCAAGAGGAGACATCACAGCGATTAATTGAGGTAGGACTTATCGATCAAGTTCATAAAAAAATAAAACATTTGTCTGGGGGAATGAAGCAGCGCTTAGGAATTGCTCAAGCTATGTTAGGACAGCCTAAGTTGTTAATTGTAGATGAGCCTACGGTTGGACTGGACCCCAAAGAACGAATTGCTTTTCGAAACTTGCTTCAGAATTATGGAGAAGACCGGATTATATTGTTATCTACTCATATTGTCCCTGACGTTTCAAGCACATGTGACAAACTACTCGTTTTAAAAGAAGGTCGTTGTCTGTACCAAGGGGCTATAGACGATATGATTCGAACTGTTGAGGGTAAAGTATGGTTGGTTGATGTTGGCAAGCGTCAATTGGAACAATTAAACCAACAAGCTCGAATCACTTCCATTGTGCGAAAGGAAGGAAGAATTCAGGCTCGATTATTGTGTAACTACCCTCCAGATTGTTGTACAGAAGTCACACCTGAAACGGCTAATCTTGAGGATGCGTATCTGTACATTTCTGATTCGGAGGAGAGTTAGCAGAATGGGACAAGTAACCAGAGCCCTAGTTCAATTTGAAGTTTTGCTTATGAAAAAAAGTGTAGTGTTTTTTATAGCACTAACGTTCTCTTGTTTTTTAATTCCTTTATTTTTATATCTAGGAGCAGGGAATAAGAATAATGAGTTATGGATATTTTTGCATCATGGACAAATGTTCTTTACCATATTACTAATGCCGTTAATGTATTCTGTTCTTTATGATAGTGAGAAGCAAAAAATGATCTCTTCTGTTATTATGCCTAAATTACTTAAAGGAGCCCAATATTTTTATTGTAAGAGCTGTGTATTATGGGGAGTGGTTTGCTTATTTCAATTTGTCGCTTTAGCTATGATTGGTGTAGTTCAATGGACGACTCATAGTAAGGCTCCATTCTTGATACTGCTTCAGCTAACAGCAGCAGGTGTAGCAACTATGGGGTATTCTGTTCAAATTACCGTCATATTGAACTTGGTCTTACGTAAACAACTGTATGTGAACATTGTGATGCTCGTTTACCTTCTAATCAGTATTACTATCAACTTTCCTTACATTTCAATCTGGTTTAATCCGGATTGGATTATTTCCAATTTCTTCACACAGTCGTTTTCTTTTGGGCGAGTATTCCTATTTTTGCTTATATGGGTATTGATGAAAGTCAGTAATCATCTATGGATGGCGAGGGTACAAGGATGAATGGAATTATAGTTCGTTTCTGGCTACAGCTTTTATTTCGAAGAGAACAAGCAGTAACCTTGCTCGTTTCCTTTAGTGTGGTTCTTTTATTCAATTTAATAATGAATGAAGGTATTGCAATAACTTATAGTGTTAACTTGTTATTTGTAGCTTTTTTTTTCTTTACAGATTGCGAGTATACACAATCGTAATCATACAGAACCGTATATATATATTTCTGTCTTTCCTAATTACCGTCTAATCGCTTACCAGCTTTATGTTTCTTTAATTCTTTCGTTTCCTCTCTTGCTCATGATGGTAGGACTTTTATGGAAATCATTCGCTGATGTTTCACTATGGAATTTGGTTCTCATTGTATTTTTTTCTAGTGTTTTTTCATCGATGTTGGGTCTCTTCCTGGGGCAGGTAGTAAAGCATTATGGGTTAGCCTTTACTTTTCTCATTGCTTTTTACCTTCCTATAGGTTTAGTTTCCTGGTCTTTTAATGAAAAGTTACGTTACATATCTCCTATAGTGAATATATTCAACCCCTATATGGTCAACTGGCGAAATCTTTTTGGACTCTTAGGCTGTAGTTTATTATTTTACGGATTAGGCACAATGTTATCCAGTCGGCGTGGAGGCGGCAAAAAGTCTATAATCCCTTGGATTAGTACAGTCCTTGCTTGTAGTATATTGATGGGCGTATGGGGATATGAGAGGCTATTTAATGAGAATGTACAGACATCGTCGTTTCAAAAAATAACTGTGGGGCAAACACAAGTAGAGTATAAGGGAATTAGTTTGTATCAGGCGAGGCAATTTGCCACCCTTTTCGAAACGCTGTATCAAGTGGCTAAGAAAAATGGGACACACCCGGTTCGCTATACCTTGGAAATCACCCGAATACACTCCATGTCATCGTTCGAGCCGAAAATAATAGTTCAAAATCATAATAAACTTCAAATCAATATTTATTCAAATAAGCTTTTAGAGTTTAATTTCGGAATGGATTGGGCGAGTAAGTGGATTGATTACATTTTGCCGCAATCAACTCACTTCTCCAATGAGCAAGTGGACGCATTTAGGCGCGTCAAAAGTAATATTATTGTGGAAGTTCGCAGAAAAAATCCTGGAAGTGTCTATACAATTCAGGGAGATTGAAAGCTGAAATAACGAGAATTCGTGAAGAACCAATAATAGTGGATATAAAAGAAAGGGATGGAATGAATGGAACGTGAGGTAGACCATTTGAATATAAGAGCTATATTTCATTCATTCCAATATTGGCCGAAATTAACTAGGTTGTTATGGAATACAAAACCTATCTATTTTATTATCATCATCATTGGTTATCTTTTAAAAGGAATACTCCCGATTGCCAATCTCCTTTCCATACAGTATTTGGTTTCTGAAATAGAAACAAGACCATTATCGCATATGCTTCAAATAAGCACAGTGTACCCTTTAGTTCTTGTGATGTTTTGTGGTCTGCTCATTTCAAGTTTAATTGAATATTCTGATAAACTGTTCCAAATTACTCTGATAAACCAATTACAAACATTGATAGTACAACAAACATCAAAATTTAATCTTTCGGATTTTGAAAACCCGCAAGTACATAATCAGCTCAAAAGAGTTCAGAACGACTCGATAGATAGACCTATCCAGATCTATAAAGAACTCATTAATTTGTTAAGTTCCATGGTTACACTATGCTCTAGTATTGCCATTTTACTAGCGTTCAGATGGTGGATTTTACTTATTCTCATTCTTTCTCCCCTAGCATCCTTTTATTCTTTACTGAGGTTCACACAAATTCAGTATATAGCTAAAAAGAAACGTGCTCCTTTACAACGCAAATCTAGGTATATTAATTATTTGCTCACTAATGACAAGTCTTTTAAAGAAATCGTATTGTATCAACTTAGTGACTATTTAACGGCAAGATATAAGAGCATTTTTGATGTTTTCTATAAAGAGGATAAGCATTTAGCCAAAAAACGTATCACTTTATACTTATCATTTCAAGTGATAAGTACATTAGTTATAGCCATAGCTTTGATCATGATTATACAAATAACATGGAAAGAAAAATTACTTGTTGGCAGTGTTTATGCATTAGTTCAAGCAGTATTATTAACTAATCAAAATATTAACACGGTATCTCAAGGATTGATTTCATTGTGTGATCATAATCTGTATCTGGATGAATTATTCGCTTTTTTTAACATAAAAGAAAAACAAGAGAATTCTAGTATGTTACTAAGAGAATCAGGTATATGTGTTGATTCAACAATAGAATGCATAGAATTTAAAAATGTTTCATTTGCCTACCCAGATCAAAAAGAATTAGCTCTCAAAGATATAAGTTTTAAAATGAAGCGTGGTGAACCTCTTGCTCTAGTGGGCAGGAATGGATCAGGGAAAACAACAGTGATAAAACTTTTAACGGGGTTATATGAAGACTTTGAAGGAGATATTTTAATCAATTCTATCTCGATTCGAAATTACAATAAAGAAATGCTTTACAAGAAAGTAGGTGTTATATTTCAAGATTTTGTCCAATTTGATTTTTCAGTAAGAGAAAACATAGGTTTTGGCAGTATAGGAGATCTTGAACTTGATACTAGGATATGGGAATCGGCACAACATACAGGAGTAGATTCGGTAATACGAGATTTGCCTAATCAATTAGAACAACAGCTAGGAAGAAACTTCGAAGGGGGTATACAGCTTTCAGGAGGGCAGTGGCAAAAGATAGCTATATCGAGAGCGCTCTTCAAAGATGCTGACGTTTATGTGTTAGATGAGCCAAGTTCATTTCTTGATCCAGAATCAGAAAAACAACTATTTCGCCAATTTCGAAATTTTGTTATTGACAGGCTTTGCCTCTACATTTCTCATCGTTATACCTCTGTTTTATATGCAGATAAAATTTTAGTTATGGAAAAGGGTCAGATTGTAGAAGAAGGAACCCACCAAGAACTAATTGAAAGTAGAGGATTTTACTATAATTTATTTTCTGACGAAATTAATACATTCCAGAAAGCGCTAGTTATTAATGATGTACGCTAACTGTGTAATGAGATTCCGGTAATTAGTGGGACTGCGAACAGAATTGTTTTTTACCTTATGAGAAGTAGACTATAATAAAAAAGCGGAGCTTCCCATTGGACATTTCCTATATGAGTTAGACAATATTGATGGGATAATGTAGGAATTTTTCTTTTTAGTCTGTAGTTCCGGGTCGTTGTCGCCGTAACTGAAATATTATATTTGTCAGCGAGGAAGGACATATACAGCGTTATATTGGGAGAGGCTGCTTACATATAACAAATTGATAGACGATAAAGGACTGCTTAACAGTCAAAAAGGAATGAAGAATTTATGAATAACGATGATAAAATATACAAAAACATACAAAAAATCCGATATACCTCTAGTATTATTATTTAGAAGAGAAATGGTGGTTTTAAGATGAATGTATCTTTTACATCATCTCACCAATCGCCGTTCCACACCTCAGATAACAACCAACTTGAACTACGGCATTCCCTCCCCCCTCAGGCTGAAAGGAAGAGTATAGACAAGCCGCAGCGTTTGGAATGGCAAAAAAGAAGCTCAGGAAGATAAGAAGGAACAATATACGCACCAGACTGCAGAGGAGCATAAGCAAAGTCTCATTACTTATACGATGCATAGTATTGTATAAGCAAACAACCAGCTGAAGAATCCCGAAATCACCAAAATGGCACAAATTACATTAGGAAGCGAAGCAAAGGGTTGGGAGAACACTAACCCTTCAAGATCAACTGCTTTGCGTGAGAAGGCAGAAGGTCTTAATGAGGAAATTATGGCGATTGCCTCGAATATCAACGAGTGCATTAGTAAAGCAGTGAATAAGGAACCGACGATAATAGATGGAGATGAACCAAAGGATGAGAAAGAATCAAGTATAGAGGTTGGTAGGGTGTGGACTGAACAAGAACTCAATGCTTATGTGAATTCGGCTAAAGACGAAGCTAAGATTGCAGGTGTGAAGATTAATATCGCAGTTTGATCGGGCTATTATGTATATGGTACACCAATTAGGAGGGTGCTTTCTGACAAACAGTATCGTTCGAAGAAGAACCTTCGTTTACTCTAATAAAACGATCAATAGGACTATTATTATTTAGTAAAGAGGCTATTCGCTAAATAGATTTGTTTATAAAATGAAGTGTTTAGAAATACGTAACCAAATGCTTATCTTTTATTATTAAATACTTAATATATATATTAAGTATTTAATAATAATGTTGACCATAGTGATTATGGTGTGTTATATTGAAAGCGTTAATAAAATGGCTTGTTAGCTTTAGGTACAACAAATTTTATTTTCGCATTCAGAGAGGATGGTTTAGGTGGCAGCAGCTGTAAAAGCAAAGATGATCGTAGACAAGTCTTTTCGTATTGCTGAAGTCGATAAACGCATTTATGGTTCTTTTGTAGAGCACCTCGGGCGTGCTGTATATGGTGGTATTTATGAGCCTACTCATTCAACTAGTGATGAAAGCGGTTTCCGTAATGATGTTAAAGAACTGGTAAAAGAACTAGATGTTCCTATTATACGCTATCCGGGCGGTAATTTTGTATCCGGTTACAATTGGGAGGACGGCGTTGGCCCTGTCGCATCCAGACCTAGACAGTTAGAACTGGCGTGGAGAACGGTCGAACCGAATGAAGTAGGGACGAATGAATTTTTTAAATGGGCCCAGGATGTTGGCTCCGAAGTAATGATGGCGGTGAATCTGGGTACGCGTGGAATCGATGCGGCGCGTAATCTGGTGGAATATTGCAACCATCCAGGGGGCTCCTATTGGAGTGATTTACGTCGTAGTCACGGTGTAGAGCAGCCACATAAGATTAAGACCTGGTGTCTTGGCAATGAAATGGACGGTCCATGGCAGATTGGTCACAAGACAGCAGAGGAATATGGTCGTCTGGCTGTAGAATCTGCAAAAGCTATGAGGCTGATTGACCCTGACATTGAACTTGTATCCTGTGGGAGTTCCAGTTCCACGATGCCGACGTTCCCGGAATGGGAGGCAACCACACTGGATCATACGTATGAGGTAGCTGACTATATTTCCCTGCACCAATACTACGGCAACCATGACAATGATACGGCTAATTATCTGGCACGTTCTATGGACCTGGATCATTTTATTCGTACAGTCATTTCGACTTGTGATTATATCAAAGCGAAGAAACGCAGCAAGAAAAAAATGATGCTCAGCTTTGACGAATGGAATGTGTGGTACCACTCCAATGATGCGGACAAAAAAAATTGATCCATGGTCTGTGGCACCACCGCAGCTTGAGGATATTTACAATTTTGAAGATGCATTGTTGGTCGGCAGCATGTTGATTACGTTCCTGCGTCACGCAGACCGTGTAAAAATGGCTTGTATGGCTCAACTGGTCAACGTTATTGCACCAATCATGACCGAAAATAACGGAAAAGCGTGGAAGCAAACGATCTTCTATCCGTATCTGCATGCCTCCCGTTATGGTCGTGGGATATCGCTGATGCCTGTAGTGGACTCCGAAAAATACGACTCCAAGGACTTTACAGATATTCCTTATCTGGATAGTGCTGTGGTTTATGATGAAGAGGGAGATGCGCTGACGGTCTTTGCAGTAAACCGTCACTTGTCTGAATCGCTGGAGCTGACGGTAGATGTACGCAGTTTTGAGGGTTACCGCATTGTCGAGCATACTGTGCTGGAGCATGATGATCTCAAAGCGACCAACAGCCCAGCTGGTGAAAAGGTTACACCTCATAACGGTGGCAATGCCAAGCTTGAAGACGGAATTATAAAAGCCCATTTGGGTAAAGCCTCGTGGAACGTGATCCGTCTTGCTAAGTCTCATTAATTCTCTTTCTAAAAGGAACGCACTAGGCTATGCCTAATCAGCCCGCATTCTCTCTTGTAAGGCTACTACAAGAGCAGGAATGCGGGCTTTTTGTATAAAATGAGTCATTTGTCCCTCCATCGATCTAGTGCCCGAAAGGAAGGGATAATTTTAATAAATATTATGTTTATTCCTAAATTTAACTAGGCAAAGATGATCCTTATTCACTAAGTGTTCGTGCTTCATTCATTTTTGTGAAGTTAATTAGACCCAGGTCCGACATTCCCGGGTGAAAAAAGACCCTGTTATACCGTTGTCAATGAATTGATATCTGAAACGAGGGTGTGTAATCCGACTTGAATCCACGTTATACTTTAAAAGATAGCTATTTTAAAAAAAAGATGGCTGTAGCATTTCGAGAAAGGAATGATCTCTATGAGTCAAACGGACGAATATCGTTTTCAAGTGAATTTGGGCGGCATGATTGATATTTTGGCCAATCATTTATATAGCAGTCCACGAGTGTTTATACGTGAAATACTGCAAAATGCAACAGATGCGATCACAGCTCGCAAGGAGCTGGGGAAGGCTGCTGCTGAAAGTAAACCATTGAAAGAAGACAATACTCTTGGAGATACAGCTTTTGAGAGTAACGACTATGAAGGCAAAGTCATCGTGGAGCTATCCGGTGCCGGGGACCAGCAGGTATTGATGATTCAGGATAATGGGATTGGATTGTCTGAAGAAGACATTCATCGGTTTCTGTCGATCATCGGGCAGTCTTCCAAGAAGGGAGCTGACTTGCTGACCTCGGAGACTTCATTTATCGGGCGTTTTGGGATTGGTTTACTGTCTTGTTTTATGGTGAGCGATGAGATTGTAGTACTGACCCGTTCGGTGAAGGAAGGCGTCTCTATGGAATGGAAAGGGAAGCCGGATGGGACATATACAATTCGTCGATTAGAGACCCAATTGCCTACAGGGACGCAAATTTATTTGCGCTGCAAGCCAGGGAGCGAGTTTTATTATGAGCCAGCTCAGGTGAAAGATTCTTTATTTTATTATGGAGCCTTGCTGCCCTATCCTGTCCTGCTGTCTGTAGACGGGGAGACCAAGCAGGTCAATCTTCCATCGACAAGCTGGATGCAAGACCCGGAACAATTACGGAGCCGCCGCGGTGAGGTGCTGGATTTAGGCTATCGTCTGATGGGTGAGCGCTTCAGTGATTTTATACCACTGCGGACAGCATCGGGTAGAACAGGCGGGATTGCATTCATTTTGCCTCGCAGTGTTAATCTGAACAGCAAGCGGCTGCATCGGGTGTATCTGAAGCATATGCTCGTGTCTGACAAAGCGGAAAATGTATTGCCAGAATGGGCATTTTTCATTAAAAGCCTGATTTGGACAGATGAATTGCAACCAACGGCATCACGTGAATATTTTTATGAAAATGAGCAGCTTGATGCGGTTCGTTCTGAATTGGGGACCTGTATTCGCGAAGAACTGCTACGCATGGCGGAATATGAGCCAGACCGCTTGCAGCACTGGATTCGTTTGCATGAGCTGTCCATGAAGGCGCTCGCGGTTGAGGATGATGAGTTTCTGCGGATTATGCATCGCTGGTTTTCCTTCGAAAGTACATTTGGGCGGCGCGAGCTGAGTGAACTGATCCGAGAGGCGGGCGGACGTCCGCTCTATTACACGGCGACCGTGGATGAGTATCGCCAGATTACGCATGTGGCGGCAGCGCAATCGATGCTGGTGATCAATGGCGGATATATCTATGATGCAGAAATTTTGGATAAGCTGCACTGGATCGACGCTACCCTGCAAACAGAGCGGCTCAGCCCTGAGGATGTATCTTTATCATTTACCGGACTGACGCAGGAAGAGCACACAAAGTATTACGGTGTGTTGCGTGTGATGGATGCTGCATTGCAGCCAATGCGTTGCCGTGCTGAGTTGAAGCGTTTTGAGCCTGCGAGCTTGCCTGTGCTTTACACCATTTCACAGGATGCACTAACCTTGCGCTCCATGGAACACACAGTTGAAGAGACAACTTCACTTTTTTCCAATGTGCTAGATAGTCTAAAAGCGGGAGTCCAGCAGAACGCGGGCTACTCGACCTTGTATTTTAATTTCAACAACCCGGTAGTGGCGCGAATTTTTGAAGCTACTGATACACAGATGATTACGGCTGCCACAGAAATGATGTATGTGAATGCACTTATGATGGGTCACTATCCGATGAACCGCAGTGAGCTGGAACTGATGAACCGGAGTGTGCTGCATTTTATCAATTGGGGATTAGGGAACGGACAGAATACGTAATTGCGTAATAAAGGAGGATTCAAATGGAAGAGACGATATATGAATTGATGGAGCAGGCGCAGGATATGCCCGGAGGGGCGGCGAAGCTGGCGATTCTGGAAGAGGCTGTTCGCTTGGCGGATACTTCAGGTTTGAAGGAGCTCGCTTATGAAATTCGGGGAGAGATTGTAGATTGTGCTATTTTTAACGGATATCCATTGAAATCACTGATTGCTTTTTCATGGCAGCTGGGTCAATTTGACCAAAATCCAGAGGAGTACGACCCCGTTGAGCTGTTGTGGAACTACAAATGGATACTCGGGAAGGTGTGCAGCTTTTCCAATATATCGAAGACTCAAATCGAAGATTTGGTGGAGGATATGCGCAGACGTTATGCCGAATACGGGTATAATGAGCGTCCATATTACTATTATAAGTTCCGCATCGCGATGGACATGGGGGAACTGGATGAAGCACGGCGGTATCTGGATATGTTCCGCGTGATTGAGCCAGACAGTATGAGTGATTGTGAAGCCTGTGAGCAGAGCCAGATGGTGCGCTTCTATTATTTGACCGGGGAAGACGAGCAGGCGCTTGCCGTGGCAAAACCGATTTTATCGGGACGGATGAGATGTGCAGAAGTACCGCATGTGACGCTCTCGCAGGTGCTATTGCCGCTGTATCGTCAAGGCGAGGTTGATCAGGCGAAGGAGCAGTATCGCAAAGGCTATCGCCTGGTGCGTGATGACCGTGACTTCCTGAAAACGATCGCAGAGCATATTGAGTATTTGACGGTTGCAAATCCGATTGAAGGCATCGGAGTGGTGGAACGTCATTTGCACATCGCATTGGACTATGAGAGCGGATTGGAGCAAATGTATTTTTACGCAGCGATGGTGGGGTTGCTGCAAAAGCTGGATACTTCGAGCAAACTTCGTTTGATTCGGATGCCTGCGTCTTTTGAATGGGGCAAACAGGAACGTACGTTAGAAGAGATCATCGCATATTTTAAACCTCTGGCAGAGTCAGCAGCAGCCGAATTTGATCGACGGAATGGGAATACATTTTATTCGGATTGGATCGGGAGGATCGTTCAACCAGTGTAGAAGAACAGGTAGCTGTGGCAAATATTTTATACAGCCCAAACAATGAACGAGTACAATGTTCTTGTTTGAAATGACAGGAGGGATTAGATCGTGACTATGACCCAGAAGGTGATTAATTTTGCACATCGCGGAGCTTCGGGGGTATGTCCTGAAAATACGATGGCGGCTTTCCGCCACGCGTTGGAACTGGGGGCAACAGGTATTGAAACGGATGTGCAGCGTACCCAAGATGGGCATTTGGTGCTAATTCACGATGAGTCGCTGGAGCGCACGACAGGCTGTCCACTAGATGTAAGAGATATCACGCTGGAAGAATTAAATAAACTGGACGCAGGCAGTTGGTTTGATGAGAAATTCCGAGGCGAGCGGGTACCGATGCTGGATGAGTTATTGGAACTGGCCCAGTCCTCGGATACCATTATTAATCTGGAATTGAAAAATAGCGTTCATCTCTATCCAGGGATGGAGGAAGAGGTTATTGCCGCTGTGAAGCGTTTCGGATTGGAAGAGCGGGTGATCTTATCCAGCTTCAATCACGAATCGCTCGCGCTCTGTGCGCAGATAGCCCCTGAGATCAAGACGGGAGCGCTATATATTGAAATTATGGTTCGCCCATCGGAATATGCAACCCAATTCGGGGTTACAGCACTTCATGCCTATAAGCAAGTGGTTACACCAGAAGCTGTGTCTGAGGCCTTGGCATTAGGTGTCGTCTACCACCCATGGACGGTGAATGAGCCGGAAGAAATGGAACGTCTGCTGGAGGCTGGAGTGAACGGCATCATTACAGACTACCCAGATCGTTTGGCGCACATTCTAGCTGTCCACTCTTCTTAAGAGGAAGGCGCAGCAAAACTACACTACTACTAGAGATTGTACGGAAATAGTAGTAGAAATGTATTGAATGAAAAAAGACTCTCCTACGTACTCGCTTTCACGAGACAAGGAGAGTCTTTTTTTGCTTGAGCCGAAGAGAATATGATCACGACAATTTTGATCCCGTTCTATTTGATGCCAAGTCTCATACGATAGCTGAACAGGATATCCAGTGTTCTGCCTTCAAAATGATTCTCTACCAGCTTCACGAAGCGAGCTATATCGTCATCAAGTGTTCGATTGCCAAGTTTGAAAAGACTCTGAATGCCCCCTTGGCTAAGAGCGAGCCCAGTATAACGAGCAGCGTCACATTGCTCACGATTGTGGAAGACAATCTCCCGAGTATAGCGAAATTGTCCGCTGCGGTGCAGATTAGCTAGATGCTGATCTTTACTCCATTTATGAGCTCGTTGCTCTACTGGCGCTTCCTGTTCCAAAACGCCATCCGCTTTGGTGATAAGCTCTGTATAAGCTTGCTCTATCTGCCATTGCAGCACTGGAGGCCAGTCACAGTCAAAGGCCGCAAACACACCGCCTTGAGCCAAGACCCTGCCTGCTTCCTGAAGCGTACTCTCGGGGTCCATCCAGTGAAAGGATTGAGAGCAGGTAATGACGTCCACAGTGCTGTCCTCAAAGGGCAGGTTGTTGGAGAACCCGCTCTCGAAGGAAATAGCTCCTGCCATTGTCGTTCCTGCTCTCTCCAGCTTGCGCTGCGCTATTCCTCTCATGTCCGGGTTAGGCTCGATGCCGACGATTCGCTGAGCGCTGTCTTTCCATATGAAAGTTGAAAGTCCGGTACCGCAGCCAATATCGGCAACTAGCTCTACGTTCCGATCCAGATAGCGGCTGATGATTTCCACCACGAGTGATGGCGCTTCTGGACGGTGCTGATCGTAGTTGTCGGCAAAGCCATTGAAACGATCCACATTACTTTGCAGATTTCCCTCAGGAATCATAGGGTCTTTTCCTCCTTAGCTTCGGCCGGGCGACCGAACAAATTCCGATGTTCTGTACTCTTACATTGTACAAGTTTATGTGCTTAACCAGCTACTTTTGTGTTTTCACAACATCATCGGATTTCGGTGGAGGAAAGTCTCCTATTTTATCATTGAAGCAAGCGCCCACTCACGCATCATGGAGTCAAGCATTGGACGCAAATCTTCGCGCTGCATGCCCATGTGGAGCACCGCCTCCAGATAGCCGGCTTTATCACCAATATCATAGCGTGTGCCCTCCAGCTCCAATGCGAGCAGTTGGTTCTGCAATGCTACTTGATGCAGAGCATCTGTCAATTGGTATTCACCGCCCGCTCCAGTCGACATGTTCTCTAATATGGAGAAAATAGAAGGCTCCAATACATAGCGACCAATGACGGCCTGTCGCGAAGGAGCATCTGCTGGAGCGGGTTTTTCAACAAGCCCGCCGACTTCATGAATAAGACCATTCTGGCGGATAGAGTCAATAATGCCGTATTTACTTACATCCTGTTCTTCCACTGTACGCACGCCGACCACTTGCTTGCCAGTGGCTTCGTAAACATCCATCATTTGACGAATCGCCGGAGTGGAGGAATTCATAATATCATCGCCCAGTAACACGGCGAAGGGTTCATCGCCAATGAACTGACGGGCGCAGCGTACCGCGTGCCCCAACCCTAGGGGTTCTTTTTGACGGATATAGTGAATGACTGCTTTGCCCCCGATGCTTTGTACTTCACGCAGGAGATCATATTTACCCTTGCTCTCCAGTACTTGCTCCAGCTCTACGGACTTGTCAAAATGGTCTTCGATGGCTTTTTTATTACGCCCCGTAACGATAATGATGCTCTCAATTCCGGACTTGATGGCTTCTTCTACGATATATTGAATCGCTGGTTTGTCTACGATGGGAAGCATTTCTTTCGGTAAAGCTTTCGTAGCTGGCAAAAAACGGGTACCTAAACCGGCGGCAGGAATAACGGCTTTTGTAATTTTTCTCATAGGGACTCACTTTCCTTTCGGGATGGGGAACCGAACACCCAGTATCGGTTCCCGATATAATTGATGATCATTCCGGTTGCAGTGGCGATCAGCTTGCCTAAAGCAAGCGGCAGCTCGGTTTCAGTGTGAAGCACTTGCAGCAATAAAGAGGTTATCCCCAATACGATGAGGTTGATGGCGATAAATTTGAGTAATTGACCTTTGTTTGTGTTGTTAGCTTGTTGTTTGCTGAATGTCCATTTGCTGTTCAAAATATAACTGTTGGCTGTGCCGCAGCTGTACGAAATGATCTGCGCCACCACGACCGGCACTCCGGTCCAAGCCAGCAGCATGAAAATGATATAATCTACACCCGTATTCACCAGACCTACGATGCCAAATCGGATCATAGGAAGCAGCTGGGCCATGCGACTTTTCATAGGTTAGGCTCTATGACCGGATTTGGGTCCAGTATATACCGCGCTGTTGCCGCGTACTGTGCGTCCACCCGAAATCAGGCTGTCACGGGCTCCTTGCATGTACAGGGAGTCGCGCTGTTCAGGAACCTTCATAGCATGCGTCGGACCGTTATCGTATTGTCCACCCAGACGCTCACGGACAATGTAGAGTGGACGCGCTTTGGTTTCGTCATAAATCCGTCCAATATATTCACCCATAATACCGAGGATAATCAGAATCACCCCGTCGAAGATCAGGCTGATGCTAATCATGGATGACCAGCCTTTCATCACATAGGAATCGGTGAAAAGATTAAGAAACAATACATACATCAGATACAGGAAGCCGGACATGGACAGAAGTGCGCCGATATACCCTGCCAGCTTGAGCGGCTTAATCGAAAAGGATGTGATCCCGTCGAGACTGAGCTTGATCATGCGTTTTAGCGGATACTTGGTTTCGCCTGCGAGCCGCTCATCGCGCTCATATTCAACAGCGGTTTGTTTAAAACCGATCCAACTGACCAGGCCGCGTACGAATCGGTTATTTTCCGGCAGTCGTTTCAATTCATCTATGACCTTGCGATCCATTAGGCGGAAGTCCCCGGTGTCAACCGGGATATTAATATCCGTTGATGCTTTAAGAACGCGGTAGAAGAGGCTGGCAGACCATTTCTTGAAGCGAGTTTCGCCATTGCGTTTGAGCCGTTTGGCGTAGACGACTTCATAGCCTTCCTTCCACTTGTTAGCCATCTCAACGATCAGTTCCGGCGGGTCCTGGAGGTCGGCGTCAATGACGACGACCGCCTCTCCCACCGCATAATCCATCCCGGCGGTAATAGCTAGCTGATGACCAAAGTTGCGTGAGAAATCAATCAATACAATCGTATCATCTCTGAGACTGAATTCCTTAATAAGCTGGACGCTGCGGTCCGAACTTCCATCATTGACGAAGATTAGCTCGTAGGGCTCTCCCATTGAGCCCATGACTTGTTTCAGCCTCCGATAGGTTTCCGTAATAACGGCTTCCTCGTTGTACATTGGAATAACTATGGAATAACGGATAGGTTCACTCATTCGTAGTTCCTCCTCATTTATAATGTGATTTCGTATAAAGTACCGCTTCCGCCACGCTCGTCTCCGCCAGGTCCACCTTGGCCATTCTGAGCGCTCGCATTGCTGTTTGTGGTGTCGTTTCCGCTGTCGGTTGCTTTCACTGCTGTACTTGTTTCTTCTGTTGTTGTTTTCCATTCATCTGTAGGGATTACTTTGCCGTGTTCCTTGATCCATGCATTGACTTCGGAGTTGCCGCCGTCCGGTCCACCGCCGCCACCAGAAATCATAAAGTATTTCACTTGCCCACTTTCAACCAGCGCCTTGATTTTATCGACGGTATAGACCGGATCGGAAGACACAAAACCGTTCATAATAATTACCTTTTGTCCGGCTTCGATCAGGTAAGGAGCGGCTGTTGAATAATTACTTGCTGCGAAAAGATAGGTTTCACCTGTATTGTTTTTTTGTAAGTAGCTCAACGTTTTTTGATCTAAACTTTGACTGCCATTCGGTCCTCCCATTCCTCTGGAGCGGGTAGAAGATCTCTGTTCCGTGTCAGTACTTGTTTGTGTGCTTGAAGTATTTCCGTCAGAGCTGGAATTGTCTGCATTATTGTTCTGGTTATTCGCTTGTTTTTCTTCAGCTTGTTGTCCATTGAAACCTGAACCTCTGTTGCCGTCATTGCGGCCTGGCATTCCGCCACCGCCGCCGCCAAATTGAGTCGGTCCAGCTTGTGGAATCATGCTGTTCCCCCCGTAGACGATTGGTGTCAATGCCCAGTACACAGGGCCGATAAACATAGCGAGTACACTTGCAATAATGGCATATCTTGTGAACTTCTCAGATTTCATTCGTGCTACCACCAGGAGTGCTGTGCCGATGATCCCTAGGATCAATACCGCGATGGACCAGCCGCTACCGATGGTGTCGTTGTAATTTTGTAGAATAAACCAGCTAAATACCGATGTTGCCAATACTGCCACGGGTAACAGCCAGGAGAGCCAGTTGGAACGCTCACGATACTGCTGCCACAATTCTACGAACCCTGCTCCAAAGAGCGCTGCAATCGGTGGTGCAAGCATAATCAGGTAATAATGATGGAAGAAACCTGCTACGCTGAAAAATGCAGCTACGGGAATCAACCAGGCGAGCCAGAAGATAACCTCTCTATGTTTCTGTGTGATATTACGGCGTCGAATACCGGCAAGCAAGCCGATAGATGCAATGATTACGAACGGAAGTAGCCAGCTGGCTTGGCCTGATAGGGAAGATTGGAACAACCGCAAAGGCCCCTTTTCACCAGTACCGAACATGCCGCCACCGGAATTTCCACCCGGGCCACCACCAGGACCACCCTGTCCGTCTCCACCAGGAGCGCCTTGTCCGTTCCCCCCGAATCCGCCTGGGGGCATTTGACCACCTGCACCAGGTCCGCCTGCTGTCATGTTGTTGGGACCAGAGTCATCCGTAGTGGTAGTGCTGTCGGATGATGGAGTTGTCTGGATCTGATCCGTGTTCGTATTGTTGCTGTTCGTTGCAGCGTTGTTGTTCTGCTCTGAGCGTTGACCGCCACGATTTCCACCTGTTCCCTGATCTCCTGTCAGGCGGGACAGGCCGTTATAACCGAAGGCCAAATTCAGTACAGAGTTGGTGCCGCTACTACCCATATAAGGACGTTCATCTGCTGGAGTGGAGTCCACTATGACTGCCCAAGAGAGCGATACAATCAAGAGGACTACTGCCGAGCCTGCCAACGTAATTGCTTTACGTTTCCAGTTAAACTTGGAAGCCAGCAGATAGAACAGGCCCAACGCCGGAACGATCATATAGGCTTGCAACATTTTTTCGTTAAAGGCGATGCCGACGACTGCAAAAGCAGCCAGGATCAACCCGGTTTTGCTATTTTTAAGGCCTCTGAACAATATCCAGGTTGCGAGCAATAATGTGAAGACCAACATAGCGTCAATGTTATTCGTGCGGCTAACCGCTACGGCTATCGGTGTCGTTGCCATGGCGAAGGCAGCCAGGCGTGCGGCCAGTGTACCAAAGCTCGGTTTGACGAGTAAGTAGATGAGCAAGACCGATCCGACCTGAGCCAGCGCCTGTGGCAGGATTACGCTCCATCCGTGAAGTCCGAATATATAGGCGCTCAACGTCTGAATCCAGAACACCACTGGCGGTTTGTCTACCGTTACCGATCCTGCAGAATCAAGTGAGGCGAAAAAGAAATTATGAAAGCTCTGCAGCATGCTTGCTACTGCCGTCGTGTAGTAGGTGTTTACGTATTTGTCTTGCCAGATGTTGTATCCGTTCAAAAATGCGGATATCAGCATAATGATGATCAGGGGGATGTCCGCCCTGGTCTTGAACCATTTTTTAATCATGTTCATTCCACTCCCTGTGAAAATTCTTTGTTTTTATTCCGTTGTTCTAGCCGCTATCTTCAGGACTGCGGAATGACCAGTCGCTTCCGATCTTGGCCCGGTGAACTACCGGCTTGCTATTATCATGCCATACGTACCTTAATGAGTTCTGAGCGCTCCCTGAACGTTAGCTGAAAGCTGAGATGAGGTGCTTTTTTTTACGGCAGGATTCAGGTATATTAGATACAGGTAAAAAATGAACCGACTTTTAATGTGAGAAAAATGCGCCAATATGAAAGGGAAGATTAATGATGAATCCAATACACGGAGTTAAGATTATGCTGGCGGACGATGAGCCTCATATTTTGCAATTTTTAGAGCTTGGACTGATTAATGAGGGGTATGAAGTCAGAACCGCCGAGAACGGGAGTGCAGCGCTCGATCTGGCTAGAGAGTTTCGTCCGCATGTAGCGGTGCTGGATGTTATGATGCCTGAAATGAATGGTTTTGAGGTATGCCAAAGTCTTAAGGAGACAGAGGATAACATCGCAGTCATTATGCTGACAGCCAAGGATGATGTGGACGATCGGGTAAAAGGGCTCAAGCTCGGCGCGGATGATTATATCGTAAAGCCCTTCAGTTTTAATGAACTGCTGGCTCGCATCGAAGCGCGTTTGCGAAATCAGTTCCCTGACCTGTTGGGGGAAGTGGTTCACGGACCCTTTCAAGTGGATGACCGACGGAAGGAAATTCGCTACCAGAGTCAGGTACTGGAGCTGTCGCCTACTGAATACGAATTATTGAAGTTTCTGGTGTTAAATCACGGAATTGTGCTGAGTAAAAGTCGTATTCTGGACCGAGTGTGGGGGTACGATTTTGGGGGCGAGGATAATATTGTAGAAGTGTATATTCGCTCCTTACGTGAAAAACTCAAAGATAAGGAGCATCGGGTCATTCGGACGCTGCGTGGTGTTGGGTACCGAGTGGATCTGTTATGAAGACGGGAGGGAAAAGTCGGAGAAAATATGCGCTTCGTTCTCTCCGGTCCCAGCTTTTAGCCAGAACATTACTCATTTTGGCTTTACTGCTCGTATTGATCGGTTTTCTCCAATACTTTCTGATGAAGGATTTTTTGTACCGCAGTCGGGCGGAAGCTATGGATACACAGCTCAATTCAATCCCTGCCGACTTATTGATTAAGGATTCGCAGGAAAAGAGCGGGACTGGGGTAACCGTTCCTCAAGATGAGTCCAATCGGAGGAGTAATCGACCGGGACCGTTTCTGTTTTGGCCGGATATGTCGCTTGCTTCTATAGGTATAGACGGTACCTTCCAGAGCTTGTCCAATGAAAATGGACTTAAACCGCCGCGCCTCACCATTCAGCAGTATCAAGCAATGCAGCAGAGCAAGCGCATGCGTCACGGCTATCAATTAATTACGGATGCTCAGGGAAAAGAGCAACTGGTTGTGTTTCGCCCACTCGGACCACCAGACCGTTCGTCAGGGTTACTTCAAATGGGCGTATCCACGAATTCTATGCAGGCGCAGTTGATCAATCAACTCC
The DNA here is from genome assembly GCF_000307675.1 of Paenibacillus sp. ICGEB2008. Classification (NCBI taxonomy): domain Bacteria; kingdom Bacillati; phylum Bacillota; class Bacilli; order Caryophanales; family Paenibacillaceae; genus Paenibacillus; species Paenibacillus sp. ICGEB2008. The sequence goes on from NZ_AMQU01000002.1 coordinate 123,531, forward strand.
GCACCTTTATTTTATTGTCCCTGATTGCACTTGCGATTGGTTTAGCACTTATGCTTCCTGTACTTCGCCGCACATTGGTTCCTCTTTCCAGAATGGTCGAGGCAGTCAAACGTATTGATGCGGGCAATTTGGACGAGCGCTTTGACGCAGAGCAGGGTCAGTATGAGGTAGATCGCTTGGCGGTTTCATTCAATGGCATGCTGGAGCGGCTAGAGCATTCTTTTGCTGCTGAACGGGAATTGCAGATGCAAATGCGACGGTTTATCGCGGATGCTTCCCATGAACTGCGTACTCCGCTCACATCCATTCACGGTTTCTTGGAAGTGCTGCTTCGTGGAGCAGCATCTAATCCAAAGCAGCTCCAATCAGCACTAGAGAGTATGTATGGTGAATCCAAGCGCATGAATAAGCTTGTCTCTGATTTGCTATTGCTGGCTAAGCTGGACCGAACACCAGAGTTGAAGCTGGAAGATATATCGCTAGATGCATTACTGCTGGAAATGAAGCCACAGCTCCTTATGCTGGCAGGCACACGTAAGGTGATTTTTGATATGACGGCAGGCGTACGGGTATTGGCAGAGGGCGATAAAATCAAGCAAGTCGTGCTTAACTTGTTCCACAACGCTGTTCAACATACTGATATGGAAAGAGGCATAATCCATGTCAACTTATCAGCTGGAAATAAACTGGCAGATATTCAGATTCGTGATAATGGAGCCGGCATGGGGAAGGAACAGCTGGAGCGGATATTTGAGCGATTTTATCGTGGAGATGAATCGCGCACACGCAGCTCAGGCGGAGCGGGCCTTGGTCTGGCTATTACACAGTCGATTGTGGAGGCACATGGAGGGAGCATTGCGGCTGAAAGCACACTGGGAACAGGCAGTATATTTAAAGTAACGTTGCCTTTAGCAGGAATAGTATAGTATCGCAGATTATGGTCTAACCTAAGAATAGCCCCCCGAACCGCTAGTTTTGGTGATACAACGGCTCGGGGGGCTTTTTTAATTGTTAGTTAATCAGCGCAGCTTTTTGTAAAAGCACATGCAGCACCTTGGCAGATGCCTCACGTGTTGTAGGTGCATTTGGCTGGAAGTAGGAAGCGCCTTTAATCGTCGCTCCGTTAATAATCCCTGCTGCACTTACCTTTTCAATACTGTCCTTGGCGTAGCCTGCAAAGGATGAAGAATCATGGTACGGTGTGTGCGCAGGACCATCGGCTGTTGTTTTGATTTGAAGCAGGTCTACTGCTTTACCCAGCACAACAGCAATTTCCTGACGACTGATATTTGCGTGCGGATCAAACTTGTCGTTGTTGCGGCCTGTAATCAACCCAGCCTCATAAGCGGCTGCCACATCGCCGGAATACCAGCTACCTGCCGGAATATCACTGAATGGTGCAGTAGTACCCGGTGTCAGGCCAAGTGCCCGGGTGACCAAGGCTGCAAATTCTGCACGCGTCACGTTTTGCTTCGGTGAGAATGTCGTGTCGGTTGTGCCGTTAATTAGCAACTTATTCGCTAGCGATCGAATTTCGGATTGGGCATACGACGATGAAATATCTTCAAAGCTAACAGGACGTGTCGCCGCTGCATACGTGGAGAAGCCTGGACGACTTACCTTAACGATGGTAGATCCATCAGCTTGCTTGGTGAAAACCGATGGAACGGGATAGACATTTCCATTCGCCGTATAGAGCACACCGGCTGTATTAGGATCAATTTGACCAGGTACGGTAAAGGATCGGCTAATGAACTGTCCTGGGACCACTTTAAGCGGTTGACTCTTGCCACCAGTGACAACGTTGGCCTCAAACCCTATCGGGGTGCCAATCACATTCGTGCCTTTAAGCTTGCTTGTAAATGTGCCGCTCTTCTCTGCCTGGCTGCTGATGACCACTTCAATGCCTGCACCTTCAGGTGCATTTTTTAGAGCAGATACCGGCAATGCCAGGGAAGAACCTGTATTGCTCACAATCAGGCTGCTTCCTGCTGCGGCTTTGCCCAGTGTTGCCAGCTGTGACGAAGTGAGTGATGCCTTAGTCGTTTGGCCTGCTTGGCTAGTAGCCGACAATACGATAGCTGTCGGACTGGAGCCAGCTGCTGTCACGGCAGCCTGCAGATCTGCATCAGCTACTGTCAGTGACTGTACATTATTGTTTAACGCAACGGCTGTAGGCACAGCTTTTACAGCTTGTCCTTGCTTCACTACGCTTTGCAGTGAAGGTGCAGATGTAGCGACAGGGGTGGATGTATTCGTTGCAGCAGAAGGTGTAGTATTGCTTCTGCCGCCACCTCCACCACCTCCGCCGCCGCTACTACCACCGGATGCGGCACTATTATCCACACGGATCGATTTCGTGGCAGTGAACAGTTTAGGACCATCGGTATTACGTTCAACTTCTCCCTTTTCATTCAGTTCTGGAGAGCTGACTTCCAGCTTGTACACGCCATCCTTCAAGTGTTGAATAACCGGCTGACCGTTAGCATCCAGAACAGGCTTGCCATTGTCATCAAATTCAACATAACTTCCGTTAATCCCCTTAAAGGAATATGCGCCTTGTTTGAGGCGAGCGTTAGCTCCTTGTTCTTTGGTAGTGGCAATCCCATCAATCAGACCGATTAGCTTATCATCTAATCCGTATACATAGAGCGCGATCTGATTGGTTTTATCTGTGGTCAGACGGAAAGCCAAATCTGTTGTGCGCTCCGCACCTGTACGACTTGGATAAATAATCGGGTTCGTGAAACTTAGATCCTGCAAGCCGAAACCTGTCGTTGGATTTTCTTTGCCGACATGCACAACGAACGGAAGATGAAGTGTCGGCTGTCCAGCGCTTTTTAAAATAACTTCTCCTTCATATACACCTGTAGCTGCATTTGCGCTCGGTTGTACAGACAGGAAGAACGGTTGTGACTTGCCAGGTTCTGCCGAGATGGCTCCATTCGCACCGATACCCTGCAACTGAACAGCAATGTTGCTCACATCAGGGGTAGCAATAGGCTTAGTCGGATCAGAGGTGACATTATCATGTAAAACGTAGCTGGCTTCATACTGCACAGGGTTAGCAGATAAGTTTTTGAGTTGAAGCTGGATCTGCTTCGCATCACTACCCGGTCTTAACACCCCGAAGCTGGCGGAAGGATTGTAATTCACAACCTCCTGCCGATTAAAGTTCTTGTCAAGAATCGTAATCTTTTCAACGGTTTCCAGCAGGGCTGGAGTCTGAATCGCATTTGCAATGTTTACAAGACCTGCACCTTGGGAATACACATCATATTGGATTTTATCCTCATCAAAGAGTGTAACCGAAGTGTTTGCCAGAGCAGCGCGGATATCAAACGGTGTCCAGTTTGGATGCTGCTGCTTCAGCAGCACCGCAAGTCCAGCCACATGCGGAGATGCCATACTCGTTCCGTTGCTGCGTTTGTAAGCTTGCTCATAGGATGCATCCGGATAGAACTTGGCGAAGGCAGGGTACGTCGACAAAATGCCAACACCCGGTGCGCTTACGTCTGGCTTGATGCTCAGCAGTTCATCTCCATTGGGTCCACGGGAGCTAAAATCGGCCATGGTATTACCTGAATGATCTGTGCGAATATAGTCTGCACCAAAGGAAACGGAGAACTTCTCTCCAGCGTTGTCTACGATTTGTTTAGCCAGCGCGCGACCTTCCTTACCTTTCATGTCAAAGGTCGGAATAAAGTCAAAGCTGTCACCCAAATTGGAATTTACGTAGTCATCGCGACCTGAAATGCTTTCCCCTAAATCAGCCTTGGTGATGTCACCAGGTGTCGTATTTCCATTGAAAACAATGACGGCTTTCGCGCCGTTTTCTTTCGCATTTGCGATTTTATCCACGAACGCCAGGTTGCCCCGTGAAACGAGGACAATTTTGCCGGCTACGTCTTTTCCTTCAAAATCATCAGCTTGTCCCAAATTAGCATATACAAGCTCATAAGGGGCAGTTCCCATAACGGAGGCAAAATCCTCTCTGCCTGTCTCCCAGCCCATTAAATTAAAGTCGTAATGTGCATAGGTATCAGTAGTTACGGTTTTCTTTAATTCACCGTTGTCCTCCCAATAGGAGTCGCGTGTCACTGAGGCTGTGCCTGAGAAGCTCTTGCTTGGCGAAGTGGCTGCACCAACGGAAATCGCTAGCTGGGATGTTGCGGGAGAACCCATGGAATAAAAATAGGGTCCTTGTTGTGCAGCGTTACCGTTCGCGATGACTGCGACTACCCCGGAAAGTACCGCATTATTGATGGCAATGGCATCCGGGGAGTTGGGATCCTTTTCAGAATCTGAACCTAGCGACAGGTTGATGACATTCATGCCATCCTTGACAGCACGTTCAATACCGTCAATGACCTGAGCCGAGGAACCGGAGGAACGACCGGTCTTGGTATTGCGTCCAAGCACCTTATACACGTATAAGTCCGATTTATAGGCAATGCCTTTTTGTACAATATCCGAGGATTTATTTGCAGCTTTCCCGGCAATTGTACCGGAGACATGAGTACCATGTGTCGTTCCACTAAAACCTGTGCCGTACGGATCATTCTCTTTTTCAAGGAAAGGTTCCTCGTAAGGGTCGTTGTCCTGTTCAAAAGAGTCATATCCGCCTTTGTAGGCTTCTTTCAAATCTGGATGCTCATAATCGATACCGGTATCAATAACCCCGACCTTGATTCCCTCGCCATGCAATCCTTTGGCCCAGGCTTCAGGCACACCAATTTGGTCCAGTGGTGCGTTGTCATAAGTGGCTTCATTGGCTGTAAGTGTTGGCGGGTCCTGCACGGGGATGGAATAATATGTTTTGTTTTCGTGAATGGATTTAACGCCTGGTAGTTTAGCCAATTCTGGAATTTTATTGGCTGGCACTGTAACCTCCAGTCCGTTAAGCACCGTATTGTACTGGTAATTCACTTGAAGGGAAATGCCGTGCTCAGCGGCTTGGTCTACGAACGTTGTTTGCTCGGTGGCGATCGCAGATTCGGCTTTTTGCTCGGATTGAGCGGTGAAAGCTTTGGCGCTTGAACGTGCGGCATATTTGTCCACAGCTAGGGGCTCACCATCAAGCTGTACGATGACTCTGACCTGACGAGAGGAGTCTGTGCTCAGCTCAGGTGAGATAAAGGCTGGAGCCGACTCAATAGTTAATGCTTCCTGAGCTTTTAAAAATGAGTCGATTGGCAGATCTGCAGTAGCGGCAGAACTGAAAGACGGTAGAGATAAGCTTACCGTCAAGGCAAGAGCGAGTGATACGACAGGTATTTTTTTCAAAATGATCGGCTTTTTCAAAGATTTCCCTCTTTTCAATCAAAATATGATATCTCTACATACTAGGATTTGAAGCCACTGCCGTTGTTCTCACGCCTCCCTTAATATCTAAAATAATAGAATTGACCACTGGTGACTAACTTGCCAGTTTTGAGGCATATCTTACCATATTGGTGGGATATATTACTATATGTTTTTTATATTTTTAGAAAAAATAAGGTTAACTTCACATATAGCTTCCATGGAAATGTTATGAATTTACTAGATTATTTTTGAAATCAATCGAAGAGGAATGGGAGAATGCAAGATTTAATGATATAATCTGCATTGGAATTGTTGAGGTTACACAATCACGTAAAATGCTTAAGGTGAAGGAGTCGATTATGTTGGCAAAAACATTGATTTTTGGGCATAAAAATCCGGATACGGATACCATTTGCTCAGCTATTGCTTATGCAGACTTGAAAACCAAACTGGGCGCGGACGTAGAGCCGGTTCGTCTGGGCGAGGTTAACGGGGAAACGCAGTATGCGCTGGATTATTTCAAAGTGAGCGCGCCGCGTCTGGTTGAGCAGGTTGCTGCCGAAACAGACAGCGTCATTCTGGTCGATCATAATGAACGCCAGCAAAGCGCGACTGACATTGACAAGGTGCGCGTAACTGAAGTCATCGATCACCACCGGATCGCTAACTTTGAAACAAGCCAGCCGCTGTACTTCCGCGCTGAGCCAGTAGGTTGCACAGCCACCATTTTGAACAAGCTCTACAAGGAAAATGGTGTAGCCATTCCCAAAGAAATCGCAGGTCTGATGTTGTCCGCGATTATTTCTGATTCCCTATTGTTCAAGTCTCCGACCTGCACAGATCAGGACGTAGCCGCTGCCCGCGAACTGGCCGAAATTGCTGGTGTGGATGCAGATCGTTACGGTTTTGACTTGCTTAAAGCGGGTGCTGATTTGAGTGGCCACACGATTGAGCAGTTAGTAAGCTTGGACGCCAAAGAATTCCAGATGAATGGACGCAAAGTGGAAATCGCACAAGTGAATGCAGTAGACGTAAACGACGTATTGTCCCGTCAAGCTGATCTGGAAGCTGCTTTGTCCCAAACCATTGCAGCCAAAAATCTTGATCTGTTCTTGTTCGTCGTAACAGACATTGTGAACAGTGATTCCATTGGTATTGCGCTGGGAAGCCAGGCTCAGGCAGTTGAAAAAGCCTACAATGTACAGTTGGATGACAACAAGGCTGTTCTGAAAGGCGTCGTATCGCGCAAATCGCAAATTGTACCTGTATTGACTGAAGCTTTTAACAGTTTGTAATGATAAAAAATAAGCCTCCTGAACCCGACTGCATGAAGGCAGTGGAAGCAGGAGGCTTATTTTTATTTTTATTTCTTCAGCTCTGCCAGAGTGTCCTCGTTACGAAATTCAAATGCCAATTTCAACTGGTCGCTCATCAGGTGCCAGGCACTTTCAGCTAAAGCGAGATCCCCGCTATGAGTAAAAGCATGTGCGGCGCCCATATATTTCTTATATGTTACGGGCACATCCGCTTCAATCAGCCGCTTGGCGTACAGCTCAGCTTCCTCAGCCAAGGAGTCTAGCTCGGCCGTTATGATCAGCGCAGGAGGAAGATCATGCAGCGATTCTGCATAAATAGGAGAAACCAACGGATTTCGTGCCTCACCTGGCGAGCGCAAATAGCTTTCATTGAAGATTTTTGCCACGCGAGGCGGGATCGCCTTCTCAAATTGGGGCTTCAGCTTGGGATCTGTAGCAATATCCAGTGATGGGTAATCCAGCACCTGATACACAATTGGGAATTCTTTGCGATCCCGGGCCATAAGACACAGCGCTGCTGCAAGATTACCTCCTGCACTATGTCCGCCGACCGCAATGCGTTGGGGATCGATGTTTAGTACGTCAGGATGCTTGTACACCCATTGGGTCACATCATAACTTTCCTGTAGCGGAATAGGGAATTTATGCTCCGGGGCCAAGCGATAATCGACATTAACGACGACACAATTCGCTCGTTCGGCAATGACCGGGCACCAGGGGTCATCCATTTCAGCGCTGCCCATTATGAATCCGCTACCATGAAAATTGACGAATACAGGGAGTGGATCAGCAGACCGGAGGGAAGCTTCATATACAATTACCCTTGAATCACCTACAGAGGTGGGGATCATTCTCTCAGTCCGATGTACTTTGGGAGCATGCGAAGGCTTAAAATCGGATGCTGTTATCATTCGGCCAGCCGATCTGCGGGCAAGTTTGACGAACAGATTTTGTCTCAGTCTTCGCACCATTTGTCTTTCTCCTCTCTGAGGGCGCTGGGGGTGGTTAGACGCGAACCTTTAACATCTTCAAAAGCATCCCGTACGCGTGACAAATAGGTCTGAAACTGGCAGAGTTCCGATTCAGTAAAGTCTGACATCAGACGTGAAGCCAGCCCTATGAAAAAAGGGTCCATCTGCTGGATTTTACTTCTTCCTTTATCATTCAGAGAAACAAAAACTCCCCGCTTGTCATTGGGATCGTCGTATTTATTTATGAATCCTTCTTGCTCAAGAGAAATGACCATAGAACTGATGGCTGCCCGGCTGACACCCATCTTTTCAGCTAACGCTGAAGGAGATGACATTTCATCTCTTTGCGCAGAAAGTACACAAAGTGCAATATATTGCCCATAGGAGAGACCAAACTCACGTGAACGTTTTTCCATATTTTTTCTTATTTCGTATGTTATAGAAAATAAATCTACCAAAACACCAATCGGTTTATTGCCACCTGGAAATAGGTTATAGGCCAGTTGACGAATTTCGGAGTCCAAAAAAAAGAACATGCGATCCACCTCGATGTAGTTAATTAGTTAACTGTAATTTAATTAACCACTGGTTGCAATGATTTATACAAACTTTGTTCTGCATTTTTTGAAAAAGTATCGGCAAAACGTCACTTCCAGGGTCCGATGCACTGTTCAATACCTTGATCCACAAGAGCTTGGATGGAGGGCTGACGCAAGGTACGTCCTTCTTGCCACCGCCACTCACTATATTGAATTTTGGCGGTAAACATGGGCTTCACCCAAAATGCGTCTTGATGCCGATCCGGTTTGTTAATAAAAGGTCGCTCCGATAGAGTATGTGGCATCAGGCGCTCGGTAAGCTGACGCCAATCTCCACGAGTCAGCTTACCTGTACCCACGTGCCCGATATAGCGCAGCATTCCTTGCTTATCATACTGACCCAGCAATACAGCATTGATCACACCTCCGTTCAGGGTATAGCCACCGATAACGGCAATGATATCGCCATAATTTTTGACCTTGACCCATCGTCTGTCCTGTCCGCCCAATGTGTAGGGACTATCCAGTTTTTTGCACACAATACCTTCCATTCCTTGGCTGCACATAACCTGAAAAAGAGCCTGTCCATCAGGATGAGCAGGAGCCAGTTGGATCCGTTCATTCGGTAAGATGATCTGATGCAGCAGTTCAAGCCTTTCCTGTAACGGTTTGCGATGAACCCATTCCCCATTTAGATATACAATGTCAAACAACATGTAAGTAGCGGGTACGGCTTCATAGGCTGCCTGAATTCGCTCCGTCCGGCGAATCAGATCCCGGCGCATAATTTCATGGAACGACGGTTTACCGTCGGCACCAAGTGCGATCATCTCCCCGTCCAGTATGACTGAATCTGCCATACAGTAGGAGGAGAAGCGAGCAAGCTCCGGGTACAACAGCGTTCGTTCATGCTGCTTACGATTGAACAGACGCGTGTTGCCCTGGTCGTGATACGTTAAAATTCTTGTACCGTCCCATTTTATTTCGTAACGCCAAGGGCCTGCATCTATAGGGACTTTTTCACTCAGTTCTGGTTCAAACGGGATGACAGGTTTCATTTCCGTACCCAATACAGCACCTCCCTTTACCTTAATTGGAATAAATATAGTGTCGACGATAGTTCCTTTTTTTATGTATGTGATGTTTCGCTGTCCCCTAAATAGGGGAATGATAAGGATATCTAGCGTGGTTATCAAGTGAATGCAGCGTTCGTTCGCATGGAGTCGTTACGGCATTTCTTCAGTCAGAAAGGGGATTGGTCTCATGAGACAAATTCGCGAGGAGGACCATGCAGTAGTCATGGTGGATGATGGACAGGTAGTTGCAGAAGTAGGTTATAAATCTGTAGATGACCACTCTCTGGTCATTGACCATACATTTGTATCCGAGCAGTTACGGGGTCAAAAAATTGGCAAGGAGCTCATCGACAAAGTTGTTGCTATGGCGAGGGAACAGCATAAAAAGGTGATCCCGGCTTGCTCGTATGCGCTGGCTCTGTTCAAGCGCCATCAGGAATACAGTGACGTCTGGCAGCAATGAATATTGCTATCAAGGCGCGTTATTGCATAGCCGACACAACACCGGAGTGGGGAACGATCCCTTCCCGGTGTTTTTTGTGTGCATAAAGCTTGTAAAATGAATGCATTCTACCGTTGATATTGGGAAGGAAGAGTGGTTCCCAAATCGATGAAGCATATTTCCTGGAGAATGGCTGTGAAATTGTTCATACTGTTGTCACTTCACAGGCTATCTATGAGTTCTATATAATATATTATGGTTATGACCGCAAAAATAACGAAAACCTGAATTTAAACGAAGGAGACGCTCATGATGAATAAAGCGAGTGAGGACAAGCAGTACGTTCCAACGAGCAATCGTAATTTTACAGCCTTGATTATCACCGTTTCCATTATAGCCAATGTGATTATTTTGCTGCTGTTCTTTTCGCCGATCGGATACCAGGGGAGTGTTAGTTTTGATCTCACTATTTTCCCAAGGTTGAATGCGATTTTTAACAGCTTCACATTTATTTTCTTGGTGGCTGCATTGGTTGCGATTTTCAAGAAAAACATTAAGGTGCATAAAACCTTTATTCTGCTGGCCTTCGCCAGTACCGTTTTGTTTTTGTTTTCCTATCTGACCTTCCATTACATTTCACCGGAAACTGCAAAATATGGCGGTGTGGGTATCCTTCGGCCGATTTACTTTACGCTGTTGATTTCGCATAGTATATTGGCGGCGATTATCGTACCGTTGGCGCTATTCACAGTTGTATGGGGATGGACGATGCAGGTAGCAAAACATCGTAAAATTGCCCGTTGGACGATGCCTATTTGGCTATATGTGAGCTTGACTGGAGTTTTGGTGTACGTTTTCATGGCTCCATATTATTAATAGATATGAATCCTCTGTGGGTTGATTTGGCAAACATGGCGTCTCTATTGAAGAGGCGTCTTTTTTGTATCCAATAAAAGAAAAATTATTCCTTCTAAATTTATTTTATTGAAAAAATGTTCCTTCTATAACGGTATTTCTGTTATAATTTACCTTAATCAACTAAGAACAAGGGGGTCACCATGTGACAAAGAAAGCGAAAGGCAGGTTACGGTTGCTTGTATCTATGCTGGCGCTGGTTGTACTGCTGAGCGGCTGCGGTGGCGGAGGCTCAAAGCCGGAAAAGGTAGACGGAGGGAAAGTGACACTCCAATTTTGGACCATTGCGCTACAACCTACATTTACCCCGTATTTTAATCGGGTCATTGCCGATTATGAGCAGAAGAACCCTAATGTCAAAATTGATTGGAAGGATTACCCGTATGATGCAGTGACCAATAAGTTGTTGACGAGTATCGCTAGCAACAGCAGTCCGGATGTAGTGAATCTCAATACGGAATTTGCTAGCCAAATGGGCTCTAAGGGCGCTGTTGTTGATATGAATGAACACTTGTCGCCTGAGGAAAAGGCTGCTTATTTCGAAGGTATTTATAATTCGACTGTTATTAACGGTAAAGCTTATGCACTCCCCTGGTATACAGGCACGGAAGTGCTTTACATGAATACAAAGCTAGTTAAAGCAGCTGGATTGGACCCTGCCCATCCGCCCAAAACGCGGGAGGAATTGTCAGAATGGGGCCGCCAAATCAATAGAAAAATCGGTAAGGCCGGCTATGCTCAGCAGCTTGTATCCAAGCTTTTTGCGGTTGACGGTATTCCTATCTTAAATAAAGAAAAGACAGCAGCTGCATTCAACACACCAGACGCAGTCACCATGATCGATAATCTAAAAAAACAGATGGAAGATGGAGTCGTGCTTAAGGAAGATGCTGACTTCTCGCAGCAAGTGAAATATTACGCTGGCGAGCAGGTTGCCTTCGAGCTGGCGGGCCCGACATTCATTAATTTTATCAAAACGGCAGCGCCGGACGTATATAAAAATACGATTGCTGTTCCCGTCCCAACCGGCAAAGCTGATTTGCGGCTTTCCAACTCTATGGACCTGGTCGTACCTACCAAGTCTGCACATATAGACGAGGCGGTGAAATTTGCTGTTTTCTTAACAAATGCAGAGAGTCAAACGGCATTTTCTAAAGAGGCCAATACACTACCTTCCACAAAAGAATCGATTAAAGACCCGTATTTTACTCAGTCTGACCAATCATTAGAGGCACAAGCCAAGGTAGTATCTGCACAAAGCTTGGATAAGGCGACAGATTATATGGTCGGTGTGCCTAATGCCAAGGATGTGAACAGCGCGATCGCGCGAGCCTTGCAAAATATTTTATTGAACGGAAGTAATACGAAGGAGACGCTTACTGCCTTGGAGCAGGAAGTGAATGATATTTTAAAGCAATAGGTATGACAGGGGAGTAATGCGAATACTCCCCTGTTCATTTATCAAAATCAGGTGGTGATGCAGCATGATCAAATGGTTGAGGTCGGAGTCCTTTACGGCCTGGGCCTTTATGACGCCGGGACTGTTATTGCTTGCCGTCTTTGTATTTTGGCCTATTATTTACAGCATTCCGCTGGCATTGACGGACTACTCTGTCATATCAGATACCCATTTTGTCGGCCTGGATAATTTTGAAGCAGCGTTTAAGGACCGTAACTTTCTTATTTCGATTTGGAACTCATTGTTGTACGTGCTCATTGTTCCCTTTCTTCAAATATTCTCTATCCTGATGGCTGTGCTGGTGAACAGTCGTATCCCCGGAATTAAAATATTTCGTACGACCTACTACATCCCTGTTGTGACTTCGATGGTAGCTGTGGCCTTAATTTGGAGCTGGCTGTTGGGCAATAACAGCGTAGTGAACTATTTGCTTATACAAGTCGGTTTGATTAGCAAAGACATACACTGGTTATCGGACAGCAATTTAGCCTTGTATGTACTGATGTTCATTACGATGTGGAAGGGACTCGGGTATTATATGATGCTCTATCTGGCAGGATTACAAAACATTCCTCAAGATCTGTACGAAGCCGCTAGGGTGGATGGAGCCAGTCGATGGCGTCTGATTGTTCATATTACACTTCCGCTGCTGAAGCCATACGTTCTGTTTTGTACCCTCATATCGCTCATGTCAGCTATTCGCGTATTTGATGAGGTATATGTGTTAACCAAGGGTGGACCGGGAACGGCCACGTTGACATCCAGCTTGTATATTTTTCAAAAGGGGATGGAGCAGTTTAATTTTGGGTACGCTTCGGCACTTGGCTTAATTGTCGGTGCAATGATTGCGGTACTTAGTATTATTGTATTCCGATTCAATAGGAAAGGCGGTGTCAATCCCTATTGATGAATCTACAGAATGATAAAATGCTACGCTCGTCTCTTCCTAAAAAAGAAAGCAGTCGCATCATGCGTAGTCTTGGTCGAGTGATCAGAATGACGGTAATGTATGTGCTTTTAGTGCTGCTAGCCCTCTTTTTGATGGGACCGTTTCTATGGCTGCTTAGTGTATCCCTCATGCCAGGCCGTAATATTTTTTCAACGCCGCCTGCGATTTTCCCGACCTTTATTGATTTCAACAACTATGTTCAGGTGTGGCAGTTCATGGATTTTCCTAAATATATGCTGAATACAGTCATCATTACGGTGTTGGGCGTTGTGCTCAATGTGGTACTGGCCAGTTTGACGGGATATCCCTTGGCTGTATTTCGTTTTAAGGGTAAAAATGTGGTGTTTACGCTGCTGATTGCTACAATGATTATTCCTTCTTACACGGCATTTATTGTGCATTATCTGACCATTCAAGGGCTTCATCTGGGCAATACATATATGGGTGTGGTGTTGCCCGGGGCAGTCTCTGTGTTCAACATTTTTCTAATGCGGCAGACGTTTATTCATATCCCCGCCGATGTGCGTGATTCGGGTAAAATGGATGGCGCTTCGGAGTTTCGAATTTGGTGGCAACTGGTGCTTCCGCTGGTCAAGCCGGCGCTTGCTGTGATTTCTCTGTTGGAGGCCATGTCATTCTGGAACAGTTTCCTGTGGCCTATCGTTATTCTGAACGATACGGATCTTTACCCGCTGGCAGCTGCGCTTACGTATCTCAATGGTCAGTTTGCCTATAACTTTGGCTGGATTGCTGCAGGCACAATGATTTCGGTATTGCCAATCATTATATTGTTCCTGTTCACGCAGCGTTATTATATGGAAGGCTTGGCGGGAGCCGTAAAAGGCTAAGTCAGAGGTCACGGCTACGGAGAGCGCGTAAATGGAAGGAGACGATTGCGATGGAACTGTCCAAAAGAATGAGACCTAATTCGGATGTAGGGCTAATACCACAGGAGGTTCAATATTATTTTCGTGATGTGTATGACAGTGGGGACAAACTGGTTATCGCTGAACCGAACCTGATCTGTGAACTGTCCTCTCGCTTTGCAATGAATCAGGAGTATGAAGGTGTGCTTGACCCCGAGGGACCGATCCGACTCATTGCACCTCCGGGGCCCGGTGTTCCGACTGAAACAAGGGGAAGCGTGCAGTTGATGCTCGAATATGACGGAACGCTTACTGCCGATGGATATCGTTTGGACATTCAGAAGGAAGGGAGAATTGAAATCCATGCATCCAATAAAAGAGGGCTCAAATACGGCATGGATGCCCTGCATCTCCTGCTTCAAGTAGAACAGGAACGATGTACGCTACCGGTGATATCTATTCGGGATGAGCCTTCCTTTCCGGTCAGAGGAATCATTGAAGGCTTCTACGGGAAACCGTGGAGTTTCGCGGATCGGCTGGATGCCGTTCATTTTATGGCTGCGCATCGGATGAACACGTTTATGTACGCTCCCAAGGACGATCCCTATCATCGCGAGCTATGGAGGGAACCGTACCCCGAGGAGACATTTGCCCAAATCCGCGAATTAAAGGAAGCCTGTGAACGGCACGAGATTGATTTTCACTATTGTATTAGTCCAGGGAATGACCTGAACTTTGGTAGCGCTGAAGATTTTCTCAAATTGACGGAGAAGCTGGCAGCCATGATAACGATAGGCGTACGTCATTTTTCTGTATTAATGGATGATATTGATTACGTCCTTAAAGGGGAAAATCGGCATTTGCTGGGCCGTTCGGGTCACGCTCATGTCTTCTTGACGAACAAGGTTCATACATGGTTGGCTGAGCGGCTGCCTGAATTTACGCTGACAGTCTGTCCATCGGAATATTGGTCCTATTGGGATACCGAATACAAAAAGGATTTCCGGGAGCGATTGCATCCAGATATTAAGGTATTCTGGACGGGATACTTTGTATTTGCTCCACAGATAGGTCGCCAGCATGCTGCCGATAATCATGCGTTCTATGGGCATGAGCTGTGGTTGTGGGATAACATCCCGGTGAATGACTGTGACCATGATCGGTTATTCCTCGATCCACTGCGCGGACGGTATTCCGGTCTTCCAGATTGCGGACATACCGGCATGGTAGCCAACCCGATGAACCAGTGGGAGTGCTCCAAGGTGACGCTTATTACGATGTCCCACTATATGTGGAACAGTGAGCGTTATATGCCGGGGCTGTCCTGGGAATGGGCTGTGCGGGAGTTAGCGGGGGAGCATGCAGATGAACTGATGTTTTTCTGTCGTCAAAACAAGAACAGCCGACTGGGCAGCAGCACGTATGAGGACGTGGACCTTGCCTTGCAAATGCGCGATATCCCTGCGCTGGATATCTACTTCGAGCAGCTGCTTCACGTTGTGAGCGTCCTACAGAATATATCTGCCAATGATGCGGCGGCAGGCTTCGTGGCACAGGCTACGCCTTGGCTGGAACGTGCCAAGTTGGATGTGGACCTGTGGCAAGTGCTGCGCCAAGCTGCGCTAGGCAACGAGCGCCAGAACGATGTGCAGTCGCTAGGAAACCTCATGCAGAGCGAAGCAACTGGCGGACAAAAGCCGCCGCCTCTGACGGACAAGGCCGTGGACGAACTACGACGCGGTATCACGGCTTGCCTAGAAGCAGAAACTCGACTGGGGAGCAATCCGGCGATCCGTGCCGCCGTGCAGTGGGGCTATGTCAATCAGGATGAACAAGGAAAATATCGACTGATCTTGTGAGAATTGGTGATGGTTAAGAAACAAGACAGCATAGCTGCCTTGAAAATTACCATTTGCCGTTAGAATAACCGTAATTTCCAGGAGAGGTGGAGCGTATGGTGAAGCCAAATACCCGATTACTTTTTGTACCGCTGGATGAGCGGCCCTGCAATTATCAATTTCCTTACTTACTGGCACAAGGCACAGACCTTGAAATGGAGCGCCCTCCATTGGAATGGATGGGACAAAAGAAAACCCCTGGCGATACGACCAGGCTATGGACGTGGCTCGAAGAACGTGCGGCGAGCGCTGATGGAGCGATTATTGCGATGGATACGCTGCTGTACGGAGGAATTGTACCCTCTCGGCTACACGGAATGTCGAGTGAGCAGGTCACGGACAGGGCCAATTGTCTTCGTCTGTTGAAGCAGCTATACCCGCAACTAACTCTGTATGCATTTCAATTGATTATGCGTTGTCCGCAATACTCTTTGGCTGATGAGGAACCAGACTACTATGCTGATTGGGGCCGTGAAATATTTAGAAAAGGCTTCATTGAGCATCGTCAGGAGCTAGCGATCGCTACCGCAGAAGAGTTGCTGGAATTAGCGGACATCAACAAGCGTTTGCCTATAGAGATTTTGGACGATTATCTAGGGCGGCGCCGTGTGAATTTGGAAGTTAATCAAGTAGCACTGGAACTGGTAGCAGAAGGCGTGATTGATTTTCTGATCATTCCACAGGATGATTCGGCTCCCTACGGCTATACCGCCAAGGATCAACAGCGACTAAGAAGTCGTATTTCCGAGCTTGGGCTGGATTTGAAAGTATACATGTATCCGGGGGCAGACGAAGTGGGTTGTACGTTGCTAGCTCGTTGGGTGAATCGGACGAATCATGTAGTTCCACTGGTATATCCTCGATTATCTGCTTTGCAGGGGGCGTTCGTAGTCCCGCTTTTTGAGGATCGTTATTTTTACGAGACGTTAAAGTATCAGATTATAGCGGCAGGTGGGCTGATTGCTTCCTCAGCAGCGGAGGCTGATTTGATTTTGCTGGCGAACACGCCCGGAGACACGATGGCAGAAGCTTCATCCCAGCAGCATGCGATGGCCGGATATGATGTACATCGGAATCTGGTAGAGCTGGTGGAGTACGGTGCTCATATGCAGCATCATGCCAATAAAAATATTGCAATTGCGGATGTAGCCTACGCCAACGGCGCCGATCTCAAGCTACTTAGACTATTGAGGCAAAAGGGATTGCTATTTAAGCTGGCAGGCTATGCAGGCTGGAATACCAGTTCCAATACGCTCGGTACTGTCATTGCTCAGTCTATGCTTTATGTCCGCTATGGTCCTACGGAGGAACACCTGGATTTTCTGGGGCTACGCTACGCTGAGGATGCCTGTTATTGCGCTGTGGTACGTACAGCTATGAATAATGGAATTGTGGAGCAGATGGGTTTTAACAAGTTTATGCTCGATGGCTCTAGAGGGGCGGTAGCTGCAGTCATTCGCGGACGGCTGGAGCAGGCGCTCGATGAATATGTAAACGGGCCGGAAGGTCGCGTGGAAATTACAGATTGCTACATGCCGTGGAACCGTACCTTTGAAGTTGGATTGACTGTACGGCATTATGCCGAGGGGAGGGAGTGATTCCTATGGGAATGGAAGGTGTATTATCCAAGGTTCGGCATGGACTGATCGTTTCCTGTCAGGCGCTACCAGGCGAACCGTTGCATGGAGCAGATTCTATGGTCAAAATGGCATGTGCTGCACAGGAGGGTGGAGCTGTAGCGATTCGTGCCAATGGTGCATCGGATGTACGTGCGATTAAACAGGCGATCCCTCTACCAGTCATTGGTTTGATTAAACGGGATTATAATGATTCTGATATTTACATTACGCCTACCCTCCGTGAAATGGAGGAACTGGTGGAGGCAGGTGCGGATATCATTGCGCTGGATGCCACATTGAGACCGCGCCCAGCGGGGTGTAAGTTGAAACACCTCATAGATTACGCCCATGAGCACGGAGTCGCTTCCATGGCGGATATATCGACACTAGAGGAAGCACTTCATGCGGCTTCCCTTGGTATAGGCTGCGTATCCACGACGTTATCCGGTTATACGCCATATTCTACTCAGATAGAGGGTCCGGATCTGGAATTGGTTCGGAGAGCATCAGAGCTGGTTCCTGTTCCTGTCATTGCAGAGGGCAGAATCCATGATCCGGCACAAGTAGAGGAAGCATTTCGGCTGGGTGCACATGCAGTGGTTGTAGGCTCGGCGATTACTAGACCCCAATTGATTACGCAGCGGTTTGCCGATGCCGCAAGGAAGGCAGTGAAATGCATCTATGGAGATGAACGACCGAATTAACACGTATTATCCTTCATTAACGAAATCGGAGCAAAAAGTCGCTTTGTGCGTACTGGAGTGCCCCGCTGACATCATATATTTCTCCGTGACGGAGCTGGCTGACTTTGCAGGTACAGGCGAAACGACTGTTATGCGTTTTTGCCGGAAAATTGGTTTTAAAGGGTATCAGGATTTCCGACTGTCGCTGGCACAAAACCAGACTTATCGCAAAACCGATATGAGCGAGGAGAACATCGATCCAGATCACGAACATGATATTACCCGCACGGTGTATCACAATATGCTCGATATTTTGCATTCCAGTATGGGACTCCTGGACCGTTCGGAGCTTAGTCGTGCGATAGCGTGTCTCGATCAAGCGGGTTATGTTCAATTTTTCGGTGTAGGTGCATCGGGAATTTCCGCCCAGGATGCCAAAAACCGCTTCTTGCGGATTGGGCGGCGCGCCGAGGCTGTGGCAGACGGACATATTCAGTCGATGATGGCCGTGTCCATGAGTCCTGGTGATGTCGCTATTGGCATCAGTGTATCAGGAAGTACACTGGATACCAACGACATGCTGCACAAGGCCAAGCAGAACGGAGCAACAGTTATCGCAATTACGAATTATGCAAAATCACCTATTACCTCCATTGCAGATATTGTTTTACTGACCGCAGGGAAGGAAGCTCCGATAGAAGGCGGTTCAATCGGCGCCAAAATCTCACAGCTATTCGTGATTGACCTCATCTGCGAAGGACTTGCTCGCAAGCACACAAGCCGCACCGAAGAGATGAAGGAAAAAACAGCGAGGGCGGTTATTGAACGAAGTTATTGAGATTCTGCGGTTGTAGATTAGAATATGATACGCTCCGACAGTTCATCATGTTTTTCTATCTATAGAAGGTTTGTGCTAAGAGCTCGTAAGCTTTTATGTGGGGGAACAAGGAGGATATGGTGGTGGCAGTTGCATTGAACAAAGTCATTGGGATCGACATTGGAGGAACTTCCGTAAAGGCCGCCATAGTGGCGCGGGATGGATCGGTACTTGATGAAATCCGAATGGATACAGATGCCTCACGTGGGCGTGAATGGGTGTTGTCGCGTGTGTCTGAGGCTGTATTCGGACTGATGCGTTCATTTGGAGATACCAGTGTGAGTACCCCTATAGGTATAGGCGCTTTAGGTATTGCTACTGCTGGCAGAGTGAACGTGGAGAGCGGTGAAGTTGTGTACGCCACAGATAACCTGCCTGGCTGGCAGGGGACATCCTTGGTGGAGTGGGCTAAAGAAAAGTTGGCGCTACGTGCGGTTGCAGATAATGATGCGAACGCTGCGTTACTAGGAGAAGCGTGGCAGGGAGCTGGGAAGGGCAAACAGCGCTTGGTCATGCTCACCTTGGGAACAGGGGTCGGAGGCGCGTATATGGAAAATGGCCTCTTGTGTAGAGGGGCTCACTGGAGCGGCGGCGATTGGGGGCACAGTATTTTATTTCCCGAAGGTCACCCTTGTAATTGCGGGAAAAAGGGATGTGCCGAGCAATACGTATCAGGTAGTGCCCTGTTACGTCGAGGCAGTGAATACACCGGAAAACTGTACCGTTCGGGGAACGAGATTGTGACAGAGGCCGCTCACGGCAATCTGAAGACTATTCAGGCACTGGATGACTACACGGCAGATTTAGCTGTGCTTCTGGCTAATATTTCGGTGACCCTTGATCCTGAGTTGATCATTGTTGGGGGAGGAGTAGCGGATGCGGGAGAGGTATGGTGGCCCTTGCTGGAAAAGCATTTGTACCAACTGGGAGTTCAAACAGAAGTAAGTCGGGCAATGTTGGGCAATCGCGCTGGATTCATCGGCGCTGCTAGACTAGCTTTTGAAGTGATGGAATCTTAGTACAATAATGAAAGGGGAACGAACCATGACGCAAAAACGGCTTGATGCCGATGTTGTTGTGATTGGCGGAGGTCTGGGAGGAACATCGGCAGCCCTTGCGGCGGCGAAAGCTGGTATGAGAGTCATCATGACAGAGGAGACGGACTGGCTGGGAGGGCAATTAACTTCACAGGCTGTTCCCCCAGATGAGCACCGATGGATCGAACAGTTTGGTTGCACAGCCGCATATCGTCAGTTCCGTAATCGTGTACGCGAGTATTACCGTCAGAACTATCCGTTAACCGAAGAAGCCTACAATGATCCGATTCTTAATCCTGGGAACGGCTGGGTAAGTCGTCTGGCCCATGAACCACGGGTAGCTCTACAGGTGCTTGAGGATATGCTTGCTCCTTATTTAAATACGGGACGCGTTCGTGTATATTATCACACCGTGCCTATTGCTGCTCAGACAGATGGAGATTGTATTACTTCTGTTACCGTCCGTACCTCGCATAACCCTGATCATAAGAGTGGCCTCAGAGTGCTGCATGGAACGTTTTATCTGGATGCCACAGAGTGTGGTGATCTCCTTCCCATGGCGGGTGTGGAGCATACGAGTGGAGCGGAGTCACGGGCTGCAACGGGGGAGCCTCACGCACTGGAGTGTGCTAATCCTCTTGATATGCAATCTATCACACATGTGGCTGCTGTAGACTATATCCCCCAGGAAAGCTTCATTATAGAGCGACCGCAGCAATACGATTTCTGGAGGAATTATATCCCGTCATTTTCCCGTTTTCCGATTTTGAGCTGGTTTGCTACAGATGCAGATGATACCAGTAAGCTAAAACAGTTCACATTATTCCCTAACGATCAGGGTATTGTATCCTTATGGGATTATCGTCGTATCGTAGATCCCTCCATATGGAGCCAACCGCTAAACGATGGCGAGGTTACTCTTTTAAACTGGGCGCAAAATGATTATTACCTAGGACCCTTGATCGGCGTCACCGCTCAGGAGCAGGCAAAACATCGAGAAGGAGCGCGTGAGTTGACCCGTTCATTAATATATTGGCTTCAAACTGAAGCTCCCCGCTTAGATGGAGGTTTCGGCTATCCAGGAATTCGACCACGGGGTGATTTTCTTGGGACTTCTGACGGGCTGGCTAAAACGGCTTATATTCGCGAGTCGCGTAGGATTAAGGCCAAGTATACGATCTCAGAGTTTGATGTAAGTCGTGAGCTTCGGGGTAAGGAGGGACCCAAACGGTATTCAGACAGTGTAGGTGTGGGCAGCTATCATTTAGATCTTCATCCGACTACGGTATCTCAGCGAACCTTTTATATCCCTAACTATCCTTATGAAATTCCATTGGGCTCACTTATTCCCGTGAGAGTACGTAATTTGCTTCCTGCTTGCAAAAATATAGGGATGACTCAAATAGCCAATGGTTGCTATCGGCTACATCCTACAGAATGGAATATAGGAGAAGCGTCGGGAAGCTTGGCGGCTTACTGTGTCTCCAACGGAGTATATCCTTTTGAAGTGAGTCGG
>NZ_AMQU01000003.1:0-64646 GCF_000307675.1 Paenibacillus sp. ICGEB2008
ATTTTCTACTTGACTGAATATGTACAATCGTTATATCTTAAATTAATTAACCAATGGTAAAAGTGATTGTCACAATTACCTATTTTTGGTGATATATACAACAGTTAATATGAAAATTTAATGTTAGGAGCGTGGACTCTACATGTTTCAAACTATCCCTTACGAAGGAACACGTCAGGAACAATTCGAATCCGTTCTCGGACAACTCCGGGCACTTGTTCACGATGAATCCAATAGGATTGCCAATTTAGCAAACGCTTCAGCTTTACTGGGTCACTTTCTTCCAGATGTGAACTGGAGTGGCTTCTATCTTTATGATGGGACTGAGCTTGTACTAGGACCTTTCCAGGGTTTACCCGCATGTATACGGATTCCACTGGGACGTGGTGTTTGCGGTACCGCAGCAGCTGAACGGCGAACACTTGTCATAGACGATGTACATGCATTTCCAGGACATATCGCCTGTGACGCTGCTTCCAATAGCGAAATCGTTATCCCTCTAATCAAAAACGATGAGCTGATTGGAGTGCTGGACATTGACAGCCCGCTAAAAAGCCGATTTGATCAGGAAGATCGTGTATTCCTAGAGGAATTTACGGCTATTCTGGTATCCAGCCTGTAACCAAAAATTGTGCATATATATAGTCTTCCTTCGCCACAATATATGAGGGTCCTAAAACCTAAACTATCCGGCGAAGGAGATTGATGATCAATGTTCAACAACATGGCTCCACAACAACAACTTCATCAATGTGAACAAATTATGCAGCAATTGGTACAACAAACACAGCAAGGAACTGCTATGTATCAGCAATTGCTGCAACAAGAGCAACAAAACGCATCTAGCCTTGAAAGCCTAGTGCAACGCGAACGTAGCGCAGCTCAAATGATTCAAACCGCAATTCAGCATCACCAGCAAGCGATGCAGCAATACCAGCAAGTCATTCAACTGTGTAGCCAATTGGAAAACTCCATCCGCTCAAGCAGCCAAATGACTCAACCTGGATTTGGCGATAACTATGCTTCTCGCAGTATGCAACCATCCACCTTTAGTGCAGGAAGCCACATGAACCACAGCTTTCCGCAACACATGGGGACGACCGGGCAGCATTTTGCAAGCAGCGGTAGCATGCAGCAGTACGGAAACAGCAGTCAGCAAAGCATGAGAACAGCACCAAGCAGCATGTAAGCTGCTTTATACAAAAAAGGGTGAACAGCAGGCCGTCGATGGGGTTGTTGTTCACCCTTTTTCATATTACTTATAACCCTTTTCATCAGCTGTTGCTAGGTTAATTCCCGCTTGGCCAGCTCCTTCATTCCGTCTCGCAAATACTCAGCCAGCCCAGGGTGATAGCCTTCATACATTTTACTGAAATCCTCATGTTCTACATACAAGTCTCCCAGCCCGCTATAAATTTCTGCTGTAGGGGTATAAAATCGGCTTACCCATTGAAGATGACGGCGGATCAGCGCCTGTACTTCTGCACTGTTATGCTTCAAGCCCTTATTCATGGCTTCAGCCAACTCCCGATGAATCTGATCTGCCTCTGCCTGCGAATCCAAATAATCCTCTTTGCTCCAGTTCGTCGTCGCAGTCTTACTCTCCTGAACCTTCTCTTCGACCTGTGAACCATAACGTTCCGTCAGATCACGTTCATACATTTCTTGTTTTTCCGGGTTAAACCCTTGGTACATTTGCCCTGGTTCCATCGTTTGTTCTCCTTTCAAATGAGCCACCGTTTCGTCGATGGTCTGAAGGAGAGTATGCAAGCGGAAGACCTTGGCCTCAATATTGGCTCGATGCACCTGCAAAACCTCAGCCTTTTGTTCCTTGGTTTGCTCCAGCACATTGCCAATTTCGGATAAAGGCAAATCCAGTTCCCTGTACACCATGATTTGCTGAAGCCTCAACAGTTGTTCCTGTTCGTAATAGCGATATCCATTATTTCCGGTATGATGTGGTTTCAGCAATCCAATTTCATCATAATAATGCAAAGTTCGAACGCTGATTCCCGACAGATTAGATACTTCCTTAACCGTATAAGCCATTCCGCTTCACCTCCCTTGCTTTCACAGTCTACAGCCTCACGTGGCGTGAGAGTCAATACCCCCACTTCCCCACCTTGGTACTACACTTTTACCCTGTAAGCACATTGTGAACCGCTAATTGCCAACGATTTTTCATACTTGCGACCTACAGCAGGTATCTTTAGATATCTATGCAAAAAAAGCCCTACAGCGTATTTCAAATAGGCTGGGGGCTTCATATATTCAATTCGATCTGGCGACTAAGAGAAGCTTTTTCCCATGACCACATGATCGTAGTAAGCTATCTTTTGAATAATTTTCTCCAAATTGTGTTGCGTTTGTGCCATATGTTCTTCCACTTTCTTTTTGTGGGCAACCAGGAAATCTCTTCGCTCTTGGATCGTGGCTTCTCCTTTTACATTTAGCTCAAGGTATGCCTTAATTTCTTCAATGGTCATTCCTGTATCTTTCATAGCCATAAGGAACCTGATCCAATCCATTTGTTTCTCGGTATATACCCTTCTCCCACCCTCATCTCGACCAACATCAGGTAGAATGCCCTCTTTTTCATAATAACGAAGGGTAGATGCGGGCAATCCACTCCTGATTTCAACTTCTTTAATGGAGTACATGGTTGATCCCCTCCTGATTCTTTTATTTTCGCTTCAAGCCAGCTGTAACGATAAGTATAAGTTTTCATAGAAAAGAGTGCAAAATTAACATTTCTCTATTCACCAACTGAACAGTTAGCTCTCTCCCTGTCCTTCCCCTCGTAATCTCCCAATATAACTCCTTACATTCTCCTCTGGATGGCTCACTTCCCATTGATCTAACCGCCGATTGACCTCCTCATCCTGAGAATTCAACTGGTAATAGAATATGGCCGCTCGTAATTGGTGCTGCTCTTCGACAGGTTCATCACCAGGCCAGTGGTACTCTTGCTTGCCGTTCTCATCGGTAGTCCCTATCGCTCCATCCAGTAACGGGGAGCGGCCTTCTAGGCCTTCACCGCGGGCAATGGCTTTGAGAAAATCGGCATGTCTCCTAGCAACATCAGGCGAACAACGGTATAAATTCTCAAAAATATCAAAGGCATCAATCGGATCGTATTCCAAATTCTCAAGGAAATGCCTTTGCAGCAGCGCGGCAACCTTCTTATTGCCCGTCAGTCCCGACAGAAAATAAAATGTAGGCATTTGTGCCTCATAACGAAAATCGTCGACATGGCTGATAATATCGTCCACAATCTGCTCGGTCTGAACACCTTCACGGGCTAACCGAGTTAGTATCCTCACTGCCTTATACTGCGTCCAATCGTACACCCCGAACGCCACCTCATACAGCATGGGAATCGCTTTTTCCCTGTAATTGTAGATAATCTCAAAAATCGCGTCCTGTTGAATATGCAGCCAGTCGCCCAACCCTTCGTACTTTCCTGCCAAACTCTCAGGCTTCTGCAACTCAGTTCCAAAAAAATAACGCGGGAATAGAGGCAATGCCTCTTCTCCCAGCATAGCAGCAGCCTTCTTCGCCTCGGCGGTGAATTGCTCGGGCTGATCTACTAATCCGCCGACCTTTATAATGACTGCAGGAATAGCAGTGTCCAAATCGATTGCCATATGTAATTCACAGCTCCTTATCGTATATTACTAAAAATTCCTTCACCAACTAGAATATTCATTCTGAATATATATCGGTAATCCCCTATAATTTCTCAACACGTTTTCCACGATTAAAAAAACATATTTTGGGAATTACTTGTATACTTTTCAACAGTTTACTTAATATATGCGATTGCTTCTCTAAGCCTATTCTTTTTTACTATAATTATTTAGTATTATAAGGATATAAAAAAAGGAGGTTATCATTTGAAAAGTACAGGTATGACACGTCCCCTAGATGCGTTAGGCCGTATCGTCATTCCCAAAGAAATGCGAATTTCTATGGATTTTAATGTGGGTGACCCCGTTGAGATTTTCGCAGATGAGGAAACCGGTATTCTCGCCTTTCGAAAATATACCGGGGTGACGTGTAAAATGTGTGGTTCAGCAGAACAATTGACTTATTTTAGAGATAGTTTTATTTGTAAAGAATGTATTGAAAGTTTAAAGAAGGGGTTAAATTTTAGCCCTGTCCTAAGACCAGCCAAATCGGCTTTAGCCAACGGACAACGGTCGATTAAAGAGTCCAAACGTCTACGGAGATCGACACAGCAGATGATTGAAAGCCTCAAAGAATTAATGCAAAAGCAACCCAATGCAGCACAGCACGAATATGCCAAAATGCTTGAGGTTTCCCAAGCCCGTATATCCCAGCTCAAAAAAATGCTATAACTACAGCTTGCTATCCTACATAGGTATACACCAGAGATTTCATCATGTACAGCTAATTTTGAACCGTGATACGCAGCATCATAGCTAACCGACAAAAAGCAGGAAACACATTTGCGAAATCCTCGAACTAGGTACAAAGAACTACTAGATGACTTGCAAGCGACAACGCCTTATTAATAAGACTATGCCAATTAATAGTAACGCCTAAATTAAACGAAATGACCTTCTCTACGTAAAGAAGGTCATTTCGTTTATTTATTCATTTTAATGTTGTTTCAACTCATCCAAAATACTTTTACCTGTAAAGATGTGCATTTTTGGGGACAGTGAGTTTCAAAAAATATCTTATAGGAACTTGCCCATTCCAACAAGTACGTTTTCTAATCGTTCGATGGGATCGCCACAACCACACTTCGCAACCACTAATGAAGTAAGTAATTTGGTTTATTACGGTACACAGTCTTATATTGATGTTACTCAAATCAGCCAGGCTCAAGGCCCTTATCCAAGTATGCCTGCAATCTGGCGAAGCCATTCTTTACGTGTATCTTCATCGGATTGGGGTACCGACTCGAAAAATATATGATACATAACGTCAAGTCCGCAATATTCAAATACGCCTTTGTCGGACGTCAAGTGAAGTGCTTGATCCATGCCATTGCTGGCATATTCCGCATGTGATTTCCCTTGGGTGTTGAGGATGATGACTTTCTTCCCCTTGAGCAGCCCCATCTGCACCCCGTTTACATATTTGTAAGCAAACCCGTAAGAGAATACGCGGTCAATATACCCTTTCATTATGGCTGGCATCCCCGTCCACCATATCGGATAAATAAAGGTGACCACCTCTGCCCATTGCAAAAACTTCTGTTCCCGCACAATATCTTCTCCGATTCCTCCAATAATCTCGCTACTGCTGACTACAGGTTGAAAGCCGATATCATATAGATCACGAACCACCACATCATGCCCTTTTTGCTTTAGCCCCTTCAATGCTGTGGTCAAAATTGCATGGTTAAAGCTTTCTTGTGATGGATGCGCGTAAATAATAAGATGTTTCATTTTCTTCTCCTCCATTTACTAATAAAATGAGTGATTGATCAATTACTTAGCTTCATACATCTTCATCTAACTGAATCTGCATCAATTCATAGTTCCAATAAAGATACGTTCAGTCAACTTGAAGCGTATGCTGCTCATAAATGTCACCTACGTTGATTGTTAATCAATTAGTAATTGATCAATCACTAATTGATTGGTCTCAGTATAGTTTATTCCTTTTTATTTCGCAAGTGCTTGTGGTTCAACTTTATATAAAGAATTGTAAAAAGATCTGATCCAAGGCAGTGTTATTATCGCTGTCCAAAGAAAATAAAGTCCCCCAGTTGATGCCCATTAGAGTGTGATGTAGAGCAATCACTTAATATGACTTTATAATGTCATGTTATAAGATGTATGCTACCGAGTGAGGTGAAGCTTATGCCGTTAAGCAGACATTTTGAAATCGTTTATATGTTACTCCATAAGAAAAAAGTGACTGCTGATGAATTGGCAGCGCATTTTGAGGTTTCCACACGAACGATTTATCGGGACATAGATGCCTTAAGCGCAGCTGGGATTCCCATCTACAGCAGTAGAGGCAAGGGTGGCGGAATATCATTGATGGAGGGTTATGTCTTTAACACCTCTTTACTGTCCGAGCAGGAACAAGATGATATCTTAATGGCCCTTCAGAGTGTGGCTACAGCTACCATTCCACAGGTAGAAGAAGTGCTAAGCAAGTTGAGTAGGCTTTTTAAAAAAGAAATGGGAAACTGGATCGAAGTAGATTTTTCGCCATGGGGAAGCCAAAACAGCCAGAGACAGCTATTCACTCTTATACGCAACGCGATAATCACAAACCGTGTTATAAAGTTCCGCTATTATAACGTCGCCGGGGAACAGAGTTATCGTAGCATCGAACCTGCCAAGCTCTTGTTTAAAGATAAATCCTGGTATGTGGAGGGTTACTGTTTAAATACCGAAAGTTATCGTGTATTTAAGATTAGCCGAATGAAAGAGATTGTAGTTACGGAAATTAGTTATGAGCCAAGAACAGTCGTAGCAGCTACAGATACAAAGGTGAACGACTTGCTTCATACCATTGAAGTAACTCTTCACATTTCTGCTCAAGGAGCTTACCGCGTATACGATGAATTTGCCGAGAAAACAATTACTCAGAGGGAAGACGGCTCTTATACCGTCACGGCACAATTTCCTGTAGGCAATTGGTTGGACAGTTATCTGCTGTCCTTTGGTCCCCTCCTTATAGAGGTTAGCCCCGAACAAGTACGTACAAGAATATTGTCTCATTTAGAAACGATGAAAAGAAATTTAAATGTTCCTCTATAATATGACATTATGTAGTCATATTATTACTGCTATGATGAGTTTGAAGTTATCGCTCACAACATACTCACCATAGGAGGTTGAAGAATCAATGAATCCACATAGATCCCTGCCACCAGTAGTAGAAACTTACTTTACATCAGCGAACAAATCCCGGCTTGAAGCATTTACTTCTGCTTTCGATAAAGATGCGTTGATCTTGGATAACCATCGCGAAATCAAAGGTATGGAAGCCATTAAAATCAATAAAATTAAAGAACTGATTATTACACTTCCATAAAGAAATTAAAAAATAAGAAAGGGAAAACGTATATGCCCGCTTATGTTGTTTTTATACGTGAACAGAGTACCGATCAAACTGAACTCCAACTCTATTCTCAATTGGCACCGGCAGGTTTGGCGGGACATTCCGTCAACCCCCTAGCAATGTATGGCGCATACCAGGTCCTGGAAGGACCCAATATTGAAGGGCTGGCCATCTTGGAATTCCCCACTTTTGAGGAAGCACAAGCTTGGTACTTTAGTCCAGCCTATCAAAAAGCCCTAAAGCATCGACTGCGGGGAGGGCGTTACCGGGGTATCATTGTCGATAGTGTGTAAGGTTCGCAAAACAAGTGAACTCGGAGTGAAGATACCTAGAGGTAGTTCTCAACCACATTGTCAAAATTAGGAGGAATTATTCACATGAGTTTTCAATTAGAAAGCATTTTAAGTGAGTTTAAAGGCAAAAGGGCCTTGGTCACAGGCGGTACCAAAGGAATGGGAGAGGCTATTGCTAAGAGACTTACAGCTGCAGGTGCTACTGTAATAACTACGGCTCGAACTACTCCAGTTAATTTAGAAAATCCGGATCTATTTATTCCAGCCGATATTAGTACGCCTGAAGGTGTAGATAAAGTGGTAACCAGCGTTCTTGAGCGCCTAGGCGGTGTAGATATTCTTGTCAACAATGTTGGAGGCTCGTCAGCTCCATCCGGGGGAGCTCTTGTCTTGACGGACGAGCATTGGCAGCAAACTTTTAACGCTAATCTGTTTACTGCCGTCCGTTTAGACCGTGGACTGCTGCCGGCTATGGTGGAAAAGGGTTCAGGTGTTATTATTCATATTTCATCCATTCAACGTCGCTTGCCTTTATATGATGCAACATTGGCTTATGCTGCGGCCAAAGCAGCTTTAACTACTTACAGCAAAGGATTATCCAAGCAGTTTTCGCCTCAAGGCATTCGTATTAATACAGTTGCGCCAGGCTTTATCGAAACGAAGGCAGCACAAAGTTTGATTGATCGGATTGCTGAGACGACAGGCGACCGAAAAAGTGCATTAAAGCAACTAATGGACTCGTTGGGAGGAATTCCAATTGGTCGTCCAGGACTACCAGAAGAAGTCGCTGAGCTTGTTGCTTTTCTGGTATCCGACCGGGCCGCTTCTATTACAGGAAGTGAATATAATATTGACGGTGGAACAGTTCCAACGGTCTAAAACTCAAGCTAAATACGCTTTATCCAAATATTTTTCAGTCTAACACTTTATTTTCATCTGACATTCGCGCAAATAATGAGAAAAAAAAAGCCCATCTAATGAGCAGATATACGTAAAACGTATTATCCATGTCCATCAGACAGGCTTTTATACAGCTATTTACCGTTTAATAACGATCAGCTTGGTTTCCAACATTTCTTCCATAGCGTACTTTACACCTTCGCGTCCAGTGCCACTTTGCTTCACACCGCCATACGGCATATGGTCAACACGGAAGCTTGGTATGTCATTGATCATCACGCTCCCTACCTCAAGCTTGTCCGCTGCATCCAGCGCGGTCGTGATATTACGTGTGTAAATTCCTGCCTGTAAGCCATAAATTGAATCATTCACATGGCTCACAGCCTCATCTACAGAGCTAACGGAATGAATCAGCACAAGTGGGGCAAACACTTCGCGACAAGACACCTTGGAAGTCGGGTCCACATTGAGCAATACGGTCGGCTCCAGAATCCCACCTTCGGCATGACCACCCAGAGCGATTCTCGCACCTGCTTGGACCGCTTCCTCCAGCCACTCACGAACACGCTCGACATCCTTGGCTGAGATGAGCGCCGATACGTCCGTGTCCGGGTCTAGCGGATCTCCGATTTTTAAACGTTGAGTCGCTTCTATAAATCGGGATACGAACGTATCATACAGCTCACCGACAACGTAAA
Source organism: Paenibacillus sp. ICGEB2008 (assembly GCF_000307675.1). Taxonomy (NCBI): domain Bacteria; kingdom Bacillati; phylum Bacillota; class Bacilli; order Caryophanales; family Paenibacillaceae; genus Paenibacillus; species Paenibacillus sp. ICGEB2008. Next base: position 8,948 of record NZ_AMQU01000003.1, read on the forward strand.
TACGTTGAACCGAGATACATACCTGCCCCTGATTGGCAAAGGCTCCACTCACACAACGGTCGATGATCGCGTCCACATCTGTATCACGGTCAATAATAACAGCCGCATTGGAACCCAGCTCCAGCGTGACTCGCTTCAAGCCAGCCTTGGAGCGAATTTCTGTACCGACTGCCGGGCTACCGGTGAAGGTGATATAGCTGACACGTGGATCAGTGACAAGTACGTCGCCAATGGTTTTGCCATCGCCGCTGATCACGTTAAGAGCGCCCGCAGGCAACCCGGCCTGCTCCAACAGCTCCGCGATCAAGTAAGCCGACAGTGGTGTCTGCTCCGCAGGCTTCAATACGACCGTATTGCCTGCTGCCAGCGCAGGGCCCACTTTATGAGCGACCAAGTTCATTGGGAAGTTAAATGGTGTAATAGCTCCTACTACCCCGACGGGTTCTTTGAGCGTGTAGGCCATACGGCCCTCGCCGCCTGGTGCAGCATCCAGCGGAATGGTCTCTCCGTGAATGCGCTTGGCTTCTTCGGCTGCAAACTTGTAGGTTTGTACCGTCCGATCAACTTCCGCAAGCGCAGCCTTCCATGGCTTGGACGCTTCGCGTGCAATGATACGCGCTGCATCCTCACGCCGCTCTTCCAGCAGGTCAGCCAGCTTCTCCAAAATAGCTGACCGCTGGTGGGCTGGCATGACCCGCATCTCTGCACGTGCATCAGAAGCCGCCTGAATAGCGGTCTTGGCATCCTCAGCAGTGGCCTCTGCTACCTCGGCAATGACTTCCCCGGAATACGGTGATTTCAGCGTCGTATATGATGAAGCTGCTTTCCATTCACCGCCAATAAATAAGTGCTGCTGCATGCTTTTTTCCTCCTTTGCTCTATATCAATGTCTCATTTAATACTATTTCACTGTCAGCACTGGACAAGGTGCATGCTGAATCACATGATGGCTCACGCTACCCAGTATCAGCTCCGAAACAAGTCCCTGTCCCCGTGTTCCCATAATGATCAAATCTACCTTTTCCTGATCTGCAATTTTACAAATGAAACTCGCCGGATCACCATGACCTGCCAGCATACGGTACGAAATGCCCTCGTCCTTCAAATAGTCGGCTGCAGGCTCCAGAATATGGCGACCTTCCTCTTCGATCCGCTCATCCACATCAATCCCAACCGGGGGCTCATTCATGGATAAAGTCGGATTTACATGCAATACGGTCAGATGCAGGTTTCCCTGAAGCTGCTTGGATAACGTTTTGGCTGTCTCCAATGCCTTCATAGCGTGTTCCGAACCATCAATCGCGACCAGAATCTGTTTGAATTCGCTCATACTCTTTTCCTCCCCAGAAGTTCAATGTTAGTGTGCATCTACCTGAATATCCTGCATATGTCGGCGACGTACGATCAGCACAGCTACGCCAATCAGTACCATCAATGCTCCAAAATAAAACGGAGTTTCTGCTGCATACCACTCTGACAGCTTCCCTGCAAGCCATGGTGAGATGGCCCCGCCCAAAAAACGCATAAAGCTGTAAGCCGCAGATGCTGTGGAGCGCTCCACTGGAGCAGCCTGCATAACAGCGGTTGTAATCAATGTATTGTTAATCCCCAGAAAAATACCAGCCACAATGACCGCTACAATGACAGTCGTTGGCGAACCAGCTAAAGTCCCAATCGCCATAACACCTAAATCAATGGCAAACAACGTCAGCATGATACTAATGGAAGATACCACGCTCAAGCGTGCTTGAATCTTTGGAGCTACAAACACCGAGGTAAAGGCCAGCATAATTCCCCAACCAAAAAACACGTAACCCAAACCATGCTCGTCTAAATGCATGACATATGGAGAATACGCCATCAACGTAAAGAATCCAAAGTTATATAACAATGCTACAATGCCGAGCGTGAACAAGGCAGGATAACTTAACGCTTTGAATGGGTCCGCAATGGAACCGCGTTTTTTCGGCTTTGGAATTGAAGGCAGCATAAACGTAATGAACAAAAAGCCAATAACCATCAATCCAGCTACACCGAAAAATGGACCGCGCCAGGAAATGGAACCTAACTCACCGCCTAGCAGCGGGCCGACTGAAATCCCAAGCCCCAAGGCCGCTTCATACAAAATAATCGCTTTAGCTGTTCCAGAAGTGGACAGACCTACAATCGCAGACAACGCTGTTGCGATAAACAAAGCGTTTCCCAGGCCCCAGCCTGCCCGGTAGCCCACAATTCCGCCAACTGTACTAGCCGTGCCGCCCAGTCCGGCAAACACAATAATAAATAATATGCCGGTTAATAACGTCCATTTGACACCCAATCGACTAGATACAACGCCCGTAATCAGCATCGCAACGCCCGTCACCAGATTATAGCTGGTGAACAGCAGCGACACTTGGCTTTTCGTAGCATGAAGCTGATCGGCAATGGCCGGCAGGATCGGATCGACCAATCCCAGGCCCATAAATGAAATAACACAGGCAAAGGCGACCGCCCATACCGCTTTAGGTTGAGACAGCAAGCCTGAGCGTTCTTTTAACTCTTCAGGTAATGCATGTTGTGAACTCATAATAGGATGTTACCTCCACATCTGAATGTAAATGTTCTTGTTATGATGGGTCGCGCTCAAGTTCCTCATCCAGAAGAACCTTACGTTCACGCACCCTAACCCGCAGCTCCTCCAGCTCTGTCTGGAGCATACGGATACTGTTGATCTTTCCCTCCATTAAGTCCAACTGTTCGTTCAGCGTACGTTCCATATCCTCCAACATGGTCCGTCGCTCGATTGGCTGCAAATGCTCTGTGCGCTCGCGATATTCCTCCCGCTGCCCCTTGAGCATTTCTGCTGCGGACATGTACCGCTGAAGTTCTTGCAAAGAAAAGCCAAGCACTTCCTTGGCACTCACTATTTTTTTTAGTAAATCCACATCCTCCTGCGTATACAGCCGCATATTTCCTTCACTGCGCTGCGGGGAGGGCAATAAGCCGATTTCCTCATAATAACGAATGGTTCGCTTGGTTAAACCGCTTTGTTTGGCGACCTCATCAATTTTATACGTAACCATGACACCCACCTTATGAAAAAGATTATATATAAATACTACGCCTATATAACGTTAACGTCAACGTAAACTTTCAAACACAAAGAAACCGCCTCTGTTAGAGACGGTTCCTATTTGGGATTGCATAGTCATAGACCCGAAGCATCGGCGCTCAAGCCCATGAATATCACTTTAGATGAAGAAAGTACGTGTGATGATAACCAGCAAAATAAAGAGTACCAAAATGACACCAGTGGAAGTCCACATGCCGTAGCCGCCACCGCCACAGCCACAGCTTCTATCTACTTCACCCATCTCAAATTCCTCCTCCCTCTGTCGATTACAACAAATCGCCCGAAATCAAATTCTTCAACTGAGAATTAGATAACGAATGCTTTGGAAATAATAACGAGCAGAATGAAAAGTACCAGAATCGCTCCTGTAGATGTAAAAGCTCCATAACCAGCGCCTACTCCAGACATGGTGATTCCTCCCTTCATGGTTTACAAAAGCATCTTATGCTTATGCCACCGTCCATGATAGGGACAAATGCCGCGCCTGCTGCCCAAATATGGGTTTGGGGTCCAGTTATTCTTCGGATGCGAGCATTCCGTGATACAGGAGATTTCTTGCCTGCTTGGCAAGTACAGACGGGCTTTCACGTCCAGGCAGCAATTTCGTTAACGTCAGCCGTTCTATCAAACCGATCACACATTCTGCTGTCAGTTCAGGGTCAAGTTCCTCACGGCAGGAACCCCATCGTTGTGCCGCCAGCAGATGCTTCTTGATGTGCTCCGCCATTTCCGCCTTGATGTGTACCGAGTCTGCCGCCTGGTAAAAACCGACACGAGTGATCGCCGGATTATTAGACAACATGCGAAAAATAGCTTCCAGAAAAGCTTGTCCCCGTCTCAAAACTTCAGCTTCGCTTAGGTCCGGGCCAATCTTCATACTTTGTACCGTCTCATTCACCAAAGTACGGAAGCTCTCCACAAGCTCCTCATACATTTGTTCTTTGCTTTCAAAATGAATATAAAAATCCGGCTGCGTCAATCCTGCACGTGCCGCAATCGAACTTACCTTAGTTTGGTAAAACCCCGTCTGAGCGAACTCTTCAGCCCCCGCTTCCAGTAACAACCGCCGACTTTCCCGACTTCTGACTCCTGCTCTCATCACGGTTTTGCCCCCTTACACCACAAATCTATCGTATTATAAAGTTCCTTTGCAGTAAGAACAACGGGCTTGAGGATGATATATACCTTTCCTTCAAAAGTCCTAATATAGAAGGACTGAATGTTATGGAAAATCAAGGGTATCCCCCTTCAAGGTATAATTAACCAGTTAGATGGATGAGCGAGCAGGAATTATTACGCCGAATTTAAATATTTATACTTAAGAATTTTGTGAAATCCTGACTTTCGATATATATCAGCGATGAAGACCATATTTGCGCATCATTTCAATCGTTATCAGATCATCATCCAGTCCCCGTTGTTGCAAGCCGTCGATAATTTGCTGACGCTCCTGATCTTTAACATTTTGTCCGAATTTAAACTTGGCGGTCCATTCCTCGGGTACAATTTTGATCAGAGCGACCCCTTTCAAACGTGAGGCATACCGAGAATCGCTGGCATCAATCGTGTCATATCCGCCTTCCGGTTGCAGCTTACTCATAAAAATGGAAAATGCTGATGCTTTTTCTTCCAAATCCACTACAGGCTCCGCATGACCACGCACGGTAATACTTTTAAAAAATGAGGTCGCAGGACATGCCATATGTTCATCCGTGAAATAAGATGGAATGAGCGCATATTCTTTGGCGGCTGAAAAAGTAACCCGATTATCCTCTTTCATCCGTTCCATCTTTTCTCCAGCACGACTGCCATGAATATAAAAAACGCCATTTCCATAAGCGAAATTCAAGGGAACCACACGCGGAAAACCATCCTCGCTGTTCATGCCTAAAAATCCGAAACTGACCTCGCTTAGAAACTGCTCTATTTCCTCTAGTTCTTCTACCGTAAATTCCTTTCTTCTCATAGGGGACTCTCCTTCCATCTATTGACCAATGATACATTTCAGATTATGTTGAAAATGGATTATTAAAAAGATCCAATATGAACGGAAATGACTGGTCCAATATAAGGAGAAAAGTATGGACATTACGATTGCTTATCAGCGCGCAATTCAAAAATATCATTTGAAATACTTGGCATTGTATCACGCTCTTCGAGAGGGAATTCTCACTGGCTCCCTTGCCAGCGGTACGCGCCTGCCTTCCAGTCGTGATCTGGCTGTGATGTATGGCATTTCGCGCGGAAGTGTTAAAGAAGCATACGATATGCTGTTGGCAGAAGGATATGTGAATTCGGTAGTAGGCAGAGGAACCTTTGTTATGGAACAGACTGCAATGTTGCCAGACGAATCTCTAATCGATCAGCAGAACCAAACCCCGCCTATTGCAAAACAAAAAGCCCCTGCTCTGTCAGCATGGGGACAACGAATAATGCAGCTCGAAAGAGAACGAGCCTTATACTCGGCTCCTGTGTCTGCTACGGGTAGAGACGGTGCACAGCAGCCTTTGATTTCTTTTCAAGCAGAAGAAGATGTATTGGAGGGCAGCTCACAGATCGCATGGAAAAGTGCATTGGCTGCCGCTGGCAAGGACCTGCAAAAGCCTTCGGATGACTCGACGCCTGCACCAGTGAACGGTGATAAAGGGCTGCGTGAAGCGATTTGCCATCATGTTGGCAGAACACGCGGAATTACGGCTACCCCGGATCAAGTCGTATTATGCAGTGGTTCCATGGAAGTGATCACGTTATTAAGTCAGCTGCTTATTCATGAACAAGATAACATTGTACTGGAGAATCCCTGTTATTCCGGCATCTACCGTGCAGTTACTGCCTCAGGCGGACAGATACACGCTGCTGAGCTGGATCAGCATGGAATTATTCCACAGGATTGGGATGCCAAGCTCCTGTTTGTTACGCCTGGACGACAGTTTCCAACCGGTGCTGTATTGCCATTAACGCGCCGTCAACATATTTTGCAATGGGCAGCATCCAAGGGGGCGTGGATCATTGAAGATGATTATGACAGTGAATTCCGCTGGGCAGGACGCCCCATTGAACCATTAAAAGCACTGGACCGCGCGGAATGTGTCATCTATGTCGGTTCCTTTTCCAAAAGCATGTTCAGCAGCCTTCGACTCGGGTTTGCCATCCTGCCTGTGGCATTGGCTCAAGCGCTGACTGCTGCCAAACGACTATACGATCCCCTGCCGCCTGCCCGCTTGGAACAGCGTGCACTGGCACGTTTTATGATGCGCGGAGACTACATTCGTCATTTGCGGCGGATGACTCGAATATACAGATCACGCTACGACGTATTCCAGCATGAAATACAGCCGTTGAGTGAGCTGTTTCACTGGCAGCAGAACGATTGCGGTCTACACGCCTATGCCATCTGGAAGCATGGACCTGCCCCGTATCATCATTTGATGCAGACAGCACGATTTTATGGAGTCACATGGCGTGATGCTGCTGATTACCAACTGACACCGGGACCTCCTTCAGCCTGCTTTAACTTTGCTCACTTAACGGAGCAGCAGATTATCGAAGGTATTACGCGTCTGCGCCAAGCCTGGGACAGTATCAAACATCAGTATCACGGAGCAACGCTAAGGCATTAAAAGGGTACTCCATTCGTACTTTGTATATAGCAAATTAGACTAACGATAAAGAAGACTTGCCCTTTCCATTCCCTCACTCTTTCATATGATGCTAGTAACTTAAAAGAATTGGAGTGAGAGAAATGGCAGTTAGTCCACTTTGTAAACGGTTTGCCGATATATTAAAAGCAACACCTCAAATCATTAACGGAGTTTGTACTGCATCTACAGTCAGAAATAACATCAAGCCGATCATTTTGGGGAAAAGGGCCAGATCCTTTCTTGCCATCCCCCAAGCTTTTTCTTTCGAAAGCATTGGCCGTAACGGAAAAGGTTTATGTCTTGGCGAAACTGTGATTCTGACCGCAGAAATTAATCCGTTTATTTCTCGACTTCGTAACCATGATATCAAAGTGACGGCACTCCACAATCACTGGCTATTCGATAACCCTAACCTTTGGTACATCCACTTTGAAAAAGTAGAAAAGCCGCTTGTTTTCGCCACAGAAGTACGTGACGCGCTTAATGTCTTGACAACGAAGCCTGTACGTCCGGTGATTAAAAAGAAATAAGCTATCAATAAATGCAAGAGATCCGCTTAGGCGGATCTTTTCTTTGTTATGGCTACCTTTGCCCTGAACCCCTTATTTAATCACTAGCCCCAAAAGGCCAACAAAGGATGAAGCCTGATGCGGTGAGATGATGCAACCATTCAAGTCTTCTATCTCCACTTGTAATCCGTCAAATTCGCAATCACTGAGATCAATTCCCTTGAGCTTGGCCCCCGACAGGATGGCTTGATCCAGATTGCAACGGGCAAAAGAGGTTTTTTGTAGTGTTGCATGATAAAGATCTGCACTTATCAAAGAACAATCCTCAAAACCAACTTGCTTGAAATTAGCAAAACGGAACATCGAATAATCCCCTAGGCAATCCAGAAAACGAACGTTTTGGAGCCTACTTCTCGAAAAATCCGTTCCGAGCAATTTACAATTTCTGAACTCTACCCGATGGATAAAGGAGCCGGAAAAATTAATATTAGACAGATCGCATTTATCAAAAATGATGTCTGTCCATTCACTTTCCGGCAATGATGATTCCATGATGGTGACACTTTTGAAGACCATCTTCTCTAATGAAACCTTAACTGCTTCCATATTGTCTAAAATAATATCCTCTACAGACCCTGTACTAAGTTCGTCTTTGGATCGTATGGAGCGTATTTCTTCATTTAATACGGGTAAGTCCGCAGGAATCTTCGGTGACTCCATTTTATTTTTCATTATAGCTCTACCTCCACTATGAATAGATTTCTAGGATATCTATATGAATCTATTTTCTATCAATTCTCACGCATAGGGTAGCAAAAGTATTTTTGACACATATATTAACATGTGAGCACACTCACGAACCTTTGTTAGGAGGTTGATAGCATGGCAGTACAGCTATCTAATCAAATATTCTCCATCTCAATCGGGGATTATGGGGATATCTCTTCCTTACGTCTGACAGGAGACACCTTCAATACGAATTATGTCATGAACGGCTCTAACGCACCTAAACAAAATACGTCAGATCATCAGTGGCTGGGTGAACTCATGTTCACCTATCGTCTCGGTAACGGGGCGTGGACTCGGGCATGGACAAGCAATTCTGCTGATGTGCGCCAGATCATCTCTTCTGGTAACAGCGTCCAGGTATCCTATCAAAATTCCTCCAACCATCAGGGAATAAGCAACTTCACTTTACAAGAAACCTATTCGTTGGTTAACGACTATTTACATTGGCAAATGAAAGTAACGAATACTTCTAATCAAGCACTGGAAATCGGAGATTGGGGGCTGCCGCTTCCTTTTAACGAATACTGGTCCGGTGGCAATAATGAACAAATCTATGAAACCAGGGTACTCTCTCACTCCTTTGTAGGTCATCACAGTTCCTTTATTACAGCTGGACGACCTAGCGGCATCGGACCGTATATCCTGCTGCTACCTGATGCCGCAACGGGTGCTGGTCTCGAATATCAGGACCACTGGAGAGTCGAGGAGCATCCTGGCAGTACATGGGCTATGGAGCAAGGCGGCTGGTCTGAGGGACTTAATGTGTTCTATATCCACTCCAATGTCATCAAAAGCACCAACCGTGGTTATATCGGAAGCACCAGTCTGTCGCTGGCCCCTGGTGAAAGCAAAACGTATGCCTTTAAATTCTACAAGGTAACGGACGAGCAGGCTGTAAAGGACAGGCTATACAGCGAGGGGCATGTAGATGTGACCGTGGTTCCGGGTATGATTGTCCCGACCAATCTCAAAGCTAAATTCGATCTGCATACCCGTAAATCCATTACCTCTGTCACAGCGCAGTATCCCTCCGAAACGACCATCAGCTATTTGGAAAATGCCCCTACAAACCACAAAATATATGAGCTTACACTGGGACGATTGGGTCACAACAATATTACAGTAAATTACGGTAACGGCGAAAAAACCGTTCTCCAGTTCTATGCCATTGAGCCGATTGACACTGCACTTCAGCGTCACTCCACCTTCATGGTCAACAGCACCCAATGGAACGTACCGGGAGACCTGCGGGACAAGGTGTTTGACGACTGGATGATGCAATATAAGGCCAAACGCAACAGCTTTGCTGGCTACTGGGGCTGGGGTGATGATTGGGGATTAACTCACGGCCAGTTTCTAGCGGAGAAAAATGTCCAGAAGCCCGTGGCCTCTGAGATCAAAGCTGTCGATGATTATCTGGAGGTGGCTATCTGGACGAATCTGATGGAAGGCCATCATACCGATTATTTGGTCCCTGATTTCCTGATGCCACAACCTAATACGACACCAACATACCGGGGCTATGCCTATCCGCACATTTATAATACGTTTTTCAGCATGTATAAACTTGCCAAGCTGTATCCCAACCTGGTCAGCTATCGCAATAGCAAAAACACATATTTGCTACGTGCTTATCGTATTTTTAAAGCGTTGTATGAAGGTCCTGTTGCTTATAACTGGAACACAGGGCTTATGGGTGAGCTGACTACACCTGATATGATTAAGGCGCTTCAGGAAGAAGGATTGACTACTGAGGCTAACGACATGATTGCCAAAATGGCTACCAAGTACAACAATTTCAAAAACACCACCTATCCCTATGGCTCTGAGTACAACTATGACAATACAGGCGAAGAGGCGGTATATACACTTGCCAAAATGAACGGCAATACGACAATGATGAGCAAAATCAATGCCAAAACACGTGCCGCACGCGGACATATGCCTGTCTGGTACTATTACGCCGATCCGGTCACAATCACCGGAGAGAATTGGTGGAACTTCCAGTACACCACTTCGCTGGCGGGCTATGCGATGGATGACTGGACACGTCGTTATTCGTCCAAGCCAGAAGTGGACCAGCGCCTATCCTATGCCGCCAAACTGGCGAACATCGGGGCGATTAATTCAGGACAGATCAGCCCGGACCCTGCCAATATCGGGGCAGTATCGTGGACATATCAGGCAGGTAAGGGCAATTACGGCGCCCTTGGTCTGGACGGCGGCCCTCTCTTTAACGGATGGCGTGGCATGTCCGGGGAAGCCGATCTGGGGCTGTTTGGAGCCATTAAAATCCTAAGTTCGGATGTTGCTGTCGATCCCATATTCGGATTGTTCGGTTATGGCTGTGACGTTACAGAAAGCAATAACAGCTATACGGTTACTCCAAAAGATGGCGTATTCCAGCGTCTGCATCTGATCACCCAGAAGCTGAGTCTGGAGTTGAACCGGGACCAATATACCTTAGCCGTCGTGTCCAAATCCAAGAACAACATCCGTCTGATGTTGAAAAATACGACACCAGGCACAGCTCATACGACTGTTGTAACGATAACCGGACTCACGGCAGGTACGTATGATGTACTGGTAGACGGCACAAAAACCGGCTCAGTCACAGCTGTTAACAGTGCTGCGACTACAGTCAGCCTGAATATCGGTACGGCAGCCAACTACGATATCCGCATTCAGTCCAGTACAGGCAATCCAGCTCCCGCTGGGGACATTATAGCCCATTATGAATTTAACGAAACGGCCGGATCAACCGCAGCCGATTCGTCAGGTTATGGGCAGCAGGCCAGTGTAATTGGCGGCTCGTGGAGCACGGGGCGGAATGGCAATGCCCTGCGCCTTAACGGTATTGGCGCCTATGCCAGCCTGCCCGGCGGAATAGTTAGCAGTTTAAATGACTTTACGATTGCAGCATGGGTACGAGTGAACACGCATAATGGCTGGGCTCGTCTGTTTGATTTTGGAGCAGGAACAGATCGGTATATGTTTTTGACCCCGAAGGCCGAAGGGACAGGTATGCGTTTTGCCATCACTGTCTTGGGGAACGGAGAGGAACAGCAGCTGAACGCCCCGGAACTGGCGACAGGGGTGTGGAAGCATGTCGCAGTAACTCTGTCAGGCACTACGGGAATTATGTATGTGGACGGTATAGAGGCGACACGTAACACGGGTATGACGCTGAGACCTTCCAGCCTTGGACTGACAGATTGGAACTACATTGGGAAATCCCAGTTTGATGATCCTTATCTTAACGGTGCAGTAGATGAGCTGATCATTTACAACAGAGCTCTGACTGCTCAGGAAATCAGGGGCTTGGCCTCGGCAAGCAGCACCATTACAGCCCATGATTTGAGAGTCCAAGCATATGCTGAAGGGGCCGATTAGAATGTAATTATAAATTTAATTTAATGCATTCCTTTCATGCCATTAACGTTTTAGATTGTGAATGATTTGTATTATGAATGATTCGTACCGTGAATCATTGGCGTCGTAAATGATTGGTATCGTGAATTATTTTTGTGGGTGCTTCCCATCGCCTCCGCCCCGGATTTCTTATCTCAATTCTGCAATCAGGGGAGAAATCCGGGGAGATGATGCTTCCGAAGCGAGCCTTCCTATGGAAAGCTGGTAAATCGACCACTTTACCGAGGGGTCTAGCCGTAGCTCTTCCATCTGCAGAGCAATTAGCTTCGTCTAATACGTGTCGTTCTTGGTCTTAAGCGAACGAGCTCCTCACTGGTGAGTTGTCTAGTATAGGAACGAGGGGAAGATCCTGTATCTACCTGAGTACCCTGCCTGCCCCGCTGGGGCGGGCTACTCGTGTGTTGAATACCTGCATGACCCACTGCACTGGAAAGGCTATGGATAAGCGACCATCTGCCGTGCCTGCATAGTTGACCGCGGCTGCATAATTATCGGACTGTCTGAGCCATACAGAGCCGGAATCCCCGGGTAGTGATACAGGAGTCGTACCTCTAATAACCGTCTGATCTTCGAAGGTCAGCAGGCCCAACTCACCACCATAATTGATTTGCAAGTCCGTATAGACGGACTCTACCGTGCCATTAACCCGCCCGCTCGTACGCCCTACCTTCTTCAATCTTTCTCCTATGCGATAGGCGGTAACATGACCCGGAATCGCTCCCACTGTAGCATAACGGGGATTGAGCAGGTTGTTGCGGGTCGGAAGCGAAAGCGCTGCATCAATCAGGTTCGTTCCAGTGGGATTTAAGCGTACGTAACGATACAGTCGTCCTATACGATCCTGGGCAACCGTCCCCCCATCGGCTCCGCCTGGCTGAATTGTAGCCTCCCGATTGTCTGTATTGGAGGGATTGAGCACATGGTTATTGCTTAAAAGATAACGTGTAGCCGGCGCTCCAGTTGGGGCAACGATAAGTCCGGTTGTACCGGAGCCTTCAATCGTCCCGACACTGTAGCCGGCGATGACCGGGCGGATGCGCACTTTGTAGTCCGTAGCATTAGCCCTGATTTTTCCAGTCTTTACAATTCGGACAGGAACGTTCGATTTCTTCCCTAAGGCAGTGGCCGACAAGAGTCCAGTAGAGGCCGACGCTAGACGGTCCGTGTACACAATGACAGCGGCTCCCCTTTTGGGATGGGCAGGGTCCCTGTAGCCTACGCCAATGCCGTGAACACCGGACATTTTTAAGACTCGCTTGGCCATCCGCTTTTTCACCTGAAGCGCGGCCGAGAAGGTAGCCAACATAATCATCTCCTTTTACATTCAGATGAAATATTGTATGGCTAAGGCCGCTCTGCGTTCCATTTGATCTTACGATCGCTGTTGCTTCTCTAGAGCCAAACGGACCGCTGCGCTACCGAACTCCGTATCGAACTATATATGAAGATATTACAAAATATGGTATAATCACTCGCGAAATTGGCATTCGATCATTTGATTCTAATGTTCGAGGAGGTATTTCATGTTTTCAATGATATTGACATACAGCATACAGGCAATTGTGATTTTACTGATTATCTTCACAGTGTTGAGAAACAACAGAAAGAAAATAGGCCGGGGATCACTTTCACTGCTGCTATCTCTTCTTGGCATGGCTGTTTCTTTTGAATTTGGCGATTACATATTCGGAGACCAGTTGCTTTCCTTTTTAGGAATGTCAGCATGGTCCAATCCTGTTAATAATACTGGGTTCCACTACACTATTTTTGTATCGAGTATTTTTTTTTATTCCTAGCTTAATCATTGGATATAAAAATCCTGAAGATTTTGGAGCTCTTATTGGAAGACGAGTTTCTAGTATTTATCTATTTATAATCATCATTTCGCTTTTATTTTTCATAATAAGCTGTTTGTCGAAGTGAAAGTTGGATGTGTGGTCATTCCAAAATAAGAGGCCTTTCTATAATTGAACTGATCTCTGTTAAGTAGACCGTAATAAAAAAGCAGCCTTAAACAGCCTAAGTCCGATATTCATACGGTCTTAGGCTGTTTAATTTCTGTTAAAAACAATGAAGGTGTTAGAAATAGATGTAACGTCAAGTGTGCGAGTATGAATTCTCTATATAGTACAAGAATAACAATAATTTCAATCAAAATTCATAAGAGTGAATTAAAAGTTCATAAAAATGAACCGGAAATATTTTCTTTTTCACACACTTAGCCTCTACCACTGTTTGCAGAAATTGATAGTTTATTGTTATATGAAATAATTTTTACTTCAATAGAACTATTTTAGTTTTTTTCCTTGCAGTCGATATAATTGAGGGTTCGCTAAAAAGCCCTTTCCTATAGGAAGATGGGATCAACTCGCTAAAAACAATGTTCGTTGTGATTGATAGTAAATGTCAACCAGCCGATCCAAGGAGGTAGTGTACTAGAACATTTTTCACTTAACACATCTTATCTTGCGTTAACCGATAGCAAGATATAAAACATTAGGAGGATAACCAATATGAATTCATTCAAGAAAACGAAGAGCTTGATCACCGCCCTGACCGGGGCTGCGTTATTATTCGCGCTACCCATGACGGCAGGCGCGGAGAGTAATATCAATTATACTGGCATGTTCCTGGGCTATGACGGAAGTGTAGACACCAGTCCTGTCCAGACCTACAACCCTGACATCGTCTCTTATGATCTGCTGAACTGGAACTACGGGGGAAGCGATGCAGCCTCCATTACCTCCCATAGCGCCTCAGCCATCCAAGGCTTAGGTAAAATCGTTACCATTTCTACCCACATGCCCAATCCCCAGGATGGAAATGTAAACGCCCCGATGTCTGATTCCGATTTTAAGATCTTGGCCAATACAGACATTTCATCCATCAATTCATCCAGCCCCGTATGGCTGCAAAATTATAAGGCTCAGATTGACAATGTTGTGACTAGCCTGCAAAAGTTTGACTCATCCCCCGTCTACTACAGACCCTTCCATGAAATGAACGGAGGCTGGTTCTGGTGGGGAAACAAGAACACGACAGACTATAAGAACCTGTACATCAATCTGTACGATTACATCGTGACGACCCATGGCATGTCCAACGTCAATTTTGTCTATGCTCCAAATAAAGGAGCCAACGCGGCCGCTTATTACCCCGGCTCCAGCTATGTCACTTGGATTGGCATCGACGCCTACAGCGACGATCCATCCAATGACAATGAAATCAAGATGGCTTACAATGACATCAAAGGACTTGGCAAAACTTATGGCTTCTGCGAGATTGGACCAGCCGTGGGCGGCGACCATGTGGATCGCAACAATAATCAGCTCAAGGAATTCGATTATTCGCTTTGGAGCAATGCCCTGAATGAGATCTATACTGGGGCAAGCTTCTTTATCACCTGGGACGGTGCCTATGCTCCGCAGAACAATACGAATAGCAGCACGCTGTTTGCGAAGTAAAGCTCACAGTAAGCGTCCGTCTCCCGGTTCGGCAGCAAGGCATCGTACGTGTTATCCCAAGAAGACAGCAAGTTCCTGGAAGATTAGGACGTCATCAAGCACGACAAAAAAGCATGCCCTTATGAACTGAAGTTCCCTATCAAGCAGCCAGTTATTAATAAGCCCTATTTAAACAGCCTGAGTCCCATATTCGTAGGGACTCAGGCTGCTTAGTCTCTTTTGAAAACGTTCGTGGTTAAGAAAGGATTTTTTGGGCAATGAGAAGCACAGCTTATCCCTTAACTGCTCCCTCCGCAATGCCTTCCATAATGAATTTTTGAAAA
This sequence comes from Paenibacillus sp. ICGEB2008, assembly GCF_000307675.1. Classification (NCBI taxonomy): domain Bacteria; kingdom Bacillati; phylum Bacillota; class Bacilli; order Caryophanales; family Paenibacillaceae; genus Paenibacillus; species Paenibacillus sp. ICGEB2008. Next base: position 24,221 of record NZ_AMQU01000003.1, read on the forward strand.
AAGGCATAGATCAGAATAACCGGGATGGAGGTCAGCACGAGCGCGGCCAGAATGAGCGACCAATCCTTGTTGTATTCTCCAAACAACATATTGGTCGAGAGAATCAGGGTGTAATGGTTCACATCCGTCAACATCAAAAGTGGAAGTAAAAAGTCATTCCAAATCCACAGGAAATCCAAAATGGCAATTGTGACGGTGATCGGCAGCAGCAAGGGAAATATAATGCGAAAGAACGTTTGGAACTCATTGCAGCCGTCCATTTGCGCGGATTCTTCCAGCTCACGCGGGATGGATTTGACGAATCCATGATACAAAAAGATGGCCATGTTCACGCCCAAACCGATATAGATCAAAGCCAAGCCGTACGTACTGCCTTGAACAGACAAATCTTTTGCCATTCGTGTAAGCGGTATCATTATAGAGTGAAAAGGCACCAGCATGGACGCAACAAACAGAAAGAAAATCGCACTGCTCAGTTTTCCACTTGTACGAGACAGCTTGTAGCCTGCCAGTGCCGAACAGACCACGATCCCGCCAATGCCGATAAAAGAAATAATCGTAGAATTCAGAGCGCTGTTCAGCAAATGGGTCTGATGAAAGGCCTGGCTGTAATTTTCAAAGTGAAGCTTCGTCGGCAGCGCCGTAAAGGATGCAAACATCTCACCCTGTGTTTTAAACGAATTAATGACCGCCATGTAAATCGGGAAGAAGGACACGACTGCGCCCACGCACAGCATCAGCGTGATCAGCAAGGAATTAGCCTTTTTCAGCCTCATGCCTCCACCTCCCTCTTCTTCATGACACGCAGCTGGATCAGAGTAAAGATGAGCACAATGGCGAACAAAATAACGGATTTAGCACTCGCATAGCCATAACGGAAATTATTCGAGAAGGCCTCCTCATAAATGTTCATCGTAATTACCTGTGTGCTGCGTCCTGGTCCTCCGCCAGTCAGTCCATACACAACCTCATACACCTTGAAAGCACCGTTAAGTGTCAGGAAGAAACAGATCGTAATCGCGTGGGTAATCATCGGCAGCGTCACACTTCGCAATGTCTGAAATGCGTTCGCTCCATCAATAATAGCAGCCTCCTTCAAGCTTTGTGGTACACCCTGAAGTGCAGCCAGATAGATGATCATCATATATCCCACACCATTCCAGAGCGAGACAATAATGATGGAAAAGAACGATACTTTCGGATCACCCAGCCATGATTGACCTAAAAAGGCGATAGCCGTCTTTTCAGCAATCTGCGGCAGCACGGAGGAAAAAACGAATGTCCACATAAATGCGCTAATAATGGTACTGATCATATTGGGCATAAAAAATATCGTCCGAAAAAATCCTTTGCTGCGTGTGCGTGATTCAATCAACACTGCCAGTACTAGCGCAAGTACATTTTGTAGTACGATCATGACCAACACGTATTTAAGTGTAAACCAAAGGGAATTGAGAAAATCGGGGTCTTCCTTCAAGGATTCCACAAAGTTCCCCAAGCCGATAAAGTTGTAATTGGGATTCAATCCATTCCAGTCTGTAAAGCTGTAGTACATGCCGCTGATCGTTGGAATAAGCAGGAAGATGGCGTAAAAGATCAGTGCCGGGGCAGTAAACGCCAGCAGCATGACGTATTTTTTGTAGATTTTAAAAGGCATGGAGTCTCTCCCTCCCGATGTCATTCTGTAGGTTCCCGCTACTTGTTCACTTTGTTATACGATTTCCATGCCTTATCCAGCGCCTTAATGACGTCATCCTGCGAGAGCTGACCAGCATAATAGGATTGTAGCGACTTGCCTGCCTCGTCCTTGACCGCCTGCGGGATGGATGGATCTTGATACGACTTGCCTGCTTTCACATATTCGGTAGCATCATTAACCCAAGGATAGCTTTTGAACGTATGGACTTTGGAGATAGGGTTAAATTTCAATGCTTCATAGAACGCGCTGGAATCCTTGTCGTCCAACACATAGTTAACAAAATCGAGTGCAACCTCCTTATTCTTGCTTGTAGAGGATACAGCCAGCGAAGTCGAAGTGGATAGATTGATCAAGGTCGCATTCGGATCGTCATTAATCGGTAGCGGGGCTACTCCAAAGTCCATCTTCGGATCCGATTTTAAAATCGTTTCCGCAAACCACGGCCCCTGAATCCACATCGCCGCTTTACCTGAGGCAAAGGCCGCCGACCCATCATCCCCACCAATTTCCAGCGCCTTATCTGTACCATTACTGTTCACCAGATCAATAATATCGAACATGCTCTTCATTTCGGAGAAAGAGCCTTTGTCCTGATTCATCCGTTCGATAAAATCCTTATTCTGTGTGTTCATCATTGCACCTGCAGTGAGCGGCACGAACAACTGTGGAATCCAGGATTCCTTGTAGGACAACAGGAACGGTTTCACATGATTCGCTTTCAGCTTCTCGACGACAGCCTTCATTTCGGTCAACGTTCCCGGCGGCTTCAAATCCAAATCCTTAAATATCTTTTTATTGTACAGATAGCCCCAGGAGATCGTTTCCAAAGGAACCGCTACAACCTTGCCGTCTTGAGTTGTCACCGAGGGCTTCACACTGTCCATCAATTTGCTGACAAATGGCTGACCGGACAAATCCTCCAAGTATCCCGCTTTGTAAAACGGTGGAATTTCATTCACCGCATGCAGTGCGAATACGTCCGGTGCATCGTTGGAAGCGAGTCTTGTCTTCAAAATTTGTGCGGCATTGTCAGCAGGCGGCATCTCCAGTTGAACGGTAACGTCGATATTTTTATCTTTCTTCTCTTTGGCTATAAACGCATTAATGTATTTATCGTAGTGTTCTTTCAAACGGGGCTGGGCAATAAACATTTTGAGATTTACGGTTTTGCCGTCTCCACCGGAACCGCTGCTGTCACTGCCTGAAGAATTCGCTCCACATCCGGCCAACAACGTGCCAACCAGCATCGTACTCAATACACCTTTCCACATCTTCATGCAAAATGACCTCCCCTAAGTTGAAAATAACGATTTTGTATACGCTTTCATTATAGGATGGGAAGCCACTTCTGCCATTGGACACCGTTAGCATATTGAATTGGATTTTTTTAAACTTCCTTTCTCATTTCACCGGGGGCCATGCCAAAATGCTTTTTAAATACCCGATAAAAATAAGACACATCCTCGTACCCAGCCATCTCTGCAACGGCTTTAATTGAAATCTGTTTATTGGCCAGCCATTCCCGCGCCTTTTCCATTCTCCGTTCTACAATGTAGTCCGTTACATTCTGACCGTACTCCTGCTTAAATACCTTGCTCATATACTCTTTGCTCACAAAAAAAGTTTTTCGCCAACTGCTCCAGTGTGATCGGCCCAGCATAGTAACTATCGATATACCGCCGTACCTCCTCCAAATTCAGCTTGTTTTTGTATTTCCGCTGCCGAATCAGCTGATCCAGTTCCTGAACATAGCATGACGATACGAATTCCAGCGCATGTTCTACAGAGGATAGAACAGCCTGCGAAAGCGGAAATCCACCCTTTGCCGTAGAAGTATTCAGCCCGTTATCCGCTGACAGCTCTTTCAGCAGAGAAAGCAGCTCCTGCACCAGCCTGCCCAGCATATGTGGAGTTGGTGCTCCATAACTCTCCAACTCCTGCACAACCTGTCTGCATGTTAAGTTCACCCCGTCACGATTCAGCTCATTAAAATAAAGACGCAGCAGTTGCTTATACCGGGTTAACTTGTGAAAAAACTCATAATCCAGTTCTGTTGCTTCTGGTTGCTGTTCGGCCAACTTGACCTCCAGATCGTTTTTGCATTTGAGCAGCACCGCATTCAGCTCGACAGGATTGACAGGCTTTAGCAAATAATCAACAGCCTTATAACGGATCGCATGTTTGGCATACGCGAAGTCATCATATCCGCTCACGACAATGATTTTCACATCAGGACATTGGTTATTTAGCGCTTGCAGCAGCTCCACTCCGTCCGCACCTGGCATGTGCATGTCCGTAATCACAATGTGGGGAGCTAACTCCCCGACCAGCCTGAATGCTTCATCTCCGTCCTCTGCCTCACCCACCACCACCATTCCAAGCTTTTCCCATGTGCCAAATGTCTTCAAAATATCGCGGTTCCACGGCTCATCGTCAACGATTAATACCTTGATCATACTTTGCCCTCCTCTGCTGAGGTGAATGGAATACGAATAGTGACACATGTACCGACTCCCTGCTCACTATCTATCGTCACTCCGTAATGCACTCCAAAATTCATCCGTATACGTGAAGACACATTGCTTAATCCAATATGACTGCCCTGCGCCCAAATTGGTTCCTCCGATGCGTTTTCCAGCCTAGCTCGAACTTTTTCCAGCTTGTCGGGGGGCATACCGTTACCATTATCGCTGACCGTAATGCACACATCTTCTTTCATAATCTCCACGCGGATTGCCATTTTCCACGCCCCTGCCTTGCGATCAAGACCATGCTGAAATGCGTTTTCCAACAATGGTTGAAGCGATAGCTTCGGCAAACGAATATCCATTGCCTGCTCTTCTGTCTCCACCTGAAATACCAATCTTTGCGGAAAACGACGCTGCTGGATGCGCATATAATGTCCCACATGATCGAGCTCTGCGCGCAGAGAGGCCATATCCTGAGGCTCCCGTACCACGTAACGGAACATCTCACTCAGCGAACGAATGACTTCATAGGTATCCTCCGGCTTTTGGGAAAACACCATACTTCCAATCATTTGCAACGTATTTTGCAGAAAATGAGGATGAATCTGCGCCTGGAGCGCTTTCAATTCAGCCGTCTTTTTTTGCAAATTGATACTGTATTCTGTCTGGATATGTTCGCGTATTCGGCCTGCCATCCCATGCAAACTTCTTTCCAGCAACCCAATCTCATCCGGTCGTATACTTGGTTCTCCAACCGGTCCCTTGATCATATCCAGTTCCTGCACCGAACGCGCCAAACGGACAATCGGGCGTGCGGTCCGCCATGCGATGAAAATAGCGATGCAGATGGAAACCAGGATTGAAATTACACCTACGACAATACCATACAGCATGGTTGAAAAGGCACTGTGGTTAATGGAGGAAGTCGGTATGATTTTGACCAGTTTCAGTCCAACCACATCCAGATCATTGTAGAACACATAATGCTCGGCAGTTTGAAGCATCCCGGGACCCGGTTTAACGTCACGAAGAGCAGCCAGCACTCCTGCAGGAGGAGGCGATTGCCGAGCCTGCACTGGATACATAACTCTGCCATCCCTATCTGTAATCAACACTTGATGCTGATCCCCTCGTCCCAGCAGACCCAGCGTCTGATCGAATTGTGACCACAGCACCTCCAATGAAATAGCCCCCGTCTGCTTCTGGTCTTCAAAACGCCGAATACTGCGTGTCAGTGTAAAGCGTTCCGGGTCAGCGGAGCTTGGTCGAATCGAATAATCCTTATTCGCTTGCCACATCTCAGCATACTGCGGGGGAATACCGCCCACTGTCGTAATTTCATTTTGCATACTATTGAAGGTAAACAGGGTTTGCGATTGCTTCAAATACAACTGAATACCGATGACATGACTCCCGGCTGAATAATACACATTCGCCAGCGTATTCAGCATTTTTCGCTGGGCATTAAATTGGCTTGAAAGATTGTCGGGTTCTCGTTCATTCAAATAATCGCTTAGATCAGGGCTGATCTGAATGCTGTAAATCAGATGATTCAGACGATCTAACTGGTCGCTGGTATAAATGCCCGTCCATTTCATATTGGACATGTTCGTCTCGACCACTTCGGTTTCCATAGACGATCTGCTTTTCTCCGCAGCCAGCACCGTGACAGCAATGACCGGCAGCACAGATAGAACAATCATCGTCAAGACTAGCTTGAGCTGAATGCTACGTCGATACGGGGCCATCAGCGCCTGGAACCAGCGGATTGCTCGGGTTGGCATAGCGATGCACTCCTCTATTCAGCCATATGCGAAAACGCCCCGCAATTCGCAGGGGCGCTTCACTTGCCGGATACTCCCGGCCGATACTATATAAAATGATTCGTACGTCGGTTTCAGCTCACTATTCATCATTTACGCTTCTTCGATAATTATAACACCCCAAGGCTCCAACTGGAGCATTTGTCCTTGGATAACCCTCTGCTCTCCGATCAGCTCCTTGCCGTCTCCGTGCGGATATATCACCGAGCCTGCTTGTTCGGAATAGTTAAAATAGTACCGGATCGTTCGCCCCAAATCATTCGTACCGGATTTGACAATGATCGGATAAGAAGCTTCCTGATCTAGTCCCCATACGCCTGCCTTTTTGGCTACAGAGCTTAATAATTCGCGGATGACCGCCGAACTGACAATACAGCCGATATAGGTCGCCGTTCCCTGACCATAGCGATTTTGCGTAATCGCGGCATATTTGCCCCAATGCGGGTGATCATAATAAGCCAATACTTCCGCTGTCGTCGGCGTAATCAGCTCCATCCACGTATCTACCTGATTGTCCTCTGCTGCCACTTTAAAAGGATTATCCTTAAGCGTCACGTTCTTTGGCTCCACAAACAAGCTGTAATGAATGCCGCAGGCTTCGCTAATCACACCCGGCTGACGGGATGTTCTCACCTGTACATGCTCGTCGGTAAATCCACTGCGGGATGTGTAAACTACATGACCGCCTTGTTCGACATAGCGGTTCAGCTTCTCCAGCAGTGTATCTGGCGCAGAATAGAGGCTCGGGACGATCAAGAGATCGTAGTCATCAAACGATTCCGTACCCGGATGGATGATATCCGTCCCGATATTCAGCTTGTACAGCTCGTCATACAAACGGCGTACGATATCGTTGTAATTCAATGGACTGTTCATATTAAACTTGAACCAGCTAATGGATGTCAACGCTTCGTTGCTGATCAGGATGGCTGTTTTATTTTTCTTTTTCAAATTGACCAGATGTGGGGATAATCTCGCAAAATCCTTCCCTATCGTCTGTGCTTCCTCATACACAGGATTCGGTTCAAAATCATGGCTGAGCAGACCTTTCCAGTAGGTTTCGAAGGAATTATGAATGGAATGCCAGTGCCAGTAAGCTACCATATTGGCCCCGGAAGCCAGATGGCTGAACGCTTGCAGTCGCAATTGTCCCGGATAAGGAACCCAGTGTGTAAACGCCTGCGCCTCCGTTTCCAGCACCAGGTAATTATTCTGTTTTGTTGAACGCGCCACATCACCACCAAAGGAAATCTCAATTCCAGTCAGATCATCTTGGGATGGATGATAAATATCTACACCTGTCACATCAAACGCTTGAGATGCAGCAAAGTGATCCACATCCGGCTGAATCCCAAAGGAATGACCTCTCCACTCAAAATCAAAATTTTGCGTAACAAATTGGTCTGCCCGCTTATATTCATTGACAAGCGCAACCTGCCAGGCTAGGAAATCCGTTACCAGCTTGCGCTGGAATTGGGAAAAGGCTGCACCCAAGCTTCCATTAATCGTTCCGACCACCGAAGGGAAGTCCTCCCAGCTATTGATGCGATTGCTCCAGTAATCCAAGCCAAATTTGCGGTTTAGCTCATCCAGTGATTCAAACCGCTCCCGCAAATACTTCACAAATTGTAATTGCACATTGGGACCGCTCGTATGGTAATGCTTCGTCTCATTGTCTGTCTGAAAGCCGATGACCGCCGGATGCTGACTCACCCGTCCAATCAGCTTGCGTATGATTCGCTCAGCATGGAACAGGTACACCGGGTTCGTAATGTCCATAATCTGGCGAGCTCCGTATTTGCCCGGCCCCTGAGGCGTTGTCGCCAATACATCGGGATGCTCCTTCACCAGCCAGGTGGGCACAGCATAGGTCGGCGTGCCCACTATGACCTCAATACCGGCTTTATGCATAGCGTCCAGCACCCGATCCACGGAGGTAAAATCAAACACGCCATTTTGCGGTTCATGTGTACTCCAAGTAGATTCGGCTATCCGCACCACGTTAATTCCCGCATCCTTCATCATTTGGATATCCTGGTCCAAACGGTCATAAGGCATATATTCATCATAATAGGCAACACCGTACAGCAGCTTTTTCATCGAGTCGTCCTCCTATAAGTTCATAGTAATTGTCATATCCCACTTCGCCTACTCCGTTTTCCATGGGATTTTTTTCGTGTCAACTTATATAGCTTTGTTTCAAATACCGTGGCTGTTATGCGGCTTTTTCAGGGATGGAACAGATATCGTATTACCAGCAACATCCTGCTTCGTGAGATCGGCCTGCTGTTGATTTTTTTTCGCACTTGCCAGCCAGCCCTCTACGTCTTTTTCCTTAATCTTGTACAGCCATGCGAACAGCCCTGCCGTAATTAAGGCCCCCACACCAGGCACTACCGCATAAAGCGCAAATATCCACGTAAGCACCTGTCCGGTCTGCGGTACATTCGGAATGTAGCCGGCAAAGGCAAGCGCATAGGCCACAATTCCACTGGCTGCTGCTCCCCCCAGTTTTCCTGCAAACGTTTGGGTAGCAAAGGCGGTTCCGCTGGCACGCACCCCTTTTTTGAATGCGCCATATTCCACGCAATCGGCGGTAAACATCGGTACCATAAGCTGCGGCGCGGAACTGAACAGGCCAAAAAGAACTGCAAATACGCATACTACAATGGGGTTGCTGTAACCGATTGCAAATAAGGACAGGCCTGTAGTAAACAATCCAAGCAAGCTGATGACATTCACTTTCCACTTGCCAAATCTTTTAATAATCGGCGGTAAAATTAATGCGGTGAGCAGCTGCACACCCAAGGAAATGAACATGAGAATTGAAATATAGATAGGATTTTTCAAGTTATATAAGGCAAAGTAGCTGACGACAATCCCTTGCAGATTGGTCATGGACAGTGTCATAAACGACATCAGGTAAAATAAAAGCTGCTTGTTTTGCATGGGATACGTCATAATCTGCTTGAGCGTAACCTTCTCTGCCTTGTTGGAATAACGCTCTTTGACATTAAAGCGAGTAAAGTTCATTAAAATCAAACCTGCTACAGCAACGATTAGCGCCAAAATTGGCCAGGAGATCTGATTGGCTACGGCTACCGAAGACGAGGAGATGACCATAAAGGCCAAGAAGACCATCGTCCGACCTCTGGACATTAATAGATCACGTTCATGCGTATTTTTCGTCATCAGTGTAGCCAAACCAAAGCCAGGCGCATCGCTGATCGTGTAACACATTTCCCATACCAGATACGTGACGGCAATATAAATCACCTTGACGGTGAGTGACGCGTCACTCGGAACGAGAAAAATAAGTACGGTAAGTATTGGCAAAATAATAGAAGCCAGATTTGTCCAGGGTTTGAACAAGCCACCCCTTAGGTTGGCCCGGTCTATGATCACACCGAAGATCGGAGCACTAAGCGCATCCCATATACGGGCTAGTACGAATAAAGTACCAATAATAGAAACAGATATGCCAACATAATCCGTATAAAATAGCATTGCAAAAGAGGCAACCAGACAGAGAATTGCGTTACTCCCCAAAAAGTAAACGTAATATGACACACGTTCTTTCGATGTTGTTTCCATAGCTCCTCCTAATTACAATATGGCATCGCTTTCAAAATCACTACATATAAGCGATTTTTTTATGTAAAGGCTTATACTAGAACACTTGTAAGCGCTCTTTTATTATAGATAAATGTTAGGTACAATGAGATTGTCTAAGCGGTGTAAAATTTGCCCTAATCGAAGGTGATCTGATGATATTAAATCCAGATGTTGATCCAGCTCTATTCCATGGTTGCCAATGGTTGCCCATTATTGATTGGAATGTGAAGTTTTTTGGTGCCCATATTCACCGGGTCAAAGCGGATTGGTGCATGCCTGAGGAGTCCCATATCGGTTTTGAAATTGCACTCATTCTAGAAGGTCGTCAGGAAACGATGATGGAGAATAACGTATACTCGGTGGGGGAAGGCGATATTTTAATTATTCCGCCGGGGTTCAAGCATGTGAGCCAGTGTGTATCCCCTGATGGAATGTATTATTTTAGTACCCATTTTAATGTCGATGATCCATTGTTCCGTCAAGAGATGATTAAAAGCAATCAGCTCTTTTTCCCGGCAGGCACTGAAACCAATACCAAGCTGCAGAAAGTTGTCCATAGCTGGATCAGCATGGTGCGGGAGAACGGAGAATATACGACAGCGGACCGCTTTCGCATGCAGATTGCTTTGTTCGAGCTATTCGGAATATTCTCGCAAATGATTTCTACGGGATTGGAGCCGAGAATTGCACCTTCATCCGTTCAATATGCCAAGGCCATTATGGAAGCTATTCAATCGAGGTTCAAACCTTATCGAGAGGATGAATCTGGCGAGCAGACGTTCCGGCTTGAAGATGTGGCGGCTTCCCTTGGAATCAGTCCGGGCTATGCCCAGGAAGTGTTCCGCAAGGTTTACGGCTATTCACCACGTCACTATCTATCGGAAACCAAGCTACATGAGGCTAAGGTGCTGATCCAGCAGCCCAATCTACCGCTAAACAAGGTAGCTTCCCTACTGGGATACTCCAGTCTGGCTCATTTCAGCAGACAGTTCAAGCGCTGGACAGGCACCAGCCCACTTAAGTACCGCCAGACGTTAAAACCGATTACTGATGAGCAGAGGAGCTAGAATAAGGAAGGATAGCAATGGCTCCACTGCGTTAATCATATGAAAAAGAGCGCGACACCCTATATTCGGCTGTCGCGCTCTTTCTATTTTATTTTCTAATGAGTTTCATTGCCTTAATAATCTAAATTGATGGTGAAGTTCCTATCCTGCGAATCATAGCCTGATATCTCCTATGTGCTGGTGTACAACATACATCATCCCTATCAGGAATAAGGCCAAGCCCATATAACCGATACCGAATTTCCAGCGTGATGATGCGGGTACTTCGTAATATTTATCATTTTCAAATGGAATGTAGTCAATCCCACACAGCAATCTGAGCTGATACGCATCCGGGGTAGGTAGATGTTCTACACCGTTCAGCCATACATGCTGGACAAGACATTGCTGTGGCAGCAGAAGCGTATGCTCCACATCCAAACTCTCCATATATACCGTTACATATTGCTGCCCTTCCAGATCCGAGTAGGTATTAAAGGATAATCTGCGCGTATGCTCCGGTCCAGGCAGCGGATATCCTTGCTCATATAAATGCTGTACGTTAACCAGCGGCTTCTGTAATAACGACTGAACTTTGACGCCTTCTTTATTGCGTTTGACATATTTTTTGTATAAATCATAGGCAAATAGTGCCCAAATAAAGAAAAATAGAATGGATTTCAAATACACGATCACTACAATCCCACCCAGTAGACCCACCAGCCATAACCAGCGTGTCACTGCTGTAGAAATCCGTCCTCCATCAAGCGGATGAATCGGCAGCAAATTGATCAGGTTCAGGAAAAAACCGATATATGCTAGTGCATACAAAAGTGGACTGTCTGTTGCATACGCTCCTGCGTATACGGCCATAGCCCCAACTGTCCCCAATAACGGGCCGCCCATGGCCACGTAAGCCTCTGTCTGGGCATCCAAAGGCTGTCGTTTCATGGTGATTAACGCACCGAGAAATGGAATAAATAACGGTGTCGACACCGGAAGCCCCTTGCGTTTGGCAGCCAATACATGCCCCAGCTCATGCACGAATAACAACAACACGAACCCAACCGCAAATCCCCACGGGTATATAATCGCATACGTGCCAATCGTAAACGCCATAGATATCAGCGCACCGCCAAATTTACTGAATTTTAAAAGGGCAAGTAACGATTTGCCTTTCAGCAGGAGCAATGCTGCTGCACTACCAAGATACCATTTGGATGAGCCGGATTTGGAATCGGTCTTATTGTCTTCTTTTTGCAAACGTATCCGTCTCCTTTCTCTAATACTTCCATTGTATCCTGCAATGTGCAGCTTGTAAAAACTTCTCTAGTCCACAGATAAGCGAACTGGGGAAGCCATGTACATTATTCCGCATATTGTAGACATCCTCCAATGTCGGATGGTATATTAGGGCTGGGTTAGATACCCTATTTTGTAAAAGGAGGTTTGCTCATTCATGTGTACTCACTACATGCGTCTCAGATAAAAGGCTAGACTTCTCAATGAAGCTAAACCCGTTTTTTACATGAAGGGTTGAAGCTTGTTTAAGTTACCTTTTTTAAGACCAAATCTGAACAATGAGGTGTGTTTCATATGACTGAAAAGCGTCCCTTGACTAACCCGAATGACGTTAGCGATATATTGGCCCTTGCCCAAAACAATGGGCTTCACATACAACATGAAGGATTGGAACTCAATGAATCCGGGCTGGATTTCCGAGCCGTATTCGCCAAAGACATCCACGATACCCCTTGGGTTCTACGTACACCGCGACGAGCAGATGTGATTCAATCTGCCGCTTACGAGCACAAGGTGCTTCGGATGATTCGTGATACTCTTCCTATAGCGGTACCTGATTGGCAAATATATAGTCCAAAGCTCATCGCCTATCCTCAGTTGGGGGGAACTCCCGCTGCTACTATTGATATGGAAACAAAAAGCTATGTATGGTTCATCAACCCTGACGCTCTGACGGATAGATTCGTTGCTTCACTCGCTAAAGCCTTAGCCGCGTTGCACCGGATAGATTACCAACGGGCAGCTGATTTCGGTGTTCGCGTAAAGCAGCACGACGAAGTTCGGCAATTAATGGCTCAGCGAATGGAAGAAACACGGCGCGTCTTTGGTGTATCTGAGGAGCTGTGGCAACGATGGCAGGCGTGGCTAGCTGACGATAGCTACTGGCCGGCATATTCCGCATTTGTGCACGGCGATCTGCACCCAGGTCATATTCTAGTCTCTTCGAATACAGAGGTTACTGGAATACTAGACTGGACCGAGGCCGAAGTAGCTGATCCGGCAATTGATTTTACGAGTTACTATACTTTATTCGGAGAAGTAGAGCTTGCTCGTTTATTGAAGCTTTATGAGACAGTAGGCGGACGTGTATGGCCGCGTATGAGCGATCATATCGTCGAATTAACTTCAGCTTACCCTGTGCTTATCGCCGAATTCGCCCTTAAGTCTGGTCTGGAAGAGTATATGGATATGGCACGTAATGCGCTGGGAGTTCATGAGCAAGGAGAAGGGTTGCCCGACATATAATATAGCTGTAGCCACCTGGCAGACTTTGGTTCAATGACGGACCAAGACCTGCTTTTTTTCTTCTCTTCTTTTTCCTAAAGTTACGTTCCGCACTCCAGTGTCCTTCACCCGGTCTGTTCTGTTATCATGTAGAAAACGGAATAACTCAGGAAAGGATTACGAACCATGAGTTTTGAACTTACCCGGCGAGCGATCAGACAACTATGCAGTCAATCTGCTTATGACGACGGGGATGCCTATTATCGGGCCAAAAAGGTGGCCTTTACACAAATAGATCATAATGAAGGTGTGTATGAAGCTACAGTCAAAGGAAACGGCTTTTATGCCGTTGCTGCGATGATCCGGCCCAACGGCAGTATTCGCGCGGAATGTACCTGTAGCTCATTTCAGACCACCGGACGTTATTGCAAACATATTGCTGCTGTTCTCCTTAACGCCTATGATATGCGACGTGGAAAAAGTCTATCCGTACGCTCCTATGTCTCCAGACTTCATCCCGGCACTGCCCCAGATCCAGCGGGGAGCATGGGTTCAGACGGGATGTACACATCTACAGATACCCCCAATGAACACACTGCTAGAATTTCACGATCCTCTGGCATCACACAAGGGGATCTCCAGTTGACCGACAGTATGTTAAAACTATTCGGCCGCAAGAGACCGCTTCGCAGCACTCCTACGCTGCTGGATACTCGTGCGATCTTGGATTTTCAATTCGTCATCCGGCCTTTTGCCTACGGTTACCAAAAATATATGTTTGGATTGGAAATGAAGGCTGGACCCAAACGATTATACATCGTTCAGAAAATCCGTCCGTTTCTGGACAGTATCGACCGTGGGAATAGCTACATGTTCACGAAGAGCTTCTCTTACGAGCCTGAGCTGTACCGCTTCCGAGCTGAACATGATGCGATCCTACAGCAATTATCCCAGGTATGCCATCAGGAGCGCATGATTCGGGAAACCTCAGGCACGTATTCAGCCTCCGGCAGTCATATGAGTGGCGAGCGAATGCTTCTCATCCCGCCTGCCGCTTGGGATAGGCTGTTCCCCTTGCTGACAGCAGCACAGGGCGTCTATTTTGAAATTCACGGTAACATGAGCGAAGGTATTCCTCAGTCCGACCTGATGCTTCCGCTGCAATTTGAATTTGATGAGGCCGAATCCACAAGCGAAGGCTACCAGTTAAGCATTCAAGGATTAGATGACTTGACCATCATGGAGGACTACGGTGTCGTCATTGCCGATGGCAAGCTTGTCAAGCAGAAGGATGATTCCTTACGGCGTTTGTCCGAGCTAAAACGAATGGTCGAGGTACATCACAGACGAGCAGTCCAGATCGCACCAGAACAGATGGAAGCTTTTATGGATAAGGTCGTGCCCGGGTTAATGAAGCTCGGACGTGTCCATATGACCCGTTCTGTCTCAGAGCGGGTCGCCCAGCATCCGTTGAAGGCCAAGCTGTATCTGGACAGGGTAAGAGACAAACTACTGGCAGGATTGGAATTCCAATATGGAGACATCATCATCAACCCGTTGGAAACAGATGCACGAACGCCAGGTAACGACCGGATTCTGATACGTGATGGGGAACAGGAGCAACGGATTTTGGAACTGATGGAGCATAGCTCCTTTGCCAGAACAGACAGCGGATATTTTATGGAAGATGAAGATGCAGAGTATGACTTTTTGTACCATACGGTTCCACAACTGGAAAAGTTGCTGAACGTCTATGCCACGGGTGCAGTCAAATCGAAAATCAATAATACCCTGCCTGTCCCAAGAATACGGGCGGAGTGGGATGAACGTACGGATTGGCTTGAATTTAAATTTGATATTGAGGGTATACCGGAATCGGAAATTCGCAAGCTGCTCCAATCATTGGAAGAAAAACAGAAATATCACCGTCTGCCGAATGGTGCCCTGCTGCCACTGGAAACAGAGGAGTACAAGGAATTAATTCGGTTCATGAACGAAACAGGTATCCGCAAAAGCGATCTGGATGCAGCGCAGATTCGAATCCCGGTCACGCAGGGTCTGTATTTAATTGATCCTCACGATCATGTAAAAAGCCTGACCTTGGGTAAAACCTTTCGCCAGCTGCTAGAAAATATACGCAATCCTGACCATCTCGACTTTCCAGTACCCGTCACGCTTGCTCCAATCTTGAGAGATTATCAGGTCTATGGTTTTCAATGGCTTAAGACCTTAGCACATTACCGTTTTGGAGGTATTTTGGCAGATGATATGGGGCTGGGCAAAACACTGCAAAGCATTGCCTTCCTCGTCTCTGTATTGCCGGAAATTCGCAGTCAGCAGCTTCCAGCCATGATCGTGTCCCCTGCATCACTGGTGTACAATTGGCGGAATGAACTGGAGAAATTCGCCCCGCATATCCGCGTCATTATTGCTGATGGCAGCCCGGAGGAACGGAGCCGAATTATACGGGATGCCACCAGCTATGACGTTATTATTACTTCCTATCCGCTGCTGCGACGCGATGCGGATGTGTACAGCAAGCCATCGTTTCATACGCTCATTTTGGACGAAGCGCAGGCGTTCAAGAATCATGCTACCCAGACGGCACAGGCCGTTAAGGATGTACAAGCCCGTTACCGTTTTGCCCTGACAGGAACGCCAATCGAGAATACATTGGAAGAACTTTGGTCCATCTTCGACGTTGTATTTCCTGAGCTATTTCCCGGCGGAAAAAGAGCGTTTCACAACCTGCCTCGAAATGTGATTGCCAAGCGAGTTCGTCCGTTCCTGCTGCGTCGTCTGAAGGGTGATGTACTTAAGGAACTGCCAGAGAAAATCGAATCCGTGCAGGTATCTCGGCTCCTGCCGGAGCAAAAAAAGCTGTACACAGCTTATCTGGCCAAGCTCCAGCATGAAACGTTGAAGCATCTTAACGAAGAAGGATTTCAGAAAAATCGGATCAAAATTCTCGCAGGTCTGACCCGACTTCGGCAGCTCTGCTGTCATCCGGGATTATTCATCGAAGGATATACGGGAAGCTCGGCCAAATTTGAACAACTGCTGGAGATTATTACGGAATGTCTCAGCTCCGGGAAGCGGATGCTCATTTTTTCACAGTTCACCACGATGCTTCAAATGGTCGGACGTGAGCTTTCTCGTGAGGGGGTCCCCTACTTTTACCTGGATGGACAGACTCCCGCCCCCGAACGAGTCGAGCTGTGCAGTCGCTTCAACGAAGGAGAACGCGAGCTGTTCCTGATTTCCCTCAAGGCAGGAGGTACGGGTCTGAACCTCACCGGCGCAGATACCGTCATTCTATATGACCTGTGGTGGAATCCCGCTGTAGAAGAGCAGGCTACCAACCGTGCACACCGAATGGGCCAGAAAAAAGTGGTGCAGGTTATTCGGCTCGTCGCCCAAGGTACAGTAGAGGACAAAATGTATGAGCTACAGCAAAAAAAGAAAAATCTGATCGACCAGGTCATTCAGCCGGGGCAAGAAAGCCTTTCAGCACTGACCGAACTGGAAATTCGTGAGCTGCTCATGATCTAAACAGCTCTTCCACGCTTATTTTTACACTAATGACATTCAGATACCAAAAGGTCCAATGAGGGTGGAAATCTTCCTGCATTGGACCTTTTGGTGTTCCGTATGTGATTGTCCAGCTTAAACCGATTCATCCTGTTGGAGTACTCTAGGTTCGATGGGAACCAGATTAGACTCAATCTCGGCGCGCTGAGGCTCATACCATTCAGGCAGCATCAGCTTGTGCCCCAACTCATTCAATTCCTCATCCACCGTAAATCCGGGCGGATCGGTTGCGATCTCGAATAGAATACCGCCTTGCTCGCGGAAGTATACGGCATTGAAGTATTGTCGATCTACAATGCCACTGGTCCCAAAACCATGCTGACGAACCCACTCGTCCCACGCCTGATGCTCAGTATCGTCCTGCGCGCGCCACGCAATATGGTGAACCGTACCGGCGCCGCCGTTCCCCCATGGTACATCTTTGACCGGAATGTCGATCAGGTTGCCTAGATCCCCAGTCGTCTGATAACGGATATAGCCTGCATCTGCGTCTTCTCCGATGGGAGTCATGCCCAGAACATTCTCCAGCACGCCTTGGGTGTGCTTGGAATCCGCACTGTAGAGCACTGCTCCTCCAAAGCCCTTGATCGCTTTATTTGTAGGCACGCCTCCGGCTGTCCACGTATTCACCGGGCCTTCCTCGCGCTCCACCAGTTCCAGATGCAAGCCCTCATTGTCTCGGAACTGGATGAATGACTCGCCAAAACGAGTAGCCTTCGTGAAAGACACCTTCAAGCTATGCAGACGGTTTTCCCAGTAATCCAGCGAGCCCGGCGGCACGACATACGTCGTAATCCCGACCTGTCCGCCTCCAATTTTACCCTTGCGTGTACCCGGAGCCGGAAAAAAGGTAATGATCGTGCCCGGGCTGCCTTTTTCATTCCCAAAATACAAGTGATATACTTCTGGAGCGTCAAAGTTAATTGTCTTTTTGATCAATCTCAAACCAAGCACACCTGCGTAAAAGTCAACATTGCCCTGCGGATCGCCTGCAAAGGACGTAATATGGTGAATTCCAGCGGTTTTCAAAGACATCTCAATCACTCCTTAATGAACATGATGATTTACAAATTTCAAAATCCATTGTAGCTAACAAACTGTCCAACCGGCTTGCGATATCCTCTTGCCCGTTGCCCCGATTCGTCCTCTTTCCCCAAGGTGATCATCATCACAGGCACAAATTGCTCGGGGATATTCAATACTTCCTGCACCATCGCCGGGTCAAAACCGATCATCGGGCAAGTATCCCAGCCTTTATCCTTGGCAATCAACATAAATTGCATAGCCGACAGGCTGGCATTACGAATCGCTTCTTCCCTCTGGAAGACAGGTCCCCGCTCGCGATAAAACTGAGTTACCGATTCTACGGTGCTATCATATTCCTGCTTGCTCAGAACGCCCAAATTCAGGAACCCTTCGTTGAGATCAGCTACCTTGGTATAAGCCTCTGTATCACCCAGCACTACAATAGTGGCCGAAGCGGTTAATATTTTATACTGCTTACTTGCCTCATCATGCAGCCTTTGTTTGATCTCTGCATCCTGCACTACGATATAACGCGCATGCTGTAAATTAAAAGCCGATGGAGCAAACTTCACCAGCTGAAATATCTCTTCCAGTTCTTTTGCATCTATAGTAACATCAGGAATAAATTTAGAAGCCGATCTTCTCTCTTGAATAACATTCACCAGTTCGCTCATATTCAGGTCCACTCCTTGATATTATTTTCAAATAAATTATCTTTAAATTAAGAATATATCTTTAGTGGTTTTCTGTCAAGTAAAACTATAAAAGTGTTACTAAGGGCTTCACCAGCCCTTTACAGATCCGTAGCCCGTATCCTCATCGTAATCGCTTCGCGTTGCGCTTTGGTTAAGCTTTTGAAGACCAGCTCATACGAATGGTCGATCATGCTGTACAAATCCTCCAACGGAAAGCTATTATCAACCTCTACCGTATTCCAATGCTTTTTATTCAAATGATAGCCTGGCTTAATTGCCTTGTTCTGCTGACGCAGGTTTTCTGCAATGACCGGATCACATTTCAGGGATACGTGGCTAATGCCATCTTTTTCAGTCAGGAGAGCAAACATCTTGCCCCCTACCTTTAGTACCAGGGGATCAGCTCCAAATGGATAATCCTTAACGGCCTCTTTTTGGCTCAGACCATACGCTACAATTTGCTCAAACACCAGCCTTCTCTCCTCTGCTCCAAGTTATCGGTCTATAAACTTATTTGCGCCCTATTATATCACCTTCATGCGCTTCATATATACTAGGTTCGTGCTTTATGGATACCATCGTATACACACTGTTCGGATTGGCTTTATATGGGACAGGAACCTGATATTCTGGTATACTTCCCTGAGAGGCTGTATCGATATATTCGAACGGTACTCTGGTAAGGTGTAATTTAATAAGTATAAGCGTGAGCCTATGGAGGTGAACTCGTTGGATTTTGCTCTGATCCGAAAGGACCGAGACAAAAGAACGGTCGCAAATTGACTCTTTTTTTGCCTTTCGGACCTTTTCAGCAATGTGCTGGAAGGTTTTTTGTTTTTCCAAAACCAAGGTAGGAAAGGATTTGAATGTATCATGACAAACTCGAAGGCGCTTAATGTTTTGCAACTAAAGGAAATGAAACAAAAAGTAAAGGCAGGTACCCTAGGATGCGGTTTCTAGTTGTGGGTGCAGGAGCTATTGGAGGCTATTTTGGGGGACGCCTGGTTCAAAAGGGGGAAGATGTAACCTTTCTCGTGCGCCCTTCCAAAAAGCTTCATTTGGCAGAAAACGGTCTGACGATTCAAAGTGTGCACGGAGATTTTCAGACACCGATCCAGGCTATTACCTACGGTGAAGCTGCTGAGCCATTTGACTGTATTATTCTCGCGGTCAAAGCGTACCATCTGCCTCTATTGCAGCCAGACCTTGCGCCTTATATCGGCAAAGATACCATGATTCTTCCTTTACTTAACGGTTATGAACATTTTAAATCTTTGCGCGAATATTTCGGAGCTGAAAAAGTGCTGGGTGGGCTTTGTTATATCGAAACGACGTTAAATCACAAAGGCTCTATCGTTCAGACAAGCCCGTTCCACCGCATTGTTTTTGGGGAATGGGATGGAGCAAATTCAGAGCGTGCGCAACTACTATGTAGCCATCTTGATCATGCAGGCTTCACCGTCACACACAGTCATGACATTCAGCGTGAAATTTGGCAGAAGTATATATTTATTGCCAGCATGAGCGGAATCACAACCCTCATGGGTAGCTCCGTCGGAGCTATACTCGCCACGCCCGAATCGCGTGCAATCTATGAAAGGCTACTGCATGAGATCGTCACACTTGCACGCAACGCCGATATGCCTATTCATTCAGAAATGGAAGTTCATACGCTAAAAACGATGGATTCCTTAAAGCCTGAGATGATGTCATCCATGCAACGTGATATGCAGAAAAATCTACCGGTTGAAGCAAGTCATCTGCACGGTGCACTTCTGGCATTGGCTTCTGGCAGTAATGTCTCATATCCGATACTTGAAACGGTGTATGCCCGTTTAAAGGTCTATGAGAGCTTATTGAACACTTCTAACATTTAGATAACTGATGAATACCTGCCGTTGAATACGTAGTAGGTGGCCATCCGAAAAAGCAGATCCTTCTATGATGAAGGATCTGCTTTGAATTTTTCTATGCCTGTCCTCTGCATGCTTGCTCAAGCCCTTGAAGTAATGCTTCCAGCTCCTGTCTAGTTTCAGCATTTGTTATGGTGCCCTCTTGATTCAGCTTTATTTTCAGAAGCCAGTCCAATAACAGCCTTCATAAGCGCGGTATTGGAAGACTTTTGACGAAGACTCCCCGATATAGCCAATACCTTAATCTTTTGTCCCATCTATATCATCTCGTTTCCTTTAACAATATCTTATCTTGGATACTCAGTGTACTACAGTTAACTAGAGAATTAAAAAGTTGGTGGGTAAACATTAGATTATGGGTAAAAACAATAGATACGAGAAGGAGGAGACGTATACATGACCCCAAAACAACATCCCGTACGCGGAATAGATCATATTGGAATTACGGTACCTGACGTGGAACAGGCAACGACCTTTTTACAGAACGCCTTTGGGGCTGACATCTGCTATGATGCCCTCAACAAGCAGCAGCCTCCACAAGAAGGAGAACAAACAGAACAGCAATTAGGACTCAAACGAGGCGCACGTATCATTCATATTCGTCTGCTTCGCATCCATGAAGGACCTGGAATTGAGCTATTTCAGTTGGAAAACACCCCGCAAAACTTCGCTATCCAATTAGCAGACTATGGCCTACAGCATTTTGCTGTCTATGTGGATGACATGAACGCGGCGACGGCACGTTTTCAACAAGCAGGAGGAACACTCTTGTCCCCTCCGCATACGCTATCCGGTATTGAAACAGGGACAGGCAACCAGTTTGTATATGGAAGATCACCCTGGGGAACGATTATCGAGCTGATAAGCTACCCTGACGGTATCCGATATCCCCAAGGAAGTAAAACGTACCGTTGGACTCCTCCTGAACGATGATGAGCGTCAGCCATCTTTCCCATGAATAAAATGAAGAATACCAGAGAAAACAAAAAATGCCTGCGGCTTCGCAGGCATTCGTTATGAAAAATCAATGGTCACTACTATGTTCGTATCTGTCGTAAATAGATTAGGTATCCTTCTCTTGCTTGCGTTGTACCCCGATCAGGTCAAGGAAGAAAACAAACAACGGAATACCTACAATCAAGCCCCACACCCCAATCAGATGCTCAGAGAAGATCAATACAACAAAGGTAAAGAAGATCGGTAAATTGGTTTTGGATGACATCAGCTTCGGGTTCAGGAAATAGGCTTCAATCGCATGAATAACTACGATCAGAATAACCAAGTAAATCACATAATTGATTCCCCCGACGCTAAAAGCAATCAGACCGAGCGGGATCAGGGAAATGAATACACCCGCCACTGGCACCAACCCCAACAAGAATATAATGAGCGCGAGGCCGAGCAGATTGGGAAAACCCATAATCCAAAGAGCCGTCGTCGTCAATATACAGTTGATGAGTGAAATCAATAGCTGAGCTTCCAGCACCTTCCCGAATGTACCCAGAAACATGCGTCCAAAATGGCCCACTTCCTTGAAGAACCAACCCAGCTTACTATCCACAAACGTAGCTGTAAAGCGTGTAATATAGGATTTTTCCATCAGGAAGAACAAGCTCAAAATAATTGATACCAGCAGTTGTGTTCCCAGCTGGCTAATTTTCATTACCGCATTCCAGCCAGGCTCAAATAACCGCTGAACATTGAGCGTGTCCATAAATTCAATAATCGTTTCGTTCCATTGGTTACGATCAGGATACATATACGCTTGCTGAATCATGAGATACACCTGCTTGACCTGCACGCTGATTAGCGGCACCATTCGATAAACTCCCCACACGATAATCAGGATCAGCAACCCGTATACCAGTAGCAGCACGATCATAGGCGGTACATTGGCGAACCGCTTGATCAGCTTATTCACACCGTTATATATGCTGCCAATCAAAATCGTAAGCAGCAGTGTTAACAAAATAATATTCATCATGCTTCTTAACATGAAGAGCAGTAAAACGATTATCGCAAGGACGGCTGCCCGCCTGACGCCCGCATGATTCATCCAGTTTCTTACCATTCGTCTTTATTCCCTCTCTCCCACTTGACTGTCACCCTTGCAATCTTCCTCGGCATCAACTTTCTCTCTTTAACAACTTACTGTTAGCAATCAATAGAGAACCTACCATGACTAGGATAGCAATGGACCACCAGAATGTATTTTTAGCATCATCATGGTCCACAATAATGAGCCTGATGACGGCCGTAATCCCAATATAGATGAAATAACGTAATGGAAAATGAAAATTGGTTTTAAAGTACTTAACGATTAATGCAATGAATTCAAAATACAAAAAGAATACAAGCAGTTCTTCCGTGAATTCATAGTAATTTTTGTCGTCTTCTGTAGACAAGAACACATATGAAAATATGGCCCATGTTTCTTTTAGAAGTAAGAAGCTTAAAATCAGCCCGACCAGAAACAGCGAGATATTCAAGATCATTTGCAGAAAACCAGGTAACTTTTCAATATACTTCATTAATGCATTCAATACAGATCCCCTCACTGGTTGTACAGGTTCTTTTATTTATATTATCGGTGCAATACGTGAAAAATGCTACATTACTTTTGCGGTTACCTTAATGAAAGTTTATATTGGCCCCGGCAATGTAACCAATGGAGATAAAGATCAGTGTCCATACCAGAGAACCGGCGCTGGCCACCAGCATATATTTTCGTACAGGCATCGCGCTAATCCCCGACAAATAGCTTGTCGCATGTCTGACTCCTGGAATAAAATAACCGAACAAAATGGTCCACAATCCAAAGCGCGCAAACCACCCTTTTACCTTTGCAAACCGCTTTGGTGTCAGTCCTACCCACTTGCCGTGCTTATCTACCAGCGGCTGACCCAGCTTTTTGCCTAGCGTGTAGCTGATCATCATCCCTGTCATCGCCCCAATGAAACTGACTAATATAGACACGGAATAATTCAGTACCATGATAGAGGATAGGTAGCCGACAAACACCATAATAATTTCATCAGGAACGGGTAGCCCTATAATTCCAAGGGCAAGCAGTGCAAAAATAGCAATATATCCGTATTGTGTAATCATGCTGATGGCCCATTCCATAGAGGCGCCACCTCCTGACCGATTATTTTTTGAAGGACGGGAAGGGAATACGGCTAACCATCAGGAACGACAGCACCACCATGAGTGCCAGCAACAACCCCGGCTTCAAATGCTCACTCCATAAAAACATAAAGGACAAAACCACACCCGCAGCTGTAATGGGCATGCCCACAAAGCCTTTGCTAAAAGCCATCAGGTTGAATCTCGCCAACCTTACCGCACCGCATATCACAAACAACACGGCTACAAGCGGTCCTATCCAGTGGGTATCCCCCAGCTTGTACTGCAAGATTAGAAAAGCAGGAGCAACACCAAATGAGACCACATCCGCCAGTGAATCAAGTTGCTTGCCAAAATCACTGGAGCAATGCAGCAGCCTTGCCAGCAAACCGTCCAGTACATCCCATAAAGCAGCCACTACCACGAGGGTAAAGGCGGTCATATATTGCTCATGAATCGTGAAGTACAGGGATAACACCCCTGCCCCCAGGTTTGCAAGCGTGCAAAGTGAGGGCAACCAATTCCATTTCATACTTTTTAACTCCTTTGCCATAGCCTAGCCTCCGAATATAACGACAAAACGGACGCCGTCCTTGGTATTCTCCGCCATATAGCGGAATTCGTGTAAATCCAGAATTCGTTTAACGATCGATAGCCCGAGTCCTGTCCCACCTGTCTGGCGGCTGCGGGAGAGCTCGGCCCGGTAAAAACGATTCCATATCAGCTCCAACTGATCGTCTGGGATGGTCTCCCCCTTATTTTCAATGGAAAACGTATTGACTTCCCCAGAGCCTTCGATACGAATCGTGATCGAGCTTCCTTCCTCGGCATGCCGTATGGCGTTGACAACAAAGTTGATAATCACCTGTTCCATCCATCCTATATCGGCATGAATCGGCAGCTCATTGGCAGGAATAATGACCACTTCCAGCTGCTTCTCCTTCAACAGATGGAATAGCTTATCCACAACCTCCTCCACCAGCTCGCTCAAAATAAAGGTCGTTTTGCGAAGCTTGAGGGTTCCAGATTCCAATTTGGCAAGGTCCAGCATATCCTTGACCAATCGCTCCATTTTGTCCGCTTCCTCTACAATGACTTTCATATAATGATCCTGCTTCCCGGCGCTGACTCCATCTTGCAATCCTTCTGCAAACCCTTTGATAATACTTAGCGGGGTTTTCAGCTCATGAGAAGCATTGGCAAAAAAGTCTTGTTGCACAGCCTCCATTCTCTGCTTCTGTTCCATGTCCTCAACCAATTGCTGATTGGCCTCCTGAAGCTCGCGCAAAGCTGTGTCCAGGTTCTGGGACAGGGTATACATGCTGTAGGACAGGCTACCCAGCTCATCATTCTGCCGGATTGGCGTATGGGCTGTAAAATCGAGCTTGGCCATCCGCTTGGCGGTATTATTCAAAGTAATGAGCGGACGGGTTACCATTCGGGAATAGAACAGGGACAAAATCAGAATGAGTGCAAATCCGCCGATCCCCAGATACAGATAAAACCAGCGTAGAGCCTCATTCGTCTCACTGATTTCCTGCAACGATGTCACAGTGAACAAGAGGTCGATCTCGCCTGTGCTCTGACGAACAGGATGGACGATAACGGCATTTCGTACCCCTGTCCAAGGTTCCGTCCACTCTTCCTCCAACACCTCGAAATTTTTAAGTTTCTCCAGATGATCCTGGGATAAAGGAAACCATTCCTCCAGCGCACTATACAGCAGACCTTGGCGCTGACTCCATGTTTTCAGATCCGGCAGCACAATCTCTGTTACCGTACCGGACAGTCTTACACTGTCATCTGTGCTTGTCTCATCTGAAATTGATCCTATATTTTTGAAACCAAGCTTCTGTATGCCTGATGGATAAATTAAATAGGCAGAGGAGATGCCGTCAGTTCCCAACACCTCACCTTCAACGGTCACCGTGTCACCAGGCTGAATCCGGGCAGCTCTCAGTTCATCTCCGTATTCGCTCATAAACAGAGACAACGATATTTTAACGATTTTACCATCTGCTTTTCTGAGATTGATATGAAACGCATCATCCAGCTTTACTTTGCCGTCCAGCGTTACAATCGCCAGCTGGTTTTTATTCTGGAGCATAAAACGAGCTGCCTCACGCGAAACCCTGCCTGATCCCCAAGCTTCCTGGACATAACTTTGACCGAAGCTTTGCAAACGACTTTCCACACGCCCAATCTTCTGTTTCTGATAAAAATTTTCAAAAAACAGCAATTGACTTAAAATCACCATTCCGTAAAAACACAGGAAAAACACAACCGTCATAATGAACAACTTAAAGGTAACTCCCCGTTTGTTCATTCTTCCTCCTCGAACCTGTAGCCTGTACCAAAAACCGTGCGGATATGGCGTGATTCACGGCCCAGCTTACTTCTCAGCTTTTTGATATGCGTATCGACAACTCGTGTGTCCCCTTCAAAGTCGATACCCCACACCCGGTTCAGTATCGCCTCTCGTGAAACAACTATGCCTTTGTTATGTATAAGCAGCCGCAGCAGCTCATACTCCTTGGGCGTCAGCTCAACTTCCGCCTGATCCACTTCAAGCCGATGAGCCATCGTGTTGAGCATAGCACTGCCGAACCGCAAAATATGCGACTCCGGCTGCACATGTCCCTCTACCCGTTTCATCAGCGCGTTCGCGCGGGCAATCAGCACCTTGGGGCTGAAAGGCTTGGTCACGTAGTCATCTGCCCCCAGCTCAAAGCCCAATATTTTATCATCATCACCGGATTTGGCCGTCAGCAAAATAATCGGTACACCTGAATGGCTGCGTACCTGACGGCATACTTCCCAACCATCCAGTTCAGGCATCATAATATCGAGTATAATGAGTTCCGGCTGCACCGAATCAAACCAGAGGAGTGCATCTTTTCCATTGCCTGCTTCATAGACTTCCCAATTATTTTGTTTAAAATAATCCGCAATCACTTCACGAATACGTATTTCATCCTCCACGAGAAGAACTCTTTTATTCAAATCGACTTCCCTCTTTCGGTCATTCTAGGACAACAGCATATCAAAGAGATGTGTACTTTATGTGTTCTCGCCACTTCTTATTTACGGAAACTTCTCATCCGCAAATTTCACCTTGGATAAGGGCAAATTTGTCTTCGCTCAGACCATCTCTTCCCCTACGATCCTACCCTATAATAAGTAGAGATACAAAAAGATTGAACAGGAGGGGTACACATGAGCAATCAAACCATTCAGTGGTTTTCCACTTCCAAAGCTAATGCTTGGCAATCCCAAGCTCATCATTTGACCCAAACCCAAGAGAGTGCCAACCTAACCTTTACAGGAGAAACATATCAGCTTGTAGAAGGCTTTGGCGGCTGTTTTAATGAATTGGGTTATGTGGCCCTGAATCATTTGGACAGCGAAGAGCGGGATCAGGTGCTTCATGCTCTCTTTCACCCGGAGGGCGAGCACAAATTCACGATATGCCGACTTCCTATTGGAGCGAGTGACTACGCGCTGGAATGGTACAGCCATAATGAAACGGACGGCGACATAGAGATGAAGCACTTTTCCATTGAGCGCGATCAGCAATATCTCATTCCTTTTATTCGGGAAGCGTTACAACTCAATCCAGACTTGAAACTGTTCGCCTCACCCTGGAGTCCGCCGACATGGATGAAATCACCGAAAGCCTACAATTACGGAACGTTGCGCTGGGAAAAAGATATCTTGAAAGCGTATGCATTGTACTTTGTCAAATTTGTTCAGGCATACCGCGAGGCAGGCATTACGATTCATCAGGTTCATGTTCAAAATGAAGTCATTGCTGATCAGAAATTCCCTTCCTGCGTATGGACCGGAGAACAACTACGTGAATTTATTCGCGACTATTTGGGGCCTGCTTTTGAAGAACACGGACTGGATACGGAAATTTGGCTGGGTACTATTAACGCTCCCGATCCGTGGGAGGAATTAATGAAGAAAACTTCAACTGGCTTCGATGAGTATGCCCATACCGTATTGAGTGACCCCGAGGCCTATAAATATATAAAAGGTGTAGGCTATCAGTGGGCAGGTAAAAATGCCATTCAGCGTACCGTAGCCAGCTATCCTGAGCTTCGTTATATGCAGACCGAAAATGAATGCGGAAACGGAGAAAACTCATGGGACTACGCCAAATATGTATATAACCTGTACCAACACTACTTCACTAATGGCGTGAATGCTTATATTTACTGGAATATGGTTTTGGAACCGCGAGGCAAGAGCACATGGGGCTGGGAGCAAAATTCGATGATCACCGTTGATCCAGCAGATCGAAAACCTATGCTGAACCCGGAATATTACGTTATGAAGCACTTTTCTCATTTTGTATTGCCAGGGGCCAGACGCATTGGAATTCAAGGTTCATGGGCTGGAAATGCGGTTGCTTTTCAAAATACAGACGGACAAAGGGCTTTGGTCATCGCCAACCCGTTCAAGGAATCTCGCGTGCTGAATCTGTCTGTCGGAGAAATAACACACCGTTTGGGGCTGGAGCCGGAGTCCTTTAACACCATCGTTATTCCTTCTTAAACGTCGTAGATTTCTGGAAGCTTCCAGCCTGGCGCACATCATCAGATTGTGATTTCAGTCGATTCGTATCCCATCGTATGCATAGTTTCCAAAATGGATGTATCTCCTTTTGCGTACTGTAGTTATGCATAGTATACTTGGAATAACTACGGACAGGAGGTCGATGAACATCACAACTGTAAAAGACCGGATTGATTTGAAGCTGATTAATTGTGATAAAGAATTGACTCTCGCGGTCATCGGTGGCAAATGGAAGCTGATTATTTTGTGGCATCTGGGTATGGAAGGCACCAAGCGGTTCGGTGAATTGAAGAAGCTGATCCCCCACATTACGCAAAAAATGCTGACCAACCAATTGCGCGAGCTGGAAGAAGATCAACTCATTCTGCGTAAAGTCTATCCTGTCGTCCCTCCACATGTGGAATATTCACTGACGGAGCATGGCGAAAGCCTGATTCCGGTACTGCGAGCGATGTACGATTGGGGATCTAACTATCGCGAGAACGTGATCTGGAAAGAGGAAAAAGAAGAAGCAATTCAGGATGTAACACCCGTGTGATTCAGCTAAACAAGCATTTTGCATAATGCAGATATATATTTCTCGTAAAGACGACCCTGGGGTGACCTGGGGTTGTTTTTTGTAATATACAGACCATCGTCAAGATAATGAAAGAGACGGATACAAGTATCCGTTTCCATTGCCATTAAAATCCGTTTTCCGCTACATATTCTTGTTTTACGCTTATATTCATGATTTACATTACATCCGCTGTGACGTATGATTCTTCCATCCCTATTACAATGATCCCGAGAAGGAGGCCGTTCCAGTATGAGCCTGACGCTTGCCCAGCCCTCAACGCTGCAAACGACGCAATTATGCATTGGTTCCATAGCTATTATCCAATACGACCATCGTCAATTTCCTGATTCTGAACAGTATCAACACCATTGCTGCGGCTTGCTTACTATATCGTGTAACGGCGCTCAAGGCCTGGCGGAATATAAGCTGCCTGAAATTAAAGGCACCTTTGATCTCGTCCGCTGGGCTTCCGTATTTACTTTGCTCAAAGGTCTCTCCTTGACCGAGGCTGAACAATATATTAAGCACCACGCTGATCACTGGGGACCTGTTAAAACAGAGCTGGCACTATCTGCCCTATCCGATCTGACTGCCCATGCGAATTCGTACATTCTCTCCCCAACAGCGACCATCCTCCCCCCTCGGATTAGTCGTTCATATCTTATCGAGCATGGACTGGTCTACTATTCATTCTAGATATCGTCCACCACTCCCATTAAGCAATCCACTCTCCAGTTTACGTAAAAAAGCCTGAGACTGCTTACCACAGGCTCAGGCTGCACAACTTCTATTAACCATGTTGGATTATGCTTGCAGCTTCCCTGCGCGAATGTCGTCTGTCATTCCAGCGTAAGGCGCTTGGGAGATTAATTGTTCGTTGTTCACACCTGCATTTTCGATGAACGTAATATCCGCAAATTCAGGAACCACATACTTCGGATAGGTTTCATACTTTTCACGCGATTCTTCCATCAGCGGAATAAAATCGTTTTGGTAGCGTACCGTGATTTCTGGATGCTCATGAACCCATTTAGGGAAGAAAATAATGCCATGCATCCGTTTTTCCTCAGGCATAAAGTTCAGGGAAACGTCTGTCCCTGTCGGTTCGGTCCACGATACTTTATACACATTCTCTACCAGCTTCACCAGATTGACCTTCTGATCACGTACCCAGCGTCCGCCTACCATACCACTATGAATGCGATAATCAATCGTATCCTCATTTTTAATATATATTTCGTACTCCCAACCATTCTCATAGGTGTAAATCATGTGACTGCCGATAAACTTGTCCATCTTGCATCCTTCTTTCCTTATTATGAGTTTATGAATTGAACAAGACACCAAAATAATAAACAATCATTCAAACATGTAAATATAAACATGTTTTAAGATACATATAAATTGTAGCGCTGTGATATACTATTGTCAAATACCCCATTGCGAGGAGAGCTACGTTGAAACGCACATTAAAATATGCCATTTTGGGTCTGGTTCACAAAGAGGAAATGAGCGGCTACGATATTACGAGCCAATTCAAGCAGGAAATTGGACAATTTTGGAGTGCTAAGCACAGTCAGATTTATCCCGAGCTCAAAAGACTGACCGAAGAGGGACTCATTGAATATCGCACCTCCATTACAGGAGCCAAGCTGGAAAAGAAGCTGTACTGTATTACCCCCAAAGGGACCCAAGAGCTGACCGAATGGCTGCTAAGCGCCAAAGAGTTACCGGAAACAGAAAAGGATGAGTTTATGCTCATGCTGTATTTCTCAGCAGCCATCCCCAAGGAAGAAAGTAAGCGCTTGTTCGAGGATCAGATTGCCAAACGTGAAGAAAAGCTGGAATACCTGTACGAAAGTAAAAATTCTCTCCAGCGGCTGGACGAGAACTTTCAAGTACCCGGCTCTAGTCAATTCGGTCATTATTTGGTGCTGAGCCGTGCCATTAATCGGGAAGAAAGCTATATTACGTGGCTGAAAGAAACACTGTCTCTGTTTAAATAGACTAAAAAACCTTCAATTCCACTTAGGTTCGTGGTATTGAAGGTTTTTCTATAACAGATACAAACGAAATTCCTTTTAGTCTGCCGTCGTAATCGAAGAGCCGTAATCTTCAATATGAATATCTGTGCTGAACCGTACAGGAATGGTGCTAAAAGTGGTATCCCAATCCTTTTTGACCTTATGCCAAACTTTAGGATGTTGAATCCTCAAGGCTTCTCCGAAACCTCCGACATCAACCTTCAGCTTTTGCATCTTAGCTACGGTTTGTTCAGCTAATGAATTCACTTTCTCCTGAAAGAGACTCTCTTCCTGTCCAAGCACATTGTTGTTGCGCAAATCTTCATTCTTTATATGCACCTCCGAAACACGTCCCTCTGAGGTCATTTTTACCTGAAAGAAAATGTCGTCCCCCTGGACGATGGCCTTGATCTTGCTTTTACCCGCTTTGATCTCATATGCTATGTTTTTACCGCTTTTCGGATCGCGGCTTTTCAGCACGCCTCCCTTCAGCTCGCCTTTGATCCACATAAGACCCTCAACCTCTGACTCATTCAGATAACCACCGTATGTTTGCGTCTTTCCCTTGATGATTCCCGCACCTGCGAGCTTGATTTCATTCTCCGCCGTAATGACATTAGGTAATATAAAGCTTCTTCCCCCCTTCATGGGTCCGATCACTTTAACCAAGGCCATAGGCTTTATCAACCGTGCGTTCCGTTTCCGGTTTTGGAAAATATCCTTTAAAATATAGGCAGGAATCTGACCAGGGATTTTCTCCTGGAGTGTATTTCCCGCCTTTTCTGTACTAATCAGCAGCAGTACACTCGGCCGAATGTCATTATCCCCCAAGAAAAAGTCCAGCAGCTCATACAACGGAATCTTGCGAAGCAGACTGGAGCTGATAATAACCGTTTTCAAATGTTGCCCAATGGGAGGTCGATTGGTCCGCAATGAAATTTCTCTTATCATTTCAAAAACGGAATCGCCTGTTTCCGTAACATTAAAAAATTTCTTTGCTTGTGGAGAGGAGGTGTTGGAGCCGCCGCTTTCCTCTGGAATGACAAATTGAAAGGTTCCTGTAATTAACTCCTTTTTTGGATAATCTCCCCCTTCCTGATTAATTTCCTTTTCTTGCGAGGATTCTTCCGCTACATCTAAAGCAATGCCTGTCTCCAGATTTAGATCCTCTACTGGGGAGCTGCTCCAGCAACCTGAAAGTGTGCTGCATATCAGGAAAACCATCAATCCGAGTAATCCTGACTGGACTCTTTTCATGACCCCACCCCTCTCCAGCGAGAAATAAGCAGCAGGGGCAGTGGAAGTAGCACGAATAAAGCGAACGCTACATTTCCGATAACCGTTCCAAAAGAAAATAGCTCATTCAGGTTTTTCGGTATTTGGGATAAGAGGTAGATAAACGGAAGCAAAATGAACAACATCTTGGAATAAGAGCTATTCAAAATTTGAGATACTCCGAGCGAAGCACAATAAAAAGCAATACTGAATGTGGCAAAAATCTGCATGATCCAAATGGTCAGCAATAAGGACTCGAACCGTTCCAACAACAGATACTCCACTTCAAAGCTGCGGGCCAAATCTAAAAATGGCCAGGTTCTGCTCAACACCCCTTCCATTGAAAAGGCGCCAATGCACAGGATCAACGTAGCTGTATAAAAAACGACCGCGATCCCAATCGCCAATCCGATTGCCTTGGTTGCTTTCTCCGGTTTTTCCATCCGACAAAGAATAAACAGCAAGGACTCTGTCCCCGTTAATGTCAGGATTGTAGTCTTGAGCGTTCTAAGCACTGGCATTCCCCCCTCCGACAAGACAGGACGCAAGTTATTCAATTCAAAAATATTTAAACTCAGCAAGCAAATCAGCAAAAAGATAGCCGCCGAAACCGGAAATATCAGTTGACATATCTTTCCTAATGAACCCACTCCCCCCATGCATAGGTACAGAGAGAGCCACATAAAAGGTGCTGAAATCGCCCACGCCGGAGTGCCTTCAAGCAGAAAGAACGACGTGACTTCCTCCACAGATCGAATTTCAAATGCGGCTATACAAACAAAATAAATAACAATCAGCATACCAATCCCTTTGCCAATGAATTTGCCTGTTATTTGCTGAACATACTGGTAAAAGGTATTTTCTGGAAATCGTGAGCTTAGTTTGACTATAACCCATCCGAACAGAAAAGTGCCCACCCCTGCTAAAATGACAGATATCCACGCATCCGGTGTTTTTGCAGCTTCAGTTGCTACTCTTGGAAGGGTAAGCAACCCGGCAGCCAGCATAAAGCAAACCACAATTGCCGTTGTCTGTAACGTTGTAATCTTATCCGCTTTTTTCCCACGGGCCATCTTGCTCCCTCCTGTGTTGAGCTCATCCTTGTCGCTTAGGGTCTTTATGCTTCAAAAGAATGGGTCTGTTTTTCATAAATTGCAACGGTGCTCGTACGAAGTAATCTTTCCAGTCTTTGAACGAACGGGGAGTCGTTAGACTAAGAAACGGAACACCAAAGCTGTGTAATTTAACCATATGAATACTCAGCATCAGAAAAAACATGATCACGCCATACAAGCCGAAGATGGACGCCGTGAACATGGCACCGAAACGAAGAACACGCATGGATATGCCAGCGCTGTATACAGGGGCGGAAAAGGAAGAAATCGCTGTGACTGCCACCACAATGACGAGGATCGGGCTTACAATCCCGGCGTCAACAGCCGCCTGTCCAATAATCAAACCGCCGACGATACCCATCGCTGGACCGATGGGTTTGGGGAGCCGAAGTCCTGCCTCGCGTAAAATTTCAATGGAAATTTCCATAATCAGGGCCTCAATCAACGTCGAAAACGGCACTCCCTGTCTAGCACTGATAATGGAAATGACCAGCTTGGTTGGAATCAGTCCGGGATGAAACGAGATAAAGGAGATATAGAGCGCTGGAGCAAATAACGATATGAAAGTTGCCATAAACCGAAGAAATCGAATAAGCGACCCCGGTAGCCATCGCTCATAATAATCTTCGGGAGACTGGAGCATCATCCCATACGTTACAGGCATAAGAAGCGCAAAAGGTGTACCGTCCAGCAGAATCGCGACACGTCCCTCCAGCAATGCAGCCATGACCCGATCCGGTCTCTCCGTATTTTGAATTTGCAGAAATGGGCTAAGAAAATTATCCTCAATAAGCTGCTCTACATAGCCCGACTCCAGTACCTCATCCATATCAATGGTTTGGACCCGCCGCTTCACCTCATCTACAAGCTCCGGGTCGGCAATATCTCTGAAATACACTACCATCAGCTGTTTTTCCACTCTTTTGCCGACTTTGAAGGACGACATGGCCAGTTCTGTACTTTCTCCATGCCTGCGCAGCATCGCTGTATTGTCGCTGAGGGTCTCTGTAAAACCGACACGCGGTCCCCGCAGCACCGATTCCGATATAGGATCTTCCACCCCTCGTGTATTTCCTTTGGGTGTACCCAGCACAAAAGCACCCGGTATGCCCTGAATCACGAGTATGACTGAACCAAACAGCACCTTTTGCAAGGAGAACTGCACCTCTAACGTATACTCCGTCTCCGATACCAGCATGACCTGGTGAACAATCATATCCCGAAGCTCTTTTCCTCGCGGAAGTTCTCCCCTCTCTTGCCCGGAGCTGCCCCAATCCATTAGCGGCTTTAAAATATTCTGATCCATGCCAACCTTGTCCGTTAATCCATCCACAAAAAAAAAGTGTGCTTACAGCGTTCAGATTTTCCAGAAAAATCGAGCGTTCGTTTACGTCTGCCATGTCTGCAACTGCTTGTCTGATTTTTGCTATATTGGCTTCATAATCTTCGGTAAAGGTCCCCTTTTCCTTCTCTGCCTCACTGACAGATGGATTATGATCTGCCTGCTCCGAACGATCTTCTTCTTCCATAAGCTTTAATCGTTCCATACGTCTGCTCTCTCGACCATCCAACGCTTTAAGTTGTCGTACTGTCAGAAAAATAATCAAAGGTATGATGAACAAAAAGAAGGCTTCCACCCACACATTCCATTTGGGCGCATGAGTTCCGATGACCTGCCACACGCTGTTCACTCCTTCACTTCCATAGGATTTGTATATAGATTTACCTGGATTAGAAAAAAGATGCATGAAGGATTGAGGCAGATGGAACAAATTTCTTTGCTCATAAAAGGAATAAAAAGGTGAATTTGATAGATGAGCTGTATTGCAAAAATGGAAATCCATGATAATATCTATTCATTCTATGACTAATGTCACAAATTTGTTGAATTCGTGGTCCATTATTCGAATCTAAAGGAGTTGTAGGTATGAAGAATCATTTTTGGAAGAAAGCCGCCGTATTGAGTCTGTTGGCGGTCATTTTGTTAGGAGGAACAGCGATTAGCCCCAAACAGGCACACGCAGGTTATGAGCCTTATATGGGGGAAATTACGATGTACCCGTACACGTTCGCTCCTAAGGGCTGGCTAAAATGCGAAGGCCAGCTGTTGCCCATTGCTCAGTATTCAGCATTATACAGTCTGCTGGGCACTAATTTTGGCGGTGATGGAGTGCGTACATTTGCATTGCCTGACTTGCGTGGAGCTTCCCCGTTGCCGAATGTAAACTACTACATCGCAATCGAAGGGGATTACCCGTCCCGCCCATAATATGAACACGCTCAAGTGGTGTGCTATTTAATAAAGAAGAGGTGATAGCGTGCTCGAAGGAAATAACTTCACACGCAACAAGTTAAAACCCTACCGTGTGCTGATTCCACTGCTGCCATTTATCAGCGGTGCGGCTTTGCTCATAGGGACGAATGAAACCAATGCTGCCGGTTGGGAAAATGTAGTGCTTAACAAACCAACAACATCAAGTGGCTACACCCAGCCCTATGATCCCTCCAAGGCTGTGGATGGGTCAATCGAACCGACAAGCCGCTGGTATCAAGCCAGCAACGGTGAAAAATGGATCGAGGTAGATCTGAGAGACTGGTATATCGTAGATCGATACGTTGTTACAGGTATGGGTGTCCATTATGGATGGAACGATGAACGTGATCCATACAGTTTCCGATTGCAGACGAGTAGCAACGGATTTAATTGGGCGACTGTGGATACTGTGCAGAATAATGTGAGCTCTAATTTTCAAAAGAGCATTACTCCTGTAACTACACGATACTTTCGATTATATATTGATCAAGGAAATGCAAGAAACAATCAATGGGCCTCCATCATGGAATTCGCAGCTTATGGGGAACGACTCCCCATTCCACAGGCTCCGGGTCATTTTACAGGTACTAAAAATGGAAATACGGTGGAGTTAAGCTGGGATGCCGTTCCTTATGCAACTTCCTACAAAGTCGTGCGTGATGGTATAACGCTCTATACAGGCAACTTAACCCAGTTCATAGACACATCAGCATTGCCGCCAGGTGAAGCAGTTTACACGGTTCAGGCCGTGAATGCTAAGGGGGAGAGCACTCCCTCAGAGGTCAAAGTGACCATACTTACCGATGCCGAGAGAGTTGCACAGGCAAAAGCCGCGCTCGCTCTAGGTCTAGCACCTGGTGATACAGTAGAGTCGGTATCCCAAAAGCTGACACTGCCACTCACTGGATTGAATGATACAACGGTGAGCTGGAGTTCGGATACTCCTGCCGTCATTACGAACGAAGGAACTGTAATACGCCCGCGATACGACCTGGGTGACCAAAAAGTAAAACTGACAGCAACGATTGCGAAAGGAACTGCCTCGGATACCCAAACTTTCGAAGTTACCGTTTCAAAGATGACTGCTCAAGATACATTAAATCAAGCAGCAGATGCCCTATCGCTTGGTGATTTGTCTGCGGTACAACAAAATGTATCTCTCCCTCTCTCCAGTTATGGTGGAGTGCAGATCGAATGGTCCTCGTCCAAACCTCTTGTCATTGCAGCAGATGGAACACTTACCAGACCTTCCTATAGTAGTGGAGATACGGACGTTACCCTAACGGCTACCCTGCAACTTGCAGGCTTAACGAAAACAAAGGATTTTACTGCACACGTACTCCGTCTGCCGATGAGCGACACTGAAGCCGTGGACGCAGCATACAGAGCACTGGAACTACCGCTAACGACAGTAACCGGAGACGTATATTTGGCAAAGGATGCGCTGAATGGTGTTCAGGTGTCATGGTCGTCGAGTCAACCTGAGTTCCTGGATCATACTGGACATGTAACATTCCCAACCTATGTACAGGGCGATCAGACCATCACGCTGGAGGCGGTTGTGTCAAGAGGTGGGGTTGAGCTTCGAAAAACCTTCAGTCTGCTCGTACCTGCATTGCCCGTAAGCGCTGATGAAGCAGTGAATTTGGCGGCAAATACACTGAATCTGGATTACCCGCAAGGGATTAAGGATTCCATCGCCCTGCCTCGTACAGGGGCATTTGATACCCAGATCGACTGGTCCTCGGATCAACCGGATATCCTCAGTGATAGTGGTCAGGTAAATCGGCCTAAATATACAGACGGTGATATGAATGTACAGTTAATTGCTATGATTTCTAAAGGCATAGCTTCTGTCCAAAGAACATTCACGATCACCGTGCTGAAAGCATTGCCGAATACACCTTATGTACGACTGAACGGCAATAATCCAATTGTTTTGGAAACTGGCGACAGCTTCACGGATCCGGGAGCCAGTGTATTGGACAGTGTATACGGTAATATCCTGGTCCCCGATCTTTCAGGGATCGGCAATGTCGATACGAATGTACCTGGTGTATACGTATTGAACTATGCTTATAGCGACAATGGAAGTTGGACCGCAGAACCGGCAGAACGCCGTATAAACGTGTTGCCCCGTGCTGTTGCAGCCGCAGCAGGCGACGAGGATATCGCCTCTGTGATTGTCACAGGCGCTTTACCGAGCGCACGGCTTGAGCTGTATAATGCCCAGCAGGAGCTTATAGCGGAAGGAATCGCTTCGAGTGAGGGAAAATATACATTTACACCTGTACCCGAAGGAGCCAGCTTCTATGTGCTGCAGAACGTAAATGGCATGAAGAGCGCTCCCTCAGGGCTAGTGTATCCGCAAGGATTAACCGCGCAGCGTGTCGCGGATTCCATCACAAGCATACCTGCCCCTACAACAAGTGATACACTGCTTAGGTTGCCTGCCGTACCTAATGGCTTCCGTGTGACCATCAGCAGCAGTAGTCAGCCAGACATTGTGCGTACAGACGGGACTATTGTTCAAGCAGACACCCCTTCCGTTGTCACTGTCATGCTGAATGTCATGAAGGTAAGTGATGGTTCTCATGCTTTGACGCAGGCCATAGAAGTCATCGTCCCTGCCAAAGTAAGTGTGGACACAGGCAAGTCTAATAAAGATAAAAATGAGGATCAGGATCTGTCTGCTGGCATACAACAGATAGGATTTTTAGAGCAAGGGAAAACAGTCTCCCTCTTTGTTCCTCCTGCGGCATTCCTGGATGAACAGATCCAACAAGCACTTCGTGAAGGCAAGGCATACGCTGACATTCGTTTGGAGCAGGAAAAGCAAATGAGTCGTGTTCTCCTCACTCATTCTGTACTAAAAAAATGGGATCAGCTCGGAGCTTCAGTGATATCCCAATATGGGACGCTGATGGTATCCAGTGACACACTAACCAGCATGGCCGCCTCAGGTCAGCAGGACGTCACCATGTCATTCCAGCAGGCAGATCAGCAATTTCGCGATTGGGCCGAGCAGCAACCCAACCTGAAGCTGATAGGGCCGGCTGTAGAAATTAAAGCTAACGTGACAGGGAATTCGTCCATCGTTCTGCCGTTGGATAGCGAATCCTCAAGTGAATTGCAAAATATTGAACCCCAATTCTCCATTCTTGTGATGTATGAAAATGGTGAACGTGAGATTCTAAAAGGCACTGCTGTGATGAATTCTCAAGGGATTTTGTCGGGTGTGAGTGTGAGTACGCCTCGATTAGGTACCTTTGCCGTCGCTGTTTCTACGGACGCGTCCCAAATCGATCAGGCCAGCGTGCAAAATGACCAAATTAACTCGTCAGATTCGCAAGAGCCAGCTCAGGTATGGCCGGACCTACAAGGTCACTGGGCAGCGAAGTCTCTACAATCTCTTGCATTCAAAGGCTGGATGCAGGGCTATAAAGACGGCAACATGCGCCCTGAGCGTGCCGTAAGCCGTGCAGAATTTGTAGCCATATTGATCAGGGCTTTAGGAACTACTGGAGACGAGAGCCTGTCTACCTCATTTACAGATATGAAGGGACACTGGGCTGGATCAGCTGTAGATGCTGCTCACCGTCAGGGATGGATTCAAGGACTAACCGCTCAGACGTTCGGACCTGATGAGAGCCTTACCCGTGAACAGGCGATGGTGATCCTGTCACACGCGATACAGAATCAGACATCCATTTCCAGTCCTACTGGACTGCAATCCTACAAGGATGATCAGCAGATTGCTTCCTGGGCTTCCACAGCATTCGAGAAAGCCATAGGCTCGGGTTGGATCAGCGGGTATCCTGATGGAACGCTCAAACCGAAAGCAGCCATTAGCAGAGGCGAGATGGCTGAACTGCTGGTACGAATTTTCAAATAAATCTGCCGAAGACATATAATCTAATAGACTACACACTAAAGCGCGGTCCCAGACATTTGGGAACCGCGCTTTTGTTATCAATATTTTATTAAGCTTTGCTTGTGTATTCACCCTTTTCACTTCAATAAATATATTATGAATATCTGTAAAACGGGGCGATTAACCATCTGTCACCTCTACAGTAGGCAGAATGAGGAGGAGATACTTGAGCATGAAACATAAAAGACCGTTCAGGTTCAGTGGTGCTTCAAAAAAAGATGAGGACTGCAAACCATCAAGAGATATTAGAAGCATCGAAATGCTTCTCAAGCTTATTAATGAATTGACCTCGATCATCCCACTTGTATTCGCAAACCCTTCTACGGCTAATGTATCTTTATTGCAACAGATTTTAAGACAATTGCTGTCCCTGGCGAAAAGTTTAAGAC
Organism: Paenibacillus sp. ICGEB2008; assembly: GCF_000307675.1. Taxonomy (NCBI): domain Bacteria; kingdom Bacillati; phylum Bacillota; class Bacilli; order Caryophanales; family Paenibacillaceae; genus Paenibacillus; species Paenibacillus sp. ICGEB2008. Next base: position 63,940 of record NZ_AMQU01000003.1, read on the forward strand.
TTAGAGGCGGGGCGAGGGCAGATTTACTGGCGGCGTTGGAGCTTGCTATAGTAGCGTTAGAAGCCACGCCTTTCTCTCCAATCAGCGTAGGTACTACATTACAGCAACTGTTGGATGCCCTATTGTCCATCGTTCTACAGGAATCCCTCAGTCCAACTCTTAAAGACAGTTTAATCCGTGCAATCAGAACTGCGGGAACGACGGTTAGCAACGCACTAAGTGAACCGTATTTGTCAGGGGAGCCCGGCCCACAAGGGCCTCCGGGACCTGTGGGGCCTGGTGGGGCGCCTGGTCCAGCAGGTGTGCCGGGCCCTCCAGGACCTACCGGATCTCCAGGACCTATAGGTGCCGCTGGACCTGTCGGAGCTGAAGGACCTGCTGGACCTGCTGGGCCTCCGGGACCTGCTGGACCTGCCGGGCCTGTCGGAGCCGCTGGGCCTATCGGGGCCGCCGGACCTGAAGGGCCTGCTGGACCTCCCGGAGGTGTAACAGGCCCTACGGGACCTACCGGCGCCGATGGGCTGCCGGGTGCAGTTGGCGCGGTCGGTCCTGCTGGAGCCACGGGACCTACCGGCGCTGATGGCCTGCCGGGCGCGGTGGGCGCGGTCGGACCCGCTGGACCCACTGGACCGACCGGGGCCGATGGGCTGCCGGGCGCGGTGGGTGCGGTCGGGCCTGCTGGAGCCACGGGACCGACTGGCGCCGAT
>NZ_AMQU01000004.1:0-301912 GCF_000307675.1 Paenibacillus sp. ICGEB2008
TCTGCACAATACAGCGGGCTTACCTTCTCATGAATAAAGGAGAAGTCGATATAGGTATCCACTTTGCGAAGCAAATGATCTTGGGGCACCAGTTCTTCCAAGGAAACCAATTCAAAGGATTGTTGTTTGTCTCGATGAGATCGCAGCATACCAACACCGTCCGTTTCTATACAATAGTTGCCTATATTATATAACATTAACGCGGTGTCGTCTTAAACAAATTTAACATAAAAATAGGCTGTCGAAACTTTCTCGACAGCCTGAAGCTGCTTTATAGCAGCTCTATGTATTATTTTTTTCTATTCTGCATTTTGCTTATTTCAGCAGTTCCTCGGGTGTATCTCCTTGATAAACATACACATAACTTGCCACTGATACAGCAAAAGTCGCGAACATAGACAACGATGTGGCTAACCCGTATACTACTTTTTTCATCATTCCACTCACCTCCTTCCCCGGATTAATGTTAGGCTTTGAACCAAAAAAGCAACAGCCACTACAGAAGAACCTATTACAAAGTTAGTACATACAAGCAAGGAAGATAACAATCGCAAGAGGGGATAAAATCGCACTGGAATGCGCGACTGCTTTTCAATTCTGGACGGGGCAAAGCATAAAACAAGAATGAGAGCGATTCCGGTAAACAGGTTTGTCAACCCATTATTTAAGGAAATGCAAGATATGTATGTAAAAGCTACAGAGGTCACCAGCACACATGCCATACCCGTTTTCAAGTGAATACCACCAGATACTTGGCGCAGCAAGGCAAAAGCGACGAGAATCGTTACAGCTTCGACCATCCGCCCCGTGAAGAATGAGGCGAATAGTGTCAACACGATGATCATAGACGCATTCAGAATGAGAGCAAGTGCGTATTTAAGTACTGGGACGGAAGCCGGATGATCAGGCACAGTACGTTTAATCTGGTTAGCAAGTTTGAAAGCCATCGTTTCAATCATCTCGGTATTCCTTTCCGACTGCATAGTAGATAAAAAATCCCGATACCAGTGCAAAAAATATCATACTCAACCATACCTCGCTATAGTAAAGCACAATAGAGGTTGAAATGAGAGACAGAATGATCAGTGTGATGACAATGCCATATTCCTCTTTGAACTTAAGCTTTTTGAAATTTGGGGAAAAGCCGATCTCTTTTCGATACAATATAAATGAAATTAGTAGTCCTGTCGCTGCGCTAACCACTTGTAACAGATAGCCCTTCAAGGATCCGTTCTGCAGCTCAGCAACCGGTAGGTTACCGAACATAGCTTTCAGGAGTACCGACTGAATAACGGCATATGCAAAATAACCGGTAACTGTCATAATACCTGACCAAACAATCGGAATCTTCACCACTGTAGCAAGTAAAAAAATAAAAAGCAGCATATTAATGACAGGTACTAAATAGGAGAGTGAAAATTCCTCTCGGAGCAAATAGCTTTGCAGGTTCATAATCAAATTCACAAAAATAGCCTGCCATAGATAAGGAGTCATTCTAACTTTAAAGATACTGAGAATCAGCGCAAAAACAGCTACTCCTTCCAGTGTAGAGAAAAGTAAAAAGCCAAGTGGCTCCAAAAGCATACGTGCATCTCCTTTACAATTCCAACAAACCTCATCGGTGTATTCAAAAACTTGGATGTACATCGAATATAAAGGGCTGGGAGCTACTTTTCAAGAGGTCTTTTCAATAATTTCGTAGATTTATTCAAGCACTTCAACCAAATGTTATCTGATGCTGCTTCAAGTTGCAACTAGGCAACACTTTCTTTGACCGAATCTTCCTGCTCGCGTACAGATTTTATACGTGATATAAGCTTTTTCCCCAATCGGATGCCGGGCTGTTCTATCCACGTGTAGGTAAACCAGGAAAGTCCGACGGTGAATAGCAACGTCATGATGAACAGAAGTGAGAGGCTGACTAAGGGAGCAAACGGTAATTTAATCTGTACGATTAGTCCCAGGACCAGCATATGCGTCAAATACATGCTGTAGCTGAGGCGGCCGATCCATGACCACACGCGATTAAGTAGCCATTTCGGCTGCCAATGATACAAAGCATACGCCCCTAACAGCAAGCCAACACCTATGAGATAATCCGTCATACCTCCAAAAAACGCAAACAGCACAGTAACAAGCAGAAGCCCCCCACTGAGCGGGTCTACACTTTTCCAATGACGCTCGTCTTTCCAAATGAAAAACAACAATATCCCCAGCCCAAAGACAGGCAACTGATTCGGAAACCATAAATACAAATAATGCCCCCATAAAGATTGATCACTAATCAATGGATATTGAGCAAACACCGTATTTAACCCGAAGCTTGCCACAAGCACCATCACGACAAACCAAGTCGCATGGCGAACCGATTGAATCAACTTAAATAAGAGGGGGATAAATAGATAAAACATACATTCCACCGCAATGGACCATTCCACACCGATAATGCTGTTGATCCAATACGGATTGAGACCATTCAAAAACAGAGCATGGGCTGCAATATTAGTGACAGTAACTCCCTCCTGATCTCCAAGCCAAAATCGCGGACCTGTCCCATTTACAACTAAATAGATTCCTAACATTATGTAATACAAGGGTGCAATCCGAAAAAAACGACGCAACAGGTAGGCCACCATTCCTTCTCTCTTGTCACTCGAACGCCTGCTCAGGGATAAAAACAGCGTAAAAGCGCTAGCCATATAAAATAAAGCGACTCCTTTGGCTCCTATGCTCAAGCCTTTTTGCAACCAACCGTTTAATCCGTCCACATACTGACTGACATGCACAAGTAACACTCCGATAATCGCCAGCGCCCTTAGCGTATCTACAAATTGCAACTTATCTTGTTCTATCTTCCCCTTGTCTTCGGGCATCGTATCCCTCCATAACAATTCTTAATGATACATTTTGTATCCATAATACACAAAATGTATCACCCAAGTAAATATCCCCACTATGTAAAAAAACACCCTCCGACCGCACCAAGATGCGATCAAAAAGTGTTGATTTTATCATACTAATGAGTATTAATATGGCTTTATTTGTTTAAATGAAAAGGTACGGTCGTTACGATGACGTCTTTGTAATTGATTAAATAAGCTCTCATCAGCAAACTGGTCTGATTGTGCAGTATATTTTCCCACCAGTGTTTAGTGATAAATTGTGGAATGAGAACTGTGATATGGTCCTCGTCTGCCTTTTTCCACTCTACTGTATCGATGAACTTGCGGAGCGGATTAATGATGCTGCGATAACGGGATCTCAGCACTACTAAACGTATACCCACATCCCACTCTTCCCACTTCTGTTCCATTTTTTGAATCGCTTCATCATCCACACCCACATATACAGCAACCACATTGTCCGACAAGGTTTTGGCATAGCTGATGGTATTCATAACGACTCGTGTAATGCCTGCCACCGGAATAATAATCGTATTGCCTTTGACCATAGGTTTGTCCTTCGTGATATCAATGCGCAGTTGTTCAGCCGTATTTTTGTAATGTTTGTTGATCTTCATAAAGAAATACAGTACCAAAGGCAGGAAGATAAAGACTACCCACACCTGGCTAAACTTAGTGAAGATAAAGATGAGCGTAATCGACAGCGTGGTTAGCATCCCAACCGTATTAATAGCCAGCTTGACGACCCAGCCAGCAGGTTTGAGCCGAATCCATCGAATCATCATACCAAGCTGCGACAGGGTAAACGGGATAAATACCCCTACAGCATAAAGCGGAATGAGATTTTCGGTATTGCCACCAAAAACGATGACCAGCAATGCCGAGAAGATACTCAAAAACAGGATACCGTTAGAATAACCGAGTCGATCTCCACGAACCATAAACATATGCGGCATATATTTGTCCTTAGCGAGCATAAAAGCGAGCAACGGAAAGGCTGAATAGGCTGTGTTGGCCGCCAAAAACAAGATAAGCGCCGTCACACCTTGAATGATGTAGTACATCACACCGCGCCCAAAAGTGGCATTCGCAATTTGCGAAATGACTGTTTCTTGCGGATTAGGACGAACACCGTACCAATAAGCCAGCAAACTAATTCCGATAAACATACAGCCGAGAATCAAGCCCATCATCATCAATGTAGTTGCCGCATTTTTGGCAGCAGGCTTGCGGAAGTTCGGAATGGCATTGGAGACAGCTTCTACACCGGTTAGCGCCGAACAGCCCGAGCTGAATGCTTTCAGTAAGAGAAACAGACTGACGTTGGATACCGTAGCTCCAAATTGCGGCGCCGCCGCATGGGCTCCTCCTGCCAGATAGTGAATGATACCACTAATAATCAAAACAAAAATGGCAACAACAAATAAGTAAATCGGTATCGCCAGCACCGAGGCAGATTCCGTCACCCCGCGCAAATTCATAATAGTCAAAAAGATAATCATCACCAAAGCAATTGCGATCCGATGATCATGTAACGATGGGAACGCCGATGTAATGGCATCTGTACCTGCCGATGAGCTAACAGCTACCGTTAGAATATAATCGACCAGCAGAGAGCCGCCTGCAATCAGACTTGGACTCTTTCCCAAATTGTCCTGTGCGACAATGTAGGCTCCCCCACCACCAGGGTAGGAAAAAATGGTCTGTCTATACGACAGGATCAGGATGATAAGCAAACCCAACACCGCAATGGATATAGGGATGGAATACCATAGGGCAGCGAAGCCCGCTGTAATTAAAACCAGCAGAATTTGCTCCGTGCCGTAAGCTACAGAGGACAATGCATCTGAGGACAGAATGGCCAGTGCCTTGAGCTTATTCAGTTTCTCATCTTCAAGGGCCGTCGACTTTCGCGGACGACCGATTAATAACCTTTTGACTTTACTCAGCATTTCGTTGACTCCTTCTTTGGATGAGGGTTTTGCAAAAGAACTATGAATCGTATATTTATTATGTCACCTGCACATCAGATTGATGAAACAAATGAACTATTATTTTATACTCCCTCATCCAGAAAAAAACAATAAGGAATGCTCCCTAAAAAGAGCATTCCCGAGTAAGAAAGAGTATTTTGATAAAATACCCTTATGTATACAGTATTTTGAACCTTTCAGGCGTAATTCCTTCCGCTCGGCGGAATGTTGCCACAAAATGACTGACATCTCGGAAGCCTACGCGCTCCGAAATCTCCTTCACCGTTAATTGCGGATACTCCGTCATCATTTCCTTCGCCTTCCGCAACCGAATTACAATCAGATAAGCATACGAAGTCACACCGAACGCTTGCTTAAACAATGTATTTAAATGACGAGCGCTGACATTCATCATCACGGCCATATCCCTTAAACCCACATCTGGCTGGCATAATTTTGCTCCATAAAGGTCAGTACAGGGGTTAAACGTTCCACATTATGAGAAAGGGAAGGCATCGAGCTATGTTGTCCATGTTTACGCAGCAGAGTCAGAAAACGGTACATATTGGCCGAAGCATCTAATCCAGACAAATCACGTTCACTAACCATGGAGTGTAGCATGTTTTCCCCAAAGCTGTGCAGCTCGCTATCCGGATCCCAATGATACCCTCGCGTATGCTTCAATCCGAGTACAGTCAATACAGCAGCGGCGATGGGTCCGTCAAATGTGATGTATAACGTTCGCCATACCTTGGTCGCCCGTCTGTATGCATGGGCTTCGCCTGGCAGCAGCAGGACCCCGGACTGCTCGCCCAAACGGAAGGTCCCCCCTTTATATGTAAACATCCCCTCACCAGACACCGTCTGAATCCAGTGAAAACATGGATAGCCCTCTGGACGGGACACATCCTCCTGTCTGCTATTAAATCCGATACTTTCAATAAAAAGAGGTAAAGAGTGCTCACGAGTAGTCAGGAAAAATCGCAAATGATGGGGAGTCAAAATCATAAAAAGCACCTCCGGCGTATGCGGTATTTATGTCTCATGTAGATCCATATTGTTATATACATGTTCATTTTATTATATTTAAAAGCATTAATTTGTATTATAAGATAGGATTATTCTTATATACAGAGGTGATTGGCATGATAAGCAGCAAACTTCCTAAAGTATTTTACGGTGGGGATTACAATCCTGAGCAATGGGATGAGGCCACGCATCAGGAGGATTTACGGATGTTCAGTCAGGCCGGCATTGATATCGCCACACTCAACGTTTTCTCATGGGCTAAAATTCAGTCTGATGAAATCACATATCATTTTGAGTGGCTAGATCAGCTAATTGATAATCTTTATGAAAGCGATATCTTCGTTTGTCTAGCTACTAGTACGGCAGCGCACCCTGCTTGGATGGCTACCCGTTATCCCGACATTCTTCGGGTCGATGCTGACGGGCGTAAGCGAAAATTCGGTGGACGCCATAACTCTTGTCCGAACAGTCCAACCTATCGGAAATACGCCGAGCAGATGGCTGACCGACTTGCAGAGCGATACAAAGACCATCCCGCGATCCTCGTGTGGCATGTTTCCAATGAGTATGGCGGGGATTGCTATTGTGACAATTGTGCCGCAGCGTTCCGAGTGTGGCTCAAACAAAAATACGGATCACTGGAAGAGCTAAACCGGGTGTGGAATACTTCCTTCTGGGGTCACACCTTCTATGATTGGGATGAAATTGTACCTCCAAATAATCTAAGCGAACATTGGGGAGAAAATCACTCCACATTCCAGGGTATATCCCTCGATTATGCGCGCTTCAATTCAGACAGTATTCTGGATTGCTACCTGCTGGAATATAACGCGATTAAAAAACATATTCCCGATGCCGTGGTAACAACCAATCTGATGGGATTTTTTAAGCAACTGGATTATTTTAAATGGGCTAAGCACATGGATATAGTATCTTGGGATAGCTATCCCGGAGCTAATACCCCGATAAGCTATACGGCGATGGCGCATGATCTGATGCGCGGCTTGAAGGATGGGCAGCCCTTTATGCTGATGGAGCAAACACCGAGCCAGCAGAATTGGCAGGCGTATAATTCACTTAAACGGCCTGGTGTTATGCGTTTATGGAGTTATCAGGCTGTAGCACATGGCGCGGATACGGTCATGTTTTTCCAGCTTCGCCGCTCGATCGGTGCTTGTGAGAAATTCCACGGGGCTGTAATTGAGCATGCCGGGCATGAGAACACACGTGTATTTCGCGAGGTGGCACAGCTTGGCAGCGAGCTTGGTGCTTTAGACAACACGCTGCTTGACGCAACTGTTCATACCAAAGTAGCTATTTTGTTTGATTGGGATAATTGGTGGGCTTTGGAAAAATCAAGCGGCCCTTCTGTCGCCTTGAAATACTTAGATCAGGTGCATAAGTATTATGCTACCTTCTTCCGGCGCAACGTACAGGTAGACATGATTTCTGTGGATACAGATTTCCAAAAATATGATCTCATTATCGCGCCTGTACTCTACATGGTCAAGCCGGGTACTGCTGAGAAGCTGGAACAATTCACAGAGCGTGGCGGCACCTTCCTAACGACCTTTTTCAGCGGCATTGTAAATGAAAACGATCTGGTCACAACCGGAGGATATCCTGGTAAGCTGCGTAATCTGCTCGGGATCTGGGTGGAGGAAATTGATGCGCTTCTGCCTGAATCACACAATCGCATTATATTGAAAGAAAAAGTGGGCGTATTAGAAGGTGAATATAAATGTGGGTTGCTCTGCGACTTGCTGCATAGCGAAGGAGCCGAGGTGCTGGCGGAATACGGCGATGATTTCTATCAGGGCAAGCCAGTGCTGACACGCAATCGTTTTGGTCAAGGGGAGGCGTGGTACGTCGCTTCCGACCCTGAGGAACCTTTCCTTGATGGTCTGCTGGGCTACATTTGTGAGCAAAAAGGGATTTCATCCCTGCTGCGTGCTCCTGCGGGCATAGAAGCCACTATGCGGTCCAAAGATGGAAAGTCTTATCTATTTGTTCTGAACCATAATGCCCAGACACAGCAATATCATCTGGATGACCAAAAAGGAAAAGAGCTAATCAGTGGGAAATTCCTGGAAGGGGATATTTCTATTGAAGGCTATGGCTTTCAAGTACTGGAGCTATCCTAATGATTCAAATCTGACTTATACCATTCACTTTACTGCATGAAGGTAATTAGTACCAAAGGAGTTAATCATGAAACGACTGCTATGGATCGGCAGCTTGTCTTATTTTTTAATTGGTCTAGCCCATGTGGTTGTAGGCTCCCTACTGCCCGTGTTGCTAGAGCATTACGGTAGAAACTATACGGATGGCGGAAGCCTGATATTCGCTCAATTTTCCGGCTTTCTGGCTGGAGTCCTACTGTCACCGTGGCTTGCCCGGACTTTTGGCAAACGCCGAAGCCTGATATTTGCCCTCCTCCTGCTATGTGCGGCTGAAGTGCTATATTCACTACTGCCGCCTTGGGGCTGGCTATATGCCGTCGGGGCAGTAGCCGGATTTGGCTTCGGCATGGTAGAAGCAGTCATAGGTACTATTGTTATTGGGGGTATTACCCAAGGAACGGGCGCGGCTATGAGCCGTCTGGAAGTCTTTTTCGGGATCGGCGCCTTAGCAATGCCGGCTATCGCCAGCCAATTCATTGCTCTAGGTTGGTGGCGACTGGCATTCCCCATCATCTCCTTGTTTGCAGCCGTAGCCACTATAGCCTGGCTGCGCGGGTCCTTTGGCACAATGGACGCTCTATTGGACGAACAAGAACACCGAGGTGACTACCATAAGCGTGCCACTAATTCACTGGAGTCACCTACCGTAAAGGCTTCTAAAAGCAGCCCTATAGGCAATTGGAGGCTCCTTGCATTATTTATCGTTTTTTTCTTTATCTACGTAGGAACAGAGATGAGTCTGGCCAATTTCCTGCCCTCCATGTTCATCGAGCGACTCGGTCTCACACAAGCCGAAGCAGCACTCAGCGTCACCTGCTTTTGGTTGGCAATGGCCTTTGGACGGTTGTTCACAGGCTACATTGCCGATCGATACGGCTACGGTGTCTTTGTCGCTCTGAGCTCACTGGCAGCGACTCTGCTGCTGTGTGTGTTCCCGTTGATCCAAGGCACTGCTGGTGCCTTTGTCCTTATCGTACTGCTGGGACTCGGCATGTCAGGCATCTTTTCCATCGCTCTTGTTTTTGCCAGCAAAATGATGCCAGGTACAGAAGAATCGACGACCAGCCTGCTTATCGGTGCAGGTGGAGTCGGAGGGGCCCTGCTGCCCCTATGGCTTGGAAACAGTATGGATCGTGGAGGGGCAGTTGCTTCAGCTTGGTTACTGGCAGTATTTGCTTGTATCCTGTGCCTGCTTGGCGGTATCCTGTACGCCCTATATGTGCGAAAAAAGCGGCTTCAAACCGCTTCATCATGATATAAGCTACTACTGGCACCCCAAAAGTATCCTTAGTTGACAACCAAGGATACTTTTGGAGGTGCTTTTTACATACTAGACGAATGTACCTTGTACAGAAGCCTGTTTTTAGTCAAAATAGATCGTTTCCTATGAAACACAGGACAGATATCTATGCCTCCTCTAGATGAATGGAGTACTATACAACAAACCATATGGAGGTGTTTGTATTGGGTCGTCCAAAATTGAACCAAAAAAAAGGCCGTAAAAAAGATGTCTTTGTTCGTGCCTGGTTTGATAAGCTAGAAAAAAAGTTTGAGGAAATGCCCCCCAAAAAAAGAAGCCGCTCGAAACGGAAATCGTTTGGTAAAGACATCATTGTCAAAAAGCAAGTTGTACGTGTGAACATTAATCATGATGCTGAAGGGGATTCCAGAACCACAGGTGATATAGCGCAGTTCGGTTACATTTATAATGTGAGGCCCCAACTCGTTTCGATTGAAGGGGAGGTCATGTTCGATACGAACGGCATACTTACACCTGGGATTGCTCACCTTCCAGGGACTACACAAATTGCTGTAGCCGATGCAGGAAAGTATGAAGTCCGCTTTTCGGTGTCGGGTGTAGAACCTAACCAATTCGCCATCTTTATTAATGGCGTACTGGCTGAGGGAACCGTGTACGGCTCAGGAGCGGGAACACAACAGAACACCGGGCAAGCCATCCTCGCTCTGGCATGCGGTGATGTCCTTACTCTGCGTAACCACAGCTCTACTGCTGCTGTTACCCTGCAAACACAGGCCGGAGGAACTCAAGCCAGCATAAACGCCTCTGTTCTCATTAGAAAATTGGGATAGGCTTAGACTCATGCAAAGCCCCAATATACTAAAAGGGTTTATCCATCGCACGAGGATAAACCCTGAATACTTTTTAAAAGGCGATAATGATCCCTTTGTCATTGGCATACATTGAACTAATTCCCCTGGTGGGCACAATATGAATATCTTTAAATTGATAGCGGTTCTTCAAGGTATTCATTAACTTTTGCGCCAGTCCGGGATTATTGCAATGAGTAATAACGATGCTTTCTCCTTCGGTACTTCGACCACTTTTTTCAATGGTATCTGCCAACTTTTCAATGATTTGATTTTGACCACGGGCTTGAGTAAATAATGCGATGTTTCCGTCACCATCTGAACCTAAAATGGGTCTGATATGCAAGAATGAGAGTATCTTTCCAGTAATTTTATTCATTCGTCCGTTCTTGACCAAATTATCCAAATTCTCTAAAACAAAATAGGTTTTCATCTTGCTGATAAAGCTCTCTAGGGAAGAGATAATTTCGCTTTTATGATATCCTTCGTCAATCAGCTTGCGTAGTTTTAAAGCTAACAAGATTTGCCCAGCCGATGCGCTTTTCGAATCGAATACATGAACATCCGCTCCCTCTTCTTCCGCCATATCCTTTGCTACCAATGCACTGGAATACGAGCTGGACAGGTTGCTGGATAATGTAATGGCAAAAGAAGTATGCGCGCCTTGAAAGGCTTCCTTATACAGCATAGGTGATGGTGATGCGGAACCAATCTTGGTTGTACAGGCTTTCATTTCTTCCATAAACTGAGGCAAGTCCAATGTGTCATCATCTATGAAGCATTTTTCACCCAATGTCATGTTTAATGGAATCGTAGTTACTTGCATCTCTTCTTTAAGCTCTGTCGTTAAGTCGCAGCAACTATCTGCTATGATTTTATATCTCACCCAGTACACCCTCACATTATGTTATTTTTCCCGTAATTCTTGTTCTGAATACATGCAGATGATCACTAAGTAAGGAAAATTAATTTCATTATCTCGACGTTAAACTAAATATGGATACTATGTACTATAAAGAATTGCCAACGATAATAACAATGAAATATTTGTGAATTATTATACTTTCCCCCTACACCTTCAGAGGTCTCTTAGCCCAAAACAAAAAAAATTCTTTAATCTCATTCATCGACTCGTTACAATTAAATAGTATACTCCAATATTTGCGATAAAATAAACCATGCTAACCTCTGTGATAGTAAGGAGTCTTCAAACTATGCTTAAGCTAATCTCCAAAAAAAGCTTCATTATATGTATTGTTATCCTGATCGCTTTAACGGCATATTTCACAAAAGATCTATGGACGGAGATGTCGGTAAAATCAACGGATCTATCGGAATTGACAATAAACCATATTCCACTAAGCAAGAATATTGCGGAGATTGATTTGACTGCTTATAGAAAGAATCCGGATTTTAACGATAAACACACGAAAGATGCCGATCACAGATATTTTGAAAATTTCTTGATTGTCTATAGCTCTAGTGGAGAGATTATGAAATTGCAAACCTTGTCCGAGAGTGAATTTTCCAGCATCGATGGTCACAAGCTTCAGAAACTTGATGATGTAAAAAATAAATTGGGTAACCATTTCGTGGATCAAAGCTACGACTCCGCCCAAAGCCTAAACGCCTTAGTATATTATGACAAAACAAATCATACAAAGGCTAGTTTTGTATATCCCCATAATAACAAGCAGGATCAGATCGTTGTCTGGACTATATTAGAAAAGTATTAACATTTATAAGAAAAGGCCAACCCTCAAATGCTGGTTGACCTTGTCGTTTAAAGAATGTCCTACGCTTCTGAACGAATATGAACTAACTTTACAGCACTGTTTTAACCGTGTCTTGTACTTGTTTCAACAATCCTTTATAACCGTCTTCATCAAGGTAGCCGATACTTCCAAGCAGCAAGTGGCCAACCGATTCAATTCCAACGAAATCAAAAATTCCTGTATCTGATGTGAGCTTCAATCCTGTGGTCATACCGATTTCATCGTAGATTGCGTTGGGAGTACCATGTGTATTCACGATAAACCCTTTTTTACCTGTAAGCAGCTTATTAATCCCTTCTGTACCAGCCGTATAGGCAAAGCCGTATGCAAATACACGATCAACATAACCTTTCAAGATCGCAGGAAGTCCTGTCCACCAAATGGGCGAAATAAACGTAATCGTATCGGACTGCGTGATATACTCCTGCTCTACTTTGATATCAGCCGGTGTTTGTCCAGCTCTCATCGCAGCAGTATCCTCAGGCTTTAATACCGGTTGAAAATTAAGAGCGTATAGATCGCGTACAACGACTTCGTCACCTTTTTCCTTCAAGGTGGTTACAACCGTTTCCAGTATCGCGTGATTAAAGCTTTCAGCGTTAGAGTGAGCATAGATGATAAGATGTTTCATTTTCATGACCTCCAGATGTTTTATTGTTATTTTGGCATTTGTATAGATATCTATACATTTGTTTAAAAAAATTTAAAACCTGTTTTTTACATGCTCCAGCAGATATTCCAGTTGTTTTTGTTCCTCGTCTTTGAGACCCCCATAGATGGTTTCTTTTAATTTATAGGAGATCGTCTCAAATATAGGCTCCAGCTCTTTTCCCTTTTCGGTAAGATAGATCAGAGTAAGCCGGCTATCCTCCCTTTCTTTTTTCCTTTCCACATACCCCAATTTTACTAGCTTGTCGATCAGAACAGTGACTGTGGGCTGCTGACGAGCAATTTTTTGCGTCAATTCCTTAATCGAAAGTCCATCCGTTTGATACAGAAACATCAGTATTCCACCATGGGTAGGTACAATTCCTTCAACTCCATAGGATTCGAGCTCAGATACAATTAATTTATTGATCGAGTCCCTAATGGTTCCTACAAGTGCAGCTGCATTATTTTTTAACATACAAGCATTATTGCATAGATATCTATATAAATCAAGTATTCAGTCAGTCTGATCGGATTTTCACGTATGAACTGCTTCAATGAATAAGATTTAAGTCTGTTATAATGAGAATGCAAAGGGCCGTCCCTGGTGTTCTTAATCAGTTCCTGGGACAGCCCTTAAAGTATATAACAAAAATAATAGCAGTATGATTTATAGAATTTTCTTAAACATTTCGATAACTTGTTCTTTGCTAGGTATGAACGGATTGCCCGGAGCACAAGCATCCTTCATTGAGTTTTCGGCAAGCAAATCTAAATCCACCTCATTTACACCTAGTTCAGAAAGTTTGGCAGGAATCCCTACTTCCTTCGACAGGTCTTTGATTCTTTGAATTACATAGTCCGCGCATTCTTTATCCGTTTTCCCCTTATCTTCAAAACCGATTACCTTAGCGATGGCACGAAACTTCTCTGGTACATGCTTGGCATTCTCCTCCTCCACAATCGGCAGCAGCATGGCATTGCAAACCCCATGAGGCAAATCGTATACGCCGCCTAGCTGATGGGCCATAGCATGGACGTAACCCAACCCGGCATTATTAAATGCAAGTCCTCCCAAGAAAATAGCGTAAACCATTTGTTCACGTGCTTCTATATCATGACCGTCGCTCACTGTACGGGCCAAGTTGTTAAAAATAAGTTCTACTGCTGCCAACGCGGTCGCATTTGTAACAGGATAGGAACCCGGAGTAACCAAAGCTTCAATGGCATGAGTCAAAGCATCTAGTCCTGTAGCTGCCGTTAATGCGGCGGGTTTGTCTACCATCAGTTCAGGGTCGTTGACTGAAATCGTAGCTACGCTATTCTTGTCAACCATAACCATTTTGACTTTGCGCTCTTCGTCCGTAATGACATAATTGATTGTAATTTCTGCGGATGTTCCTGCCGTTGTATTAATGGCGACAATGGGCAGCGATTTATGCTTAGATTGATGAACGCCCTCATACTCCGTTATATGTCCCCCGTTGGTAGCAATAATGCCAATTCCCTTGGCCGTATCCTGTGGGGATCCTCCACCAATAGAAATTAAAAAGTCGCAGCCGTTGTCCTGTAGAAATTGAACGCCATCATGTACGTTTTTACAGGTTGGATTGGGCTTGACCTCATCGTATACTACATAGTTCAAGCCAATATCATTCAGCAAGGATGTGACCTTGCCTGCAATTCCACTCTTCATCAGAAACTTATCGGTCACGACCAGTGCTTTGCTTAAATGTAGTTCTTTTATATAGGGTCCAACTTCATGCAAACAGCCTTTTCCCATCAGATTGATAGATGGTACAAAAAATACATGTGCGCTCATAAAAATCTGCCTCCTAAGGATTCACTTTTGATCCCTCGCTAAATACAGAACTACTATAAAGTGAAACATTTCACATTTGTAATTCTATCTTTATTTAATTTTGATGTCAATATAAAAACACAGATATAACTTTGTTTTATTTTTGTTTATTTTGGTTTTTGAGTTAATCCAATAATTGGTACACAACTAATCGGAGGCAGTCTCGTACAACTTAGATGAACAACTTAACAACGAGGTGATGACAGCATGACAATCAACAAGAAAGTAGGGCTGGCTCTGCTGGCCGTATCACTGCTGCAAGCAACCCCATCTTACGCCAAGTCGGCGCCGCTAACTCCAGTAACAACCGTTTATGTGGATGACCGCCCGCTTGAGCTTACTGCCCAACCGCTACTGCTAGACGGGACAACGCTCGTCCCTATGCGTCAGTTGTTTGAGGCGCAAGGAGCTGTGCTTTCCTGGAACGGAGCCAGCAAAACCGTAACAGCAACCAAAAACGACACGACGCTGACCTATCGTATTGGAGAAGTTGCTGCCACCCTCAATGACAAAACGCTGTCCCTGAACGTTCCCGGACAGATTATTAAGGGCAACACAATGATTCCACTGCGTTTTGTGAGCGAAGCACTCGGGAGCACAGTGAAATGGGACGCTCTAACCCGGACGATCCGAATTGCCTCTAAAGAAGACTTTTTCACAACGATTCTTTCTGGAGTCAACTTGCGCAGCAAACCAGATTCATCAGAAGCTTCCCCTTCCCTGCGGCTTATTCCAACCGGTGAAAAGGTTCATGTCATCCGCGAGGTTAATGCTCTCTGGCTGGAAGTGCGCACTAAAAACAACCTGACCGGATACATATCGGCTAAACCAAAATACAGTGATTACACCAGCACTTCTCTAGCAGAACGGCAGGGTGATGAACTGATCGCCTACGGGCAAAAATTCCTTGGTACCCCTTATGAATTCGGCGCAGCAACCGGACAGACAGCGACCTTTGATTGTTCCTCATTTGTAGGGGAAGTGTTCCGACATACGCTCTCTATCGACCTCCCCCGTGTCTCTTACGATCAGGCAAAAGAAGGCCGGGAGGTGGGGCTGAACGAACTGCGCAAAGGTGACCTGCTGTTCTTCAGTGCGCGTGGGCTGGAGATCGGCCATGTGGCGATCTATGCAGGGAACAACAAATTGCTGCATACTTTCTCCAAAGAGCGCGGCGTTCATTTTGATACGTTTGACGATAAATGGAAGAAACGTTTCGTAACAGCCCGTAGACTGTTTTAAGACGGACTGGATAGCCAATAACAGCAGCTAATCCAGTACCACACTCAATTTTTTCTGTTTGCCTTTTGCCGGACGCCTCCCTTGCGGTTTGCGTTCAGGCGGCAAAAGGATTGATTCGTTCCCCTTGTTCAACACGTAATTCGATCCTCTTCTTTAACACTTTCTCTCAAAATCTTGAATATTCCATCAGATCTGCTTAAATAGGTTTAATAGCTTGTGCAGAAAACACGAATATGTATGCTAATGATGGACAGGAGGAATCGTTATGCAATTTGAAACAGATCGGCTCATCATTCGTGATATTTGCAGATCCGATTGGGGAAGTATACATACCTACACGTCATTGCCCCAAGTTACTAGGCACACAGCATGGGGACCCAATACAGAAGAAGATACAAAGGCATATATAGAACAAGTTCTAGTCTCACAGCAGGAAAAGCCACGACAAGACTACGAACTAGCTATATGTCTGAAAAACACTGGAATTCTGATCGGCGGTGTTGGTATTCATGTCAAAGATACTAATGCAGAAGTGGGTTATATTTTAAACCCAGATTATCAAGGAAAGGGTTATGCAACAGAAGCAGCACGAACCCTGCTAGGATTTGGATTTAGTACACTTGATGTCCATCGTATTTATGCAACATGTCGTCCAGAAAATAAAGCTTCTGAGAAGGTTATGCAACAGATCGGAATGCAACGTGAAGGTATAATGCGAGAACACTGGTACTACAAAGGCGAGTTTCATGATTCATATTTGTACTCTATTCTTGTTGAGGAATTCCTCTGAACGATACAATTTTGATTTTAGGAGGGAACTTACATGGAAGCTTTTGCAGAATATTTAGCGCATATTGATAACCCGCAACATCAAGCCCGAACGGAAGAGGTTTTAGCTTGGGTAATCAAGAAGTTTCCAAATTTAAGGCCAAAAATTGCGTGGAAACAGCCTATGTTTACGGATCACGGCACATTTATTATTGGCTTTAGCGTAGCCAAACATCATCTAGCCGTTGCCCCTGAAAAGGCAGGGATTCATCATTTTTCTGAGTTAATTGTGCAGGCTGGCTATAATCACACCAAGCAGTTGGTACGTATCCAGTGGGATAGTCCAGTTGATTTCGCATTACTTGAGAAAATGATCGAGTTTAATATTTTGGATAAGGCCGACTGTTCAACCTTTTGGCGGGAATAAAAAAAATAGGATGGGCCAATGCAACTAACTCATCTGCATATTCCCAAGTTGTCTTCAGTGACTCAATGTAATACTGATATTTCTCATGCTCCTCCATACAAGGAGGAGTTTTTGTACATACGAATTTTCACAAGCATCAATCTAAACGATGTATACTCTACCATTCCCCCACCCACATAGAAAGCTATCATTCTTCGAAATCTCATCATGCTAATGCCCCTTAAAGCGCACCTATGCTATAATATGGAAAGTATGGATAGCTACATATACAGGAGGATTGGAGCAGAATGATTGGGAAATTTTTGATTTTCTCTCTACTGTGGAGTTTGCTCGGTAACCCGTTTTTGGCAATGCTCGTACTCTTAATCTTGATCTATATATTGGATCGCAACTTTGTCGGTGTATTGCCCAGCATCAGCAAACCGTGGAAAAGAAGACGCAATGCAGCACGATTGCGTCAACAGATTGCGTTAAACACTAACAATGTGGCTGCCAAGTTTGATTTGGCTCGAATTTGGCTCGAAAGCAAGAAATACTCGCAGGCTTTGGAGCTACTATTGGAAATTCAATCCCGATATGAAGATTCAGCAGACTATTGGAACGCGCGGGGTACGGCTGAGGTACACACAACCCATCTGGAGGATGGAGAACAGCATTTACTCAAGGCACTGGACATTAACCCGCGAGTGCAATACGGTGAACCCTATTTGCATTTAGCCGCTGCTTTCAAGGAACGTGACGTAAATAAGTCACTACACTATCTACAGCAATTTCAGGAGATCCAATCTTCTTCTAGTGAGGGCTATTATCTGACAGGCCTAATGTACCGTATGCTGGGACGCAAGGATGAAGCCAGCGCTGCATTTAACCAATCCATTGCTGTCTATCGTTCTCTGCCCAAATACCGCAAACGAAGTGAGCGCAAGTGGGCTGCTCGTAGCTTATTCCGTAAATTAATCGGCTAAACCGCACACTGAAACGCAAAAAAAGAGGCTTATGATGGTCAGTTCCTACTGCCATCATAAGCCTCTTTCTTTCATATACTTTGTCCGATCCGAAGCATCCGCTCACACTCATCGTAACGGCGCATAACCAAGTCGACTCAGTTCTTCCGCAATCACACGATAACCACGGCTATTCGGATGTATCCGGTCCAGCGAAAGCAATGCCCGTTCATTGCCTTCGAACGCGGGATAAATGTTCGCTACCCGGTAATTGGGTCCACCCAATGTATAGAGAAACGAGTTGAATTGGCGTACATATACTCCCGCCTCTCTTATCCCTGGAAAAGGATTATATAATCCCACCATTCGGATGATAAATGGCTCACGCTGACCGGACTTTATTTGATACAGGGCATGTACAATTTGGCGTACATGTTCTTTGGTATGATTCAGTGCTTGTGGAATGGAAGAACCTGAAGAGCCTGGGCCTCCAGCAAGTGTACTGATATATGGACGTAGATCATTGCCGCCGATCGTCACCGTTATGAGTTCAGCCCGATTGATTGCTGACCGAAAAAGCGGATTGTTGCGAACCATAGACAGCAGCTCCTGCGATGTCAGTCCGTTGATTCCCAGATTCTCGTAACTGACTGGTGTACGGAGATATCTTTCTGCCATTTGCCGATAGACAGGTACAAAGCCGCCACCTAGCAACGTCCCTGCACCTGTCGTTAAAGAATCTCCAATCGCTGTGTAGTGATACGCCAATGAACCCCACCTCCCTCCGACATAACATATATTATGTAGAAAAAAAGGAAGCGGGACCCGGAGATTCGCTTATTCTTCGTCTATTTCATATACACAATGAAATTGCCCACCATCTGGCAAATCCTCTGATCCATATACAGCAAACCCCACGTTGCGGAAGAAATCTGCCCCCTCCGCATCTGTATCCACCATAAGTCGCTTCGGGCTACGCTCCTTAATAAGTGTAAGCAACATCCCTCTGCCGTAGCCTCTATGACGATTTTCAGGCAATACAGCCAGATGATGGAGCACAATCGTTCCATCCTCCCGCTCCTCAAAACCGACAACACCTACAATAAGTCCTTCATCTTCCACACCGAACAACTTCCATTCATCCGAGGCTTGATAAGCACGCAAAGCTGCCTCTCCGCGTTCAGGATGATCTAGCACGGCGTAGGTAAGCAGCTCCAGCACCTCCTCACGAGCTGAATCTGGTTTTATATTTTTAAACATCGTTAGTCGTCTCTCCTTACAATCTGAAATGAGATTACACTTTAATTTTCCACAATAAGCAACGGCCAGTTATCTAGCCACTGTTTTTCAAATACACGCTGACGAAAAGCCGTAGTGTGACGGAACAATGGGCTTTGACGTACCCGCATATCCAGCAGATCTTCCAGCCCATGCGGACAAATGACCTCCATTTGATCCTTGGCATTCAATCGAATGGCTACAGCAGTTGCCGTCTCTGGCCAGCGACTCATCGCATCCTCTATCGAGGAATACGGAGCTTCCCCATTGCGAATATGCATCCGAGCTTGATTTTTGACAGACCAGTTGCGTCCCGCCTGTTTACGATTCAAGGACTGCTCCAGAAATTCATCTCGTTCCTCTAGCGTATTTTTGGGGTCAAAATAAATAACATCGATATCGTTTAGTGGTGTAGCTGTTGTATAACCATGTAGCTTGTCCCACACACGGTTGCGTACATAGCCCGCGGCTATACAACCTTGCGGAAGCTTCAGCTCTCGCACATAGCGCAAGTCTTCCAAGACCTGTGGATCATTCATATATTGTATGATTCGTAGCACATTTTCTTCCGACTTCATCCTGTACTCAGCCCCCTTTTTTTATGATGACAGTTGCTGCACAGACTCTGCTCCTTGAGCCGCGAATCGGGCTGTACGCTGCGCCAAACGGCGGCGTGCGACCAGCAGGAAGGGAATACCGATCACAACCGACAGTGCAACCGGAACAAACACGGCAAGCGGTGCCGTTTGACCATAGACATCCAGCAACCAGCCACCAAATAAAGGAGCCAGTACACTACCCAAATTATTAAAGCCGATCGTACCGAAGTAGGTCCCTTTATATTGAGCATCAGCAATTTGATCAATCAGTACGTCCAGCATCGTGAACAATAATACTTCGCCTATTGTAAACAGCACCATATCCAGTATAAACATCCAGCCTGAGTTTAGCATACCGCACAGCAGCAAGCTGACCGCAATACATATATTCCCTGCTATTAAGGAATTCACTGGAGAAAAGCGGCTTGCCAGCCGCACCAGTGGATACTGAAAAGCCAATACGCAAACCGCGTTGACCGTTAGCATGTATGTAAACCACCGGGTACCTTCCTCGAAGGACAACGATAAAAATTGAGGCATTGTCGAATTGGAATGGGCATAGCCCATTACGCAGAATACAGTTCCCAACAGAATCGGCATAAATATGGGATCCCTACTGGCTGTTCGGAACGCCTCGCCTATCCGCAGCGGAGCCTCTCCCGCTGTTGTGCCTACATGCAGATCCGATGCATACCGAGTAAACTGGATCAACAGCAGTACCCCGTACAGAGCATACACACCAGCGGCTACCATGAACGGCGTACCTGTAGATGCCGATCCCAACATCAAACCAAGCAGCGGTCCTGCCACCACACCAACATTAATCGCCGCATATCTCATGTTATAGACAAGCAATCTCTTCTCCTTGGGGGTTACATCGGATAATAGCGCCCGCGAAGTTGGCTCGAACAAGGATCTGCACAGTCCATTCAGAGCATTAATGACAAAAAAGGCCCAAGCCGCTTCTGCCAACGCAAAAGCGACAAATACAAGCGCCCAACTCGCAATGGATACCAGCATGACCTTACGTCGTCCGATCCGATCTGAAATATATCCACCGTAAAAGCTGGCAAAAATGCCAACCAGCGAGCTGACCGATACGATCACCCCCGTATGAAAGGGGGTGACCCCCAGACGGGTGGTCAGATAAATAGACAAAAATGGGATGCTCATAGAGGTCGCCATCCGACCAAAAATCGTACCCGCTATAATTGTCCAGGCCAGCGGGTGAATGGAACGCAGCTGTTCTTTCATATATATATTTTAGGTCCTCCTTCTAGGTACAAGTCTAACAAGGGGGAGACAGTCTCGACTGGTGAATATAACGTTCCAGTTCTAAACACGTTGTCTGATAGACAGACTGGAGCGCAGACAACTTCCCTTGTACATTCTCAAGTCGGTTCTCCCGTGCAAGCTGTTCAATATCAGACAGCAATTTGGACAAACGCCCGACACCCAGACTCACGCTGCCTGATTTCAACTCATGAGCAGCCTCTACTACTTTTGTGGCTTCGCCCGCAGCAACCAGTTCTTTTAACTTGTTGATTTTGGCAGGTGTATCACTGGTATACATTTCGACCAATGACTCAAGTAATCCCGTGCTACCATCCTCGTCCAGCAGCATGATCTCACGAATAACATCCTCATCCAAAATAGGCTCAGATTCCGGAATGGGTAGCCATTTGGCCAGCTTTTCTGAGAGATTTTCAATCGTCACTGGCTTCATCAAGTAATCGTTCACACCAATCACCCGCCCACGAGCCTGGTCTTCCTCGGACACATTTCCGGTCAAAGAAATGATCGGCACAGGCGGCTGTTGGTTTTCTGCTTCCCACTGGCGGATCGCTTTCGCCGCATCATGACCATTTAGCAAAGGCATATGATGATCCATTAGAATGCAGGCGTAGGATCGTTCGGAGGCCGCTCTTACTGCAGCTTGTCCATCCTCGACAAAGTCAATATGCTGAAATCCCAGGTGGTTAAGCTGTAATTGCACTACTTGACGATTCACCCGATTATCCTCTGCTACCAAAATAGCTTGAGAATGACTATGCTCACGAAGCAACTCGCTACGTACCGTCAATTCACCATTTTCATGTTCTTCTATTTCAACTGCCTGTCCTGATACCTTCCTGAAGGGAATTTCAAACCAGAACGTGGAGCCTTGGCCTTCTTCGCTAACGACCCCAATCTCTCCCTGCATAAGTTTCACAAATGAGCTGCATATCCACAGCCCCAGTCCCGTTCCTCCATATTGGGAGGCGCTGCCTTCACCAGCTTGCACATAAGGCTGAAACAGCTTGTCCTGATCCTCCGCTGAAATCCCGATGCCCGAATCCTGCACCTCAAAACGAACACGTTGGGAATCTTTAGTTTCCTCAACCAATTTTGTCCGAACAACAAGGTTCCCTTCGCTTGTAAATTTATTTGCATTGTTCAACAGATTAAGCAAGATCTGCATAATCCTTGCCGAATCTCCTTCGAGATGCTCTGCCACGGCTCGATCAGTCTCTATACTCAACTGGTTGCCCATCTGATAAATTTGCGGCTCCAACAACTGGGCAACATGGCTCATAATCGCCTGAACTCTGACATTTCCGATCTCTAACTCCATCTGTCCTGCTTCTACTTTGGATATATCGAGCAGATTATTAATCATGTTTAGTAGCAGAGAGGCCGACTCACGTATCACACCGATGGCCTGCCGCTGATCTGGAGATAGTTTGGATGAAGCTAACATTTCGATCATCCCCAAAATTCCGTTCATTGGCGTTCTAAATTCATGACTAACCACGGCGAGAAAAGTGCTCTTCAGGTCATTAGCCCTTATCGCTTCTTCCTTTGTCCGCTTTAATTCCGCATTGCTTTTGGCAAGCTGACGCTGCAGATTGACCAGTTCGTTGTTCATTGCTGAAAATTCATTCAGCAGCTTTTCTTCCTCAGCCTTGCTTTTCAGAACCTCATCCGTTAATTGTTCGACCGTTCTCCGCAGGACAGCCATTTCTGCTGTCGGTTCCTTCATATTAAAAGGCCCCCTTTACAAAATGACTTACGGGTTGCCAACACTAACATTATCTCTTGAGCGAAAGTATGTCCTCTGCTACCTCCAGCGCTTCCTCCGCACCTGGTGCATATCCATCGGCTCCCACTTCCTGCCATAAGTGTGAATCAAGATTAAAGGGCAATCCACCGACCATAATTTTCACATGACTTGTAGTTGTATTTTGGCGGATCACAGTAATCAGCTTTTTCACCAGATGGACATGGTAAGCCATGGTAGCTGAGATAGCCACCACATCTGCGTTGTAGCTCACAATGGCCTGAAGCAGACTCCGATCAGGTACATTGGCACCTAAATAGTACGTATCCCAGCCATCCATCTCGAAGATATCAGCCAGCATACGCAGACCTATTTCATGCTGCTCGCTGCCTACACATGCTGCTACGAGGCTGCGTCCCTTATTTCCAGCACCTATCCATCTGGGATACAGACTGGAAATAATAAACTGAGTCGCGGCAGTACAAAAATGTTCTTGACCAACCGTAATTTTGCCTTCATGCCACAGACGACCTATTTCATATTGCGAAATTTGAAAAATATATTTATAAGTATGTTGAATAGACATACCTTCATCTAGCAAATGGATGATCCAATCCAAAGCCTGTCTGCGATTACCAAACAGTAAATATTCCAAATATTGAGCCACATCGGCAGCATAGGGATTATCATCTGTAATAAAAGAGGCGTACTCCTCTTTCTTCCCAATTTGCTGTATCCCCAATTCCAAATGCTCCAGCACCACCGTTTTTTCCCTGTGATGAAAGTGCTCTACCAATGTCTCCCGAATTAATTGAAAATTGATGATCAAATCTTCTTGGGTTATGCCGAAACCTTCTAAAAGTCTCTTTAACCAGGAAACATAATACGTAAATAAAATAGGACTGCTCACGATTACACTTTCAGCTAAATAGTTCAAACTATATAAAGAGTCCTGTTTTGTCTTTATTTTACCGTTGTCCCCAAAGCGCTCCAAAAGATCTGGCTGTAATTCGTATTGTTTGTGGGTAACTAGCTCAGCCAAATCTCCTGCTTGCATCAATAGCGACTCACCTGCGGTATATTGCTGTATACTCATGTACAGCTCCTTCCCCGACAAGGTATTTGTATATGAAACAGGTTCTAGGGATGACCTCAGATCGAGACTATTAGACAATTATACCTGATTTGCGTCCCCACTGCCCAAAATTAGACAAAAAAATAAAATACCGAAAAGTCGGTATTTTATCTT
Organism: Paenibacillus sp. ICGEB2008; assembly: GCF_000307675.1. Lineage (NCBI taxonomy): Bacteria > Bacillati > Bacillota > Bacilli > Caryophanales > Paenibacillaceae > Paenibacillus > Paenibacillus sp. ICGEB2008. Next base: position 24,029 of record NZ_AMQU01000004.1, read on the forward strand.
AAAGCTGATTTAACCAGAAAATGCAACACTTATGATCCGTTACTCTTCTGTCCCTCAGCTGTTAGTCCAAGCTTTTTTAGCAGATGAATAGCCTGCTCCTTCTCTTCCACGGATAAGCCATCCACAGTCTCCATAATAACACGATGATGCTGCGGGAATATTTGCTCAAAAAAATGACGTCCATCATCAGTTAATTCTGCATAAATTACACGCCGATCATCTTGTGACGCACGGCGGGTAAGCAGGTTTTTTTTCTGGAGTTTATCCACCACATACGTAATATTCCCGCTGGAGATCAGTACCTTTTCTCCAATCTTCTGCAAAGGCTGCGGTCCGCGATAATACAAAAGGTCAAGCACACCAAATTCAGTTGTATTTAATCCATGACTATGAATGTCCCGATTCGTGCGAGACGTGACCGAATTATAGGCACGAGCCAGAACAACGAACAAATTAAGCGCTAAGTCCTGATCATCTGGTTTTACAGACATATTAACAGCCTCCGTTACTCATATCTTTATTCCAAGATATCTTAATTGCGTACTTTTGTCAAGTTTAAGCGCTTCCCTTCCTGCTTTTACAGTCTGTATTGAAGGAATTACCATCTATTATGCGAAAGTTGCCGTTCATTATGTAAAAAAGCCTGCCCTCGACCAGTCATTAAATACTGATATCGAGAGCAGGGCGATTATGATTCAATTCTTAATTTCTTACGTAAAAATACGTAGGCAACACGTCCGCATAATACTCCCAGTACATTCAGTATGATGTCATCCACATCCATCGTACCTGCGCCCAGCAGCATTTGGGTTACTTCGAGAATGACCAATGCGGCCACCACCACTAACAGCAGCCTGCCTACCCTTCGCATAGATACCCAAATGATCGGCAAAAGAATACCGAAGGGAATGAACACACCAATATTCCCAAGCAAATTAACACCCCATACCCGAAAAGGGGAAGAATGCATGGCCCGCCAGTATCGCCCGATCGTATCCAAGGGAACAACATTATATGAATACGGAGGTCCTGGACGCAGCGTGCGACCAAAACCGAGAAACATCCAATATAATAGAAGCCCTGTATATAATATCAATAACACGAATGCTACATTATAAAACAGACGGTTACCAGACATTATTTATTCCGTACGTCAATTTGTCCATTAGCTCGTGCGATAATAACTTGATCCGCCATGTTAATGAACAGTCCATTATCGACTACACCCGGAATCTGATTCAAGCGAATTTCCAGTTCCTGCGGGTTCTCGATTGTACCATAGCGGCAATCGGCAATATAATTTCCGTTATCCGTAAGGAAGCGCTCGCCGTCTTTCATACGCCATTCCGCTTTACAGCCTGTCTGCCGCAGAGCCTCTAACGTCCATTCACTGGCAAAAGGCACCACCTCGACCGGCAAAGGGAATGCGCCCAGTACCTTCACATCCTTGGACTCATCCACAATAATGATTAATCGATCGGTATTGCTTTCCACAATTTTCTCTCTCAGCAGAGCACCGCCTCCACCTTTTACCAATACCAGTTGCTCATTCACCTCATCTGCACCGTCAATGGTAACGTCAAGCCTCCCAATCTGATCAAACGGAATGATGGGAATTCCCAGCTCCCTGGCCTGATCCTCCGAGGCTTGGGATGTAGCTACAGCCTGTATATGTAATCCTTGTGCCACACGCTCTCCGATTTTTTGAATAGCCCAATAGGCTGTCGAGCCTGTACCAAGTCCTACTTTCATACCTTCCTGAATCGCCTCAACTGCTTTTTCGGCCGCTTTTTGCTTCAAATTCATTATCATCTCTCCCGCTATATAGGCTAGTGTTGATCAACATCTATTTTATATGAGAACGCTTTATAAAGACAGAGACAGCTTTTTACCATAACAAAGACTATTTTCATCGTGTTCATACTCCCCAAATCGTTCAATAGGTTCGTATCCCTGCTTGGTATAGAAGGCAATTGCTTCAGGTTGAGCTGCTCCAGTCTCTAGATTAATCCTTACTACTCCCCGCTTTCTGGCTTCCTCTTCCAGAAAAGATAATAGGCTAACTGCAATTCCTTGTCTGCGATAAGAGGAATCAACATAAAATCTTTTAAGCTCCATCTCTTCCGCATCTATAGGCCTAAGCCCTCCGCAAGCAACTGGTTTTTCATCCATATACACAACAGCGAAAATCATATTTTTAACTTTCGGGTTGGAAAAATCAACCAAGTAAATTTGATCGGCAGGATACCTCTCCAACAAGTCTTCATCCAGCCTGCGAATCAAATGATGCAGATCCGCATGATCGCTCTCAACCTTTAAAATCGTAAACCTCGACACTTTTCTCATCCCTCTTCTCTATACATAGATACATGGACTCATTTCGCGAACAAATCACGAAAACCGCGATAAATCAAGCATTCGCGGCTTCAAATATGAAAAATGTCCCAAATTGATAAGTGCATTTGACTCTATTATAAAGTATGATGGTTTCTGTTGAATAGTTGCTTATGGACTGAAATGAACTCGAATTTCAAGCAGGAGTATAAATTGGAAAATACTGAAATACACACAACCTTTACCTATTAAAAATTAATTTTTTATTGCGTTAGGTATTCATTTCATGAGCTTTTTGTACGACATATATATAGGGATATCATACTTGTCTGAAAAAGACTTAAGACCTATTTCTAAAAAATCAAGGGTCAATTATCTCTATTTATTGTGTTTGTAAGGGGGACTTGATTATCTCATTCGATAAGCGGTTCAACACCATATACAAAAATACTACCAGGGAGTGGAACATTTTGAAAAAGTGGAGTAGCTTATCATTCTTCACCAAAAACTTATTATTATCCTTCTTCAATATCGTATTGATCGGGCTAGTCCTTATTGTGTCTAGCTATTTGATCCAACGTACGATTTTGATTGACCAATTGCATGGGCAAGTGGAAAAAATCACATTGAAGTGGGCGCAGGGCATTAATTCCGATGAAGTATCCCAAGCGGTTCAAGAAAAAAATTATGATGGACCCATTCAAACTAAACTTCGTACCTATCTAGATAACATCATGGCAACGAACCCGAATATCTCTCACGCCTATATTTTCGGAACAGAGCTGGAAAATGGCAATCAGACATCCATTGTCGCCATGCCAACAGATCTGAGAGAATCATTTGAGAAAGATAAAATGGGTGTCGGCGCTATGTACGAGCAACCCAATGTCGTAGCTGTAGGCGTAACTAGCATGCTGGACTCCGGCAAACCTACATTCACCAGTTTTTACGATGACTCTTTTGGTACATGGACGACTTTGATGACGCCGATTAAAGATCCTAGTGGCAAAATCTTTGCCTATTTTGCTGTCGATGCTGATGCCGGTGCTGTACCTGCCGGATTGACCAAGCTGCTCATTAGCGGCGCCACCATTTTGGTGATATTCCTACTGATCTGCCTGGCGCTTCAATATTGGGTAGTAAAACGCACACTATCTCCGATTAAGCAACTGATGTACGGTATCAGTGAAGTAAGCAGAGGAAATCTGGATGTTCAAATTCATGCTGGCCAAGATGACTTGGGGCTCGTGAATCAGAACTTCAACGATATGGTAAGCCATATTAACAGCATTATGACCAAAGTGAAGCAGACTACTGATGAAGTCAATGAATCTGCGAAGGAATTACTCGCAATCTGTGAGCAAAACGGAATCAATTCCAACATCATCAACCAAAATATCAATGAAATTACGGATAATATCCGTTCACAGGAAAAAGCGACAGGCGATAGTGCACGAGCTATGGCTGAAATGGCATCAGTCATTCAAAATATTGCTACAAGTTCTTCCAATGTGGCGGAAGAAGCCAATTCGGTAGAGAAGCGTTCGAATGAAGGTAACGAGATTGTAGATAAGGTATCATCCCAAATGCATTTGATTACCGATTCAGTAACGAATACTTCCCGTATCATCAAGTTGCTGGACAGCCGTTCACAGGAAATTGGCAATATCATTAGCACCATTTCAGGAATTTCTAGCCAAACGAACCTGCTCGCCCTGAACGCTTCTATTGAAGCTGCGCGTGTCGGTGAAGAAGGTAAAGGCTTTGCCGTTGTGGCCAATGAAGTACGTAAGCTGGCAGAACAATCTGCGGAGGCAACTAAACAAATTACGTCTCTGATTGAAGAAATTCAAAGTGAAATCGGACAAGCTGTGAATTCGATGGAGCAAGGGAACGTTGAAGTTCAAAACGGTATCGTCGTTGCTGGACAAGCAGGCGAGTTGTTCAATGATATTCTTCAAGCAACTAAAAATCTAGCATGGCAAATCCAAGAAGTATCCAGTGCTACTGAGCAAATATCTGCGGGGACACAGGAAATGACCGCGACAGCAGACGATCTTTCCTCCACCGTAACCAAAACAGCCAATAACAGTGTTCACATTATGCAAACGGTAGAGGAACAAAAAGCCTCTTTGGATTCTATCATTGAGTCATCCCATAAGTTGACGTCCATGTCTGAAGAGCTTCAAGAAATTACATCTTATTTCAAAATTGCAGACACAAACCGTACCAAATCATAATATCCATTTATCGATTTCAATGCATATTTCATAAGTAAGTCGTTCGGTGATGCCTCCCTCCTGTTCATCCATTTGAAGGGATCGGAGGCATTTATTAGCTTCATCACTTATATTGAAACATCAAACATTCAGGAGGTTAGCGTAATGGCTTCATTACTACAAAACAGCACACAGACAGCTCCATCCCCATTCCTAGTTCCCTTGGATTTTGCACGTATACAGCGCAAGTATACATCCTCTACTTATCAAGTAGAGTTAGAAACATCCATCTCGGAACAACTGAATCAACAAAACACTGCGGAAGACAAACAAGCAGTGCTCTTATCAGCGTATACTGCATGGTTATATCGTCTATCCGCAGAGGAAGAAGTTTCTTTCTCTACTTTTGTGCCTCAATCCGGTCTGCTTACAGCATCGTTGACAGTTGAAAAGGAAACGACTTTTCATGAACTGGCAAGCTTATTTCAGGAGATGCTCCGTGAGCCTAATGCATTCCTGGCAGAACCGCAAGCTGATACTTCATTTTCAACAACACTTCCTACAGACAGCGGTGTAGAATCCCGTATTATGGACTGGGCTGTTCGTGATAACAATGGCACTTATCAATTACAGATTCGGTATGATCAATCACTCTTGCTGGAAACAACGGTGATTCGCTACGCAGAATACTTTGCAACCCTTCTGCGAGGCGCGCTCAACAACAGCCATGCACTTGTAAATTCCATTGACATATTATCGGACGCAGATCGAGCTGCTCACGAAGCTTTAAATGATACCGTCGTAAAATATCCTGAGCATCAGACGATTCACGGAATGTTTGAAGAAGCGGCTTCCCAGTACCCTGATCGTCCAGCTATTGCTTCCCATACTGGGGAGTATACGTACCGTGAATTGAACGAGCGTGCTAACCAAGTCGCACGTGTTTTGTTATCCAAAGGTCTCACCAAAGGTGAATTCGTGACCATCTTCATGGAACGAAGCTTGGAGACCGTTATTTCCCTGCTCGGCATCCTAAAAGCCGGAGGCGTGTACGTTCCTGTTGATCCCGCTCACCCTGCTGACCGGAGTAGCTACATTGTCGAGGACACGCGTTCTCCATTTGTCTTAACAACTTCCGCACTCACCCAACAAGCGGCTGAACTATGCGGGTCCATTGAAACCGTAAAAGAAATATTAGCTATTGACGGACCACTGGCAGGTTATGCAGCAAGCAATCCAAACATTGAAGTAAGTCCAGATGATCTAGCTTATGTCATCTACACCTCCGGTTCTACAGGCAAACCAAAAGGTGCCCTGATCGCTCACCGCGGTGTCGTTAACCTAGGAGCTGTCGTACAACGCGATTGTGACATTACGCCTCAGGATGTATTGACCCAATTCGCCACCTATAGCTTCGATGCTTCTGTATGGGATACGATTGGAGCCTTGTTTTACGGTGCAAAATTGTACTTGCTGTCTTCCGAAGAGCGCGTATCTGTGGAAGAATTCGCTGAAGCCATCGAACGTACGGGCACGACGATTATTACCATTTTGCCAACTGTATTCTTTAATCAGCTATCGACGTACTTGTCAGACGAAGGTTATCGCAAGCTCGCAAATGTTCGGATTGTTACCGTGGCAGGCGAAGCGCTGTATGGCTCACAAGTTCGGGCGTTCCAAAGCAAATTCGGTACAGACACAGACATCGTCAACGTATACGGACCAACCGAATGCACCGTAGCGACGACGACCCATCGGGTCCGCGGTGCCGTCCCTGAACATGTCGTTAATATCCCGATCGGCAAGCCGATTTACAATTACAAAGTGTACATCGTTAACGACGATAACAAGCTTTGCCCAGTCAATATTCCGGGTGAAGTATGTATTGCTACGCCTGCGTTGGCCCACGGCTATCTCCATCAGCCGGAGCGTACAGCCCAATCGTTCGTGGACAATCCTTTTGTCCCAGGTGAAAAAATGTACCGTTCAGGTGATATTGCCAAGCTGCTGCCAGACGGTACGATTGAATACGTAAGCCGGAAGGACTCGCAGCTCAAAATTCGGGGGAACCGGATTGAAATAGGAGAAATTGAAGACCATTTCTCCAAACATCCAGGTGTTCAGGACGTAGCTGTTGTCGCCGTCAAGGATCACACAGATCAGAACATGTTAGTGGGCTATTTCACCACTTCGGACGGACAGTCCATTCCACAGGACGTTATACAGTCTTATATTGGAGGCAAGCTGCCTTCCTATTTTGTACCAACCCATGTCATTCACCTGGAAGCTATGCCTATTTCACCAACTGGCAAGATCGATCGTAAAAAGTTGGCTCTGCGCCCACTTCCTGAAGTGTCTGATCTTACGTCCGGCGGAGAACCTCTCCGTGAAGGAACTGAAACACTCATTGCCGAAGCATGGACACAAGTGCTTGGTAAACATAACATTGGCGCGACTGATGATTTCTTCCTGATCGGAGGCGATTCGCTTCGTGTCATTCATGTGCTGGCTATTTTGAAGCCGCGTTATGGCGCGCTGCGTATTGGAGACTTCTTCCGCTACAAAACTGTTCGTGAGCTTGCTGAATACGTGGAGCAATTAGGTACAGAACAAGCGCCGCAGCGCAAGTCACTCGCGATTTCTCGGGAAAAAACAGATTTGAATGAACATCCTATTGAGTTGCCTGGCGCTTCAGATTTAGCTGAAATCCGCGACTTGCGCGTGATTTTGTTAACCGGAGCCACAGGATATCTGGGTTCACACATTCTGTATGACCTGCTCCACCAGACAGAAGCCAAAGTATACGCAATGGTACGCCCTTCTCAGGACGGTCCATCTGGCTTTGAGCGTATTCAATCCGTATTGACAGGATATTTTGGTCAAGATATCTCCAGCTTGATGGAAGGACGGGTCAAGGCTGTCTATGGCGATTTAGAGCAAGCGGATCTGGGTCTCTCTTCTGTCGATCGCCATATGCTAGAGCACCACATCGACGGTATCATTCACAGCGCCGCTGACGTTCGCCATTTTGGTGATTCGGCAACCTTCGATCGCACGAATGTGACCGGAACACTGGAACTGCTAAAAATCGCTCAAGCTAAGCCAGGAGTCTCCTTCCATCATGTTTCCACCATGGGAATACCTGAGGATCTTGCAAACGAAGGAAAATGGGAATCGACATTAGAGTTCTCTGCCTTCCCAGATGAACTGAACGTGGACAACCTGTACACGAACAGTAAACTTGCGGCAGAGAAGTTATTGTTCCAAGCAGCTCAAGCAGGTACACCTGTCTCGATCTACCGTGCGGGTAATTTGACAGCCCATTCGGCCAACGGACGCTTCCAACGTAATATCGATAGCAATGCTTATTATCGTATGATGAAGGCGATGCTGCTGCTGGGCAAAGCTCCACAAGCCGATTGGCATACAGACTTTACACCAATTGATTACGCCAGCCGTGCTATCGTAGAACTGTCCGTCAAACAAAAAAGTGCGAACCGCATTTTCCATATCTGTAATCCGAACCCACTGCCATATGATGAACTGATCGCTATGGTAAACCAGCTTGGTTACGCAGTAGAAACGCTGCCTTTTGACGATTACAGCGCTTGGCTGCTGAATCCGTCTTCTGGCATTCAGGAAGATGCACTTCACCTTGCTATGGGACAACTCGAAGGTGATGGTGCCAAGGATTCAGCTTACCGTTACGGCTGCTCTGTAACCACAGCTCTGCTGGAACAAGCTGGCGTACAGTGTCCGGTAACCAACCTGGAGTTTATTCGCAATATGATCCAGCATGCGGTCGAGATCGGTTACTTCCCGGCCTCATCTTCGGTATCTGTACAAGCAACACAGAGGTAACAAAGTTGTGATATTTCCCCCGCGTGTTTTCGGTATGATAGACTAGATTTTGCTAGTTTCATATTTAGTATAAACCTCTATACTTTCAGAATTTTTTGCATGCGGGGGATGTCATTCAATGAAACACACTTTTTTAAAAAGAACATTGCTCATCATAAGCTTGGTAGCTATTCTCGGGATTTTGGTGCATGAAGCACGTAACATTTATCACACACCTGTAGTCAAAGGAACTCATCGTACACGCACTGCTAATGCAGATCGACTGGTACGCCATTTATTTTCACTGACGCCTACGCCAGATAAGGTATATTACCAAAACAAAGTAATTGTCCTGATGTATCATGAAGTAACCAAGACTCCACCTGATCCCGGTGCTCTCAAGCTTAGTAATTTAACGAAACAATTGGACGAAATGAAAGCAAATGGCTTCCATTGGATCACCATGAAAGAGTATACGGATTTTATTTTACATAAAGGCAAGGTTCCCGCTAATGCGGTCCTTATGACATTTGACGACGGATATGAATCCTTTTATACGGATACTTTTCCCGTGTTGAAGAAGTATCATGTTCCGGCTACCAATTTTCTCATTACATCCACAATCAGCAATCCTAAACATATTGGTATACCAAAGCTGACATGGGATCAAATTCATCAGATGCATGCAGAGGGCATTGATTTTTACAATCATACCAATGACCAGCATGCTTACGGATACTCCAACACAAAGCGCACCAAACAAAAACCACTTCTGATGGGTCCGGTGTATTCGAAAAAGCTGGGGCGAATGGAAACCGAGGACGAGTTCAAACAGCGGGTTTATACCGATTTGGACATGGCTGACAAGAAGCTGTTTAAACATCTACACAATGATCAGAATGTGCTGGCCTTCCCTTATGGTGGGTATACCAAGGAGACGTTGGAAATTTGCCGCTCCTTGGGAATTGACGTTACGTTTACGGTGAAACGAGGAATTAACTCACCAGGGCAAACGAACGGCTATCGCGTCAATGCAGGAGGAATACACAATATTCCCGAAGTATTGGTGCAATATATGAAAGAAGGGGCTCCACTTCGCCCACTTCCTTTTGCCCAAGGTCCCAACAAAGTATCCTGAACAGCATAGTATATTTAGGATAAAAAGAACCTTTACAACCACTATAAGTCGTGGTTGTAAAGGTTCTTTTGTTGTATGGATTCGAGTTCAGGGCCAGATACGAATTAGCGCAATAACAGCCAGATGTACGGGATAAAAGCTGCACCACAACCAACGCGGTACCCGACGATAAAATCCGCTCTCCCCTGTGGCAAAACATACAATCAGAATACTGGACAGCAGACTAAAGTGCTGAATATTCGCATGGTGTACCATATCATACACAACATTCAAAACAAAATGGGCAGCAATCATCAGATATGAACGGGTGTATCGATAGATGAGAACAAGCAGCAGACCATAGGCTCCGTAATCCATCTGGCTGAGCTCCATGAACAGGGCTGTGAGGACGTACAGACCCGATACAGCCACCCAATGCTTCATGCGAGATGCAGCAGCCAGCGCGAGTAACGACGCCAGTAGCGTCCAGATCACATTGGGTCTATACACATCAAACGCCAGCATATAGGGCACCTGGGAGATCAAGGCCAGCCCTAGCAGGCGAAGCATGTAACTCCGCATATTTCGGGTACGGGTATAGCCCATATAGAGGGCGTACGCGTAGATTGGAAAAGCAAGCCTGCCGGCAATTCTCCAAGCCGGATCTGTCGGAAAAAACACAAGTCCGACATGGTCAATCAGCATCGTCAGCATGGCCAACCAGTACATATAAGGCCCCCTTATTCATGTTTTAGGTCTTTTCTTCCGTCAAATTCAGAATGGCGTTCATAATATCCGTTTTCGTAACCCGCCCTACTAGCCCCTGAATTGGAGCCGAGGAGGTACATGGCTCGTCCAAAACAGGAAGACAATTAATCTGATGCCGGATCAGTCTCGATATTGCTTCCAGTAAAGAATCTCCTGGAGCAAGCGTCGTCATTTGGGCCCGGCGAGTCATAGCCATGGTCACCGGGACAGTGTGAAGATCAGTATGTCCCAGCATGACCTTCAGCAAATCCTTGCGGGTAACAATACCAATGAGCTCCTGCTCCTCCCCCGTGACCATCAGCGTGCCTGTATTTTGCTGAAATAGCATTAACACCGCATCATAGGCGGTAGCATCACCTGATATCAAAATCGGGTCACTCAGTATATCTGCCACAGTCAGCTTTTTGAGCATACTGCCAATATGGCTATCATAGTTTGGATAACGCCCTGGCAAGTAACCCACCTTTGGTTTGGCATCTACAAGCCCGAGCATAACGAGCAAAGCAAGGTCAGAACGCAAAGTCGGCCGCGATAGTCCCAGCTCTTCAGCAATTTTATCCCCTGTAACAGGCGCCAGACGCTGGACAATATCTACAATTTCCCGCTGTCTTTCTGACAGTTGAATAATGATTACCTCCTTATGGAATGGGGTAGTATACATTATTAATGAGCTTAGGTCGGTCAATTTCAGCATGTTTCGACAATTCATCAAATTTTAATCAAAGACCGCTTGTTTTCAAATTTAAAATGTGTCACAATTAAAAATGTAATACATACTAATTATAAGTTTAACGTGTGCAATATGCTACATTTAAATGAGCTAATGTACGCCATATGATATGTATTATGTACTATATAACCCTGAGGAGGAAAATCAAATGAAATTTTTCTTGGATACTGGTAACATTGAAGAAATCAAACGTATTGAACGTTTGGGTCTGGTTGATGGTGTAACAACGAACCCTTCCCTGATCGCTAAGGAAGGTCGAGTGTTCAAGGAAGTCATTCAGGAGATTTGCAGTATCGTTGAGGGTCCCGTAAGTGCTGAGGTAATTGGCCTGAAAGCTGAAGATATGCTCGCAGAAGCTTATGACATCGCAAAGTGGGCACCTAACGTGGTGATCAAGCTTCCTATGACCGAAGACGGTTTGTACGCTTGTAACGAGCTGACCAAGAACGGAATCAAAACGAATGTAACATTGATTTTCTCCGCAGCTCAAGGTTTGATGGCAGCCAAAGCTGGTGCTACTTTTATCAGCCCGTTTGTGGGACGTCTGGATGATATCGCCGTTGACGGCATGAAGCTGATCCGTGATCTGAGACAAATTTTGGACATTCATGGTTTGAAATCCGAAATCATCGCTGCTTCCATCCGCAACATTAAGCATGTAGAAGATGCTGCTCTGTCTGGTGCACATATCGCCACCATTCCGGGTTCCCTGCTTCCTTCCCTGTGGAAACACCCACTGACAGACAGCGGTATCGAACGTTTCCTTAAGGATTGGGAAACCGTACCTAAAGCTTAATTCGCCAGTCATGGCAAACTATATTGTACTAAAACCCGAACAGCCCGTTTTTTACGGGCTGTTTTTTTGCTCTTTTTCCCGCATAGACAAGTAAAAGTAAAGTGGAAAAGGAATGTATGTTTACAAAACGCTGCACAACTTCTTTTGACAAAACAACTTGTTGTCCATATAATTGTTATAACAACTAATTAATTTCAAAGTATCCTGTGCGGAAAATTAGAAAGGAGTGTCATATGAATAATTTGCCTCCCGATTGCTCTATTGGGATGTTGCTTGGAATCACCCATCGCAAAATGAGTCAACAGCTCTCGCATCGGCTTAAACCTTATGATATTTCCCCAGAGCAATGGTCGGTTCTGTACCAAATCTATCAGGCCGAGGGTTTAAATCAGAAAGAAATTGCAGCTAAGGCTGTAAAGGACCAGCCCACCACGACTCGTATTATTGATTTGTTGGACAAGAAGGGCTGGGTACAGCGTGTGAACAGCCCACAGGATCGCCGGGCTTATTTGCTTCATTTGACTGAAGCAGGCCGACAGCTTGTGAAGGAGACTCTCCCCGTCGAACGAGATGCCAACCACGATTTTGTAAAAGGTATTTCCTCTGCAGATCTGAAGCAATTCCGCCAAACGCTTTTACAAATTCATACCAACATGACTGAATCAGAAAAACAAGGAGAGAACGATTAATATGCAACAAGGCAAGCAACCTCTTTGGACCAAGGAATTTATCGTTCTTACGGTTTCCAATTTATTTTTGTTTCTGGAACTACAGATGATTGTATCTTCCATTCCTTCCTATGTGAAAAATGCATTCCATGCTACCTCCGTGCAGGTCAGTCTTGTTACGACTTTGTTCGCATTAAGTGCAATTGTCGCAAGACTTTTTTCTGCCCGTATGCTGGAAAAAGGACATCGCAGCGCCCTGATCTTCGTTGGACTGCTGTTTGCATTAGCAGGAACGCTGGGATACAGTGTTTCACCGACAATTGCGGTACTCCTGCTCATGCGTATGCTGTTTGGGATTGGCTTTGGTATGAGCAGCACTGCCTTTCCAACAATGGTCACTGACGTCATCCCTCCCAAACGTCTCGGTGAAGGAATGGGATTTTTTAGTCTGTCCACTAGTTTAGCCATGTCTATTGGGCCAACCATCGGTATTTCGATGCTGCAATACGGCAGTTTTAACCTGCTTGCCTATTCGACATCTGCTGTCATTGTTGTCATTTTCCCTCTAGCCTACTGGCTCATTCGCACACTGCCTAAGGGGCATGTCGAACCACCTATGGTCCCTTTGGAGGAAGGGCGCAAACCGGCATTCAACCGTAAATTGTGGATTCCCGCCTTGTTGAACATGTTGATGTCTATCACATATGGCGGGTTGCTCGGTTTTATGGCGCTCTATGGAGATGAAGCTAATCTGGCGCACCCGGCTTACTTTTTCCTGTTTAATGCGGTATCTGTACTGATCGTGCGCCCCTTCTCGGGCCGTATTTATGACAAAAAAGGGGCAAAGGCACTGCTCATCCCTGGTTCCCTGTTTCTCATTGGTGGTCTGATTCTGCTTTCTTACGCACACAGTGACGCCTTTATGTATCTGTCTGCTCTTTGCTACGGTATCGGGTTTGGTGTTATGCAGCCAACCTTGCAAACCTGGATGATTCAGGTCGTGTCACCTAAACAGAGGGGCATGGCAAACGGTATGTTTCTCAATTCCCTCGATTTTGGAGTCGCAGCCGGAGCACTTATACTTGGCGTTATCGCCAAAGCCAGTGATTATGCATGGATGTATCGTCTTTCGTCGCTGTTTGTTGTGCTGTTCTTGCTGATTTACGTCATTCAGATTATCGCAAGCCGCAAGCCTAAAACAAATGTCCCTCTGGAGGGGTAAGACTATTCTTTAAAATGAGTATCCATCTATATTTGCTCAAATATCAAAAGCACCCGTTACCATGGCTTTACATGGAAAACGGGTGCTTTTTTTTATTTCAAAGCTTTTTCAATTGCAATTTATTTATATTTCGCAGGAGTTTTGTGTCTTAGCTTAGAAGAAAGAGGCTTTTCTCGAGACACGTATGTCATTCCCTCAGTCTTATGGCTACGATCACTGGATTTGCCCCCTGCGGGTTCATCCTGCTCTGGCTTGACCGCAAATAGCATAAGCAGAGCCGCAATCCCCCCCACTGCGGCCATGACGCCAAAAAGCAGACCATGCCCACTGCTGCCGATCAGCAAGGATACAACCGGAGGGCCTAAAGATACTCCGACAAAGCGCATACTGCTGTACAAGGAAGTGATGGTTCCGCGCTCTTCTTTTTCAATTCCCTTAGTAATCAGTGCATCCAAACAAGGGAGTGCGAGCCCAATACCACCGCCCCCTAGCGTAAACAGGCCAATCACAGCATAAATATGTTGAAAAAATCCGAGAATAGCAAAGCTGATCGTCAATATGGCCAAACCACCGAAACCGATCCATTTCATACGCTTTTTGTGCTTGCCAATAACCTTGCCACCTAAATAAGAGCACAGACAGAGGGAAATAAGCGGTATGGCTAGCACAAAGCCCTTCCAGACGCCATGGAGGTTGTAACGACTTTCCAGTATGTCGGATAAGTAGAACAAGACGCCAAAAATGACGAACATACAAATACCGCCCATAGCAAAAATAGCATAGAGCCAGCGTCCCTTTTCGGCAAGCACCTGCTTCACATTCCCCACAAATTCTCGAAACCTAATCGGTTGGTTTTTACGCTTGGGTACATGGATCAGCCAAATGACCAAAATAAGCGAAATCAGACAGAGGCCCGGAATCACTGCCAATGGCAAAAACCATAGTACAGCTCCCAGCGCAGCACCAAGAATCGGACTTAATACTTTACCGAATGTGTTGTAGGTCTCGACTACCCCCAGGTTCTTGCTGGCTTCATCCTCGTTCTCATACAGATCGCCCACAAGTGGAATGACTATAGGAAAAGCCCCCGCCGCTCCCGCGCCCTGAAGTAGACGACCTGCAATAATGGTCCAGTAAGCTGCCAGGTCATGTAGCAGCCATGCTCCAACCGCAGAAATGCCCCCTCCAATCACAGTCAGAATCAGACAGGGAACAATCACCGCTTTACGGCCAAAACGGTCGGATAGATAGCCAGCAATCGGTATCAGTAAAATGGCCACCACCGCATACACTGTAATCAACATGCTAATCCGAAAGGAGCTTACATGTAGCTTACGTCCGATTTCCGGTAAAACCGGAATCAGCATGGAATTACCCAGCGTCATCATCAGCGGGATGGAACCTAATGCAACCAGATTCCCTTTATTTTGTTGCATCCCGTTACCACCTTTGCAAAAGTAATAACACAGCTGTCCAGATTCGTTCAACAGATGTTATTGTGTTTACATTGGTGGGAATTTATACGACTATACTTTAAAACCACCGACCCTTGCGTTCAGCAATTGCGACATATCCGCCAGAGTGTGAATGGACGATGCAATTTCCTCCATAGAAGCCAGTTGCTCTTCAGCCGCCGCACTGACGCTTTGGGTTCCTCCTGCCGTCTGCTCCGCTACTTCACGTATGCGTTCCGCCGCCTTCACCATTCGCTCTGATCCATCGGACATTTGTTCTACAGACCGATTAACACTGTGAATCTGCTCGCTGACCTGTTGAATGGAACTTCCAATCTGGCGAAATGCAGTTTCAGCGGATTGCATGACCTTTACGCCAGATTGCACTTCAACTGTTCCAGACTGCATGGTGGAAGCGACATGCCCAACATGCTCCTGAATGTTTTGCACAAACTGTGTGATTTCTGCTGCTGAAACCGATACCTGCTCGGACAATCTTTTTACCTCAGAGGCCACAACAGCAAATCCTTTGCCCTGTTCTCCCGCTCTTGCCGCTTCAATGGATGCGTTAAGCGCCAGCATTCCAGTCTGTTTGGCAAATCCGGTAATAACAGATCCGATCATGCCAATCTGCTCCGCCTGTTCACTAAGTGAACGTACAGCACGTGCAGAGCTGTCTACACTTTCGCTTACCTTCTCCATCTGACGCATAGCCTGACCTATCGATTGTTCCCCTGCTTCTGCATCTTTAGCGGCGGTATCAGACAATTCATATACCTGCTCGCTTGTGGCAGCAATCTGTTCCAGCTCGTAGGCAAGTTCTTTCATGGTATCTGTAGTTTGTGTAATATCATCGACCTGATGCTCCATGCCCGTCGCAAGCTCTTCCATTACACCGGAGGTATGACGATTGGCCTGATTCATTTCCTCAGTACTGACGTTAACACGCTCTGCGGTTACCGTTAATGTACGAGCCGTATCCTGAGCATCCACAATGATACTGCGGAACCCTTCAATAAGCTTGTTGTAGGAGCTCGCAATCATACCGATTTCGTCTTTGGACGTAATATCCAGTCGACTTCGCAAATCTCCTCCACCTTGAGACATTTGCAACAACTGCTCATTCATATGGTGTAATGGACGAATCGAACGAATCAAAACGATAGATTGAGCAATGCTGTAAATAATAACCAAAAGCCCTACAATGCTCGTAATCAAAGTTGTATTCGTCATCGTTTGGTGCGCCTGCTGTATTTTCACCGTTACCATATCTTCCTGCGCCTTGACAAATGCTACCACCTTGGTATCCAGTTGCTTACGCAAAACCCGTTCGTTTTCAAAATCATCGAGCAATTCAGAAAATGGAGGGAAAGCATCATCTCTTGTACTCTTATACCCCGCTGTAGTCAGTAGACTATGAACCTGATTCATATAGGTATTAATCCCTGTTTTGAGATCAGTCATCTTCTTCTTTGTATCCTCATTACCTGTATTGAGTAGAGCTTCTGTCTCCTGTAGCAACTTTGCAACTTCACTCTGCTTGTTTCCGATCTCGTTCCCATACTGTTCGTCACGAGTCAGCAAATATGCCCGCTCATCATTGGATATCCCGTTTAATAAAAATTGAAGAGACTTGGAGTTATACGCAATCGTCTCTTCACGATTCATAATATCTTTGTACTCGTTCTCACTATGTATACTTAAAATGTAATTGGTCAGCAGCATGGCAGCAATCACACTTGGGATCAGTATCGCGCTGAGAATCATTTTGGCCTTAATTGTTAAGTTCATGAATTGGTCCCCCAGTTGTTTCAAAATAAAATGTTCAACTTACTATATATCGTTTTATTGGTCTGTTTTTTTAAATGAAAGCGGAAAAGTGTATAGATTTTTAAATGTATTTGTGTCTATTAAGTGAACATATATATGTTTTTTAATATCAAAAAACAAAAAAAATTAAAAATTAGGTAAAAGATAAGAACTATTATCCGTTTGTACTTGTCGGATTCGGAAGATTAAAAATGATATACTATGTAATGGTATGCTAAAAGCCTCAAGGAGGAACTGCATGAAAAGTCTGGAGCTCAAACCGCTTATTCACGTACTTAACGAGTTGGAAACCCGCAGCTGTCTTATTGAGCAGCAGGGAAACATGATCATGGATTACTACCGTGAACCTCAAATTGCCAACCAACTCTATAAAATAAATTCCTGTACCAAGAGTGTGATTTCCGCATTAGTTAGTATTGCTATGGATCAACGACTGGTACCCAAACCAGAGACACCGATCCTCGAATTTTTCCCCCGGCTGGCCAAAGATAGTGACCCTCGAAAGCGTGATATTACGATTGAACACCTGCTGACGATGTCTGCTGGCTTTAACTGGACGGAATTTGGGGGACAAAATTCTTTTCCTACCATGAGCAAAACGTCCGATTGGGTGCAATTTGTGCTTTCACAGCCATTATCGGATTTACCAGGTACGCGAATGGAGTACAGCTCTGGCTGTTCTCAACTTTTGGCCACCTTGCTGCGTTCTGCCTCTGGACAAGCCGTTGCTGAATTTGCCGAGGAGCAATTATTCCAGCCGCTCGGTATCGATAACTATCATTGGGAAACCGATCCGCAAGGCACTCACACCGGAGGCTTCGGGCTGCATCTCAGACCGCTGGACATGCTCAAATTCGGACGCCTTTATCTGAACGAAGGAAGCTGGGAAGGACGGCAGATCATCCAGACGGAGACCGTCCGATATTCGACTCGTCCATTTCTTCCAGCCTCCAAACCACAAAAAGCATATTATGGCTGTCACTGGTGGGCTTCTTCCTTTTCTGATGAAGAGACTGGAACGGAAATAGACTATTTTTACGCACTAGGCTTTGGTGGGCAATATATTATTGTCGTCCCGTCCTATGACTTGGTAGTTGTCCTCACGGCTGATACATTTAAAAAGAAGCGGACTCCTGTGGATATTTTCCGGCAGTACCTTATACCACTACTACTTCCGCAGAATGCATAGGGTTTGATATCAAAGCTAAAGTTGAAGATATTATCGGAATGACACATCAAAAAGGGCCTGCCTGGTTTGTATCAGGCAAGCCTTTTTTTTCGCAATATAATCGCTATATTATAATCTATCCATCTACAGATGGACTCCTGATCTAGCCCAAGTGAATAGTAAGCTCTTGTTGTCCGCTGGAGGCTGGTGTAATGATTACCCCCTGTTCTCCTGCCAGACTGCTGCCTTCCTCCACTTGAACATCCTTATGGATACCGCGCAGTACTAACGACCACGGTTTAACGGCACCTTCTGCCTTCACCGTAATGACAGAATCCTTACGGCTGGCAGTAACCGTGAGCTCTTCTTCGCCTGATGTATTCACGATAACCGAACGAGCCTGTTGCCCTTCGCCGAGCTCAAACAAATGAAGCGTCACTTGATCTGCATAATCATAATCCGGACGACGATCCTCATGACCGATGGCCAACAATGTGTTTGGCTTCACGAGCACAGGTAAGGTTGTAAAATCATGATGCTCGTTGACCCAACGACCACCAGACACGATTTCATTCGTTAACAAATTCGTCCATTGTCCCTCGGGTACATAATAGGTTACATTGCCTTCTTTATTAAAGATCGGGGCTACCAAAATGGAATCCCCCAGCATGTATTGTAAATCCAGCGTTGCACAGGTTGGGTCCTGCGGGAATTCCAATACCATAGCCCGCATCATCGGCAGTCCCCTCACCGAGGATTCCACAGCAGAAGCATACAGGTGTGGCATCAGTGAGCATTTGAGTTTGGTAAAGCTGCGCACCACGTCGACTGACTCTTCGTCAAACAGCCAAGGAACACGGTATGACACATTTCCGTGTAGACGGCTATGGGAGGATAACAATCCAAACTGTACCCACCGTTTGTATAAGTCCGGCGCAGCCGTTAGTTCAAAGCCGCTAATATCATGGCTCCAAAAGCCAAAGCCACTCAAACCAAGCGATAATCCGCCCCGCAAGGACTCTGCCATCGACTCATACGTGGACGAGCAGTCTCCGCCCCAGTGAACTGGGAACTGTTGTCCCCCGGCTGTGGCAGAACGTGCAAATAATGCGGCTTCATTTTTGCCCAGCTTTTCCTCCAGCACATCAAACACAGCTTTGTTGTACAAATGCGTATAGTAATTGTGCATTTTCATTGGATCAGAGCCATCATAATAAACTACATCTGTTGGAATACGCTCACCAAAGTCGGTTTTGAAGCAATCCACGCCTTGATCGATCAG
The DNA here is from genome assembly GCF_000307675.1 of Paenibacillus sp. ICGEB2008. Lineage (NCBI taxonomy): Bacteria > Bacillati > Bacillota > Bacilli > Caryophanales > Paenibacillaceae > Paenibacillus > Paenibacillus sp. ICGEB2008. The sequence goes on from NZ_AMQU01000004.1 coordinate 43,457, forward strand.
CACCTTCAGCTTATCCTGATACCAGGCAACTGCAGCCGGGTTCGTGAAGTCAACCAGCCCCATCCCCGCCTGCCACATGTCCCATTGCCACACGCTGCCATCAGCTGTTTTGACCAAATAGCCATTCTCCATACCTTCATCGAACAAAATGGACTTTTCTGCAATATACGGATTGATCCATGCGCAAATTTTGAGTCCCTTAGCCTTCAATCTCTGCAACATACCTTCTGGGTCTGGGAACATATCTTGATCCCACTGGAAATCGCACCATTGGTATTCCTTCATCCAGAAGCAGTCAAAATGGAATACCGAGAGTGGCAGATCCCGTTCAGCCATCCCGTCGACAAAATGGTTTACTGTCGCTTCATCATAATCGGTCGTAAACGAAGTGGTCAGCCACAAACCAAAGGTCCAGGCCGGTGGCAATGCAGGTTTGCCTGTCAGCTTGGTATAATTGTCCAGTACCTCCTTAGGATTAGCTCCACCAATAATAAAATACTCTAACGATTCGCCAGCAACGCTAAACTGTACCTTCGAAACGTTTTCCGATGCAATCTCGTAAGATACCTTTTCCGGATGATTGACGAATACACCGTACCCTTTATTGGATAAATAAAATGGAATGTTTTTGTATGCTTGTTCACTGCTGGTCCCGCCATCTTCATTCCAAATATCAACGACCTGACCATTTTTCACAAATGGAGTGAAACGCTCTCCAAGGCCGTATACGTACTCCCCCATACCCAGCTCCAGCTGCTCCCGGAAAAATGGCTGGTCCTGCGGGTCTGTAATATAGCCGGGTCCCCGATGCCCACTGCCCGTGACTTTACGATCCTTGACATAGAAGCCTACGTCCCAGCTCTTTCCACGACCGACTCGCACACTCAGATCGCCGCTCTTCAGTACTGCTACGTCCTCACCCACCGTAATATCCACCTCTGTCGGCAAGGTGTGAATTTCAAAATCTGGTCCATGATGCACCCGTCCCTTATGGTGGTTCAGACGCACCCGAATAACATTCGGCATGGGAGAGCTGTAGGTCGCTTTCAGTAACGCTCCATTTAGCGTATCCCCTTTGTGCTCGATCCGGTGGGTTGCTGCATATACCGTCATGGAAGCATCGTCCGTCACGATATCACGGATGTCAGCAGGATTTTGTATTTCATAGCCCTTGCGAACCAACCAATAGCCATCAGTAAATTTCATCTGTCTCTTCCTCCATCTCGACTTTTATATTCCTTGTTCCCAAATCGCTGATTGGATTTTTTCGAAATCCTTACTATAATAATATTGATTTATGTAAGGGTTTACTTCTTTTATTTTGACGTTTAGTATCAATATTTTGATGTTTTCTATATAAATCAGTGTGCCGAAAGGAATCAGTGAAATGCAAAGGAAAATGTTAAGAGAAAACCGTATTCACGGCAATCCCATGTATCCAGTCAGCGTATATCCGAGCGTAGAGCAATTGAACGGAAATAGTATATTGGAGTCCCATTGGCATGAGGAAATGGAGTTTATCGTAGTAGAACAGGGGAGCGCTATATTTCAGACGGATATGGTCTATACGGAGGTTAGCGAAGGTGAAGCCCTTTTTGTACACAGTGGCGAGCTTCACGCTGGTTATTTACAAAAAAGTCCTCGCTGTGTATTTTCTGCGGTGGTGTTTCACCCGGATATGCTGCACAGCCGCACGCAAGATACAGTTCAGACGCAGTTTATTGAACCATTTATCAATAAAAAACTCGTCCCTCCCCCTCACATTCGCGGTGTGCAGCCTTGGGAGCAGGAGCTATTGACCGCGTTGAAACGTATTATCACTAGCCATGAACAGAATGCGCCTGCCCGTGAACTGGCGACCAAGGCGCAGCTCTATAGCATAATTGCCTGCCTGTTCCCGCACATGACTCCGGCTAGCGGAGAGGACGTGGTTATGGCGAGTCAACGCAACAAGGTCGAACGGATCAAAAAAGCACTGGCGTACATCAACAGCCATGCGCATGAGCCCATTCGTTTGCGAGAGATCTCAGATGAGGTTGGGATGAGTGAGGGACATTTCTGTCGTTTCTTCAAGCAGATGGTGCAGAAAAGTCCGGTTGAATATATCAACTATCAGCGGATTCAGAAGGCTTGCAGGTTGCTAGAGCAAAGTGACCGCAAAGTAGTTGATATTGCGCTGGATGTGGGATTTGAAAATCTAAGCTATTTTATTGCAACCTTTAAAAAATGGAACGGTCTGACTCCTTCGCTATACCGCAAGCAGCACGAAGCAGATCAGGCGCTTGCTGTCCTTTCTATAACAGACGGAAATTTATGATTTTGTTTTGAATAGCTGCGCGTAAAGTTACAAAAAGAAAGAACGAACAGAAGATCAAGTTCTCCGTTCGTTCTTTCTTTTGGTTATACATGTCCAATTCACCGAATAAGCAAATCATTTATTTTTTGGGCTTCATAAGTATAAGGACAATTTTTCTTCGTTTAATATAGTAGAATATATACCCCCCTACTCCTCCTAAAACAGAGGGAATTAACCAGCCTAATCCTACATCATATAACGGAAGAATTTGAGTAAAAAAGTCATTAATTACTTTAATTTTTATTCCAGCAGCATTCAAGCCGTCAAATAGACTAACAATGAAGGTTAATATTAAACTGCCTTGATATACTTCTGATTTTCCTTTAAACACGGAATGTAAAAATGTTAAAAATATTAGAGAAATCGCAATAGGATATATTGCAATTAACACTGGTGTTGAAACCTTAATGAGCTGTGTTAAACCTATATTGGCTACAATGGTACTAAATATGGATAACATGAGAGCAATTCTTTTATAAGAAACTTTCGGAAACAAGGTATGAAAAAAGGAAGAACAGGACGTAATAAGCCCTACGCTTGTCGTTAAACACGCTACTGTAATCATTAAGCCTAATAAAATGGAGCCGTAAGATCCAAAATAATAGGATGAAACCTTGGCTAACACCTCAGCACCATTTTCTAAAACACCCAGTTTTTCAACGCTAGAAGCTCCCATGTAGGCAAGAGACGTATAGATAAATGCTAAGAGGACAACCGCAATGGTTATCGATTTGGCACAAATAATCATCAGCTCTTTTTTGGCAGTAACTCCTCTTTCCTTAATTGCATTCACAATAATAATTCCAAAAATAAAGGCTACAAGAGCATCCAATGTTAAATAACCTTCTTGAAAGCCTTTGAAAAAGACGTGCGAAGTATAGCCTTCGGCAGGTGCTTGGAAGGCTCCTATGGGGTGAATAAGGGCTACGACCACCAGAATCCCAATGAATGTCAATTTAATGGGTGTTAAAAACTTTCCGATCACATCAATAATTTTTGTAGGGTTAAGTGATAACAAGCATGCAACCCCAAAAAAAAGAATGGTAAATACAAAAAGTGCGACAGGATGATCTGTATGGTTTGAAAAAAAAGGCTTGACTCCAATTTCAAACGACACACTACCGGTTCTTGGAATTGCATATAACGGGCCAATGGCTAGATAAAGAATCGTTGTAAAGACAATCCCGAATACAGGATGTACACGACTCGCTAAAGTTTGTAAATTGCTTTTGCCTGAAAAAACAAAGGCAGTGATGGCTAGTAACGGTAAGCCAACTCCGGTAACCAAGAAACCCGCATTGGCTATCCACACATTCTTTCCAGCCATTTGACCAAGCATAGGTGGGAAGATTAGATTCCCTGCACCAAAAAATAAGGCAAATAGCATCGATCCTATAATAATAATAAAGGACGAAGAAACACTTTTTGACATAATAAATCCTCCAACCATGAAATCACAACAGTTTGTTATCATTCATTTTCTTTTTATTTTGTGTAGTACATGCTCATAGGGTTATAGCAGCACCAAGTAGGGATAGCCATCCGCTAACCCTTCGCGATCGGTGTGAAACGTTATTCAAGATGTGGGGTTCGATAACTCATCATTACACAATACTCTATATACGTTCACGGTATCAAGTAACTTTGTACTTGCGAAAGAACCACTTCATCCCCTTGCTTTAGCAATTTATTGTGCTATCAGTATGACCATGTCAGCCAGACCTTAGAACAATTCTACTTCTTGCCGTGTTTCTCCTCCTACTAAATGAGCTCAATGAACTATAAAGAATTTTACACGTAGGACTTATTTCTTACAAGATGAGAAAAGTTATGTACAACCCAACCTGGCAATTGATTGCAATAAGCACAGGAAATCTTGGGAAAATGCCCTATGGATTCAATTCAATCCTCCTTACAATTAATAGTACAGACAATGCTTAATGACGTTGTCAACACATTGAGCAGCTACAATTTGAAGGGGTGCTTATACATGAGGAATTTGGCAAAACGCAACTACTGGTCTTTGAGCGTTTTTAACTTCGCTTATCTGTTTACATGGTCTGCCGCCATGTCTTTTTTTGTCATTTGGCTAGGACAAAGCCTGGGGATTTCAGAAACCTACACAGGGTTTTTATACGCGGCAAACTCTATCGTCGCCTTGATCATGCAACCCCTGTTTGGGTACTTATCCGACAAGCTGGGCTTGAGAAAACATCTGCTGTACATACTTTTTACGATTCTTTTGCTCGTCGGACCCTTCTTTATCTATGTGTACGGTCCATTGCTTCAAACACAGTTCGTCATTGGTGCCATTGTCGGCGCCCTATTTATCGGCCTGGTGTTTAATGCAGGTAACGGTGTCGTCGATTCCTATATGGACAAAGTGTCACGCAAATATGGGTTTGAATACGGACGAGTTCGTATGTGGGGCTCACTCGGATGGGCAGCTGCTACCTTTGTTGCGGGACGGGTCATCAATATTAATGTAAATCTGACCTTCTGGATTGCCTCCGTATCTGCCGTTGTTGCCATGATCTGCATCTTCCTGACCAAAGTCGAAATTTCCGGACAGGAGCAGCAGAAAACTGAATCGTTGAAGCTCATTGACGTACTGCATCTCGTACGCACCACAAAGTTCTGGTTTCTAATGCTATTCATGGTTGGCGTGACCCAAATTTATGAGGTATATGACCAGCAATTTGCCACCTATTTCGTATCTCAGTTCAGTTCTAAAGCAGAAGGAAATCAATTCCTTGGCGACTTAAGTGCTGTGCAAGTATTCCTGGAATTTGTGTTCCTGTTTGTTACCCCATGGTTTGTGAACAAAACGACTGCCAAATGGGCATTGATTATTGCCGGGACGATCATGTCGTTGCGTATTATCGGTTCTTCACTGCCGTTCGGTTCCATATGGGTGGCTGCGATGAAAATGATTCACTCTCTGGAGAAACCGCTGATTCTGGTCGCCATCTTCAAGTACATTACCGTCAACTTTGACCAGCGCTTATCGTCCACCATGTACCTGCTCTATTTGTTTATGGGCTCCCTGGTGGTATCTGTGTTCTCACCTATTGTCGGACATATGTATGAAGTTCTGAATTTCCCGATCACTTATGTTATTTTGGGTTCCATTGCCGGTCTGTTCACCATCATTTCCTGCTTTACGCTGACAGCTGACAAGAAAAATGGAGAACGGTACCTAGAGGAACGCCGTAAACAGGATCTGAAAAGATCTGCTAAAAAAGCTGAAGCCGTTCACTCGTAATCTAATGGTAACAGCGGTAGTCTAGGACTTGTTTTTCTCGTCCAAGGCTACCGCCAACTTACTTTAAATTTTGAATACAGACACCGTTTGATTCATCTCTTCCGCCCGCTTGGCAAGCATGTTAGCACCTGCAGACACTTCCTGCATGGAAGCAGTAGTTTCCTCGACTACGCTTGCGACTGTTTGAGTAGAATCGGCTGCACGTTCGGAGATTTCGGCAATTTTCTTCATAGATTCCACCATAGAAACGGTTCCTTCATTTACGGATCTTGCTTCTACAGCCGCAGTGTCTACCTCACCGCTCACTTCTTCAACGGCACCGACAATTTCAGAAAAGACGTTACCGACACCTTCGACAAGCATCATACCTTCATTTAGTGATTGAACACCTTCATTCATCGAGATGACAACTTCGTCTGTTCTTAATGCGATTTCGTTGACCAGAGAGGAAATCTTACCGGTTGCTTCACTTGCTTGTGCCGACAAATTGCGTACTTCATAAGCGACAACCGCAAATCCTTTTCCCTGCTCTCCCGCTCTTGCAGCTTCTATACTCGCATTGAGTGAAAGCAAGTTGGTTCGGGCTGCTATATCACTGATCATAGCTGTGATCTGTCTAATCTCCGCTGACTTTTCTCCTAGAATATTTACTACTTCAGCGGATTGAGTTACCTTGGTATGCACATCTCTTATTTGAGAGACAGTGGAAGACATTTGGGTTTTCCCGTTGTTTGCTTTTTCTTGTGCTTGGATTGTGAGATTAGCTACATTCACAAAGCGATTGGTTATGTTCTCTACACTTTTAGAAACACCTACCGTGTAATTCAGCGTTTCAGCAATATCTGCAAGCTGTGTCTGAGATCCCTCTGCGACTTGAGTGGCACTTATAGCTATCTGCTCGGTAGCAATGCTTGTCTGTTCTGCACTGGCTGTTAGCTGTTCAGCCGTAGAAGCAACCAGTAAGGAATTATCCACAACTTCCTTTAAAAGGTTGCGCAGTGAATCGCACATTTCATTAAAATCGGATGCCAATTCCCCGACCTCATCTTTGGATCGGACCCTAAGAGGTTCCACTTGCAGGTTCCCCCTCGTTACCAGCTTTATCTGTTCCGCTATCCTTAATATGGGCTTAGTGAACGATTGAGCCAGTAAAAAAGAACCGATAATTCCCAGGATCGTACATATGATAGTCAAAGAAATCATCAAAAGTCTACCTGAATGGTAAGATTGACTCGATTGATTAGCTGCCTCAGTGGCATACTGCTCATTAAGCACCTTCAGTTTATTTACATCGTCTAATGCCGCCTTATAAATAGAAGAATTTCCATGAACGATCATGTAGGCCATCACTTTGTCGTTTTCTTCCATGGCAGCGGAAACCACCTTTAGATGGCGAAGATACATTGCCCACTGACCATAAAAGTTGGTGAACAGTTCTTTTTCCTCCGCTGTAGAGGCTAAACTTTGATATTTATTTACACTCTTATCCATTGAAGCTGTAGCTTTGGTTAGTTCTTCTTGATAAGTGGTGCGAATAGCCTCATCCTCTTCGAGTATCAATCGAACAGTTAGTCTATCGATTTCTGTAATCTGCTTATCCATACCCTGAAGAAGAATAACCGCAGGTAAAGACCTGTTATTTACCTTATCAGAAGCCTCTCCCATTTCCGACATCTTAATGACGCCTATAACACTTGAAAGGGACAGTACGACAACCAGTATGAGAGCTGCACTAATTATTTTTTTCTTTAACGTTAATTTAAACATCCTTATCTTCCTTCCCGTGACTGGTCTCATATCATCCCCGCTGAGCTTTCCAGTATATGCGTATTTGGCGCAACAGCTCAGTCTTATCTATCTTTCCACTAATGTAGCTTTGGATAGATGCTCCTGTGATGGCCCCATGATCAGGTGGAAGTGTTGCCATAAACGGCAGCGTCTTTCCGCTCGACAAATATGACTTGATCGATTTACTCAAGGGATCGGTAGGCACCAAGTCAATACTCTTGAAGGCCGGTATAACATTGGCCTTGTTGACCAAAAGTTCCTGACCGGACTTTTCGTATACCAGCCAGTTTAAAAATTTCTTGGCTTCCTCTTGCTGCTGAGGCGTGGTAGCTGTGGAGTCGATGAATACATACTTTGTCACACCAACTGTGATCTTTGAATTGTTTGGATCATTCGTATTATCATTTAACGGAAGAGGCAAAAAACCGTATTCCTCATTTGCCGTATCATTGCTCTTTATTCCATTCCAAGCCCAGTTACCCATAAACCAAAGCCCTACCTTGCCCTCTCCCAAAGCTTTGGCTCCATCGTCATACGTACTGTCCAAAGGCGAGTGCTTATTGATGCTGTTATCCTTGAGCAGGTCTAAAGTTTGTACCCATCCAGACATTACACTGTTTTGGGACAAATCGATGGAGTTGTTCTGCATACCTTTAACAAACTCTGGAAAACCTTCGGGTTGAACAGAATAAGACAGAGCTAAAAGATGAGAGCCGAGAGACCAGTCCATTGGTGAAAGCATGACCGGTGCTACTCCCGACTGCTGAATCTTAGCCATTAATGAGTTAAGGCTGCTTCTACTTTGCACCGAAGAAGGATCAAAAGAACCCCCTGTTGCCTTGTCCAATACTTTTTTGTTATAGATTAATCCATAGCCTTCCACTGCAAATGGAAATCCCAGCACAGCATCGTTTTTCTTAACAGCGTCAAGTCCATTTTCTATCGTATCGGCTACCCACTTCTCTTTACTTAAATCAACGGCTTTATCCAGGAATGTCTGCGTGTCTCCCGGGTCAAGCATCGACATCGTTGCTGGACTTCCTGAGCCGTACATCGACATCAGCTTTTGATATGCAGACGTTCCCTCTGGAGCAGTAATAATTTCTAAAGATACTTCCGGATGCTCTTGATTGTATTGTTTTGCCACTTCTTCCAATTGGGTTTTTATTTCAGATTTGGAATTCAAAAATGTAATCTTAGTCGTCTGCTCTGATACTGGTGATGCTGAACAACCTATAAACATCAATAAACATGCTAGAGAAATCGCAACTTTTAGCTGTTTTCTCATTAACTTTCCCCCTAAAGATTTACTTTGTAAATTTTATGAACAATATTCAATGTTATCGACATAATTCCCCAGGGAGATTAGAAGTTTTTAGTTGGTAAATATCGGAAATCAGATTGAATAGTACAAACTGGTTGTTACGTTCAGTTAATGAATAGGAAAGCGCAACGAATTTTATCCAGTCGCGTCTGAATATGGTGAAAAGTTGCTACGCAACAAATTTATTTAAAAAAGGAGAAGTCATTTATGAACAAAGCATTCTTTGTTTTTTTTTCTTGCTATCTTTTTATGTATTTCATCGTCCACTACATATGCAGCACAAAATCAAATCAAAATTGACGGTGTGGCTATTGCAACCGATGCGAAGCCAGAAATGAAGAACAAACGTACAATGGTACCTTTACGTGTTATTAGCGAAAGTTTGGGGGCTAGCGTCGAGTGGTCCGATTCCGGGGTTATTCTCGCTAAGAGCGATATGAAAGTAAAATTAGCAATAAACAGAAGCATAGCGGAGAAAAACGGTAAAAAGATACTGCTTGATGTAAAACCATACGTGAAAAATAATCGCATATATGTTCCACTTCGTTTTATTGCAGAGGCGTTCGGATGTAAAGTCAATTACAGCAACCTTATAGTGACTATTACTACTGAACCATTGTTCATAAACGGTGTACAAGTAAAGGCAGTTCAACAGGAGTACCATATGATCATGGGCGGCGTAGTTCAGCAAATTCACGGCAATGCATATAACAAAACCATTTATAATATGTTTGCAAAAAACAAAGGTGAAAAGGTTGAAGCACCTGAAAACTATTCTTGGAGCTTCACTATTGACACTCTTGGGTCTTATTATAAAAATGCACAATACGATTTCTTAGACCAAAAGGGGAAAAGCTTAGCTCGTTTTGACGTGTATTCTTTAATCCAGTCCTTTCCATCCGAAGTTTTAGTCGGGTATCCCAAGTTTTTGATTCATGACGTATCCAAAGATGAGTGGTACTTGTTTAGCGATAGCGCAGCAAAATCTATTAATCAGTTAATTAATAATGCAACAAATAATGGATTTCTGAAGGTTATAAGTGATACCGTTGTATAATGCGATTTTGTCTTATTAGCGTCTTTAATAGAAAAAGGCGAATTCCCAGCTAATAGAAAAGCCTGGGAACTCGCCTTGTATAAATCCTATACAAGCTGAACTTTTTTACATAGTAAGGGAGTATGATGGGTTATTTGTCCATCTGTAGCATTTCGGACTCATAGGACTGAAATGCATTTTCCATCCCCATTACTACATCTTTAATCTTCATGTACCCTTTAGTATACGGCTCCGAATCACGAATTTCTTCCCACATATAGTGATATTGCTTCATATCCTCTGTTTCGCATACAACGAAATCTGTATAGTCCTTTCCAGGCAGCGCTTCTGCATCAAAAAAACGAACCTGTACATGCTCACTATATTTCTGAATGCGAGCCTGCAAGGCCCCCGCATGTTTTCGGCGTTCTTCCCTGGGTAGAGCCAACCAGGAAGGGTAGAATTCCAACAATACAATCATCATATAACGCATATGCCTATCTCCTTTTTTGTGAAGCTTGAATGGATTTACCGTTATTGTACGCCACTTGTCTGCCAAACCGCATTAACATAGGTTAATGCGGATCGCTGCGCAGCAAACGACTAAGTGAGACGGGGGATACGCCTATGTACGAAGCTATATGGTATTGTGCAACTCGTTTATCCAATCCGGGGTACTTGAGAAGAAAGGCGTTATAACGTTCCCTAGCTGAAAGATACAACAATTCACGTTCCCGTTCCTCTTTGCGAATGTATAGTCTCTCCACGCTGTTACGCACGAATCTTTCCCACATATGGCTTGTATCCATAAGCTCCTTCAGGACATGATATGGAATTTCAATAACAACCGAATCTTCCATGGCCTCAATCGTAAAAGTGGATGGTTTACCTTGAACCATAGCGCCATAAGAGGTTACATAATCATTTTCTGGTGAAAAACCAACATTATATTCTCTACCATCTGCCAAAGTATAAAACAACCGGAATAATCCCTCCGAACAAAAATAAGCATGTTTCACAGGTTCCCCTGTTTCAATAAGATATGTACCCTGCTGAACATGCCTCACACGGGTTTGCTCTACAAACCTGTTCCAATCCTGATCTATAATTGAGGCTTGATGAGCCATTTTTTCTAATGAACGATAATATAATTGCATCTGCTCACCACCCCACAAAACGTTGATTAAGGAATTAAAGATACCTTTCGGACTATATAAGAAAACAGGGGCTATCCCTCAGGTCTGGGTAGACCTGCAGGACAACCCCCAGCGACGTATTCTATCAGGCTTCCGTAGCATCCTCTTCCACGAAAAGAGACACCTTGCGTATACCGTCGGCTCCGATCACGACAAGTCCCTGATCCGACAGGCGGATTTCAGGGATTACGACCAGTGCGAGCAACGACAGTGTCATCAGCGCGTTGTTCAGCATGCAGCCGGATTGCTGAAGTGCCCGGCTGATACTTTCGGACTGCGCAGCCACCTCTGCAAACGGAGCTGGGGACATCAGCCCAGCGATTGGGAGCGGGAAGCGCGTATCACCCGAGGCGGATACAACCACCACGCCGCCACGCAGAGCAACGGCCTGCTTCGCCGCCTGGGTCATGAGCTCGTCATCATTACCAATGACAAGCAGGTTGTGGCTGTCATGCGCTACGGTCATGGCAATTGCAGCCGGCTCGGTGAAGCCGACGCCTGTCACAAGCGCCACCGCGTGGCTGCCACTGGCATGATGCCGCTCGAAAACGGCGATTTTGCACAAATCCTGCGCAGGATCTGATGCAACTTCACCATCACGCACCGGAACGGTCATCCGCACTTCCTTCGTATCCACATGATTTTCCGTGACACGAATTACCCGTACAGGTACATTCCCTTCCTGTACTGGAGCCGCAATACGAAAATCTGCAGCACTCAGCTCTCGACCCAAATGGACCGTGTCCATCACTTCCGCAGGATAAACAAAGCCTTCCCAGTCGGCGACCATTTGTCCGTACTCAGCCACCAGTTGGCCCGCTGCGATGGTAGCCGTCACATTCACTTCGGCTAAGCGGCCATCAAGCAGGATAATATCGGCAATCGCACCGGGAATAATCGAGCCAATGTCCCGTGCTACGCCGAAGCGCTCTGCCGTATTCAGCGTTGCCATTTGAAAGGCAGTCACGGGTTTAACGCCCTGCGCAATCGCATGACGCACCACGAAGTCCATCTGCCCTTCATGGAGCAGGGATTCCGCACTGCGATCATCCGTCACCAGCATCATGCGGCGCGTGTCGAGACCCATTTCCGTGCTGGCACGGATCGTCTCGGCCACATCATGCCATGCGGAGCCTTGCCGCATCTTGGCATACATGCCGAGCCGGATGCGCTCGGCTACATCCTCGGGCGTGACACATTCGTGATCGCCCGTAATTCCTGCGGCTGCGTAGACCGGCAGCCGCCAATCATCGGAGGCCCATGTAAAATGGCCGTCCGCCACCTTGCCGGCGCGCAGCGTGGCCTGAATTTCCCCAATCATCACGTCGTCACCATAGACGACGCCAGGGAAATTCATTACTTCGCCCAGTCCAATCATATCTGGGCCCCAGCTTAGAGCCTCTGCGACTTCCGCCGGACCGAAAGAGGCACCGGTCGTTTCCAGCTCTGGGCCTGTGGAAGGCACGCAGGAAGCTACCTGCATGTAAGCAGCCAGCGGTGTCGTGCGGGCTTCGTCCAGCATTAGACGAAGCCCTTTTAGACCGAGCACATTGGAAATTTCATGTGGGTCAAAAAAACCGCCCGTCACGCCCAGCGGCAGTACAGCCAAAGCAAATTCAGTTACGGTGAGCTGCGTACTTTCGATATGACAATGTCCGTCCAGTAAACCCGGTGCCATATAGCGGCCTTCCGCTTCAATGATTACGGTGTCCTCTCCAATCGTATGGCTAACGTCTCTACCGACGTAGGCGATACGAGAGCCTTGCACAGCAATAGACATGCCCGGTAACAATTCGCCCGATACCACATTGACCAGCGTTCCTCCGCGGATCACCAGCGATGCCTTGCGCTCCCCTCTAGCTGTAGCTACCAACTCGGGCACACAGTCCGCCAGCGGTGGGCGTTGAAATACTCTTTTCATGTCCATTACGTTTGTAACCTCCGTTTATGCTTCTTACCTGTTTGGCTTATTTGCTTATGTTACTGGAATACGCTCAATATTGCCAGCCGCCCCTAAAGAACCTGGTCACTTTATTCCACTTTACGGATATACGTCTCCGATTCCTGCGAACTCACGAATGGCGTAATCTCCCCTATGCTATAGATATGCAGCAAATGCATCGCTCGCGTACAGGCCGTGTAGAACAATTTACGCTCACTCTCACGCTGGTATACTTGGGCCGATCCGTCATAAATGAGAACCGCATCAAACTCCACGCCTTTCGCCAGATAGGCCGGAATAATATGAATCCCCTTTTCAAAAGCGGGAGTTGTTTTCTTAATTAATTTTGGCTTTACTGGCAGTTGTCCTTCTAGTGCTTCGTAGGCTGCCGCGCTTTCATCAGCATTTTTACAGATCACCGCTATGGATTCATAACCCTCTGCCAGCAATTTTGTAACATTCTCAGTTATCAGTTGATGCAGCTTTTCACGCGAGTTCACCTCGGTTACCAGAGGCTTCTCACCCTTACGGTTAAACGGAACAATATGCTCCCCTCCTGCTACCATCCCCCGGGTAAACTCTACAATCTCCTGTGTGGAACGATAGCTGCGTGTCAGGGAAATCATCTCAGTCTGTTCTGCTCCATACAGGTCATACAATGGTTCTGCATCCTGAAGCACCGAAGCATGGGCATAGATAGCCTGATTAAAATCGCCCAGTGCTGTCATTTTAGCCTGTGGAAATAATCGTTTGAAGAACGCCAGCTGGAATGGTGAATAGTCCTGTGCCTCATCAATAAACACATGACGGATGTTGCTATTGGAGCGGAAGCCCAGCATCAGCTCACGCAAATATAAAAAGGGCGTCACATCCTCATACGCTAGTTCTCCAGCCTGAATGCGTTTCAGAGTTTGCCGACTAATTTCACTCCAGTTGACGGGCAGCTCTGCATGATTCGACAGTTCGCTTAATAACGTCTCGTTCATAAACAGCTCGCTGTATAGACGGGTTGTATCCACGAAGCGAAGTGCCTTAATCCACTTGCGCAGGGGCTTTAAGCGATCACTGACCACCATACGCGCCAATATTTCTCTTTCACGCGTAAAGTCGTCGAAGGTATCGCCTTTATTCTTGGATTTCCGGCGCATGCGGTTATATGCACGCTGATAATCCTCCGGCTCCATCAGATCCATCTGCTGGTCCACCCAAGGAGCGGAGCATTCTTCCTTACCAAAGCGAGCCAGTTCTTTGAGCATCCAATCACGCAGCAGCTCCAATCTGTTCGCCAGCCGCACAGCCGAGTCAAATCCATAAAACTTGCTTGCCAATTGCTCTACTGAAATCACCTCACGTCCCTGAAAACGAACCGGTTTAAAACGCATTCCCTTTTGTTCCAGGTGCGCTTTGTAGCCTGTAATCACATGTAAGAACGTCTTGGATGACTTAAAGCGGATACCTTCCATCCTAGCCTCATACCCAGGCTGTGACGACGCTGATAGCACATATTCCAGCTGCTCAAAAGGATCTTCTAGCTGAAACTCCCGGCCCAAACGCCGTTCCAAATATTCCTGAAATGTGGCCTGAAGCATATTTTCCTCACCCAATTCAGGCAATACTGTCGAAACATAACTGTTGAACATGGGGTTTGGCGAGAATAACACGACCTGATCTGCTCGCAAGTGATCCCGATACTTGTATAGCAAATATGCTACTCTCTGAAGCGCAGCGGAGGTTTTACCGCTTCCTGCCGCTCCCTGAACTATCAGCATCCGGCTTCGATCATCACGAATGATGCGATTCTGCTCCTTTTGAATGGTGGCGACAATGCTTTTCATTTGAGCATCCGAGCTCCGGCTTAATACGGCTTGAAGGAGTTCGTCTCCAATGGTGACGCCAGTATCGAACATAAAGCGGATCTGTCCGTCACGGATCGAGAATTGGCGTTTGAGCGTCAGTTCTCCTTCCATTTCTCCTGCTGGGGTCTTATAAGAAGCGGGACCTGGCATGTTATCGTAATAAAGATTCGAAATAGGCGCGCGCCAGTCGTAGATCAGAAATTCCTCATCCTGGTTATCCAGCAGGGAGGCAATCCCCAGATAAATACGCTCCGCAGTCTGCCCTTCCTCAGCAAAATCAATACGTGCAAAATAAGGTGAGTCAAGCAACTTTTTCAAACGACCTAACGCCTCAGTGGAATGCTTGTGTCTTCGTTCCCGCTCAGACAAAATCTCAGACTGCTGACGCAAACTGGTGGACGTCTCTCCCACATCATCCGCCTCACTGAAATTGATCGTTACCTCATCCCAGAAGTCTTTACGCATATCGACGACATCGCCTCGCACAGAACCAACCTCTGTCTCCAGCTTCCGAATACGCCCGCTAATGACTGCGGTCACATCTTCTACTCTTCGTTGTTCCTCATTCCATTGCTGCTCAGTAGTCACTGACATCGCTCCTGTTCCGTTTCCTCCTGCTCCGCGCAGGGCTCCCTTGCGTACAAACTATGCTCTATTATGGACCCGGGCATACTCATCGCATCCCCCTGATCCGGGAAAATTGACTATTCCTTTGAAGCATGCTATAATGTAACAAGTAGTGTGTTAACAACCTATGCAATACGGTTTTACTATGTAAAACATAGCATCCTCTATTGTAGCAAGTTCAGTCCCTGTTCGCAACCAGTGGGCTTTTTTTGTGCTTTCTGGCAACCTTCCATTAGCCTGTTCCTACTTTATTAAATTCATTACATAAAAAAGCGACCGTCCATCTGATTGATGAATACGGTCGCCTTTTCTTTTTTCCGAAATCGCCTATCGGCTCTCTTCCACAGGATGAATATGGTCGGCCAGTCTGCTCAATCGCTCCAGTTGATGACCATAGTCGTACATCGTCGCAGCTACGATGGAAAGCCGTAGCATTCCCTCCTGACAATGGTCAAAACGTGTAATTGCATGCTTCATAAAATCACCGTTAGCCTGCTGGAACAATTCACTTTCATCCTCATTTGGTTTCAGTTTATTTTCGAATTTCAGCAGAGCGTGCTCGTGGAAACGAATCAGCCGCTCCAGATGGTCGTCAAAAAACGCATCTGTTCCCTCTGGACGTAAAGATTGGAAGTAGTGCCTTTCCACCGCATCCAAGACCTCGTAACCTTTGTGCAAACTTTCGAGCATTTGTTTGTATACGACCATTTGTCTCGTCTGACTGAACTTGGTGCGCTTGAGCTTTTTCTGCTCCTCTTCGAACAAATGATATTTATCCGAGAGTGATTTAATAGCTCCCTCCAAATTTCCTTTTTCCTCTCTAAAGACAGACTCCTTAATCTCATCGGAAATGGCAGTTCGCAGCAGCAAGGACATGCTGTTAAATACATTTTGAATCTGATTGATAAACTGCCTTTTCGGTTTGGGAGGAAAAACGGTAATGTTGATGACAAAAGCAGACACAATCCCGATCAGAGTCAGCGCAAAGCGGGTTACCGCAAATTTCCAGTCCCCTGAAGCTTCCATGACAGAAACAACGGTCACAAGTGTCAATCCAACCGTATCAGCCATGTTTATTTTCAGACATATCATAAGTACCAATACACATACCAGTCCGACCGCAATCGGCTCATTCGAAAATACCATTCCGCCCAGCAACGCCATGATTGCACCTAATGTGCTTGTTTGGAGTTGATCCAGAAAATAACGCCACGACCTATATATCGACGGTTGCATGGCAAAAATAGCGGCTATCGCTGCCCCCACAGGCGAATGGGTGTTCAAAAGCGTGCTCAGAAAAAGGGCGAGCGTCACTGCGATTCCCGTTTTTAACACCCGTGCTCCAAAAGCCACAGCCATCCCTCCTGCTTACCCTTCAAATTTATTCATACCGAATTACTATAATGAAATTTCAAGACAAAGTCCATGTTTTATTATTACCCAAAACCATCGGAGATCAGGAATATTTATGAAATGTACAGCTCCTACTAGGATACATATCAACAGAATTAACCTATTTGCATCAACCTCACAAGAGGAACTTATCGTGCTATGGATTAGTAAAATCTGAGAAGGGCGCCTGTCCGCAGGCCAACTTTTACAAAACCCAGCAAGCCCGTAAACAAAATCATGACACAATAAAAGCCGGAGCCTCCAAGCGGACTCCCCTGGAACATCATAGGATAAATGAGAATGGCGGAGGAGGAATGAAGGCATGCTTCGAGTCGCATTATTTACAGACACGTATACGCCTGATGTCAATGGCGCTGCTCTGACACTGGAACGATGGATTGGCTATTTGGAGACACATGGGGTATCTACGCTTGTCTTCGCACCAGAGGCAGATCATCATCTGTCCTCGGGGCCGGGTGTGGAGCGATTTCGAAGTATTCCCTTTTTATTGTACCGGGAATGCAGACTTGCGATCCCTAATGCCAAACAAATCAACGAGCGCCTGTTAGCCTTTTCCCCGCATCTAATTCATGTCGCTACTCCGTTTAACCTTGGCTTGTATGGAACAAGCTACGCTGCCAAACACCATATTCCACTCGTCGCCTCCTATCACACCCACTTTGATAAATACCTCGAATATTACAAGCTTCGCTGGCTTGAACCTGCATTATGGAAATACATGCTCTGGTTTCACAGACATTGTGAAAGGGTATATGTCCCCTCTCGGTCAACCATGGAATTGTTACGCAATAAAGGAATGGGACAGCTCGAAATCTGGGGTAGAGGAATTGACACCGACCGCTTCCAGCCCACAGTGAATCGCGAAGCGATATGGGAAAAATGGGGTGTTCGTGCAGACGCATTTGTGATTTTATATGTGGGCAGACTTGCACCGGAAAAGGGGATAGACACGTTACTGGATTCCTATCTCCAGTTACCCGACGACGTCCGCGCAGCCTCAGTACTGGTCATTGCAGGAGATGGCCCATTGTTTAAGTACAAAACTGCAGCAGATATCGGGGTGCCAGAGCACACAGTTCACTGGCTTGGTTTTGTAAAAGGACCGGAATTAGCTGAACTCTATGCTGCAGCCGATGTATTCCTCTTTCCCTCCACTACAGAAACCTTCGGTAACGTCGTGTTGGAGGCTATGGCCAGCGGCACACCCGTGATTGGCGCGAATGAAGGCGGGGTCAAAGACAATATAATCGATGGGAAAACAGGGCTACTGTGTCCAGCTGGGGACGCGGCTGCCTTTGCCAAAGCTGTACTCCTGTTGTACGAGGATGCCCCACTTCGCGACTTTCTGTCCAGAACCGGTAGAGCATACAGTCTGGAGCAGACATGGGACCGTATTTTTGAGCGGCTGCTGGACAGCTACATGGATGCAGCGACCCTACATCTCGACAGTTACCCTGTGACGCGAATATAACCCTCAAAAATATTGGACTTTCAAGAAACCCTGCTACACCTTTAGCTGCTTGAGCAGCTTGTTATGTACCCCGCTTAACAAAATCACCGCTGTCAGGGCACCGATGAACGCAAGAAGCATATCCCATTGAGTATCCCATATATCTCCCTGTGTTCCCAAAAAGGCCTCTACCGCTGTACCGGTTGCCTTGGCAACGGCAAACTCAATCAATTCGTACACAGCACTGATCGCAAGACATACACTAACCGTTAGAAAAGTGAGCCAGCTCCCGCTTCCCAAAGCCGTCTTACGTAACAGCACTTCCCTTACAATGAGTGCAGGCACAAAACCTTGCGCAAAATGCCCAAGTCGATCATAATAATTGCGCTCCAGCCCAAACGTATCCCGAATCCAGTTGAATAGCGGCATTTCAGCATAGGTATAGTGCCCGCCGACAATCAGGATCAATGCATGTAGCCAGATGAGGGTGTATACCAGATTGGTAAACTGAAATCGACGGTAAATAGCCGCCAGCAGTACACCTCCCAAAACGGCTGGGAGAACTTCCAGTACCCATGTAAAATAATCCGCCGGACGAACCAAGGACCAAATGAGAGCAAGCACCAGCAGTACAAGTAAAACAAGCGGGTAACGATCATTTTTAGACCATGCCGTTGCCTGATTCATACATCATCCCTCCTAAGCCTACAGCTCTATCCTTCTTTCATTACAATATGTTTGACACGTCCAACCTGCCCGTCTGCCAAACGTACTTTGATTCCATGCGGATGACGCGGGGAATTGGTCAAAATATCCTTCACCGTTCCTCGCGTCAGCTTACCCGTGGGCTGATCCTTTTTAAGCACAATATCCACCTGAAGACCAGCGCGGATATCAGATCGGTTCTGTCCGTTCATTGTAGCTATTCCTCCTTTGCCTTTACATTTTATCTTATGATGATAATTAGCCACTCAGCCCCATCGTAATCACCAGCGATGCCATTCGTCCCGGCGGCTGTTCCCCATCCAGACCACGCACATCGTGGATACATAGCTAACGAGCATAATCACGAATACCATCCCGCTAAACTCCACGAAATGCGTGCGTTGCAAAGAGTCTGCCCATATGGAAGATATTTGTGTGTACAACTGGGACGGCGCAGACACAATATCCCATGTGTTTCCTCGAAAGAAACGACCAATATAAATCCCCAGGCTACTTAGCAGAAGTACCGCCAGCATAAACAACCAGCTGACAAGCCCGCCTCGAGCACGCTGCACCAATTGTCGTACGGATTCAAGCGATACAACCCCCATGGTGAGGCCAAGCACAGCTACCAGCAGCATCCCTAATACATGATTCCAAAAGTACGGATTGCCCCAAAAACGCTGCTCCCCGAGAAAAGGATATCTGGCGAATACATGCAGCAAATCTGTAATCAAATAGGGTATATTGGGATAAAAGAAAAGCCAGCCAGCCCCTATGATCCAGAGCATAAATGTCCTCGTTACCCGTCTCCACGAGCAATGAATGACATCTAGCAAAAGCGTCAGCAGCATAGGAATCCAGGCCAGCATCATATTCCACCAAATAAAAAAATAAGGGCGGCCCCCTGAGGGCAATCGCACGTTAATGATCCACAATGTACTGATTACGGAGCATAAGGCCAGTGCGATAAAAATATAAAGTTTGACTGGATAATTTAACGATCTTAAACGGTCATACATATGTTACTTTCCCTCCTTGTAACCGTCCATCCTTCCTGACGTTCCAATTTACACCTGTTCTGGACAGTGTACACCACAATGGCTTCAAGCTCAATGGAAGCGCTCCACTCTGCATAAAATGAAGATAAAAAACATCTGTTCTCCCGAAGTTGACCTCATGTCCCCGGGAGACAGATGCTTACTGTATTCAAGGCGGATAAGCTTTTACCGTCCTCTACCCTTGTATCCAATTGACCAATGATTGTACCGTCAATGCACCTGGCGCAGCTGCCTCAAATGCTGAGGCACCGTTACGCAAGGTCAGAAATTCCACCGTTTTGGGAATACCGGGAGCCAGATCCAGGAGGTTGTCACTGAAAATCCCCTCCTGTTCTGCGGTCAACCACACATTTCTAGCAAGTGTATCCGAACAGAGCATGAATCTACTGCCCCCACTTCCCTGTATCTCTGTCACTTTAATTTTCGCCAGAGGTAAATCCATCTCTTTCGTGCCTGCAAAATAAATTTCGCTGGAGGCCACCTGTTCACCGTTTTGTATCAGACGTGCGACCAGCATATGCTCCGTACGATCCAGGCCATTCAGCCATTGGTCGGTAGGCAGTATATGTACGATCCCTGCGCCGCCCGCCGGCTGTTCTACCTTAACGTTCTCATCACGAATAGCCTGACTGCCACGGATATGCAAAAGCGTCAGCCGCAGCGTACCTGCTATCGGCTCTAGCGTATCGTTAACCAGATGCAGTTCTTTACTCCCCTGTTCCGTATCTACTGCACTCAAGAGCACATCGGCAAAGCTGCGTTTAGCTGTATATTGAAGCGCCTTCCAACGACCAAAATAGTCCATACTCGACCAAGAGGCAACGGGCCAGCAGTCATTCATCTGCCAGTATAATGTCCCCATGCAATAGGGCTTGTGACGACGATGGGCCTCTATAGCCATTTTCATCGCCTCTGCCTGTAAAACTTGGCTCATGAGAAGAAAACATGTAAAATCCTTGGGCTGCCGCATGTACCGTCCCATGTATTCTTGAATCAACCGATTGCCTGAACCGTTTTTTTGATGTGCCAGCATCACCGCAGATTCCAGTTCCAAATCCTTCTCTTCCGCATACGTGCGAACAGACTTGTATTCAGGAAAGGACTGAAAACCATACTCACTCATAAAACGGCCCACATGTATGTGATAATTCTCAAACGGCTCAGACGCATGCCATACTCCCCAATAATGAATGTCTCCTGCTGTTGAGGACGGATGAGCATGCTGGTTTCGATCTCCGGTCAGGTCAATTAGCGGTGAGGAGGGCCAATATGCCGTCTGCGGAGCCCAGGTATTTACCGCCTCCGGTAAAATCCGGTGAAAGAGCGTCTCATAATCATCCCATAGGCGTTCCCGTTGCTCAGGCGTGTAGGCCTTTTTCCAGCCCCAGCCCGCATTTTCTTCATAATGGGCCCACGCAGAATCAATCTCATTATTGCCGCACCATAACGCAATGCAAGGATGATGGCGCAATCGCTTGATGTTATCTTCGGCTTCCTGCGTCACATTGTCCAAAAAAGCCTGATCCCCCGGATACATGCTGCATGCGAACATAAAATCTTGCCACACGAGCAAGCCGTATTCATCACAAAGGTCATAAAATACGTCTTCTTCATAAATACCGCCACCCCACACCCGCAACATATTCATATTGGAGGCGGCTGCACTGGCAATTTCATGCCGATATCGTTCCAACGTAACTTCGGCAGCAAAGCTGTCATTCGGAATATGGTTGGCTCCTTTAGCAAACACGGGGATTCCATTCAGTTCAAAATAGAAGCTTTCGCCTGCCGTATCCCGCTCACGTATAAGACGGATCGATCGCAGTCCCGTTTTCACTGATTCTTCCGCAATCACCGCTTCCTGTGCTTGCTCCTTCAATTCGGCTACAAACGTATACTGATGCGGCTCTCCCAGTCCACGACACCACCACAGCTTCGGCTCCTTTATCACCAGCCCCAGCTCCACTGTTTGCTTTCCCTTCCGCAGGCGAACCGGTTTGGACCATACCCCGCCGTCAACAGAAATACACAACTCGACATCTCTAATCTCATCTGCATTTTCAATCTCTACCACTGCCGTGAGTTCAGCCCTCTCCGTACTCACTTCGTCCTGTCGAATAAATAAGTCTCTCACGATCAGTCCAGACCAAGCTTCTATCCGAACCTCTCTCCAGATTCCGCTCGTCACCAGCCTTGGTCCCCAATCCCAACCATAGTGATAGGGAGCCTTACGAGCGAAAACGCTTACTTTTTTATCGGACAAGCCACCTATCTCGGACTGATCATTCGGTGCGGGAAGTCCATAGCCCAACCTTTGCAGCTTAGGCACATCTTCCGTAATCGGAGAGCGAAAATGGATTTCAAGCCGATTTTTCCCTTGCTGAACAAATGCCTTCACATCCTGTCTCCATACCCGAAACATATTATTGGCCGATAAGACAGCTTGACCATTTACTCTTACATCTGCGTATGTGTCCAGGCCTTCCAACACCAGCTCTACACATTGACATTGAAGCTGATTTGCATCTATCTCAAAATAGGCTTCGTATATCCAATCCTGCTTATCAACCCACTGTACCTCTATCTCGTTCATACCGATAAAAGGGTCAGGAATTTTACCATGTTGCAAAAGATCGGTATGCACACAACCCGGCACTTTCGCACTGAGCCACTCATCAGTTTGTGCTTCCCTAAACCTCCAGCCATCCAATCCTATTACATTAATCATCGTCGCAAGCCTCCCTATAAGGATGATTGGGAACATCTGGATCACTCATCAACATAACAAAAATAACATTAAGCTAACAAGTTAGTCAATTGTTTTTTTGGAACAACCGGTAAAACACAAAATAAAAGTCGCCCTCTACCCCTAAACAGGCTAAAAGCGACTTCCCTCGTCTTCACTGTGGATCGAATTCATCCCACATATCCGGACATCAACTATATTTAATTGTGCTAAAGGAACGATCACGATCATCATTTTCCCGGCTGATCCGTGGCGCGTGAACTTCCCGTATGAGTAGATCAGCGTGCAGCAGCTTTTTTTCCACAGGCGAGCTTGGATTCATGATGCGCCATAATAACTGGTCCACCGCTCGCATCCCCAACAGTTCCTTATCCACTCTCACCGTGGCATAGATCGGCATTTGATCATTCGTATCGTCAAACCCGGTCACCCCGCACCGCCTCGGAACGTCAATCCCCTTTCCTTTCAGCACTTCCACGACTTGCGAAGCAGTCACGTCATTAGCGCAAACAAAAACCTCTGGCAGCTCATCCTCGGGCAACTTGTCCATTTCCTCGGCAAGTGCCTGCGCTCCCCCAAAAATAAGGGCTTTGTTCTGCCGTAATTCTACTCCGCTCATTTCCAGTGCGGACCGAAAAGCTTCCCAACGTTCATAGAAACTGTGAGCGTCGTCAATATGACCCACAAACTGAAAGTGGGCATAACCCCTACACAGCAAATCCTTCATTAATTCATTCATGCATGTGCGATTATCCGTAAACACCGCATCACTTAAAAATGCAGAGTCCCAATGATCCACCATGACGACTGGAATACCCATTCGATAAATGTTCAGCAACAACGTAGTTGAAATTGTTCCTACTGTGATAATCCCTTTAATGGCCTCCGGGTTCAGCAAAGAAAACATATCATCAGTTGAAGGCTCCGTTAACGTGATCATATCCAATCCCTTGCGGTTCAGACGCTCGGAAATCCCTTCAAATACAGGTCCCCAGTACCTGGACTCCCGATTCTGGTGTCGAATATTCGGAAATAACACCAGCACGGTACCCGACCATTCTCTGGCATCTGTGTCCCGAGGCTCTACCCCGGTCATTTTGGGATGACTGCGAAAATAACCCATCTGGGCAGCAAGCTTAACCAGCAGCGCCCTCGTCTCTTCACTTACACCGGGTTTGCCTGACAGTGCACGTGAAACAGCGAACTTTGAAACACCCGCCGCATCCGCAATTTCCTGCAATGTTACTTTTCCACGCATCTCCTCACCCAACCCTATTCGAAATCTTTTTCTACCTTAGTCTTCTAAATATACAGGTATGCCTATAAACTGGTACCATCGTAGCATACTTTGTTTTAGATCATCAAACGATGGATTTGCACAAATCCACACCTTTTATTAAATATGTTTGCTTAATAAAAAACAAAACACATAACAAATAAACATAAATAACTTGACGTAAGGTTCTTTATTTCCTACAATTTACTAATGAAAGCACTTACATTGTGTAAATCATACTTATTAAGGGGGATTTGCAGATGTTCACGAACAGGTCGGTACAACAATGCTCCATCCTGCTTCTGGCTTTGCTGCTGCTCGTTACAACGGGCTGCGCGAATAGCAAAGGCGGTACGGCAGAAAAGGAAGACCCCGATGACACCAGTCCCATTACATTAACGTTCTTTGGCGGTGACTCAAGCTCCAACTGGAATAACATGAAGGACGCTGTCGGGCAGGAAATTATCAAGAAAACGGGTGTTACACTAAATGCCGAACATGCTGTTAACGGTCGAGGTGAGGAAAAGTTTGCCTTAATGGCTGCTAGCGGAGAGTACCCTGATCTCGTGTACCCCAAAGGAGACATTGGAAAGCTGGTCGATGCCGGAGCACTCATTGACTTAACCGACCTGATTGATAAATACGGTCCTAACATTAAGAAAGTGTATGGAGATTATTTTAATCGTATTAAATACAGTAGTGAAGATCCCGCCATTTACACCATCCCAACCAATTTGGGCGTAGATCACATCGCGTTTGATGCACAAGCAGGCTTCGAAATCCAGCATCAAGCCCTTAAGAAACTCGGATACCCCAAAATTCGCACCGTTCAAGATTTTGAAAAAGCACTTAAAGATTATGTCGCCAAATACCCTACTACCAATGGCCAGCCTACCATCCCTTTATCACTCGATGCCGAGGACTGGAAAATGCAGATTACTGTGACAAACCCGGCAGTTACAGCTACAGGTGGACCAGACGATGGAGAATATTATATTGATCCTAAAACACACAAAGCCATTCTTCACTACAAACGCCCGGAGGAGCGAGAGTATTTTCGTTGGTTAAACCATATGTACAATGAAGGTCTGTTGGATAGGGATACTTTTGTACAAAAAAGTGATCAATACAAATCCAAAATCGCCGCAGGTCGTGTCATCGGACTGATTGATCAGGAATGGAACTACCAGGATGCCGAAAATGCGCTCAAGGCAGCAGGTAAGGATGAATACACCTATTCCCACTTTCCGGTCACTTTAAATGAGCAATACGAGGATCATTCCCTCCAGCCCATTGGTTTCGATACTGCGTCTGGGATTGGCATTACAACTTCATGCAAAAATCCGGTGCGAGCGATCAAGTTTCTGGACTTCCTGGCCTCCGATGAAGGGCAAATTTTACGTAATTGGGGAATCGAAGGCCAGCATTACAATGTAGAGAACGGCAAACGAGTCATTCCTGCAGCTGTGCAAGAACGCAAAAACAAAGATAACGCTTCTTTTAGCAGAGAATCAGGTATCGGTTTGTATTGGATATGGGGACCACATTACGGCGATAGCGTGAAGGACCCTACTGGCAACTATTACACAACCAATTATCCGGAGATGATTACCGAAAATTATAGCCAAGCGGAAAAAGAATCCCTTCAGGCATATAAAGCTCGGACATGGAAAGACCTGTTCCCGAACGAAAAGGATTTTCCGGTAAAAGAGTGGGGTGCTGCCTACAACATGCCTGTTCCGACCAATACAAATTACAATGTTATTTATCAGAAGTCGCAGGACATTGTACGCAAACGGATTCCTGAGGCTGTACTCGCCAAGCCAGATCAATTCGATGCCGTGTATGACCGCATGCTCCGAGAGCTGGATCAGGCGGGTGTACCAAAGGCTGAAGAAATCTTCACTGGCCTGATTCAAAATCGTCTGAAGCTATGGTATGGGGAGAAGTAGAGATTGATTGCTACTAAAGTATATAAGGGCTGACAGTCAAGACCTGTCAGCCCCTTTTTACACTAAACATTCTGTTTTGTTACTTTTTCTTTCCAGCTATTATTTTTCCTGGACACCCGGTGGACATAAAGCAACAAAAAGATTGGAATCAATGCAATCCCGCCACACAGCACCCAAGATATCTGAATAGGTGTTTGATCTGAAGCAAGATTGGTAAAATTACGGCTTACGACTCCTGTCACGATTAAACCTATACACATACCTAGTTGGGAAATGGCAGAATCCAGAGATAGCAGTGTTGAACGATATTCATTAGAGATTCTTTTGTTCAGAAAAATTTGTTTGGCAACCGGGTACATCCCTCGCCCAATTTCATAGATTAAAAAGGTAAGCAGTACAGGATAAAACGTGTTGAAAGCACCGGCTAAAATGAGCCATATCCCAATCATCCCGCAAGCATACATGAGTATATGTACATCACTATAACGTGCGCCTAGCTTTCGAACCAAATAGCTTCCCAAAGTCATACATAGTGAATAACCCGCCTTGATCAATCCCATAATCCAAATTCCTTGTTCAGAAAGACCGACCAGACGTGGCTGTTGAAATGTATTCCCCGCCGAATTCGAAAAGCTGATAAATAAACCAATAACAAACACAATCCAGATCGACTTATTTTCAAAACCGATACGGACACTTTCCCCGATAATCGTTGTAATGCGAGTAGCAGATGTTTCTCGATGGGTAATATTCTTCTCTTTCATATAAAAGCAGCATAGAATAATACATAAGATAATAGAGACAATGCTGGCTGCCCAGGGAAGTGAATAGTTAAATGTTGCAAGGAAGGCCCCCAACAGACCACAAATAAATCCCGAAATGTACTGTATACTGTTTGAGGTTGTAAAAAGAACTTCCATGGGCTTATCACTGTTTTCCACAACCCAGGATTCCAACGAGCCTGATTGCAAGCATATTGACAGCCCCCCAAAAACTTGTGCGAACACAAGCAGCCACATGCGATCTGTCCAAACGAACAATACACTGTAGACTAGAAAACAACAAAGCCCCAAAACAACAGAAATTTTTCTTCCATATTTGTCTGCAATAGCTCCAGTTGGTATTTCAAACAGAAAAATACTTACAAAGAATACAACCAGCAAGAAGTTCGCACTTTGCAGAGAAAGTCCTTTAGCTAACAGAAATAAGATGAGCGTAGCTCCCGTGATTTCACTCATAAAAAATTGAAGAAAGCTGACGGAGTAAAATAGCTTATGTGGCCTCACTTTCAGGGCTCCTTCGCTTGCTCTACAGCCTCATATTCATTTCGCAACATCCCCATCTGAATGATGTCATAGTACTGTCCTTCCCTGAATAGCTTTTCTCGTAGTCGGCCTTCCTCCTTAAAGCCACATGCCAGATAGCAACGATATGCACGTTCATTGAACGCATAGACCTCCAGCTCCAGCCGATGCAGATTCAGTGAATGAAATGCAAATTTTTGTATCAATCGTATCGCTTCCCGCCCATATCCTTTGCCCAGATCACCGTCGCGCCCGATTACAATACCAAGGGTGGCGTGCCGATTTACCCAGTTGATTTTGAATAAATCGAGTTGTCCAATATAGTCCAGTGTATCTTTATGTGCAATGACAAAGCCCTTGATCTCAGAGTTGCCGTCAATCATCATCTGTACAAAAGATTCACTATTAGCCTGTGAATGCGGATAGATAAATACGTCGCTTAATCCATGTGTGATTGCCGGGTCATTAACCCATCTTCGGATATCAGGTATATCCTCCTGACGGTACTCTCTTAATACAATTCGTGCTCCAATGATATGTGGCATCGTCAGCTTCCTCCCTATTATGTATTGGTTCTGGTAATACTCTATCACCCTGTCCCCCTTTTACGCTCCCATTAATCTCACAAACTCCAGAAAACGTGTACCTTTATAATGAACCTCCCCGCGATCCCCGATTACAATCATTCCGAAGTCCGTATCCTTCACCTCCAGCTCCTTACGCTCCCCCTGTCAAATTCAAAGGTGATATAGTAATCGGTCGAAGCTGAAAAATTGCCTGATCCCCCACGCACTCTCGTTCGCTTATCCACAACCTTGCAAGAACGTTGGACCTGTTCGGCTGCTTGATTGGAAAGACCTGCACTTATCGATTTGACAATTCCCATAATGATTACAAAAGCAATGAGTCCAAACACGACAAAAAAGATAATACTAAACGGTTGAAATGCCATAAAACCACTTCCCATTTGCCTCATCCTTTCTACAGTAAAATGTAAATTTTCCATTCTATTGCCCATTGACAAATCGTACATCCTCAGCTTAAAAAACTCCAATACTTTTTTAACATACTTACGAAAAAAAAAAGTTCTTTCGCTCTTTTCCGCACCCTGCTTGGACTTACACCCGATCTGGGTCCTCTGAGCCTCTCTAGACCGATTGACAAAACTATATATAGATATAAAATAGAAAATGTACTCTAAATATAGTGTAAAAAACGTATTTATGCCCGATATCTTGAAGATAAAGGTATGAAAATACATGTAAATATAGAGTCAAAAATCTTAAATGGCGCAGCCAGCAAGGGATTACAGCTATGATGGGTCTCTTGGCAATGCCGTTTTCTTTTTTTCGTTAATTGTTAAGGAGGTTGCACACCATGCTGATTGCTTATGATTCCAAGACCGGCAATGTAAAAAGATTTATAAACAAGCTCAAGCTTCCGGCGGTTCAGATTGAGGAGCAAATGACTATAGAAGAACCTTACGTACTCATTACATATACAACCGGGTTTGGGCAGATACCTGAGAGGGTATCTTCATTTTTGAAAAAAAATGCACAAAACCTTGTTGGTGTAGCTGCAAGCGGCAACCGTAACTGGGGTGAGAAATTTGCCAAAAGTGCGGATTTGATTGCCGACCATTATAATGTCCCCGTGATTAGCAAATTTGAATTATCTGGAACGTTCGGAGATGTGGAGCGTTTTAAACAGGAGGTGAGCCGAGTTGCGGCATATTGAATTGAACAACATGTTGATGAAACGCGATACAGACGGCTTTTTCCAATTGGAAAAGGACCAAGAGGCTGTAGCAGAATTTATGAAGGAAGTTCAAGAACGAAGTTTGAAGTTTGCTGACACAGCTGCTCAAGTGCTGTATATGATTGAGAATGATTATTACGAAAATTTCTATAACAGCTATACAGCTGATGAAATTAATGATATTTTCCATATCACTCATAGCTATAATTTTAAATTCCCTTCCTATATGGCAGCATCCAAGTTTTATACTGATTATGCAATGAAGAGTAACGACCGTAAAGTCTATCTGGAACACTACCCTGACCGGGTGGCTGCTGTCGCCCTGCATTTGGGACGCGGCAACGCCGATACGGCGCGCCTGTTGTCCCGCTCGATGATGGAGCAACGTCTTCAGCCAGCTACACCAACCTTCCTGAACGCTGGCAAAAGCCGCCGTGGGGAATTGGTGTCCTGCTTCTTGCTCGAAATGGATGACTCTCTGAACTCAATCAACTATGTATTGAACACTTGCATGCAATTGTCCAAAATTGGCGGCGGTGTTGCGGTTAACCTGTCGAAGCTGCGGTCACGCGGCGAGGCAATTAAAGGTGTAGAAGGCGCAGCAAAAGGCATTATGCCTGTGCTGAAGCTGATGGAAGATGGTTTCTCCTACGCGGATCAAATGGGTCAACGTAAAGGCTCTGGTGCAGCCTATTACAACATTTTCGGATGGGACGTGCTGGAGTTCCTGGATAGTAAAAAAATCAATGCTGATGAAAGAGTACGTCTCAAGACACTTTCGATCGGATTGCTGGTGCCGAACCGCTTTTACAAGCTGGCACAGGATAATGAACCGCTGCATGTATTTGCACCTTATAGTGTGTTCAAGGCTTATGGAACACATTTGGACGACATGGATCTTGATGAAATGTACGATACGCTGCTCGCTGACGATCGAGTGAAGAAAAAAATAGCGATGAGCGCACGTGATATGCTGACGAAAATTGCCATGATTCAGTTGGAGTCTGGCTATCCATATATTATGAACAAAAGTAACGCAAATCAGGCGCATGCTCTTAAAAACGTGGGCCAAGTCAAGATGTCGAACCTATGTACGGAAATCTTCCAGTTGCAGGAGACTTCCGAGATTACAGATTATGGACAACAGGATATCATTCGCCGGGATGTAAGCTGTAACCTGGCTTCCCTGAACATTGTAAATGTGATGGAACACGGCAAAATCCGTGAGTCCGTTCATGAGGGTATGATTGCTCTTACCTCGGTCAGCGATATGACCCAAGTAGCTAATGCCCCAGGTGTTGCAAAAGCGAACCGTGAAATGCATTCCGTTGGTCTGGGTGTAATGAATCTGCACGGCTACCTTGCCAAGAATAAAATTGCATATGAAAGCAATGAAGCGAAGGATTTTGTCCGTACCTTCTTCATGACGATGAACTATCATTCTATTGAAAAGAGTATGGAAATCGCAAAAGCAGCCGGACAAAGCTTCTATGGATTTGAGGAGTCCGATTATGCGACAGGTCTATATTTTGACCGATATCTGAACACGGATTATCGTCCAACAACGGCACGTGTGCAAGAATTGTTCAAGGACATTTATATTCCAACTCAAGCGGATTGGGACAAACTAAAAGCAGACGTCAAGAAGAACGGTCTGTATCACGCTTATCGTATGGCGATTGCTCCTACTGCCAGCATTTCGTACATTCAAAATGCAACGTCCAGCGTTATGCCAATTGTTGAGCAAATCGAGACTCGTACCTATGCGAATTCGACGACTTACTATCCGATGCCGTATTTGCAAAAGGATAATGTATTCTTTTACAAATCCGCTTATCAAATGGACCAATTCAAAGTGCTTGATCTGATTGCCGAAATCCAGCCTCACGTGGACCAAGGAATTTCGACTGTACTTCACGTGAACAGTGACGTGACTACGCGTCAGTTAGCACGTTGCTATCTGTATGCCGCACATAAAGGACTTAAATCGTTATACTACACACGTACCAAAAAACTGTCTGTGGAAGAGTGCCTCACTTGCTCCATCTAATGCATATATGGTAACAAGCTATAAAATTAAATTAGATTTTGAATAGATATGAATGCTTGGCATTAGAAGCTGTATCCAGCGCGTGGTTCAGACCTTTACAGGATTGGACAAAGCCCTCACGGATACA
This sequence comes from Paenibacillus sp. ICGEB2008, assembly GCF_000307675.1. Taxonomy (NCBI): domain Bacteria; kingdom Bacillati; phylum Bacillota; class Bacilli; order Caryophanales; family Paenibacillaceae; genus Paenibacillus; species Paenibacillus sp. ICGEB2008. The sequence continues at coordinate 74,689 of NZ_AMQU01000004.1, forward strand.
GCTTCCGTATGTCAAGCATACGATGACTCTCCGATAACATCTCACGTGTGTTTCTAGGGAATCTCGCAAGCTGAAGGGAGAATGCTAACAATGACAGGTATACAAGCCGTAAACTGGAACCGCTCGGACGATGATTTCACACTGATGTTCTGGAATCAGAATATTATGCAATTTTGGACGGATGATGAAATTCCGCTGTCTGACGATAAAATGTCCTGGGTAACCCTCAGTGATATCGAAAAAGAAGCCTACATGAAGGTGCTGGGCGGCTTGACTCTGCTAGACACCATTCAAGGCGGTGTGGGGATGCCGCAAATTATGGAGCATGTAGACGGACTGCAACGCAAAGCGGTATTAAGCTTTATGGCGATGATGGAGCAAATTCATGCCAAGTCGTACAGCAGCATCTTTACCACCCTGGCTTCCACGGAAGAAATTGACGGTGTATTCCGCTGGGTGGAAGAAAATCCGCATCTTCAGACCAAAGCAGAAACCATTCGTCAGTATTATATGAACATCCATACACCGAAAGACCTGTATCTCGCGATGGCTGCGTCGGTACTGTTAGAAAGCTATTTGTTTTATAGCGGCTTCTTCTACCCTCTCTATCTGGCAGGTCAAGGCAAGCTGACATGCAGCGGGGAAATTATCGACCTGATCCTGCGTGACGAAAGTATTCACGGTGTCTATGTAGGTGTACTGGCACAGGAGATTTATGCAGAACTGGACGAGGAAGAACAACGTGACCTCTACCAGACGCTGGTAGGCTTGCTGCGCTACTTGCACAATAACGAAGAACAATATACCGAGCAAATTTATGCCCCTATTGGACTTGTAGACGATGTTAAAGTCTTCTTGCGCTACAACGCCAACAAGGCCATGATGAACCTGGGCTTTGACCCACTTTTTGAAGAAGAAGAAGTCAATCCCATTGTATTCAACGGCATCAGCACCCACACCAAGCAGCACGATTTCTTTTCTAAAAAGGGAAACGGCTATGTACGGGCAATGAATGTAGAGCCGCTGACAGATGATGATTTTAACTTTGGCGTTTAAGTACACATACGTAAAATTAATTTAGCAAGGCGTTACTGTAAAATAATAGGGTTTCAGAACTTGTTCCTAAGTTCTGAAACCCTATTATTTTCTTAAAACTACCTGCTATGCAGGTGATTACGGAAAGCTTCGAGCGGTAGTTTACATATTCACATCCGTTCTCTTATATAAAACGGGTATTGCCACTGCTATAAGAATCATCCCCATAAAAGCGGGTGTGGCATGACCAAGTGATACATAGATTTGACCTCCAATGATAGGCCCAATCATTCTTGCCAAAGCCTGAATAGATTGACTACCGCCTTGAATCCTTCCTTGTTCACTAGAATCGACAGACTTAGAGAGCATCCCATTAAATGAGGGCCCAAAGATCGAATCACCAAAACCAAATATAAACATTCCGGCGATAATAAGAGGATAGAATGAGAACAAAGCAGATAGCGCAATAAGACTGTAGCCTATAATCTCGGAGAACATTCCAAGAATGGCTATCTGTTTATCACTAAGTTTTTTTAAAAGCTTTGGCATGATGAAACCTTGTGAAATGATGTCTTGGAAACCCATAATTGAAAACATAAGTCCGATTAGTGCAGGCTTCCAACTGAAGGTATCCATTGTAAATTGAGAGAAAACTGCCTGTAAAGATCCGTTGGGTATCCAAAGTAAGAACGCTGAGACAAGTAGCCTTTTCACGTTTTTCATGGAAAGTACGTTTGCAAGCTGTGTAAATGGATTCAGTCTTACAAAGGTAATCTCTTTCAGTCTATGTTTCTTGTCAAGGCTCTCAGGCATAAAAAAGAATCCATAAACAACATTCAATAAAGTGATTATTGCTCCAAAATACATAGGTACAGAATAACCAAACTTGGAAAGTAATCCACCTAGAGTTGGACCAATGACAGTGCCGACACCTACAACTGCACTCAACCATCCAAAGTATTTAGTTCTCTGTTCTGGAGGAATGATGTCTGCAAAATAGGCGAAGATCGTGCTTATGCTCCCACCTGTTATACCTTCTATGATACGCCCAGCAAATAGTACCCATACAGCTCCTCCTATACCAAAAACTAAGTACCCGATTGCGGAACCCAAAAGGCAGACTAAGAGTAAGGGTCGACGGCCATATTTGTCGCTCAAAGCTCCAAGTACGGGAGCCGCAAAAAACACGCAGAATGCATAAACAGAGGTCAGCAGCGTAACAACTATAGCTTGTTCTCCCGGATTGCTTGTATAAGGCTGCACTAAGAATGGGACGACAGGTATTATAATACTGAAGCTTATTCCGCAAAGAAACACAGAGATAAGGCCGAATATTAAAGCGTGTTTATCTACGGTTTGTTCTGTGGTCTGTTTATGGTGTGATCTAAATTTGAACACTTAAATTCTCCCCTCAAAAGTTGCGATTTTACTTCCTAGGAAACAAAATTATCGTATCACATTTTTTCTTCCCTGGAAACAAAATAATAATAAAAAAGGCAGCCCGTTCTCAATAGAGCCCGGCTACCTGTGGTTTGATTTTCATTATTCAAATTTATTTCGACTTGATATCTATATCCTTTTTCTTTATTTCTGCATCCAAATGCCTGCTATACTTTTCCAAGAAGCTAAGCATACTGTCAAATTGCTCCTCGGTTACCTGCTCAAATACGGCTTTATCCCGCTCTTGAAACTCCTTGTGCAGTTCCTCATGGATTTTATAGACTACTTTCCCTTGCTCAGTAAGCCTAAAATAAATTTCTTTCTTGTTATCCGGCTTCTGGTAGCTTTCGATAAGGCCTTTTTTTATGAGCTTCTTAGTTATTTTACTTATGGCACCGCTAGTCATATAAAGGGACTCCGCAAGTGTTGTCACGTTGGAATCTACATTTTTTTCAATGTATTCCATGCAATGTACTTCAGAAGGCTTATAACCCTTAAGACTGTCTTCCATCTTGTCCTTATTAAGCCAAACCATCTTGTTATATAAGTCCCTGAAACCCATTATGACCTGTTCTTTTTTGTTCATGGACTGTCCTCCCACCCGTTGGTGCATTAACAATTTAATATAATATATTTTGGTTTCCATTTCAACAATATTAAAACAATTATTTTAGGAATTGAGCGATACATAAAAAAGAGATCCGAACACTCCCCATGTTTTATGTATGTATATTTATTTTTCAGACGAGGACATGCACGCAAAAAAACGGCCAGATCGCTAAAGTAGCGGACCGAGCCGTTTTCCATTTCTTAAGACCGAGCCTCTGTGAACATTTGAAAGGTGACACCAAACTTGTCTGTTACATTCCCATAAGCTGGACTAAAATGGGTTTCCTGCAAAGGCATTCCCACCTGCCCTCCTTGCTGTAAAGCATCAAACATTTTTTGAGCTTGCTCCACACTATCGGTTGTAATACAGATACTCACCTGATTCCCGCTGCTAAACGGCGATCCGGGAAAGGTATCCGAAAACATGAGCTCTGTCTCGCCCACTTTAAGGGTGGCATGTCCCACACGTTCCTTGACCTCTGCGGGAATGGGAAAATCGGGGTTTTCCGGCATTTCCCCAAAAGTTTGAATAAAAAGCAGTTGAGCATCCAATGCCTTTTCATAAAATTCGATTGCTTCTTTTGCATTTCCATCCATCGTGATGTAAGGAATCAAACGTTTGGACATCTTCAACACAGCTCCTTTAATTCGAGGTAATTAGCCCAGCCATTTCTCCTGTATTATATACAAAACTTGTCAAGAAAAACAAATCTGTATTCTTAGCTTTCATGCACCTGAATGCCAAGCTGTTTTAGCTCCTTTATCGCTTCCCTAACGTTACGCTGTGGATGAAGCGCAGAGATCATCTGTGCAGTGATCGGAACGCCGTTGAAAATCTGGCTTACCACCCCTAGAGAAATCGACAGCTCATAGTAACTTTCAGCCCAATCCTGATATTCCTCCGGTGTAACTATAATTTTCCCCAGCAAAAAGGATGAGCCATCGTCATATTCCTCAGGAATGTTCACGTTGCCCGTACGCCACTCCTTATCTCCCGCTTCCCTCCACATACAAAAGGTAACGTCCTCCTTCTCCAGCGCTTCATCTTCTAAAAGCCCCATCATATCATCAGGTACACCGTCGTACATGCCCGGCCAGATCTCATATTCGTCTCTTGCATGAGGACTTACAGGGGATTCGTGGTCAAAACCTTTTAATAGCACACCTCCACGCGTCCATAGCATATGAATCGTATCTCCAGCGCCGTTGTTCACCTCAACTAGGCACACATCACCAGACCATTCAGACTGCATACGATACGTGCGCAACCAATCTTCTGGAGACAATATAATATCCAGTGCTGACAGCAGCAGCATTCTGTCTTTTAAACCATTCGGTGTTACCTGTGCATCAAGCATCCTATTCTTCATCATTCCTCCACCTTGTCCACGCGTACTAAAATTTCATTTGTCTCTACTTTGTCTTTCAAGCTTCGCTTGCTCAACCACCTGCCGAATGAAAGGTCCCTTGGCTTCGGTATACGCTGCACGGTCATGATTGAATTGGTGAGCCAAATCTTTTTTTTAAAGTCTCATACGCTCCCAGGCTCTCAGGATGCGCTTTCAAGTAATCTCTGAATAATAGATGATTTTCCCAATGCTCTCCTTTATACTTGTAAATATGCAAATGATGGGTCCCAGCTCCCCATTCTCCACGGCGAAAGAAAGCTCGCTCTGGAAAATCAGGCTTATGTACATATTCATATTGAATACCTAGCAAACGCTCTCGCTGTTCGGATTGAATCATCGCCAAATCTTCTACTCCAACCATAATGTCGATAATAGCCTTGGCTCCCAAACCAGGAACGGATGTACTACCGATATGCTCTACGCCGACACACACGTCTCCGAGAGCCTCTATCAATTTGGCTCGTTCCTGTATGTACTCTGCTACCCACTGCGGATTATATTCGGATATCACTACCTGCGCGGACATGAAGGCACCTCCATTCGTTTTCCAAAAAAATGCCTTCCCAGTGCGCTTGGCACAACTCAGAAGGCATTCTCTTGTTTAAATTAAAAATCATTTAGTTGCTTCATCCCTGTTATTTGGCTTCTCAATTACGATCAGACAGGTACTGTCTGGCAAAGGAACCGGCTGACCTTGCTCATCCATGAACTCAACACGACTGGACAGCGCTTCGGCATAGCCCTCCTGCAAATAGTGGCGGCTCAACCGGATAATCGCCTGTGGTCCAAGTGTGTTACGAATACACTCTTCATACTGTGACGGAGTAAAATAACCAAACTGCTCCTGTACCTCATGCACATAGGCTTCCGCCCCCCATGTATAGGTATACAAGAATTCCATTGCATCATTTACCGGCAAAACAGCCTCATGCTCACCTATGCGCTCTATTTCAATGGGGCGACCCGCAAAATCCTGCGCATACCGCAGCAGCCATTCCATTCCGTCCGGCTCCAAAAATCGAATGCGTCTGCGCTGCTCTACTGGTTCGGTCATAATACCGTCACGAATGATAATGCGCCCGCCGGGTGCAAGTACACGGTAGGCGCTCTGCAAAGCAGCCTCCACTGTTTGTGAATTGAACCTTTTTCCATCTCGTTCAATGTAGGAATACAGCTCGTGAAGAATCGAAGAAAAAATAACCGTATCCATGCTCTCCGTTTCCACATACTCTTCTAATTGAAGCGCATCACCTTTGATGACATCCCAACGACGGTGCTCCAATTGCTTTTTGCGTTTAAGAGCCTCAATAACATTCACAGAAATATCAAGACCCAACGGCTTCGAGTCCGGTCTTTCCTGCTCGATCAGGTCCAGCAGTACACCCCCGCCAGGTCCGATATCCAGTATACGGGTTCCAGTTACGTAATCCAGAATGACCCTTTTGAAATCTGCGGTCTGGTTCATATCTGTAAGGTACGTCTCCTCATTGTGAAAGCGATCATAAGCATCGCGCCGTAATCCGAACAGATCAAACAGCAGCAGGACTGCTTTGTCATACAGAGGCGTCTTTTCTGCCTCAATACAAAAGTCGATCAATTTTTCTGCAGCTGATGAAAATACAAAATTAAAAAATACGGTACTTGGCAACTCCTCCTTATGCTCTACGACTACACTCAAATGAGGATTATGCTCCCGTTTCCCTTTTGTGATATCCTGCCAGGACAATGCGCTTAAATATTTTTCTATCATTCTTTTTTTGTATACGTTAATTTTCTTAACACCACGATAGTCATAATACATCGTATTCATAAGTGATTCAAAACTAATATGCCGTACCGTTGCAGGCTGTTCCTGCCCTGTGCCATCCCTCAACGTGAGTAAAAATACCTTAACCAATTCTTGAAGTGAAAAATCCTGCAAAGCTGATTCTACATACCAAAGTGTCCGATTCTCCAGCGGAGCCAGCGCCTTCTCTACATTCAGCTCCCGCTCCAGCTCGGCGTAAGCCTGCTCAAACGGCTCACCTTCATGAATCGAAACCGACCGCAATCTCTCCAGTCGCTCCTTTACACTCCAGACTACAGGGGCGTTATCCCAGGCAATCCAGCCGATGAGTTGCTCCACTTCACCGCGTACTTGCTCCCATAATGCAGGATCTACACCGGCGATAATGCATTCGTTCAGTGCTCGTAACACAAGCTCCAATTCCTCCGAGCTCAGCCAGCCTTTACGAGTAATTTCAAGCAGCAGTCGATTTTCTGCAAAAGGTATTTCTCCCCGTATATACTGTCCGATCAATCCATGCGTCTCAATCAGAATCCGGGTCATGCTGTTACGCGGGTATGCAGGGGACTCTGCTTGAGCCTGTCTGACATACAGCTGAGAGGAGCCAATATTATGTACAAATAAATTAATGCCCTCATGCTGCCAGCGTAGCCGTTCGCGGACTGTGCCTCCTTTGGCGGTCTCAGACCATACCAATACATCCTCCAGTAGCTCTTTAACCCAGAATGACAATGGAAGTCCGTCCAAAATAAGCAATGTGCGCTCCACATAATCCAGTACAGGATTAGCATCCTTTAACTCACCTATGGATCGAATGCGCTCCAAATTTACAATACGCTCCTCAGCCGAAACAAGCAGCTTTAGCCAGGTCGGTGTATCCCAGGCCAGATCACTTTCTTTCCTGTAATTAGCAATGGCTTTTAACGATTGTAACATTTTTCTCACCTCGTGTGATTCGATTCGGTATGCACAGGAGACTTTTGAAAATATCTTGTATACCCTACACTTTACCATACATTTGTAGCTTCCATCTCGTGGAAAATATTAAACATTTGTATCAATTATTCGCTTGACATGTTCTGTGTATCGCATCCCATGATTTAAAGTACCCGTAACTTCGCTTCGTCTCCCAAAAGCAAAAAGATACCTTCCAACCCTAAGGTCGAAGGTATCTTATTACCATTGTTATACGCAGCAAAATTATTTTCCTACGTTGTTTATAAAATTATAGTGCCGCTGTGTGAAACGTCAATCATCTAGCATATATTTCGACTGGATTAACCAACAGAAACGCCATCTGGTACCGGGATACCAAAGTCAGGTGTTCCATCCTCATTCCAGTTCAAACGCTGAACACGTGTATGACGATTCGGATCATACAGCGGGTCACCTGTAATTTCCTTGTAATTACGAGCGTGATATACGATAACGTCACTACCATCCTCAGCAACAGTAAAGCTGTTGTGACCAGGTCCGAATTGACCTGTCTCCTCATTCGTGCAGAATACTGGCGCAGGAGACTTTGCCCACGATTTCGGGTCAAGTAAGTTGGCATTCTCGTCTGCCGTTAGCAGACCCATGCAATAATTGTGATCTGTAGCACTAGCTGAATAGCTGATAAAAATCCTTCCATTCCGTTTCAGAACGGCTGCTCCTTCATTTACCTTAAAACCGATAACTTCCCAGTCATATTCTGGTGTTGAGATCATGACCTGCTCACCACGTAGCGTCCACGGATTGCTCATTTCTGATATATACAAATTGGAATTACCTACGATGTCCGGGTCTTTCTGAGCCCATACATAATATAGAACGCCATTATGCTGGAAGGTTGTCGCATCGAGAGCAAACGTCTCCCAGCGAGTTTTGATCTGTCCCTTTTCCACCCATTCACCTTCCAGCGGATTAGCCGAAGTATTTTCCAGCACAAACATCCGATGGTCGAACAGACCTTCCTTCGTTTCTGTAGTACGAGCTGCTGCAAAATAAATGTACCATTTGTCGTTAAGATAATGAATTTCCGGTGCCCAAATGTTCGCGCTTAACGGACCCGTTTCATATTTATGCCACACTGCCACTGGTTCTGCTGTATTCAAGCCTTGAATAGTACGTGCCCGCCGAACCTCAATGCGGTCATACTCTGGCACAGATCCGGTAAAATAATAATACCCATCACTATGCTTGTAAATCCAAGGGTCTGCACGTTGCTCAATGACCGGATTATTAAAAGATACAGGTTGATTCATGGTTTTTCTCTCCTCTATGTGTAATATGTAGTTCATATGATTAATCGGTGATACGTTTTCCCCAGATGGAAATTCCTTTTTCATTCATACCCGTGAAAATTAGAGTATGACGACCGAGCTCCCAGTCCCATGAAGGAAGCAATAGCAATTCCTCTTTTGACCCTTCGGACGCATTGCTCCAATCCATTGTTAGCGTACGTATACCATCAAAACTCCAGTGACCTTCCAGAGAACCACTGGTTGCCCGCCCTCCAGCTTCCAGACGAAGCGGTTCAGCTTCCACCTGACCGTCTACTTCTTGCCTTATCACGATGCGCTCCCAGTTGCCGGATAATAACCTTTTGGGTATATCCTGCTCCTTTTCGCCCGCATACCGCTCCGGCGATACGACAGGCCAACCATCAGCCGTCCATAATATTTTGCGCACATGCAAGTAAGGCCAGCTCTTATCCGTTTCTCCCCGCGCATGATGAACAATGTAGTAATCGTCTCCGTCCTTCAGCACGGAATTATGACCTGGCGCAACCCAGCCTTCTCCTTCGCTGAAACGATAACCACCCAGCACCTTGTTCCCAATCTCATATTGAGGCAAATAACTGGTATCCGCCATATCATGTCCATTTATATCCACGTACGGACCTGTAATAGAATCCGAGCGGGCTACGCGAACATTGTAGTCCTCGAATAAAGAATCATACGAGACGAACAAGTAGTATTTACGGAACACAGGATTGTACACAATGTACGGTCCTTCCACAGCTCCGTCCTCGGTTGCCCGATCTCTGGCAGCGATATTTTTACCATAGCCAGATTGCTTGAGCTTCCCAGTCTGCGGATCAAGCGGTGTGACATAAATGCCGCCGAAAAAGGATCCGTATACCATCCATGGATTTCCATCCGCATCCAATACTGGATTAGCATCAATTGCATTCAGCTTATCATGCTCATCCGTTTTAATAACCAGCCCCTCATCCTTCCAAGGACCTTCCGGGGAGTTGGATGTCTGCAACCCAATAGCTGATCGTGTGCTGCCAAATGTGGAAGCAGAATAATACATTCGATAGGTATCACCCATCTTTATAATGTCCGGGGCCCACAGATTCGTTGCTGATGACCATGCCCCCGCTTCCTTTGGAATACCGGGTAAAGCATATTGAACCCAGCTCCAGTGAATCAGGTCGGTCGATTTGCGCACCATAACACCCGGCCTCAATTCTCCACCTGTCTTTACATCCGTCGAATAGACATAATATCCCTGATCAGTTTTGATAATCGCTGGGTCATGAGCATTGTTAATAGTCCAGCGCTGTTCATCGTCTATCGTACTTTGATCATACAAGTGATCAGGAGGCGGAGCCTGCGGATATACAGGGTCCGGAGTGTTATCCCCACAGCCGGATAGACCCAGCATTAGCAGCATAACCATAACTGTTATTCTCCTCCTTCCTTTACTCAGTACATAGGGTGACTGCGTTACATCATTATCCGAATCGTCCAAGTGCAAGTGTCAATTAACCCTTGACACCAGAAATGGCAACCGACTCAATAATTTGTTTCTGGAAGATTAGGAATATAATCAACACAGGTAACAAGGCTATAATGGAAGCCGCCATAATAAGTGGATAGTCCGTCTGAATGGCGTAAGTCGCATTAAAATTCGCGATAACCAGCTGCAATGTCTGCGTTTCTGGTGAATTCAAGTAAATAATCGGTGCCAAGTAATCGTTCCAAATTCCCATAAACCATAAAATTAGCTGTGCCGCAACTGCCGGCTTAATGAGCGGAAACGTAATCGATGAATAAAGTCGGAAATAAGAGCTTCCGTCAATTTTAGCAGCTTCGATAATAGCATCCGGTACACTGAGCAAATACTGCCGCAAGAAAAAGATCATGACTACATTACCGAACAAGCCGGGAACGATCAGAGGCAACAGCGTATCTACCAGCCAAGTTTGGAGAACATCATAAATTGTGGAATCATAACTGTTGGGTAAGGAATCATCATGGATGCGATGAGTGCCAAAAACAGCTTGTTTTTATGAGGGAATCTCAGCTTTGCGAATGCAAAAGCGGCCACACTAGATGTGAAAGTACCCACAACCGTGACACTTACAGCCACAATTACGCTGTTCTTGATCCCACTTAACAGAGGACCTGCCTCCCAAATTTCCTTGTACTTACCAAACTGAAACACCTCTGGTATCCATACTGGTGGAAGTGCAAAGACATCCTGCTTTTCTTTTACCGAAGTGGACAACATCCAAAGCAACGGTGCGATCATCGCAATCGCTCCAATCGCCAGTACAATAAAGATAATGATATTGGTAACTTTCGTTTTTTGACTATGGGACATAACCAGCTTCACTCCTTTCCGCGAAAATCAATCCCCATCAAAGGATGATTTTTCATTCATTTTAAATTGAATCAAAGTTACGATAAAAATGAAGATGCCGAGAATCATAGCCATCGCGGAGGCATATCCCATTTGTAGGTTTTTGAATGCCTTATCCCAAATATAGAAGACAATTGAGGCCGATGAATATTCTGGACCCCCTGTAGGTGTCATAATGTTCATTTCAGTAAAGATTTGCGAACCACCAATAATGTTGGTAACGACCAGGAAGAAGGTTACTGGTTTTACCATTGGCCATGTAATATTGCGGAACATTTGGAATCCGCTAGCTCCGTCCAGCTCTGCTGCTTCATAATAAGAGCGAGATACACTTTGCAGTGCGGCCAGATACAGCAACATTGTATATCCGAGACCTTTCCATACGGTCATGAGAATCAGGGCCGGTTTGACTGTATCCTTATCCATCAGCCAGTTAGGTCCTTTAATACCGAACAATTCAAGGAATTGGTTCACCAAACCATAATCTCCGTTGTAGGCCCAGTTCCACATAATAGAAACGGCAGCCAACGAAGAAATGACCGGAATATAATAGATCACACGAAATGTTGTCGTACCTGGAATCTTGCGATTCAGTCCCAGTGCCAGCAGTAAAGCTAGTACAAGGCCGATTGGAATACCCAACATTAAGAAAAGAGTATTGTACATCGATTTGTAAAAGAGTTCGTCGCTAAATAAATCCTTAAAATTATCCAACCCAATAAAGTTCATTTGTCCTAATCCGTCCCAGTCTGTAAAAGAGCCGTATAACGAATAGACAAACGGGAACAACGTAAAGATTAGCAGACCGAGAATAGGTGGAAGAATAAATAAGTATCCATATATCTTCTCTTTGCGGTAGAGATTAGATTTGGTTATCACAGGGCTCACCTCTGTTTCTGATTTGGAATGAAGATGATGTTAGCAGCATGATATTCAGCCACTAACATCATCCTTTTTCCTCTATTTACGCATTATTTCTGTGATTTTTTCTCTTGCTCCACCGCTTTATCCAGCAGTTTCTGCATCTTCGGTTGTTCTTGCTTCACATAATCTGCTGCCGTAATTTTGCCATCCAGCACAGGTTGGATATCTGTGAAGAAAATATCGTACCATTCTGCGTTATACGTATAGTTACCTGGTAATGAACGTCCATAGTCATTTACGATATCAATAAATTCCTGTTTGTTGTTAGGCTTGGTTTTTGTATCCTTGGCCCATTCATCAGCCATATCCAGCAGATTCGGAATCTGTACCTTAGCATCTACGAGCTGCTTCATGCCTTCTTTGGAAGTGGTCAGATAGTTAACCAATTCTACAGCTTCATCCGGATATTTTGTTTTAGAGGAAACACCGATACCCAGAGAACCAATCCATGTTGCCGGTTTGCCAGTCGATCCAGTTGGGAAAGGCAACAAATCATATTCGAATGGCAGTTTTTCAAATGTACTCATATCCCAAGGCCCTACTGGGAAGAACGCCATTTCGCCTTTCATCCAGCGTTGATATGTGTCCAATGTTTGTGATTGTTCAATGCCAGGTGTAATTTTATATTTGTTTTGCATATCAGCAAAGAACTGAAGCGCTTCCGCAAATTTTGGATCATCAATCGCTACTTTAGTTTTGCTCTCATCCAGCCAATCAGCGCCATTACTCCATACAAAGGCTTGCAATGCCCACTGAACGTTAAAGCCTGTTCCGTATTGATCTGGTTTGCCATCACCGTTAGTATCTTTGGTCAGCTCTTGGTTAACCTTAATGAACTCATCCCATGTATAAGGTTTGTCTTTGTCAGGCAATGGAACACCTGCTTTTTCAAACATGGTTTTGTTATAACCCAAAGCGAATGGACCCAAGTCCTTCGGCATACCGTAAATATTTCCTTGACCGGCCATTTTACCGTCATAGCGATACAAATCCACACCGTATTTCCAGATGTTATCCAGATTTATATCCTTGCTCTTCTCAATATAAGGTGTCAGATCCTTCAACACACCACTGTTAACATAAGCTTTCAAATCCCCAGGGGCAAAATAAAAGATATCTGGAAGATTGTTACCTGTAATTGCAGCTCTAAGCTTTGTAGCATATTGGTCTGCTGCCGTCACGACCATTTTAACCTTTACACCAGGATGTTCTTCTTCAAATTTCTTGATAACATCCTTATAAGCCTTCTGCTCATCCGTTCCTCCACGGAACATGAAAGTCAATTCCTTGCTTCCATCGCTACTGGAACTTCCTCCACTACAGCCTGCCAGTGCAGCAACCATCAACAACAGAACAACCATTGTTAGTGCAAAACCTTTTTTCTTTGTCAACGCGACCCCTCCTAAAATTAAAATGAAACCGCATACATTAAGTGTTAAAATAACTTCATACCACTCGGCCTAATCTTTAACTGTGCGGTACACAACCCGTTGTTGATTGCCGCTGTGATTATCATCCCTCTCATGTACCATATAATTAACATTTACCTTTATCAATAATGAATTCGTTTACAAATAAAATATAGCACGCCATTCTACGGTTCGTCAATGCATTTTTCAATCTTTTTAAATAATTATAAAACATAGATTGGAGTAACTTAAAAAGCAAAATCAAATCGCATTTAAGTATATTTTCGCAATGAATACTAAATAAAATACTTAAATACGATTTATATTATAAAAAACACCTTATTTTAGAACGTCATTTCCTCTCTTCTTCTTTTAGTAAAAAATATTTACAGAAAAGCAGTTTACTTCTTTATGATTTTATTTTAACATAAATCAAAGTAAAAATATAAGCGCTTACATTACATTTTTTATAGATAAGGATGGGCTATAGCTATGATTTATATTAAGGACTTAATGTCGGGGTTAGATATTTTCAAAGCACTGGGCTCGGAAATTCGCATTCAAATTCTTGAGTTACTTGCTGTTCAAGGACAAAGTATGAATGATATTGCGAGCAAGCTAAATTTGAGCAACGGCACCATTACGATGCATATTCGCAAACTGGAAGAATGCGGGCTTGTGGAAATCAATACGGTAAGCGGTAAACACGGGACCCGAAAAATGTGCTATTTAAATAAGGAAAAGCTAATGGTAGATCTGCGCAGCAGAGAACAAAAAAATGTGTATGAGGTAGAAATTCGTATCGGTCATTATAGTAACTACCAGGCGGTTCCTACTTGTGGATTAGTGACCAAAGACAGCATTATCGGCGATTTTGATGATCCACGCTATTTTGCAGATCCCGCGCGACTGGACTCTGAAATGATCTGGATGGCAGAAGGCTTTCTGGAATACCGCATTCCTAACTACTTGAAAGCGAATCAATCCTTTACCGAAATTCAATTTTCCGCAGAGCTGGGATCAGAAGCACCGTGTTATTGTGAGGACTATCCGTCTGATATTTGTTTTCATATAAATGGTATTGCCATCGGTCACTGGACGAGCCCAGGCGATTTTGGAGCTGTTCCCGGGGTTCTCAATCCTGATTGGTGGCCCCCACACTTGAATCAATACGGCATGCTGAAGTTAATTCGCATCAACCAGCATGGAAGCTTCATTGACGGGTGCCGTATATCAGAAGTCACCATAGACGATATTGGACTTGATTACAAAAGCGATATTACACTGCGTTTATCCGTATCTGATCAATCGCAAAACAAAGGAGGACTCACTATTTTTGGTAAAAGATTCGGAAATTTCGGCCAAGATTTGCTTGTGCGCGTGCTTTACGATGTACACGAAGAAGATAACTCCAACTCCTAATTCGCCACAGATAAAAGGCCGAAGTCTGTATTCATTGAATACATGTCCTCGGCCTAAATCCTAATCTTCACTTAAAGAGATATAAATAAATAGATAAAAGATGATTGCCATCCCAAACACCAGCCAGCTAAAGGACAGCAAATGAAGCTTCTCCCCTGCATGTACTGCCCATCTCCAAAGATCCGCAAAAAGCACCAGCGGTTGCAGCAACACATCCCAGCTATTCCAGCGGGCAAATCTGCCTATATACACACCTATGCTGGCCAGCCATAACATCACAAAAACTACAGCCCATGCAAGCCAACCTGAACAAATCTTCCTCAACATACGATGGATCATCAATACACAAAGGGATGTAAGAAAAAGACCAATTCCAGCGGCCGAAAAGGACGTAAATAAGATTAGCCAAAATTGAGTATTCAACCAAAAACGCGTACCAGGATTCACATCGTACAAACGGAATGCATGTAGTAGTTCCGTCACTAAATAAAGAGCATTCGGCAGAAAAAACAACCATACCCATGCGGCGAAAAATAAAAGAATATTTCTTACTTTTGCATTTCGCAATCTGAATAACGCCACCATGAACAATGAAATAAACACCGGAACCCATGCCAGGAATATATCCCAGTACAGAAATTGATATATTCTCGTCCCGCTTGTGGACTGTAGATACATAATGAGTCCGAAACAGCCCAACGTAGCTACAAGCATCACCCCCAACAAACCGGGCAGCTTGTAACCCTTCCTTCTTAACAGCAAACTTCCATCTACCTCCTGCCTAATAACGCGTATTTACGTCTCTTCAGTTCTCTCTTATAGCGCTTTCACATTTAGAAAGAGGGCTTTTATTTATTCCACGTTTCGTATATCCTCGAACACATGATCTGTTATCGTCAAAGTATCAAAGGTAACATTACACCCCGCCCCTACCGGAGATTGTGCGACAACCCCAACTTTTAGCTGGCTGGGAACATTCATGCCAAAATATCTGGCCAGTTTCCAATGTTGACCATCCGAGGAATAATGAAAGGCAAAGCAATTTCCAGCTCGTGTTACTCGCAAATATGGATTAGAAGCATCCATCGCCCCCGATATACAATCATCGGATGTATCCCGTGTGACCACACTAAGGATCGAGGGGGTATTCTCAAAGTATTCAAAGCATACCTTAGCCCAATGAGTATCATCCGCCATCACCATCAAGCATCCTGAATCATAGGGCTGCTTCATATCGACACGAACCCTCGTCCAGATTGTAAAATCTCCATGTAGGGTGGTATGCAAAAAAGGAGCGGACGATTTGATAACTGCGCCGGACGGATCTCTAAAAAAATCTGCCTGTGAAGGTGCAGAGACTTGTAAAGCCTTGGATTCATCGAAGCTCCATACAGTTGGTTCGTTGATCCACCTCCATCCTTGAGGCAAAACCTTTTCGTTAAAGCCTTCAAATACATTCATATGGACACCATCCCTCTCTAGCCAATATAGTCTTAACACAGTGAAATTTTGGGGCAGAATTCCCCATGATACCACTATATACGTAATCTTCCAGTCGTCAATGATGATGCTTCTGTCTTCCAGAATTATAAAAAAAAGACTTGCTATTCTGAAATGTTGTGCTTATAATTACACCTAAATTGATACGGTAACAAATTTCAATGACGAGAACGAGTAAGCTATACAGCGGATTTGCAGAGAGTTGGGGCAGGTGAAAGCCAACATTCCGAGGGTAGCTGAACGCCATCTCTGAGAAGCGGGCTGAACCTGAAGTAAGCTCTGCCGCCTTTCCAGCGTTAACCGGAACACGTATTGATGGATACGTGAACAGAGTGTCATTTCCTATGGAATGAAACTAGGGTGGTAACACGGGTATAAACTCGTCCCTTTTACAGGGGCGGGTTTTTTTGTTTTTCAATAAGGAGGAATCAACATGACAAATGTATCGACAGCAGTATCTATAACTGATTTTTTGACTCCGGCTGTACGGGAAATGCCGCCTTCAGGTATCCGTCGGTTTTTTGAATATAGTGCAGGCAGAAAAGATATCGTATCGCTTGGTGTTGGTGAACCGGATTTTATAACCCCTCAACATGTGAGAAAGGCCTGTATCACAGCACTGGAAAATGGTAAAACCTCATACACACCCAATGCAGGTCTCCCTGAGCTTCGTGAGGAAATTGCCGGATATCTGGAGAGCAGCTTCAGCACATCCTATAACCCGGCAGATGAAATCATGGTCACTGTTGGCAGTAGTGAAGCGTTGGATTTGGCGCTACGCGCCCTCATCACAACACACGATGAAATACTCATACCAGCTCCCTGTTATATTTCGTATTCGCCTATTACGTTTTTGAACGGAGGACATACCGTAACGGTTGAAACGTCTGCTGACCAGCAGTTTAAGCTGACAGCTGAGGCGCTCAAATCCAAGCTGACTCCACGATCCAAAGTGCTTATTCTCTGTTATCCGAACAACCCGACTGGCGGGGTGATGACCTATGAGGATTGGCTACCCATTGCCCGTCTGGTTGAGGAGCATAATCTGATCGTCATATCGGACGAAATTTATGCTGAATTGACCTATGGACAGCAGCATGTAAGTTTCGCTTCTCTGCCAGGAATGAAAGAACGCACCCTGCTCATCAGCGGCTTTTCCAAAGCATTTGCCATGACAGGCTGGAGGGTCGGCTATGTATGCGGTCCGAAAGAGTTGATTTCAGCCATGCTGAAAATCCATCAATATACAGCCATGTGCGCGCCTATTATCGGGCAAATTGCCGCTATTGAATCCCTGCGCAACGGGCTGGAGGAAAAAGATCGTATGATGGAGTCCTACAATCAACGTAGAAAATGGTTCGTTGCTGCCCTCTGTCAGACAGGGCTTCCATGTCATGAACCAAATGGTGCCTTCTATGCTTTTCCCTCCATTATGCACACAGGGTTAAGCTCAGAACAGTTTGCCAAACGACTGTTGGAAGAACAAGGAGTTATAACGGTCCCGGGTTCCGCATTCGGCCCAGGCGGCGAAGGTTTTATCCGCTGCTCGTATGCGTCATCACGTGAACAGCTGGAAACGGCTCTGGAACGCATCAGCGTATTCCTGAAACGCCTGTAAACCGATTTTCCATCGCATGGACTGAACATGAGCATGGGGTGAACATTTACTTCAGCAACTTCTGAATAAGCTTTTTCTGGTGTGTTGGCAAACCTTCCGGCCATTCCCCTACGCGGCAATAACAAATGTCGGAGATTTCAGCGCTTGGTCGAAAGGTACCCGGGATCACCCGGCCTGTAAAAATAAGATCCACACGGTTCGGCAACTGGCCAAACTGGGCTTGCGCCAATGAGGTGATCTCTACCTCCAGCCCGGTTTCTTCCCGGACTTCGCGCCGCAGGGCAATTTCCGGCTGCTCTAGCTCCATCCAGCCGCCGGGAATCCCCCACGGCTGCTTCCGGTATACGTGCTTTAATAGCAGCACTTCCCCGGCCTCATTCGTGAAAATGCCCAGCACAGCAATTAAAAATTTATGTTGTGCCCGGTACACCAAAGCATTTTTCAATCGAGTAAACGGCGTATGCTTATACATGAATACAAGCCAATCCCGCGGAATCTTATTTACCAGCTTAGCCAGCATAACACACCTCCAGTTGAGCACTCTTACATCAACTCATTCGTTGGATTAAGGTAAATGAGGAGCTTAAGTATGTATACTAAAAAATTAATCTTTAGGTGACTGTAGCTTACGGCTATATAACTGAGCATTTTCCGCATCAAAACAAACAAAAATAATCTCATTCAACCCAGCATGTTCCTGTACAAAACGTGTCACTTCCTGTATAGCAATCTCGGCCGCCTTTTCTTTTGGGAATTGGTAGATGCCTGTGCTGATATTGGGAAAAGCAATGCTGCGTGCATTCAGTTCTAGAGCCAATTGCAGTGTATGACGGTAGCATGTCGCCAATAGTTCTTCTTCCTGATGGTCGCCACCATTCCAGACTGGGCCGACCGTATGAACAACATATTGGGCATCCAGCTTGCCAGCCGTCGTATAAACCGCACCTCCTACCGGACATCCCCCTTGTTTGTTTCTGATACGGACACAATCCTCCAATATAGCCGGACCACCAGCTCTATGAATCGCACCATCTACACCACCGCCACCCAGCAAGCTTGTATTTGCTGCATTGACGATAATATCCGCCTTACAACGGGTAATATCCCCTTGCACCACACGTATGATCACGTTAAATCGTTCAATTTGGGTATCCATTGATCCGATCCTCCTTCTCTTCTAAAAACCAGCTTTGTTATATAGTCATCTTATAGTCTCTACAAGCGATTTCTAATATATCGTCATAGGTTTTCAACAGAAAGTGTCTTAGATTTTTCCCCCGTGCACTAGCTATTGTCGCTAATAATGGCGTATCTGTAAGCTCGTCAAAACTGCTACCTTGCGCATACTTCTGCTCAGACATGTCTAGAGCCACATCCAGTTCAATCATATTAAAGTAGTAGACTCCTGTAAATATAAGCTCATAGGATACAAAATCGTCTACTGCTTCTGGCGCTAAACCCCCATTAATCTCTCCCTTCAAAACCAGCTCTTTTTTCGCATAATTCATATGAATCTGATCCAAATAGACTGCATCCCGTCCATGCAATTCACCAAGCGGTGTTTGAATAGCTTTTATGTGTGGCATCCAAGTGTTCTCCTGTCCTAAATTATTTTCCATCCAGCAACATAAGTGCGGTCGCAACCGCATGATCCACAAAAGAACGCGCTGGGCGTGACTTCATCATCACAGTTATCCCGATTAACAAAGAGACTAATGTGTGCGCCAAAGCTCGTGCATCCATAGTCACCTCAAGCTCCCCAGATTGAATACCACGTTCGAGGGTCGCCTGAAAGACAGCAGAAAGATACATCTGATGTTCTCTAGTTAAAATCTCAAACCTCTCATCATGAGGGGCTAACTCTACC
The DNA here is from genome assembly GCF_000307675.1 of Paenibacillus sp. ICGEB2008. Classification (NCBI taxonomy): domain Bacteria; kingdom Bacillati; phylum Bacillota; class Bacilli; order Caryophanales; family Paenibacillaceae; genus Paenibacillus; species Paenibacillus sp. ICGEB2008. The sequence continues at coordinate 94,346 of NZ_AMQU01000004.1, forward strand.
ATTGTATTGATGCAAAAACATCCCTTGTTAGACTCCTTCTCGTACTCTTCCGCCACCACTCCCCCAAAAAAATTGTAAAATGCTTCTTTTACAGATGAACTATTTTGCAGTTTAGCCCTTACACAAGCTGCATGAGATTGCGTATATTTACGCAGCGCAGCTTCGAATAATTGCTTTTTATCCCCAAAGGCAGCATATATGCTGGGGCGTTGTATTCCCATACGGGAGGTCAAATCACTTAAAGATGTGGCCTCGAATCCCTTTTCCCAAAAAACTTGCATCGCTGCATCCAACGCTTGATCTTCATCAAATTCTCGTGGTCGAACCATATTTAACCCCTTCTTTTTGTATCGTTCAGTATATTAAGATTGTATGATCTTCAGAAGCGGCTGTCAAATATGTACGGGTTAAACTCTTGACAAATCTTATTGACGAGAGTTATATTGACCTAAAATTATTACATACCAATCAGTATATTATACTGATTGGTATGTAAATTACAGAAAGCGACGTGGTATGTGAAAATGAAGACGTCAGAAGAAAAAGCGATACTGCTCCCCCATCAAACGGTAGCCAGCACTGCCGAAATAGCTCCCATTCCGGTCCTATCCCGGTCTGTGGCGCTCTTGTTTGCCATAGCCTGCGGGCTGGCTGTCGCTAACATTTACTATGCACAGCCATTACTGAATGCGCTGGCGCACGAGTTTGGCATTACACACTCATCGGTCGGTATCGTTATTACCGTCACGCAAATTTTTTATGCGTTAGGACTGCTGCTACTCGTCCCGCTTGGCGATCTCTTGAACAGGCGGCGCTTGATTACAGGACAGATGCTGCTGTCTGTGCTGGCATTAATCCTGGTTAGCTCTGCCCCTACCCGTACAATACTGCTTATGGGCATGGCAATGGTTGGGCTGCTGGCTGTAGTGACTCAAACACTCGTGGCATTCGCCTCGACCTTGGCTCATCCGACTGAACGCGGGCAGGTCGTAGGACTGGTAACCAGCGGAGTCGTTATCGGCATTTTACTCGCACGAACCGTTGCCGGTGTATTAACTGATCTGGCAGGCTGGCGTTCAGTTTACCTTATTTCTGCTATACTTACGCTGTTTATGGCTGTGGCTCTATTGCGAGTACTCCCAAAGAACGAACCCACAAGCGCCACACTTTCCTATGGGCAGTTGCTTCGCTCGGTTATCGCACTGTTCGTCCAAGAACGAATTCTGCGTATTCGTGCTGTCCTTGCGCTGCTCATTTTCACAGCGTTTAGCATATTATGGACTTCGCTTGTATTACCTCTTAGTGCTCCCCCATTGTCTCTTTCACACACTGCAATTGGGGCCTTCGGCCTGGCTGGAGTCGCCGGAGCATTAGCAGCAGCCCAAGCAGGGCGACTTGCTGATCAAGGCTTGGGACAACGAACGACAGGTATCGCACTAGTTGTATTGCTGCTGTCCTGGCTACCTATACGCTACACCGAGCATTCTCTATTCGCTTTAACTCTTGGTGTCATTCTTTTGGATTTGGCCGTACAGGCTGTACATGTCACTAACCAGAGCTTGATTTTCAACGTTCGCCCTGAAGCACGGAGCCGACTTACCGCAGGCTACATGATCTTTTATTCCATCGGTAGCGCCACTGGAGCCATTACCTCCACTCACATGTATACCTATGCTGGGTGGAACGGAGTTTGCCTATTGGGGGCGGGTGTCAGTGCTCTGGCTCTCATTTTTTGGGCGATGACTCGACGTTCAACTTGATGGTAAATCCATATGGATTGAACAAACAAAAACCGCCCGGGCCTCAACAACGGCCTAGACGGTTCTCTTCTATCACTGTAAATCATCACTTGATTGCAATATAAATCAAAACAGGTTCATCTGGATTTCCATACACTTCAAAATCACCTGTGTAGGTCCGCTCCCCTTGTCCCGTGGCGGCCCATGCCCAAATTGTCTGCCATACACGGAAGACAGAAGAAGGTTCATGGGTTGCCTGAAAAATAGCGTAGCGTGCAGCCGGAATTACAAGTTCTTCAAGATCGTCAGGAGCTTGGAAATCCTCAGCCGCTTCCTTTCCGATAAAAAATGTATACTCGCCCAAAGCTCCATTTTCATAGTCAGTATAGCAACCATAGATGGAAGCAAGTCCTTGAGGACCTCTGATCCGGCCTGCCACATCCTCACCTACAAAACGTTCCCACATATTTGGAATGATCCCGTGGGACGTTTGTTCCTTCTGATTATTTGTGCGTGTTTTTAGCCCAATTAAATGGATTTCACCTCGGTACTCTTCCCGAATGGGGCCATCAAATTGAAGCTCTGTATCCTCCACAGACCGCCATCTTTTCAAATTTGGTAGGTAATTACGCAGCATCGAAGTCGCTTCTTCTGCCTGCATTCCCTCTTCTACCAGGATCGGCACACACTGCTGGATCATTCCCTCCATTGTCAAGTCAGGCTGTACAAATGCACCTTCCTTGTAACAATACTTGCAATACTCATCTGTATTATGATGTTGTGCATCCGTCCCATATTGACCCTCATGCTCCAGTGGCATCCCGCAACTTTGACAAGCTTTATCCATTCTCGTAAATCCCCTTTCGCCAATTCGTATCTGGTATGCCACCAGTATAATGAAACAAACCTGACAACTATGGGTCAGGTTCGTTTTACTTTAGTCTAATAATTATTCTATAATTCCTGTTCTTCTTCATAATTAGACGCAATACGCAACGCCATCTTATAAATCTTGTCTCGCAAATGGGCTGGTTCTTTGACAATCACATCCGGTCCGAGGCTTAAAATAAATCCGTACACCCACGCATCCTCGGGAAACGGGACTGAAACCGTGTAAATCCCTTCCTCCTGCTCGTTCAATGCTTCCACACCAAACCAATCCTCCGCCAGATGTCTTGAGGTGCGGTTAAATTGTAGCGTAAATGGTTGTACAGCGCTGGATGCCGTCATCCGCCCTTCATTCCACGGAAGCACTTCATTAGAAAGATCCCTGCGAGTGAAAGCCGTCTCTGTAACCACAGGCTCATTCATACGGGAAAGCTTGAACAACCGAAACTGCCCCCTGTCAGGACAATACGCATACACAAACCATTGTTGCCCTTTCAGCACAAGCGTATGCGGTTCCACATCCCGTTCTGTTCGGGCTCCTTCCGCATTTCGATAGGTAAAAGCAACCGTACGGGCTTGACTCATTGCCTCTTTTATCTTGATTAATTTAGCTTCCTGGACAGACTGATTTCCCCATCCCGAATGATCGACGATAAACTGTGTGGTACGGACACTAAATTGCTCTTTTTCAGACTCTGGTATAATGCTTTCAAATTTATGAAGTAACCGGGATACGTTGGGACCGCCCAACGACGAGGACAAACTCTGCAAGCCCATCACAATGTCCTTGATATCATGATCCGTCAGCATACTTCGATCCAGGCGATATCCTTCCATCAGGCCGATTCCTCCACCTGCTCCCTGAAAAGTTACTACTGGGATACCAGCCAGACTAATCGCTTCAATATCTCTATAAATCGTCCGAATCGAAACCTCATACAAATCAGCGAGTTCCTTTGCTTGTATTCTATTTCTTTTCAGCAGCAAAATGACGATAGAAAGCAATCGATCAATTTTCATGTTTTTCAAAACCTTTCACCCTTAATAAAAATAAGCCATGAGTTCCTCATCATATCCCTGACCTTGATATTCCAAAGCGTTCTTTTCAATACCATAGGTTTTAAACTCCAATTTCTTATAAAGCTCGACAGCTGCTTGATTGGCAGCCACCACACTCAGATTGATTTGTTTTAATCCTTCCACTTTTCTACCTCAACTGATAACTTCCAATAAAAGTTTCTTAGCGATCCCCTGACCTCGGTAAATCGGTGGTACATACACTCCCCAAATCGCACCTTTATGCTGTGTCTTTATTTTGTTTTCTCTTCTAAATCCGGTCATACCAGCCAGCTGATGATCCTTTGTAAATGCACCAAGTATGTAATGGTCTCTCTTATTTTGTATTTGCTTCACTACATCAGATAACGAAACTTGTACAGCTTCCTCGTAGGAGGTTCCAAAAGCTTCGGGGTTCATTTTTAAGGCTTCCAGTCTTAAATTCCAATATACTTCAGCGTCTGCTGGCTCTATGTTCCTGATTATGATCATGGCTTCCCGTCCCTCCAAATGTTTTCCTCCATCTTACTCTATCTCTTATTTAAATTGAATCTATCATGCCTAGATTAAAATAACCTCAGATGCTAGATCCAGTCGGATAGAGCACCTGAGGTTCAAACTCATTACGTATTATGACTCATAGCGTTTCAGCACAATGACCGCATTATGACCCCCAAAGCCGAAAGAATTAGATAACCCAATATTTAGCGAAGCCTTACGCGCTTCGTGAGGCACATAATCCAGATCACAAACAGGGTCTGGATTGTCCAGATGCATCGTTGGCGGAATGATACCTTCTCGAAGGCTTTGAACAAGCGCAATCGCTTCGACACCGCCTGCGGCTCCTAGCATATGACCTAGCATGGACTTATTCGCGGTAACCGGAATCTGATAGGCATATTCACCAAACAGCTTGTGGATCGCCAAAGTCTCCGCAATATCCCCTACAGCCGTACTCGTTGCATGGGCACTGATCACATCCACTTCTTCAGGGGAGATGCGAGCCGAATGAAGGGCCGCTTTCATTGCTAGGTAAGCTCCGGTTCCTTCGGGATGCGGTGCAACCATATGATAGGCATCCGAACTCGCTCCATAACCGATGACCTCACCATAGATTTCCGCCCCACGCCGGGTAGCGTGCTCCAGCGACTCCAGTACCAGGATACCCGCTCCTTCACTCATGACAAAGCCGTCACGATCCTTGTCGAACGGTCGGCTTGCTGTCGAAGGCTCCTCGTTACGTGTTGACAAGGCAGTTGCATTAGCGAAGCTTGCCAAGGCCAATCGGGACACTGCGGCTTCAGCTCCGCCGGCAAAAATGACATCCGCATCTCCTGTACGAATGGTCCGAAACGCCTCTCCAATTGCAGTGTTCCCAATAGAACAAGCCGTTACAGGTGAAAGCGTAGGACCCATCGCTCCGAACGCGATACTTATTTGTGCAGCAGCCATATTCGAGATCATCATAGGTACCAGCGTTGGGCTAACTCTACCCGGACCACGATGTAACAGCACGTCCACATTATCTACCAACGAATCCAAACCGCCGACTCCTGACCCCACATAGACACCAACACGCTCCAGATCAGTGTGATCCAGTTCCAGACCAGAATCCTTGAGCGCTTGCTCTGCCGCATATAATGCAAACTGGGTAAATCGATCCATTCGTCTGGCATCCTTACGGCCCCACTGCTTTTCTGCATCAAAATCCTGTACCAGTCCAGCAATTTGTGCTTTTAAATCGGACACATCAAATGAATCTATTTTACGTATACCTGAATTGCCTTCCAGCAAATTGTTCCACAGCGTGCCTACTTCATTGCCCAATGGCGAAACGACACCCATACCTGTTATCACTACTCTTTGCATAAGCTATTCATTCCTCCTGCTCGATGGCTTACTTATAATCCTCATTTTACCCTCGTCTTATCCTATTACAAGTGTTTGTTTATCCTGGTATAATGAACACTACTATAGTAAGCGCCTGAATTAATTACTTCAGATACACTCATCGAATGGAGAGAAAATATCTAATGAAAACGGAAGCACGTCTGGAAGCACTATCTGTTTTTCTGAAAACAAAAAGGGCCCGCCTCCATCCGCATATGGTTGGTCTTCCCCCTGGATCACGTCGCAGAACACCAGGTTTACGCAGAGAAGAAGTCGCTCAGCTAGCAGGTGTCAGTACAACCTGGTATACCTGGCTGGAGCAGGGTCGGGATATTAAGGTCTCTGCCTCCGTGCTGGATGCTATTGCTGCTGCCTTGCAGTTGAACACGGATGAGCGTAAATATTTGTACGATTTAGCGCTGGAAGCCGGGTCTCATAACCTTCCTGCTCCTGAAGAACAAGCGATCATTTCTCCATCTTTGCAAAAGATCGTACAAGAGTTGCACTACTGTCCTGCTATTATTTCAGATCGGCGCTGCCATATTGTCGGCTGGAACGAAGCTGCTGCTCATGTTTTTATGGATTTTGCCGAACTACCACATGAGCAGCGCAATATGATCGAACTGCTATTTACCAAAAAGGAGTTTAAAAGTCTGGCTGTGAATTGGGAACACTTTGTAAAGGGGTTTCTTGCTATATTCCGCGCTTATTACGGGCAATACGTAACAGACCCCTGGTATGCTCAATTTATACAAAACATGAGTCAGGCCTACCCAGAGTTTAACGAGCTTTGGAATCAGAGTGAGGTAAGCTCCGCTCCAGAAGTGCTCATTGAATTTCGTCATGCTAAGGCTGGCAAAATGTTATTTGACCTGACTTCCCTTCAGGTACAAGGCAGTGTCGATCTGCGTTGCAGCATATACACCCCCAATGCGCAAACTTCTACGGAAAGTAAACTCCAAAAGTTAATGGAAGGCAGCTAAAGGATTTTATCCCTCCTGTTATGAAGATATCTTTTTCCGTCCATACTACATCTACGATCTGTGCAAAATAGATGTCATATATGTGACAGAGCCAAGAGCTTCAACGGTGCTACTACTAGGAGGGAGGGAATCACCATGAAAGCCAAACCGACAAGTTCCCAGCACACACAAAGCCAAGCACCATTGCCTGTTCCGATACAATTTGACCGCAGCTGGCAGGACGAGCTGGACCAACGCCTGCACAAGGGAGGTCCTTGGGGAGATTGGGATCTGTATCAGCTGGCAATCGAGGCGGAAAAGGCCAAGCTGGTGCCGAGCTTTGATGAGCTTCAATGTCTTCAGCATTTGCAAGACCTCACTCCACTGCCCCATCAACTCGATACCGCTCGAAAGGTACTGTTTGAGATGTCTGGACGTGCCATTCTTGCCGATGAGGTCGGTCTAGGCAAAACGATTGAAGCCGGAATGATCCTTAAGGAATATCTGGTTCGCGGGCTGGCTTCCAAAGTGCTTATTCTTGTACCCGCTTCTCTGGTCCTGCAATGGGTGCGTGAGCTGAATAGCAAATTCGGCATTCCCGCAGTCGCCCAGAAAAAAGCGTATTCTTGGTCTTCCGAGGTCGTCGTGGCCTCTATGGATACGGCCAAACGGGAGCCACATAGTAACATCCTGCTAGATACCGATTATGACCTGCTCATTATTGACGAGGCTCATAAGCTGAAGAATAAAAAAACATCCAACTACCAATTCATTATGAAGTTGCGTAAAAAATATTGTTTGCTTCTGACAGCCACACCTGTACAAAACGATCTATCTGAGCTGTTTAATCTGATCACGTTACTCAAGCCCGGTCAATTGGGAAGACAAGGCGATTTTTCAGCCAACTTTGTTGTAGATAAACGTCTGCCCAAAAATGAAGACCAGCTCAAGGATGAGCTGTCTAAAGTCATGATCCGCAATCGTCGTGGAGAAGGTCCGGTTCAATTCACTAAACGAAATGTTTCCAACATTCACTTGGAACTCTCGCCAGAAGAGCAAGCGCTGTACGATGGGGTGACCTCTTTTGTCAAAGAACAATATCAGGCGAATGGCGGAAATTTAAGCAGCATGCTGTCTCTCGTTACCCTTCAACGGGAGGTGTGCAGTAGCCGGGACGCTGTGTTTGTCACGCTGGTCAATTTGTCCAAAAAGATGGCTCCTGACTCTCCCCTACGTGATCGTGTTTGGGACTTGGTCGCACACATTAAAGCGATCAAGGCCAATTCCAAAGCAGAAAAAGCACTGGAGCTCATCCGGAAGATGAACGAAAAAGTGATTATTTTTACAGAATATCGGGCCACACAGGAGTATTTACTAAACTATTTCCGGGATCGCGGACTGTCTGCCGTTCCTTACCGAGGCGGTATGAACCGGGGCCGCAAAGATTGGATGATGGATCTGTTCCGTGGTCGCATTCAGGTCATGATTGCTACAGAAGCAGGCGGTGAAGGCATTAATCTGCAATTTTGTCACCACATGATTAACTTCGATTTGCCGTGGAATCCCATGCGCGTGGAACAGCGGATTGGACGGGTGCATCGACTTGGACAGAAGCATGACGTAAATATCTTCAACCTATCCACTACCGGAACGATTGAAGAGCATATCCTGCACCTTCTGCATGAAAAGATTAATATGTTTGAGATGGTCATTGGCGGATTGGACGTTATTCTGGAAAAGTTTGAGAAAAAAGAATCCATTGAAAAGAGTTTATATAAAATCATGCTTGAGTCCAGTAGTGATGATGAAATTCGTAGAAAAATGCAAAAGTTGGGCCACTCGCTGGATTCCATCAAAAAAGAAATAGCACAAATACGCACAGACCCGTCAGTCTCTCCAAATGTAGTAACCGATAAGTCACCTGGAACAAAACAGCTTAAAGGACGGCTAACAGGAGTAAGCTCAAGTGTTACCGAGGATTTGTTAGGCTTAGCAGGTGATGCAGTTCCTCCAACCAAAGCTCGACGCAGTGTGAAAGGGGGTCGCTAGCCTTGACTATGAATGCACAGCAAGTCCAGCGTTTTGTCCACACTTATCTGGAATCTACTGGGTGCAGCATCATTGAGAGGTCTCCCCACCATGTAACTGTCAAGCTGTCTCCAGAGGCAGATAAAGCCTTGACAAATCGCCCCTACTATTGGGGATACGTAGAGCGTACTGGCGTTCCAGCGCAAACCATGTCCTTCACATTCATCTTTGATGGGGAAGCCTATCGGACAGAACAGGAACGTTTAGCGGATCAGACGCCACCAGCTCCTGTAGCTGGCAACGCAGCACAAGATCAGGTCATGGGGCGTTACTTCGGTCATGTACCGACGTTACCGCAATTAGGGCCTGGTCGCATTATGCAGGAGGAGCTCCGATACGGAAGCCGTCGGCTGCATCAAATTTTTGAAGCTGCTCGGGATGGAGGAAAATATGTTTATTTGTTCGAGCAGCCGGATGCCCGTCAGTTGTCTGCCCGTTCTCCTGTAGTCTATGAAGCTTGGCTCAGCGTCTGCTACAAGATTGAGTTTGCCTGCGATTTGAAGCGTGAGGAACTTCAGTGGCTAGGTATTTCACTCAAAAGTGGCACTATTGTAGCCAATTTTGGCGCTATGCTCGAAACCCGGCAGCTCAGCCCGCTGCTGGCAGGCAATATGCATGTACAGCCAGCGCAGCTATCTGTCCCTGAGGCTTCCACCTCGCTTGAAAGCTATCTCACCGAACAGCTCCGACAGCAAGATTATGATTGGGCTGAGCAGGCGAAGGAACGACTGCGCGAGGAACTAGAGGTTATTGACCACTACTACGAAGATCTAATCAAGGAACAGAAAGAAGAAGAGGATAAAAAAGAATCCGTATTAGAGCAGCATCAAGCCCGTCGTAAAGAAATGGTATGGCAATATGAGCCAAAGGTACTCGTATCCGCCATTAACTGCGGCATATTTCATCTGCGGTAACTGATATCTCACGCTCCTTCGCAGGTTAGTTGCAGACATGTCGTCAAGTTGTAACATCTTGCTTCAGCCTACATCAGTTTCCGCTGCTGGAACCACAAGCGTGGTCAAGCTTGTCCCCTATGTATCGACAGCAAAAAGCGAACCTGGATACGACATTTGCGCCGACAGGGTACAGCAGTCTTTTCATCGGACAGGCTGTATGCTAATTAAAAAAGAATGCCTCCGTCGGCAAGCCATCCGACAGAAAGGTGGATTCCATTGAAAAAAAATCATTCCGGGCATTATAGCGTAGGTATGATCGCAGCTGTGCTGATCGGCCTGTCCGCAGTCTGTCCGTTCGCTTCCATTCATGCGGCTCCCTCAGCCGTTCAAGAAAGCAATGTAAGCTCAGCACCCAACTACAACGAAAGCTCCCATGTTCCTCCAATGGAATCCAGGAGCCCTTCTACTTCTTCCACATCCCCGGGTGACGTTTCATCAAAGCCTCCTACTCAGCAGCAAGGGGTGCCTGAGGACGTGAAACGGACAGCGAGTGATACCGTACAATCTCTATCGTCGCAAGCCCCTTTTGCTTCGTGGAAAGACGCCGAGCTCAGCTACCATCCGCTCGGACCTGGAACCCATAGCTGGCTTGTTCAAGTGAACCATGCAGGAGAATACATTGGCTACCTGATTATCGGATCAGACTCAAACGGCGCTTATCAACTCAACGAATACGGGAATGGGCCAGGCGGACCTTATAGTATGGATATACTTCGCCAATCCCTGAAGTCGCTCACAGAAACCGAATTTTCTTCTATCGACAAGCTACAAATTACACCTATGTATGAGGAACCTCTATTAGCCTACTGGCAGGTACGTTCCTCTATGGGTAGCCAAATATGTATTGATGCTGTTACTGGCGATCCGCTACCTGCAGAAGTAACAGATGGGAGCTGGAAACATAAGCTTCAGAACAACGCGATTTCTTCATCTATACCCTTTTTGAAAACTCAGGCCCAAGCAGTTACTGTCTCGTCTGATCCTTTCGATCCCTATGAGGATCTGGGCTGGCTTCAACCTAAGCAAAAACTTTCCATTCATGACACAGACCAATTTATGGACGTGCTAAGTAATTCACCACGTATGATTTTTTCAGCCACAAGCATCAATTTTGCCTTTGGGGGACCCTTATCCATTAGCGGGTTTCAAACTTGGGTATCTACAGATCATCCGTCCGAACCCATTTTATATGCATTAACCTACCACGATGGTCTTTCCCGATTTGTGCCCCTAAAACAACTGTTGCCTCATGGTCAATTTTACCGTTTGGAATCTTAGTAGTTTTAGGACCATTAAAAATAATTCGAAATTATCCCTAAACAACATAAAAAGAGACCTCAAATGGCATACCCCATGCCTCTTGTGGTCTCTTTGGCGTGTTTAACGTTGCTCTCTTCGCTCTCTGCGTGTGGATTTTATCCACATTTTCAGAGCGAGAGGCAACATTCCAAACCATTTGCTTACCCACGGCTCCTTGGCTTGTTTTTGGCTGCGTCGAACATCGCGCGGCGTTTCCATATAACGCACAATCCGCTCTGTAATGTACGTCACCAGTTCGTCACTCTTCGCCATCCTCCATGACCTCCTTCATCTGACCTAACATTTCCGATCACCGTATCTTGGTATACCAAATTACACGTTAGGTTCAGATACCACTAGCTTGCACAGTTTTCAGCAGCTCTAACCCTTGCGGGATAACTATGCATGGTTTCCCTTAAATGGAACATACTATCTTCAATATAACAGTTCCCTCAAGGCTTATTGTTATATTTGAAGACAGCTACGCTACTTTAGGTTTGACGTCTGTTATGCATGGTTTTCAGTAAACAATCAATTCGTCCATTGGAGGAATAGAACGTGTTGAATAAAAAGTTAAAGAAGATGTGCCTGGCCGGGCTGGGGTTAAGTTTTTACCTCCTTTGTAGTGCTGTATTTACCCCGTTTGCTTATGCAACTACTCAGCCTGACGAGAAAAGCACCGAAATAAACAAGCATGCAGAACCCCCGTTCAACCGGTCCTATCACGCTTTTGCCAAACCCGTGGTCCTGATAGATGTAGGTCATGGTGGTGTGGATGGTGGAACAAGTCACAAAGGACTTCTGGAAAAAGATATCAATCTTGCTATTGCTCAAAAACTATACTTGATCTTACGTTCCCAGGGTTACCCTGCTGTCCTGAATCGGGACAAGGACTACGCACTGAGTGATGATAACCGTTGGTTGCAGTCCAAATCGCGGCATCTTAAAGATCTCGCCCAACGTAAAAGCCTGACAGAGCAACTGCCTACTTCTTTGGTTGTCAGTCTGCATGTCAATTGGACCAAACGTGCCGAAAAACGCGGACCCATTGTGCTGTATCAGGATGAAGGCAGCAGCTATCTGTTAGCTGAACGGATTCAGCATTCATTAAACCGCTTATTTTGCATGAATAGACAAACCATATATGGAAAACCCTTTTATCTTCTGAATAAAATCCAACATCCCGCTGTAATAGTGGAAACCGGATTTATCAGCAACGAGCAGGACAGAGCCATGCTTTCCGGGGATCACGGTCAAAAAAGGATTGCTGAAGCTATTGCCGAAGGCATTATTGCGCATCTGACGGCATGGTAGTATTCGTGGCTGGGTCTCCTGTCCATCCCCATACATCACGCACCAGATCGCTAATACCGACAAATTGTGCATGCTCCTTTAATTTAGGGACCGATGAATGAAGCCCTGAGGAGGTATACATGCCGGACACGCCGACATGTCCAATCGTTACACAGGTATCGTGCTCTGCCAACCATTCGACCACTTTACTAAGTTGCCGATTCACATGAGCGAGTGTATGAACATCATCCAAAAAAACATCATTTCGCACCGGTGGCATTCCCTTTTTAGCGGCAAGTTCAGGCACCACTGACCAATAATTAGTACGGCTATCAACAAAAAATAGTCCATATTCCTTACAAACATCAAGAACGACGGACATAATGCGCTTGTCTGAGGTGACCTTGGAGCCCATATGGTTGTTCATTCCTATGGCATAAGGAACATCCTTAATTGCTGCTGTCACCTTGGCGCGTACTTCTTCATCCGTCATATTAGCCTTGATTGCTCCCGGTCCAAGCCACTCAGGCTTGCCCTGCTTGGGCTCCATTGGAAGATGGACGATAACATCATGACCACGCTTATGCGCTTCCATAGCGTCCTGTTTGGTTGTTGGCAGGAAGGGCATGACAGCAACGGTGATTTTTACGGGTAAATTTAGAATCTCCTCGGTACCTTTCATATTGTTCCCTAAATCATCAATAATGACAGCAACCCTTTTTTGCTGCTGGTTCTGCTGGTCTATTGCTTCGGCAACAGCAGTTTTACAGATCATAAATAACATACAGACTGAAATACAAAGCACTACAATTATTTGCATTCTAGATCTTGCATGGTGTGCAAGCGCATAAGACGAATCCTTCCGGCTGCGTGATGCTTTTAAAGCCTTTTTTATTATATTTCTCATGTGCAGTTTCCGTCGTGTACTCATTTGCGGGTCAGCCTCCTTCTCTGTCCCTTCATTGTGTGAGTAAAACCGTTTAAATATGTACAAGGCAGATCTGAGATATAATCTCTGATCTGCCTTGAAGTGCGCATAATGACGTATATTAAAGCTGCTTACCAGTTTTTGTCGATAAATTCATCACGACCGGATTGGGCTCGATCTTCCTTATAATGTTTCACATTCTTCTTGTGATAATCCTGATGATAATCCTCTGCCGGATAAAAAATCGAAGCCGGAAGAATCTCCGTTACAATTGGCTTATCAAAGCGTCCGCTTTGTACCAACTGTTCCTTGGATTGCTGTGCAAGCTCACGTTGCTGCTCCGTATGATAAAAAATGGCAGGTTTATATTGTGTGCCTCGGTCCTGAAATTGACCTTCTCCGTCGGTAGGATCTGTTTGCGGCCAATACAATTCAAGTAGCTTTTCATAAGGAAACAGCTCAGGATCAAACGTAATCTGCACCACCTCATAGTGCCCTGTTGTTCCTGTTTTAACCTGTTCGTAGGTCGGATCGGAAATCGCCCCTCCAGTATAGCCTGAGACAATACTATGAATCCCCGGCTGCTCCTCAAACGGAGTCACCATACACCAGAAGCACCCACCTGCAAAAGTTGCTTTCTCCATCTTCCATCCAACCTTTCAATAGCTTCATCATAAAACGTGTTACTTTCTATCATATCTTAAAAATTGAACTTATAAAAGAATTGCTCAAGGACTTGAATAAAATTCAAGTCCTTATATTGTCCTTCCTGTTCCTAGGAAATCTGCAATAACTCCGAAACATAGAAAAGGTTTATAAAACTGCTACGAGAGCAATTCTATAAACCTTTTCTAAATGGATGCGGTCGAGAGGACTCGAACCTCCACGGGGGGTTAGCCCACACGGACCTGAACCGTGCGCGTCTGCCAATTCCGCCACGACCGCATATATATTTGTCGTCTATTTCAAAAGAATCAATCTTTCTTAGCGACAAGATAGATCATACCATGCTCAAATAAAGTTGTCAAACCTTTTATTTTTCTTTATTTATTCTTGATAAAAAAGGAATAATACGATAATATAAGAATATGAGTTCCTACGAACTTATGTTCTTTCACTTCGATGACTATGAATTATCATCACATTTCCCTAAGGCGGTGAATGGTAATGATCTCTTCAGATACTACTCAGCATCCATGCTCTCTTGTGAAAAGTTATCTACTCCTTACCTTTATACAAAAAGTATTTGAGCGTGACAGCCTAATTCTTGAGGAAAGCGGCGTGCTGAAAACCCCTGATCTTTATGTCGAAATGGTTAACGCAGGAATAGATCGTACCGGAATCCTGCTATCTGAAATCAAACATGAATTTAAGAAGTATCACATTCGTGTTCTAGACATCCAACAAAACCACTCCGGCGCTCACGCCACCTATATATATAAAGGCGTCAAAGAACAGTTCCGTATGCCTATGTCCGCATTCCGCAAAGAAATGTATGAACGAATGCGAGCTTATTTGGGGCTCCCTACCTCTTTGCCTCATACGGCAGCTCTACCTTTACCAGAGAAATATCACCCCGAATTACCCAATAACTCAACCCCCAAACCCCTACGCGTTGTTGGGCGAAGTTGGGTTGCATCCTCTTCTGCCTACAAGCATAAATCCCCTCGCCCTGCTGCTTTTGCTGCAAGTAAAAGAGCATAATCCCCGCACTACACGCAAAAAGAAGCTTCCGCAGGCACTAACTGTGCTCGGAAGCTTCTTTTCATAACCATCATTTGTTGAGATCAATCTATGTCCGCTATTACGATTATAAGTTATCTGTATGAATGATTCGCTTTAATGTAACGCCTTCTGTACACGGGTAACCCCTTGACTTAGAGCATGTCCTCCACCAACTGCAGCAGCTACAGCAACGGTCTCCATAATCTCCTGATCACTGGCTCCTTTGGAGCGCGCCTCATTCACATGATAAAACGTACACACCTCATTGTTGGCAAATAAGCCAATACCTAGCGCAATCAGTTGCTTGGTTTTTTCATCTAAACTGCCGGCTTGAAAGCATTCTCCGGTAAAGCGATGATAGGCATGAACTACCTCGGGCAACTTATCTTCCAAATGGCTGATTTGATCCTTGTATGCATGTACTTTTTCGTCCATAACCGTCATTGACACAGCACGCCCTCTCTGTTGAGTTTTCCTTCATTACTGTGTCCGATTTAGAGTTTCTGTATGCCTAATGAAACACACCGTTTTTTAGCCAATCCCCATTGGGAACTCGTTTCTTAATCCAGATCTATCGGATTGTGACGCGGCTCGCTGAACGGCTGATATGTATAGCTGCGATCCAACTTGACTACACGTCGATTCTGGCGGCGAATAAGCACCTGTTCATCATCCCATGCCAGTACAATGCCAACCACATCGTTGGACTCCAATCCATCGCGTACGACGCGTACCTTTTCACCAGAAAGTCGATAAGCATCCAATTCTTCGTCCATTATCATTCATGTCCCCTCCTTATCCATTTTTTTCAACACAACGGCCATAATTTTATATGCATGAAAAAGTTTAAAAAGAGACCTAAACGAATCATTTAGGTCTCTTTCCGCTTACTACTTATATGGATTGCCAACAGAGCAACAAATTATCCCGACTGATTTACACTGTGATCATGTTCTTTTGTATCGTTCTTCTCGTACCAGAAGTCCAGCACTTGTGCAGACAACACTCGCTGTTCTACATACTCCACTTGGTGAGCAGTAAATTCTTCTTTCCAAGAGAAAGACAATTCTTCGCATAGGTTAACCAATGTCAGCAACTCAGACCAGGCCACATAGCGTTTATACCAAAAAAACTGAGGATGTTCAATCATATAGGGATACAAATCGTCGAATTCCGTATGCTTACAATCCAAGGCGCGTTCAAAATGCACTTTAGCCGCTGCCAGTTTTTCCAGAAAAAACTGTTCGGTCAATTGTTCATTCCCCATGTTGCTGCCTCCTCTCCCAAACCTTATATATATTATAAGCGAAATTGATGCTCATGCAAAGGTTATTATTAGAAATAAGGACCCGAAGCTTCGAATTGTTACTATTCAGCAAACTCTATCTTACCGTCAGCCAATGACGAAATTTTAACCAATGATTCTACACGAATGCCCTGCTCACGAATGGTTCTCGCTCCGGCCTGAAACATTTTTTCAACCGCAACTCCGAATCCAACCAACTCCGCTCCGGAGCGTTGAATAATTTTAACCATGCCTCGTGCCGCATCGCCATTAGCGATAATATCATCAATGAACAAGACACGATCATGCTCATGAATAAATTGACGAGACAACATAATATCTGTGACAATCCCTTTTGTAAACGAAGGTACACGCTCACACAGCGCATCTGGATCAGCTAATAAAGTCTTTTTACGACGAGCAAATACCAACGGTACACCCAACTCCAACGCTGTCGCAAACCCGATGGCAATGCCTGAGGATTCCACGGTCACTACTCTGGTGATCTTCTCTTCCCGGAAACGGGCTGCGAACTCTCGTCCCATTTCCATTGTCAGCTCTGGATCAACCTGGTGATTAAGCAATCCATCCAGCTTTAGTACCTGATCTGACGCAATCACACCTTCATTTAAAATTCGTTTCTTTAGTACTTCCATTCCATGACCTCCCACGGCATTCCTATGCGGTAAAAGTACCATACTTCACCCGTCGCTTTCAAGCTATAGCCTGTTTTCCATGCATTCATGTGATATTTTTTTTTACGTTTGTTCCAGAACCATGCGGTGATTCCTCCCAAAACGATTAAAAGAATAACGATAAGGCCCACCCGATGAGTCACCTTCTCCATCAGCTTAGCCACCTGTTCCCAGTGCATGCCCACCGCATGCCCGATCCCCAAAAATGTACCACACCACAGCAACGCTCCTGCTGACGCATAGCCGATATAGCGAAAAACACCTAGACGGGTTGTACCTGCCAGATAGGATGACACATGTCTCAAGCCGGGGACAAAATATCCGAACAAAATTCCCCAGGTACCATAGCGCCCGAACCAATTTTCGGAAGAAGCAATCCTGGAGGGCGTAAGCCTCACCCATTTACCGTATCGGTGCAATAGTGGTTTGCCCAGCAGACGACCCAATGTGTAGCTAAGCATCATGCCTGTCATACTACCGAAAAATGTGACTGCCAGCGCAGCAATAAAGTTGTAGTGTCCTTGAGACACGAGCCCGCCAAAGGCGATCATTAGCACTTCGTCGGGTATCGGCATACCAGCTACTCCAAGGGCAAGCAAGCCGAACATTGCCAAATATCCGTATTCCAGTATCCATGCAAGGATTTGACCCATAAATTACGCTCCCGTCAAGCTATTCATTAAATGCAGTATAATTATTTTCAGTCTCATCCAGTCATGTCCTATTTCAGTTGAACATAGTTTGTATTATATGCTCGCTGCAGCGTTATTCAAGCAGGCAAGGGGGGACTGGGAATGAAACGTAATATTCATGTTTTTCAGATTGCTTTTACATACATTGGTACAATCGTCGGTGCCGGCTTCGCTACCGGACAAGAAATATTGCAATTCTTTACGCAATATGGACGTTGGGCTACAATCACGATTATGCTGTCCACACTCATATTTGTATGGTTGGGTACGAAAATGATGCTGATCGCTCATGATATTTCAGCCCGCTCCTACGAGGATTTGAACAAGCACCTTTTTGGTGCCAATGCCGGAAAATGGATCAGCATATTCACACTTATTGTGCTGATTGGCGTGAACAGCGTCATGCTGGCAGGAGCCGGCTCTGTTTTTGTGGAGCACCTTCACCTGCACTACCAGACTGGACTGCTCATTACACTAATCGGAACTTACTTGCTGCTGAATAAAGGTATTAAAGCGATTTTGCATATGAACACCATTGTTGTCCCGCTGATGATCACTATATCTCTTTTGCTCGTTCACAGTACCCTTTCCATGCCCAATCCGCAAAGCTTTATTACGAATACGACAGACCACAGTGTGCTACGCACATGGATATCTCCGCTCCTGTACACGTCCTTCAATCTGGCTATGGCTCAGGCCGTGCTTGTCCCTCTAGGCAGCCAAACTTTCTCCCGTAAAACGATCCGCTGGGGCGGTGTTTTGGGCGGAATTGGTGTTGGCTTTATGCTGATGGCTGCACATTTTGTCATGTCAGCGCAAATGCCAGGCATTCAGCAATTTGAAATCCCTATGGGAAGCATTGCTTACCGTCTAGGCGCCCTTGTTGAAATCATATACATTCTACTCATTTTCATGGAGATCTTCAGTACCTTTGTGGCCGACATTTATGGAGTCAGTCTACAAATTCGTCAGCATGTCCAAATTTCGCCCAAGCTCATTACATTATTCATTATGCTCACCTGTTTTTTAATCAGTCAGTTCGGCTTCAGCTCACTGTTATCTGTGCTTTATCCTATTTTTGGAATGCTCAGTCTGATGTGGGTCAGTAAACTGATCTTAGCAGGACGCGGAAGACCTTTCCGCTCCTCACGTCCTCGCTCCAGCTTTCGGCATTCTGATTCCAAACCAGGTGATACCCGTCATGGTTAGTGCGGAAATTTCAAATACATTTTCTTCAGTTCGTTAACAGCACGACTTAATGAATAGCTTGATTTAGCCTTGTCGCAGGCGGATCTAGCCAGTTCATAACGATAGGCAGGGTCAGCGATGACCTTTTCTAATGCGTCTGCCAGTGCCTTCGGATTATCGGGTGGCACTAGCAGACCATTTACCCCATTTTCAATCTGCTCCGGTATTCCCCCTACTTCTGTACCTACCAATGCCAGACAGCTCAATGCCGCTTCTGCAAATACGGAGCCAAAGGCCTCCGCCCGCGAAGGCAATACAAATACATCAAAGAAAGGCATAAACTCTTCCGGGTGAAGAGTATATCCATAAAAAATCGTCTCATGGTATATATCTAGCTGTCGCGCCATCTCTTCCATCTCAGGCCGAATCGGACCATCACCAATGATATGAAGTACAAATTCCTGATTTCTTTTTTTCAGCTCAGCGCAAGCCTGTAATAGAATATCAAGTCCTTTGGCGGGAACAAGTCGGCAAACGGTTATAAGCTGTGTCACTTCATTTTCGTGAGGAATGGGCTTAAATCGCTTCTCATCATATCCATTTGGAATAACCACAACATCTTGCGGATACTGTACATAAGGTGTTAAGTAATGCTGAAAAGATTGCGATACTGCTATCAGGCGATCCGCCTTCTGTTCCATTTCTCGGTACAGTGACACTAAGAATTGGTGTTCAGGCCCGTTCTCCTCTATTTTCCCGTTCAGAATTAACTCCTTCTCATAGGAAGAGTGAATCGTCTGTACGAGCGGGGTATCAGGAAATACGTTTTTCATAGCTAGCCCGGCAATCGGATGATGAGCATGAATAAGGTCAAAGGGCTTCTGAATACGAAGCCGAGTCCACCACAAATAATCACGGTACGTCTGAATATATTTTTGAACGATAGGATATTGCTCATATCTCGTCCAGTCGAAGGTATCAAAGATTACTTCGTCCCTACCCTTGTTACGAATCCGTTTAGGGATTGAAAATAACTCCATTTCCCAACGGGGGGACGTAAATCGCTCTTGCAAATATGGAATCATGGATGAAACGCCTCCCGGTTGCTCGGGTGGGAAAAAGAGAGCTTGTAGCAATTTCATGAGTGCTTCCCCTTTCAAGCATTAAACTGCCCGGAACACAGGATATATGTATAGGTTTCCGGATTTTCTGAAAGATGATATATTGAGAATAAATGTTAGGCACAAAAGAAAATTATAACATTTTAACTGGAATAAATCCTGTCTATTGTATCGGAACGATATCGTCCGTTCAATAGATAGATTAATTTTACAAATGGAGTCGGTGATGTTGACATTGTTGTCCTTATTGGGAACCTTGGGCTCCCCATCTCTGGCCGGGGCCATAAGTGCAGCCTGCGGTTTGTATATTATACTCATGATGGCGCTAATGTGCGTGATCATATATAGCAGACAACGAAAAAAAGCCTATATCCTTTTTTCGGCTGCCGCTATTTTTATTATGACATATGAAGCGATGAATCTCTATTCGGCAGGCGGCGGCCAAATGCAACTGCAGGGAATCGTGTGGAAAAATGCTTTGGAGGCGTTTGCCTTCGTGCTCATCAATGCCGCTGTATTTCAGCTTTACCGAAAGCTAAAGCTTATGGAAAAATGGGTCTTGCTGTTGCTGGCTGCGTTATTAATACTGCCGGTAATGGCTTGGACTTTAGGTTTGCTGCCCACTTGGATTAGCCCAGTGAAGTTGGTTGGATTCACTTTGTTTTATCGAGTGTTAGTGCTTATATTAAGCCTTCTGTTCATCACCCCGCGAATCGGACAGCCAAAGAAATTTATGGCAGGCCTATTCACTTATCTGCTCTGGCTTGGTTTTCTCTGGCTGCGAAATGACATCCCTGAAGAAGCAGACGGATCAAACACAATCCTGTGGATGTCATTTTTACCATTGCTGTACTACACTACGTTATTTGTCATCCTGTTTGAACGGATTGTGGAGCTACTCCAAAGGATTTATCGTTCTTCCATTACCGATGGCCTGACAGGACTGTATAACCGTAAATATTTTTCGGGGCGACTACGACGATATATGGACCAGGGAATCCGCGTGTCGGTCATTTTTTGCGATATTGACAATTTCAAAAAGCTGAATGATACGCAGGGCCATGCTCGTGCGGATGAAGTTCTCAAGCAGGTGGCACAGATTATGGAGGACGAACTGGATGAAATCGGGCTGACCGGACGATACGGTGGCGAGGAACTGGTCGCAATGGTTGTGGATCGTCGGGCCAAGGTGGCGCTGGTCGCAGAACGAATCCGCGAACGTGTCGCTGAGGAAAGCATCGTCACTATCAGTGTCGGACACAGTACCGTGAAGAAGGAAATGAACCCGGATGAACTCGTCAAACAGGCCGATCAAGCCATGTACATATCCAAAACGACAGGCAAAAACAAGGTTACAGCTTATAAGGCAGCGGAAGTGAAACAAAATCGGGCAGCACGCGCACAATAATTCGCAAATTACGATTCGTTATCGAAGACTGCTTATGAATACTGCTCTGTCTAATTGTCTATATCATAAAATGACGCACAGGAATCTCGTACGAGTCTGTGCGTCATTTATATTTAATCTTACCATCAAGCTTCTGGTGTTGCGGAAACTATATCACGGCCGATCAATGCCAGTTCTTCGCTAGTCAGCTCTCGATAGCTGCCCAGTGGAAGCTGATCATCCAGCTTCAATGGCCCCATGGCTGTTCTTTTCAAGTAGGTCACTTTTTTACCAACCGCCTCGAACATGCGCTTCACTTGGTGAAACTTACCTTCATGGATTACAAGCGAAATATAGGAAATGACTTCCCCATCTGCCTGATGCGGCTGTTCATGCCGAAGAATCGTCAACTGCGCGGGAAGGGTGACATACCCATCGTCCAGTTCCACTCCTGCTGTAAATTGAAGAATATCCTCCTCCGTGACATGTCCCGACACCGTAGCTTCATACGTTTTGGGGACATGACGCCTCGGAGATAGTAGTTCGTGCGCCAGCTTGCCATCGTTGGTCAATAACAATAGGCCTTCTGTATCTTTATCTAGCCGCCCTACTGGAAAAGGCTCGAAATGTCGTTCCTCCGCACTCAGCAAATCCAGCACCGTTCGTTCCCTCGTATCTTCGGTTGCAGATATAACACCTGGGGGCTTGTGCAGCATAATGTAAATATACTCTCTAAAAACAACAAGTTCGCCGTTCACTTCAATTTGATCTTGATATGGATGAACCTGTAAGCCGCTATCCTTGATGATCCGTCCGTTTACTGTGATCATACCTTGCTTTACCTGTCTCTTGATATCACTACGGGAACCATAGCCCATATGGGTTAAAATTTTGTCCAAACGCTGAGTTTGTCTTCCTTTTCCACTCATACCGATGTCCACCTCCAGCCTGTAGGATATTCATTTTTAAGCATGCCGTCCTGCCATTTGCCCCACCCGGCCGAATAACCATCAATACACACAAGAGTATAGCCCTTGGGTTGGACTTCATTCCGAAGCTCCATTCTCTCAACAGGGATGGACAAGGTTTCACCTTTTAAATACCGGATGGCTTCAGCGTCCGAGCTGGAAAGGTTGATGCTTCTAACCGCCTCAAAAGGGCGCAAAGCCACCGCCAGTGGGTGTGAAGGTACAAAACGACCATTCTTATCGGTTCCCATAAACCAGCCCGGACGTACCACCTTAAGCCCGTCCAAACGATGTGATGCCAGCGGCGACTGATAAATGCGATCTCCGTAGACCACCGTGTAGCCTGCAAATGAAACCTCCAACTGCTCCTGAACAAATTGATGATAAGATTCCAACACATCATGCGGGGAGCGTACAGCAGATTTTGCATTTTCTTTGCCCATACGTGACTTGTTACCATCAAAGCCGCGCGCGGTCTTTCCTTTGCCTGACTTTCCGCCCATTCCTTTTCCGGTTCGTTTAGGCTCATCAGTCGTGCGCCTTCCTTGGCCACTTGGGAGTAGCGCTTCCTTGACGGGCAAATGTTGCTTCTTCTGCGGATACGCTGCTTCTATGTTTAATACTCTGTCATTCTTGTTCGTAAATGGAGCCAGATCCCCTGTTTCAGTAAGATCTGCTGTCGAACCGACACGAGCACCACCCTGATGCTGCAATACAGCGATAAAATGGCCTTCCCCCTCTATAAGATGCGGCCAGAGGCGTGCTGTCCCCCGCAGTTCCGGATGTGCCGATGCAATTTTTTCATTCACCCATTCCGGGTGGCCTGGTGCAAAACCTGCTTCTGAAGGAACAGGGACTACGTTAAAATCGGGATGAGCCTCCAGAAATTCCGCAATCATTCCTTCATTCTCTTCCGGGGCAAAGGTGCAGGTCGAATAGACAATTCTTCCCCCATCGCTCAGCATTGAGGCCGCTACACGCAAAATGTCCCGTTGCATGACCACACATTTTTCCACCGAGTGTGTCTCCCATTGTTTGGCCATATCTTCATCCTTACGGAACATGCCTTCTCCCGAACAAGGTGCGTCAATTAAAATCTTGTTAAAAAAATGAGGAAAAGCATCTGCGATACGATCAGGGCTCTCATTCAATACCACGGCATTGCGCACACCGTACAATTCCACATTTTTAGCCAACGCCTTGGTTCGATCGGCGCTAATATCATTGGTCACCAGTATGCCGCTTCCTTGCAGTTTGGCTGCGATTTGGGTTGATTTCCCTCCCGGTGCAGCGCACAAGTCCAAAACAGCTTCACCCTGAGCTACATTGAGCAGTTCAACTGGAGACATGGCACTCGGTTCCTGTACATAGTACAACCCAGCATGATAGTAAGGGTGAAGTCCAGGCTTAGTGCCGTGCGGAATGTAAAAACCTGTGGGGCACCACGGAATCGGCCGCAGTTCGAACGGAGAACGTTCCTTAAAGTCCTCTACTGGAATTTTTAATGTATTGACGCGAATCCCGGCATGGGGCGTGTGGTCATAGGCAGCCATAAAAGCCTCAAATTCATCACCGAGCAGTTGTTCCATGCGCTTTACAAATGCTGTGGGGAGCTGTACACCCATAATCGTAATCATCCTGTCCTGTTAAAATAAATTTTATTGTACCATAATCAACCTGTTATCCGGCAATATCTGTGTGATTTACAAACTTTCACTACAAGCTGTAATGTTGTATAATAATGAGATTCATAGTTACATATTTTAGATTTTGATAGGAGAGATTCCATTGAACGCACAAAAATCCAACAAAAAAAAAGCTTATCCCTGTCATTGGCTTTTTTGTTGTGCTTGTCATTTTGCTTGGAGTGCTGCTCGCTTTAAACTCGGGCACTAAAAACAAGCTGTACGGCGTTTCCACAGCCTCGTTAAATCCTGCTACCCAGGAACTGCTAAATGATCCGAACTATCAGCAAATTATTAAGCCAGAAGATTTACAAAGTAAAATTGACAAAAAGGAAAGCTTTTTCGTCTATCATTTCGCTTCCGACTGTGTTCACTGCCGTGCCACTACTCCCAAGCTCATGCCTTTGAGCAAGCAGGAGAATATCACGATGCACGAATTTAACCTACGTGAGTATGAGGCTGGCTGGGACAAGTACAAGATTGAGTATACTCCCACGCTTGTTTATTACGAAAAAGGCGTGGAAAAGGAACGTATGGTAGGTGGGTTGAAGGAAAGTCCTTCAGACAACGGATACACACTAGACGATTTCAAAGCCTTCTTTGAGAAATATAAAAAGAACGTGACCTCTTAGATAAATCTCCTCACGTCTGACAATGATAAAGCAGCCCGATCCCTATAAAACGGATCGGGCTGCTCGTTTATTATACGCTACAACATCAAGGCGCATCCTTCGTTTCCATCTGGGCTGAGCGTAAGCTGCCAGCGGCCTGTCTTCGCCTAATCGAAGCTTCCAGCGCCTGCTGACGCTGTTCATGCTTTTCCCCACGCCGAGGACCTCTCTGCTGAGGGTTGTTGACCGGAACGGACAATGATGCCTTCTCCACGGCCCGACGCAGCCCGGGCTCGACAATTTCAATCGTCAAGTCCCGATAAATCGGCGGTTGACGATGAAGCTCTTCCGAACCTTCCATAACAGCTTCAGCAAGCTGCCGGGCGCAAGCGCGCGCCTCGTCTACCAGCTTCGCCATATTAATGCCCAGCGCGTGCGAAGAAGCATGTTCCAGCCTATGTACCGCACTGTCCAGCATCATGTATCCACCACGATAGTTACCATTGCGAAAATGATACAGTCCTACAGCAATTTGCAGCAAACCTTTATATACAGGGTCTCGGTCCAGCTTAAGCCACAGCTCTTCCAGTACCTCATGACATTCAAAGTAATCCCGATCCCGATTGAAGTATACTAAATAAGTCACGTACAACGGTTCATAGGAAGGGTTCACCATTTAAAACTCATCCCTGTCTTCTTCCTTAGTTGAAGCTTCCAGCATCTCCTTGACCTCATCATGCAGCTGCTTGATTCCTTCCATGTCGTGCCGCTCCCACAGTTCATTAAATCTGCGCTGCGCCTCAATCGTTTCACTAATTTTATGGTAGAAATACAGACGATGCATGCCTGTTAGGACTTTGGATACGATATTGGCTTCATCCTCAAACTTCTTCTGTGCTTCCAATATTTCAAGGCGGATGGAAGACATTTCATTATCCAGCACAAAGGCTGCCTCAGCCGCTTTTTTCAGCCGGGCTCGCATATCATCCGGTAAGCTCTCACGATACTTATAGCTTAGAGAATGCTCTATGGTTGCCCAAAAATTCATAGCCAACGTACGGATTTGAATTTCGGCTAGTACGATCTTTAACCCCACTGCTGTCTGAACCGGGTACTCCACAATCATATGAAAGCTGCGATAGCCGCTATCTTTATAATTGGTGATATAGTCCTTTTCATACAATACCGTCAAATCCTTACGTCTTCGAATATATTCGGCTACCCGCCGGATATCCTCTACGAATTGACACATAATGCGAATGCCGGCGATATCCTCGATCCCCGTCTCCAGCTGATCAGGTGGAACCTGTAATCTCTTCGCCTTATCGAGGATGCTGGATATTTTTTTAACCCGTCCAGTTACGAATTCGATAGGAGCGTATTCCTCGCGCTTTTTCAGCTCCGCACGCATTGTTTTGAACTTGACCTTAAGCTCTTCCACCGCCTGATCGTATGGCAGCAAAAATGTTCCCCAGTCTCTTCCGTCCATCCCCGTACCTCCTGTCTCTTCCGACAACACTTTTTTATCTGTGAGCTGCACCAACAGCCTCGGTAATATGTCTAAAGCCGTCCTTTCGAAGCAGCTCACGCAGACCGGCATGTATAGCCCGGTTTACTTCCGGCCCCTCATAGATCAATGCTGTATAAATTTCAATCAGGCTAGCGCCTGCTTTAATTTTGTCATAGGCATCACGACTGGTAAAAATACCGCCTGATCCAATAATAGGCAGCTTCCCTTCCGTCTGGCGGTACACCCGTCCAATGACCTCTGTGGAACGGTCACGTAGCGGCTTACCACTCAATCCTCCGGTTTCACTTGCATTCCGATGCGTCAGACCAGTTCTGGATATCGTCGTGTTCGTTGCAATAATGCCGTCCACTCCGCTAGCTGCAATCGCATCTGTCATATATTCCAATTCCTCGTCCGATACATCCGGCGCAATTTTGACCAGTACAGACTTGGCTTTACCATACTTTGTCGCCTGAACTCCCATCTCTGCCCGAACCGCTTCCAGTAATGACTTCAGTTCACTGCCATGCTGGAGTTTTCGTAAATCCGGAGTATTGGGTGAACTAATGTTCACTACAAAGAAGTCCGCATACGGATACAGTGCGGAAATACACTTCTCATAGTCCTTATGAGCATCCTCATTTGGCGTGACTTTATTTTTGCCGATATTAACAGCAACCGGTACAGGTCGATGTTTAAGGGTAGCCAAACGTTGGGCCATGCTCTCAGCACCCAGATTGTTAAAGCCCATCCGATTGACTAATGCCTCATCGGGAGGCAGTCGAAACAAACGGGGCTGATCATTGCCGGGCTGTCCGACAGGTGTCACCGTGCCTACTTCCATAAAACCAAAACCGATGGAAGAAAAACCGGCAACCGCTTCAGCATTTTTATCCAGTCCCGCAGCCAGTCCAATCGGGTTGGGAAAATGAATGTCAAACAGGTCAACGGCAAGATCTTCCGTTTCCTTGACTCCATACATCCCTCGCAACGTCGCCGCACCACCAGGAAGTGAGCCAGCATGTTTTAAGCCGTCAATGACTACATGATGGGCCCTCTCTGGACTCATTTTGAAAAAAACAGGTTTCGCGATCCTTCGATACAACACGATTCATCCACTCCGTTCTATGCCCTTGCACAATCCTAAAAAAACATCTCTACAAAATAGTTTAGCTTTTTCCATACCAAAAAGAAAGTAATTTGCGAGGTCCAACATCAGAACAATTCAGTTGTCATGGAGATGTCATTGAAAATGTATAATCAAACCATTTACAATGGACATAGTAAGACAGGATCTTAGCCCGCAAGAAAAGAGGGATGCTGATATGAAGACCAAGCGTAAACCGCCCAGTCTGCAAAAGAAAAAGGATGAGGTGAACAAGAAAGCGATCGTATGGACCGCCATCAGCTTTGTTCTACTCATCATTGTGATTGTTCTGGTCATTGTTTTAGCACAAGCAGGAAATCGTTAATCAACAAGTAGCAGCGGCACCACAACGTTAATTTAGCCATTGATAGGTTTTGCGGGGATTCGTCTGGTCGTGCTGCGGCTCACTCGTAAATCGGGAACCAGGTACAAGCACTTGATCAGGCAGTCCCCCGTTACCAATGACCACCTCCGTACCTGAAGGTACGAATGCAAACAATTCCTCCACGTCTTCCTTCCCCATGCGGACACAACCCAGTGACTCATTTTTGCCGATACTGTCTGGCTCGTTCGTACCATGGATAGCATAATTCGTTGCAGACAGTTGCATACCACGGCTACCAAACTCACCGTTGGATTTGCCGTTCGGATTTACGACTTTATCGGTAATCACAAATTTCCCTTCCGGTGTTCTTTCTCCGCCCAAACCGATGGGATAATTGCGAATAAGTATATTGCCGCTCACCAATGCTAGCCTGTGTTTGGATTTGTCTACCACAATTCGTAGCGGTTGCCCCAGAAAAGGCCGTCCGTGCAATGACGATGCCAGCAGTAGACTGCTTTCAGCCGCTGAGCCAGCGTTCTGATCTCCTGCCTTCCCTGTTCCCTGTGCTGGAGAAGCAAGTAAATTGCGCATAGGTGTAAAAGCCTTCGTCATCCCGTCTGTCGTACCGTACATCGTGTTATTGGGAAAATCTCGGGTCAGTTCCTCAAGACTCTGGGGAAGACGTTGATGCTGCGAGCGATAAGCACGCATGGCGCTATTCAGCACAGCCAGCTCTTCCTGTCCGGCAGCCCATTTTAGACCTGTTATGCGGAGTTTCTCACTGTCCGACGGCTTGCAAGCACATGCAGCGGCGTCGTAAGACTGAACAGCTAATCCGCCGTTTCCCTTGTTCTGTACACTAAGTAACGGCTTCATGCCTTCTCTCCAGATCAGCCACGCCCCGCTCTGCTCCATGCCCAGCACCGTGGTCTTGGACGGCATTTGACTCGTCTTTGCCAACATATCCGTAAGCGCTGTTCCAGCCCCACTTCCTTGCCTGGCTTGAGCCGTAAACACACCACCAACATAAGTCTCACCGTTCTGCGTCCTCTCCTTTGGATCTGCAGTAGCCACTTTTGCAACTTCGGCATGATCAATCGCTGCGTCCTCAGTTCCGGATGGAACGGATGCGCTCTCAGGTAAAGTGCTCGGTGAATTGGCTGAAGGGACCCAGATGAGCAGAAGTACCATTAACGCAGTTAGAAGGTGGCGTGTTCGAGCGGTTCTCCGCTCCTTCTCCTTGGACATCTGAACCAGTTTATCCTGATATTCCATCCATACGTCTGCCGGAATCTGTTTATGCTCAAAGGCTTCGAACACTTCCCCTGCACGATTGAAGCAATAATTTGCTTTGCCCTCCTGGCCGCTGCTTTCATACTCTTTACCGAGTAAATACCAGGCCATTTTATTATCAGGGTGCTTTTTTACATACGATTTAAGATGAGGCGAATGGTCCATCGGATCCTCCTGATCGTGTAATCTTGCTTACTATTATGTATATCGGTCACAATAGGTCTGATGGACAGCACATAAAAAAACAGCACCGCCAGCATACTTTCACCGTTATACGGCGAAGGGTACTGGCGGTGCTATGCCTGTCCAAAAAACTTACACTTAACCTTCTTTATTAAAAGGTTCGTCTGCAACTTTGATGGAATCTGTAGGGCAACCGTCACAAGCATCCTGCATATCATCAAACAGGTCTTCCGAGATCGCCTTGATGCCTTGGTTTGCATCCCCTTCAAAGATCACTTCAGCCAAACCTTCATCATCATAATCATAGATGTCTGGTGCTGTAGCGCCGCAGGCTCCGCAAGCAATGCATGTATCTTTTTCTACCCAAGTGTATTTAGCCATAACTTTTCTCTTCCTCCTATACAATCGAACAAACCAGCTTTTGCATTCTATTCACATATTAATACAAACCCAATATTATTACAAATTATTTTCCTTTATCCTTCATGCAAAAAACGCTTATAGCGTGTGTTACTGATACAACAATAACCCTCCCCGAAGTTCACTCTGGAGTGGGTAGATTGTCTTTTTGCAGCGAAGTTCCGCGCAACTTGGAATTACGAAGAAGTACCGAAGGATCATCTCCCAGCATCCCCGCAGTCAAAATCGCATTTTCACCAAACTTATCGCGCAGCGCATCCATCGTTTTCAGTAAACTTTCTTTTTTAGGCTGGTCCTGGTATTCAAATAGATCTAATTGAACAGCCGCTTCCTCCTTAGGGATGAGCTGTTGCAGCGTAATCCCCAACAAACGCACCGGCTTATCCTCTCCCCAATGGCGACGATACAATGCACAAGCTTCCTTATATATGTCTTCTGCACTTTCCGTAGGCGTACTCCTGACTTGAGAACGCGTAAAGGTCTTCATATCTGGGGTCCGAATCGTCAGTTGAATACCTCCTGCCAGCATACCGTGCCGTCGAAGCCGCCGGGCTACCTGATCACTAATGTTAAGCAGTACCCTTTGGGCTTCTTCGAGCTTTACTACATCCATAGGCAAGGTGGTGGTGTGCCCGATGGATTTGTTTGGCTCCCGCTCAGTGCTGACTGGAGAATGATTAATTCCGTTTGCCGCCAATTTTAACCAAGAACCCGTTACACCAAATATGCTAACCAGCATGTGTTCATCTGCCTTAGCCAGTTGCCCAATGGTACGAATGTTCATTTGTAGAAGCTTGTCTGCCGTTTTTCGGCCCACACCAAACAACTGCCCACATGGAAGGTTCCACAAAATGTTGGGTACATCACGCAAACGTAGAACAGATATCCCGCGTGGCTTTTTCAGATCAGAGGCCATTTTGGCCAGTAGTTTGTTGGGCGCTACCCCAATTGAACAAGGCAAGCCTAGCTCTTCTTCTACTCTACGCTGGATTTCCTCGGCAATATCCAAAGGTGTTCCAAACTGCTTGGAACCGGAAATATCTAGATAACATTCATCAATTGAAGTTGCTTCCAGCATAGGCGTATACGAGTAAGCAATACTCATAAATGCTTTGGAATAACGACGGTATAAATGAAAATCAGGCTGTATTACGATGAGCTGCGGACAAATCCGGCGAGCCTGCTGAACAACCATCCCTGTTGAAATGCCCAATCGTCGTGCTTCATAAGAGCAGGTTACAATTACACCCTTGCGCAGCTCACTGCTGCCTGCCACTGCGGTAGGCAATCCTTTATATTTTTCCGGCTCCTCCGCTGCATGAACGGAACAATAAAATGCGTTCATATCCACATGCAGAATAACTCGTCCACCAACCGGATAATAAGCACTGACATCTTTCATGCTCAACCCTTCTTTTTAACTGTAATTCACTCGTTAGATCAGGAATATGTCCTTTGATTTTATACTTGGGTTACCCTTGAATGCTATTCCTATTTTACATAAAAAATATAGGTTTTGTGTTCAAAAAAGATAATTATATATTACATTTGAAGTCATTAGTTGTTATAATCGACTATCATACGAACACGACAAACTAACGCTTTCCTGTTTTTAAGCGTTAAACAACTAAATTAATGTGCTTAAAAAAGCAGAGCATCACCAATCTGAGCAATCCGCGAAGGAGGAGTCCCTCATGTCCACCGCTATTTCTATCTTTGACACAACGCTGCGAGACGGCACTCAAGGAGAAGGAATTAGCTTGTCTGCTGATGACAAATTGAAAATCGCCAAAAAACTCGATGATCTCGGTGTTCACTATATTGAAGGCGGGATTCCCGGGAGCAACAGCAAGGATATCGAATTTTTCAAACGGGTACAAGAGCTGGGGCTTCAGGCAAAAATTGTCGCCTTCGGCAGCACGCGCCGCAAAGATAGCATCGCAGCGCAAGATGTCAATCTGCAACGGATTCTGGAATCCGGCGCTCAGGCCGCTACTCTAGTCGGTAAATCATGGGATTTTCATGTACACACTGCTTTACAGACAACATTGGAGGAAAATCTGTCTATGATTTACGACTCCATCGCCTTTTTAAAGCAAGGGGGCATGGAGGTTATTTTTGATGCCGAGCATTTTTTTGACGGATATAAAAACAACCCCGAGTATGCACTCGCCGTTATGAAAAAAGCTGAGGAAGCAGGCGCGGATTGGCTCGTGATGTGTGATACCAACGGCGGTACCCTGCCACATGAAATACAGGAAATTGTTACTACGCTGCAAAGCCAGGTAACGAAGTCACAGTTGGGCATTCATACACACAATGACTGCGAATTGGCAGTAGCCAACTCACTAAGTGCTGTTCAAGCAGGTGCAAGGCAGGTCCAAGGCACCATCAACGGCTACGGTGAACGATGTGGTAACGCCAACCTCTGCTCCGTCATTCCGAACTTGCAGCTCAAACTGGGCTACGACTGTCTAGATCCCGAGAAGCTAAAACAACTCCACAATACAGCTCGCTTTGTGAGCGAAGTCGCCAACGTCAATCTGCCTGTAAACCAGCCTTATGTTGGCAATGCTGCTTTTGCCCATAAGGGGGGCATTCATGTGTCAGCTATTCTGCGCGACTCACGAACCTATGAGCACATCGCTCCCGAACTGGTGGGGAACAAGCAGCGGGTCTTGGTCTCCGAATTGGCCGGACAAAGCAACGTTGTGTCCAAGGCGCAAGAACTGGGCATCACCCTTGATCCGTCCAGTGATGAGGCACGTGGCGTCATTAGTCGTATCAAGGAGCTTGAGCATCAGGGATATCAGTTTGAAGGCGCGGATGCTTCGCTGGAATTGCTTATTCGTGAAGCTGGCGGTGAAGTAAAGGAAATGTTCTCATTTGAATCCTTTAAAGTGCTAGTGGAAAAAACAGCGGGCCGATCGGTCGTCTCCGAGGCCTTCTTAAAACTGAATGTTGCAGGGACAAGTGTCTATACCGCAGCTGAAGGGAATGGTCCTGTCAATGCACTTGATAACGCACTCCGCAAGGCTCTTTCTCAATATTTCCCAGCCTTGCGGGACATGCATTTGGCTGACTATAAGGTGCGTGTGCTTGACGAAAAAGACGCCACTGCCGCCAAGGTACGCGTGCTCATTGAGTCCAAAAATTACGAGGACGTCTGGAGTAACGTAGGTGTATCTGAAAATGTTATTGAAGCGAGCTGGGAAGCTCTCTTGGACAGCTTCCGTTACGCATTGCTGGAAGCGCCAACTCCAAAAAATGAACAAACAGAGCTTACTCATCACGGTTTAGTTAACCACTAATCAAATACAAGCATGAGCTAATAGAGTGACTTTGGCGGTCTAATCGGCCCCTAAAGTCACTTTATTTTTTGAAGAGCTTCTATTTTACCCTCCAATTCCCGTTCACTGAGCATGCCGATTATGATTTCTCGTACCTGTCCATGATGGTCAATCATTACATGAGTTGGAAAAGCCGCTCCTCCAAATTGTTCAAAAAATGCTCCTTGTTCATCCAGTAAAATGGGGAATCGGAGGGCCAAAGAACGGGAAAACTTCTGCACATCCTCTAATCGATCATAGCGGGTTACATTGATGCCATACACATCTACAGCATGTTTGTATTTACTATACAATTCATTCAGCATAGGCGCTTCTAATCGGCACGGATCGCACCACGAAGCCCAAAAGCTAATGATCATCGCTTTATTTCGCGGAGCCCCTACATCGTAGGACTTGCCGTTTAATCCCTTTAAAATCATAGAAGGAAGCTGTTGCCCAAGTTTGATTCTTTTCATTACCCCTGCCGCATCTGATTCAGTCCCTACATTCTTCTCAATTTCAAGCTCTTTTTCACCCTTGTATTTTTCTTCCAACCGTGCATTTCTCACGGGAAGGCTTGCTGCATTGACTGTGTTTGCAATAATTCCCCATGAAGCCCCGACCATAACCAATACCATTATTGCTCTGATGAAAAGAAATCTTTTCAAAGTCTTATCACCTACCTTTCATCTAAATGACCTTTATCCTTCCCCATAGGATGCCCATACTACTCCCACCTCTAACCTTCTACAATCTGAACAGGACACAAAAAAACAGCAAACCCACGAAAATCGCGAACTTGCTGTTATTATGTGAGGTCAGATGTTATGCCTTGTACTGATCAGGCATGGCTTAAATGCGCGTAGATATCTGCCAAATTGGTCACATTACGCTTCAGCATTTCCTGAACATACGCCACCCATAGCTTAGCGGTCATCTTCGCATCCTCTAACGCATGATGCCGCCCTTCAATCGGAATGGATTGATAGGCCAACAATTCATCCAACTATAGGTTTGGTGTTGCTGTGGCTCCAGCCATTTGGCGAGCATCATTGTGTCTAGTACACGGTGAGTTAACTGAACTTTAGATGTTTTCCATAGCGCAGCATTTAAAAAGGCCTTATCATGAGCGCTAGCATGCGCTACAAGCACCCGTCCACCTACAAAGGACATAAAGTCATGTAGTCCATTCATAAGCGGCGGAGCTTCATCCGTCATTTCCCGGGTAATCCCAGTAAGCTCAGTGATGTGTTTAGGAATTTCAGTCCGCGGATTAACAAGCGTATAAAACTGCTCTTTTTCCATAATCACATCCCCGACTACCCGAATCGCTCCGAACGATAAAATCTCATCTCCATGCTGTGCCGAAAATCCCGTTGTCTCCAGATCAAAAACTACCGTCTCCAAACGCTCCAGCGGGGTACGCAATACTTCAGAACGCCGTTGTTCCCGTGTTAAGGACCGAATAAACGCCATCTGCTGAGCCGTAGGAGCCCCCATTACAGATGCGATTGCCGACGGTACCCCTCCTCTGCGGAGAGCACTCCAGAAGCCACCTCCCTGCGCTGGTTCCTTCATGACCTTCTCCCTTCCATAAATCGCAGCTGCCTTTGCAACGCACGATGCAGCCGTCGTACTGTCGAAAGAGCCTCGCGCAGCTCATGCCAGCCTTTCCCTTGCTTCAGCGGCTTGACGGCCAAATAGCCATTACTGAGAAGCAATCCACCCTTCTCCTTTACCGGAGTAGCCATTCGAAGCTGAAGTGCATTCCGAAAAGCTCGCTCGCAAGCATCAAGTAAAGGCAACGGTGCCGCTTCAAGTGATGCGAGACGCCTGAGCCTTTTCAAGGTAGAAGTTTCCTCTACACCATGTTGCAATGCCAAAAAACGGACGGCGTTCACCAACGGAATGTATAACCCATATTTCACATCAAAATCACCTGCATGCTCACCGAATCGCTCGGTAACGATCTGACCTAAAATATTAAGTGTCGCTTTATGCCTTACCGTGTTCCTAAGTACGGCTGAAGGTAAATCGGGATGTTTTCGGAACAACTTATAAAAACTTCGCTTCCATTCTGCAGACAATTGCTGATCGCCTGCGATATGTCTCATATCAGACGAGATAATAAGATAACGAATCGGCTCCCAAGCAAAATCTTCCGACCATTTGGATAGCTGTTCTTGCCATCCAGACAATGTATGGCGCCACAATGGCTCTGAACACATCACTTTCCCCTCGCATTTGGGATATCCCAAATACTCTAGCATCGCAGACACTCTGCGACCAAACTCGCTGAAATACAATTCTTTGTCAGCAGACACAAGGTCACTGATAATCATACCGTTATCCTGGTCACTCCACAGCGTCGATTCCGAGCGCCCCATGCTTCCGAAGGCTATAAATGCGTAAGGGACGGGAGGAGGCCCAAAGCCATCCTCAACCATCCCTTTTTCGCACATTTGTACAGCTCTGGCCGCGATGCGGTCATGCATTTCATTCGCCGTTCGTAACCAGTCTGATAACGGAGCGGAGGCTTGGGAAGCCAGCAGCCATTTCTGAGAATCGATCCTGGCCTGCCTTAAGGACTCAGGTGTGTCTGCATGATCAATCGCTTCGGCGGAACTCACCCAAGGGGCCATATTTTGCAGTTCCATACTTCCATCTCCTCCGCTCACCCATACTGGCTCTTTATATTTTACATATTAGCTGACAATTCCAGAACGCTTTTCAGCTTCGGTAACTAACTTCATTTGCTCTGGATAGCCGTACGTACCGTGTTCACTGATATCAAGTCCCATCGTTTCTTCCTCTTCCGTAACGCGAATCCCCATAATTGCTTTCATCGCACCCAGAATAATGAAGGAAATGACGAATACGAATGCCAAAGTACCAATTAGCCCAAGCAACTGTACTCCTAATTGCGTAAAACCACCACCATAGAACAGGCCCGCTTGACCTACACCTGTTATTTTTACAAGCTCAGGAGTAGCGAAAAACCCTGTGGATACCGCGCCCCACATCCCTGCAACGCCATGTACGGAGAAAGCATATACCGGGTCATCTACTCTCGCACGCTCAAACCATTGCGCTGTGAAGAATGTGACGATCCCTGCAACTGCGCCAATGACCAATGCCGCCCAAGGTGCTACAAAGGCACAAGAACCTGTGATGGCAACCAAGGCTGCCAGTACACCGTTTAGCATAGCTGGAATATCTGCTTTTCCGTATACCATCCAAGATACGAGCAATGCGAAAACTCCGCCTGCCGCCGCAGCAATATTTGTAGTCAGGGCTACATATCCAAAGAATCCGTCATTCATCGCAGAAACAGCACTACCTGGGTTAAATCCAAACCAGCCAAACCAGAGAATAATAACACCCAAGATAGAGTACACCTGATTATGACCAGGGATAATGTTCGGCTTGCCATCTTTATTAAACTTGCCCAGACGCGGTTTGAGCAGCAGCGTAGCGACGAGTGCTGCCGTAGCACCTGTCAGATGGACTACTGTTGAACCAGCGTAATCCTGCATTCCCAACTTGCCAAGCCAGCCACCGCCCCATACCCAGTGAGCTACAACTGGATAGATCACGATGGAGAACAAAATACCGAAAATAATGTATACACTTAATTTTGCACGCTCTGCCATCCCCCCGCATGCGATCGAAAGAGATACCGCAGCAAAAGCAAAGTGAAACAAAAACATAATCGTAATTGGAACATCCAAACCTGAAAGAGTATCAAACGATGCAGCAGCATCTGTCCCGCTCATGAAGAAACCCGTCAGCCCCATAAATCCGTTACCACCATCATTGCCGAAGCCGAAGCCAAATCCGAGAGCCCAGAAGGACAAAGCCGCAACACCCGTCGTGAGAATCGTTTTACCAGCGACATGACCCGCGTTCTTCATTCGTGTCGAGCCTGCCTCCAGTAATGCAAATCCCGCTTGCATGAAAAATACAAGTATAAATGCCAAGAACGTAAAGGCCGTGTTTAGTCCAGCTTGAAGTTGGATATTTGTGGGCCCGTCAGCAGCGAACGCACCTACAGGAAAAGCCAGAACCGTCAGCATGGCCAATAATACAACTAACCACTTTTTTCTCATGAAGACCACTCCCTCGAATGTTAGGTTTCTTTACATTTCGTGAAATTCTTATTGTCATTATAAGCAGAATACATGAAAGTTGACAAGATTTTTTTTTATTATGTTAAAAAAATAAGCCTTTAAATCTTTCATGTCATATTTTCTAACTATATAAATAGCTCGTTTGTGTTCATCAAAAGCATAACGTTTGACTGTATGGTTGAGGATCATGTAAAATATCCTTTATAAACTCTCGGTTTAAGATGTTATTATTGAAGATTGAACGAAGAGCGCGAGGTGAAGACAGATGGGGATATGAAGCTATATCGAATTGGCGAACTAGCCAAAGCGGCTGGTGTCAGCGAACGAACGATTGATTATTACACTAAACTCGGTTTGATCACGCCTGAAGAACGATCATTGAAAAATTATCGGCTTTATAATGATGAAACCTTAAACAGGCTTGAACGTATTAACCAAATGAAACAAGAGAAGTATAGCCTCGAGGAAATCAGACAGACACTGATTAAATGGAACTCCGTTGCAGGAGAAGAGCACGTTACTGACAAACTAACGAGTCTAGAAATGCACATGCAGCGTCTAGAGCGTGAAGTCAATGAACTACAACCTCTTCTCGGACAGCTCAAGCCTGTCCAAGCTCGCAAGCTGCTTACCGGTCTTTTGCCACAAAGCGCTGCTTGTATTGAGGCTTTGAAGTATCTGTTGGAGCATAGTTCTATGATGTAGATACCCGAGCTAGTAGTATGAATAATAATGGAGGGTTGCTTTATGATGGGTATGTATATATTGATTATTCTTGCGTTCGGATTATCCTTATGGGCGCAATTTCGTGTAAAAGGTACGTTTAACAAATGGTCTGATGTTCCAAACGAAAATGGACTGACTGGTTATGATGCAGCTCGGCACATGCTGGATCGTAATGGCTTGCACGATGTGCCTATTGAGCCAGTACCTGGCGCGCTATCTGACCATTATGATCCGATACAACGAGTGGTGCGCTTGTCTGAGCCCGTTTATTACGAAAAATCCATTTCTGCGGTTGCTGTGGCTTGCCATGAAGTCGGTCATGCCATCCAACATAAAGAGCATTATCCTATGCTGGCACTTCGCCACCGGATTTTTCCGATTGTAAACTTTGCTTCCGGGATTGCACCATTTCTGCTGATTGCCGGTTTCTTATTTAGCTTTACAAACCTGATCGGTCTGGGTATTATCTTCTTCTCGGCTACTGTTGCTTTTCAATTAATTACATTGCCAGTTGAGTTTAATGCTTCTAATCGCGCACGGGAAATCATGGTTTCTGAAGGATTTATCCGTAGTGATGAAGAACGTGGTATAGCTAAAGTTTTAAATGCTGCTGCATTGACCTATGTGGCTGCAGCTCTCGTTTCCTTGCTGGAACTGATCCGCCTAATCGGCATCTTTAATAGCCGGGATTAATCACTTGTGTTGCAAAAAAGGTTGTTCCTCCACCAATGACGGTAGAGGAACAACCTTTTTTTCATGATCTTAAGCCAATAAACTATACTTAGTACCCTCAATCTGCTTTTGCCGTTTTGTTCGAAGTAGCAGCATTACCATGAAGGCCAAAATATTGCAATAGAAAAGTTCGGAACGATTTAGCAACTAATGGAAGCTTGTCATCTCTGCGATGAATCAAGCCAATCGTTCTTGTCACCTCTGGATCAACAATCGACACCCTTGCAGGTTGCAACGGGTTAGTCTGAAACAGCGCCATTTCAGGCAGAAGACTAACCCCCATACCTGCAGCTACTAATCCGCGAATCGTATCAGTCTCTTCGCCTTCAAAAGCAATATCCGGTGTAAATCCAGCCTCCAGACAGGCCTGCCAGACAATCGGGCGTAACGAATATCCATCTCTGAACAAGATGAATTTTTCTCCCTTAAGCTGGCTCAATGTGATGTGTTCGGCTGAAGCCAAAGGATGATTAGGCGGGAGAACTGCAAATAACTCCTCGGTTAACACCACATCCCCCTCGACATGGTCATGTCGATCTGGAAAAGGAGATACAAAAGCCAAATCCACCTCACCCGCTAACACATCACGAATTAAACTCGGGTACATTCCTTGTTTAAATCTGAATTTAACATTGGGATACCGCTTACGGAATTCAGCCACCACTGTAGGAATAAGATGAATCCCCAAACTGTGCGGAAAACCGATACGGATTTCGCCCCCCTCAGGGTCTAAAAACTCATGCACTTCCAAAACAGCCCGCTCCAGGTCTTTCATGATCGTTTCCACCCGTTTGCAAAATAGCTGTCCCACTGGCGTAAGCTGCAGATTGCGACCCTTTTGCATAAAAAGATTAACTCCCAGCTCTTCTTCAAGCTGATGAATTTGCCGACTTACCGCAGATTGCGCCACATGTAGCTCCTCGGCTGCCTGAGTGACATGTTCTTTTTGCGCTACTTTCATGAAGTATTGCAACTGTCGTAATTCCACTCCGATATTCGCTCCAATCTGTTTTTCAACATCCGAAAGAAGATGTCCATCGAACATCATCCTCTTTCTTACCCTGATAACTTACGATAAAGCTGTCTTTAGTGACGTTTGCGCTGGCCAGTTAATCTAATCAGTAATCCATAAAAGAAAAACCCACTGAGCAATCCCCCAAAGTGAGCGGTCCAGTTAATGTTCGCTACAGCAAAAGAAAACAGAATACCAAACCCAAGCAACGTGTACAGCGTTTTGCGCGAAGCATCATCCATCAAGGAACGTTGGAATAAGGCAACGTACAGAAACGCCCCATAGATGCCATAAATCGCTCCTGAGGCTCCTACAGAGACTGTCGTTTCCGCCAGCATGTTGTAATGTGCAATGGACAGTATATTCCCTACAATGCCCGTGACTAGATACAATAACACATATCGTAAGGACCCGAGCAAACGCTCCAGTGGAGGAGCGAATACAAGTATTGCAAAGGAATTAAACAGAAGATGATCAAAGCCTGCATGTAAAAACATAGCTGACACATACCGCCACAGCTGGTCAGTGAATGGCGCCTCATTAATCAAAGCCCCATACCGGATCAGCGTCAAACTATTTTCCGATCCACCTTGCACGGTCAGTACAATAAACATCACAATATTGATAAGCAAAATCAGACAGGTTACCGGGTAAAACCGTAAATAACTTTTCCAGTTCTCATAACGTAAAAAAATCAAGGCAATCCTTCCTTCATGGGGTGTCTCCACCTTATTCAAATTGGACAATGTCTTTTATAAAAGATTATAATAGATTTCGGCAACGATAACCAATGCCAAAAACCAAAGGAGGCTATTACATATGGCACAAGAACGTACAGGAGTTGCTACTTTTAAAGGCAATCCTTTGACTCTCATAGGTCCTGAACTGAAAATTGGAGATCAGGCGCCTGATTTCAAATTACAGAAAGACTTATTGGAAGCAGCTACGCTTCAAGACTTTGCAGGCAAAGTCAAACTGATTAGCGTTGTCCCTTCTCTAGATACAGGCGTGTGTGACGCACAGACGCGACGTTTCAACCAGGAAGCAGACTCCCTGGGGGACCAAGTTGTGGTACTGACGGTCAGCGTGGATTTGCCTTTCGCTCAAGCTCGTTGGTGCGGTGCGGCTGGTATTGATCGCGTATTGACACTGTCCGACTACAAAGATCATTCCTTTGGTGAAGCTTATGGTGTATTCATTAAGGAATTCCATTTGGATCATAGAGCTATTTTTGTCATTGACCAAAATGACAAAATCGCTTACGTAGAATACTTGAGCGAAATGGCCGAGCATCCTGACTATGATCAAGCGATTGCAGCTGTAAAAAAACTCGTCTAAATCAGGACCGAATATTAAAAAAAGCGAGTGAAGGATTGCCTTCCTCGCTTTTTTTGATGTTTGTCTACCACATCACTGCTCCCACAACCTGCTACTACTGTACGACCTTATAAGCAGACAGCTTCTTGTCGATCATAGCGAACAGTTGCAAAATAATGCGGTAATTCGCACCCAAGTCCCCTAACGATCCACGTGAAGCAGAATAAATATCCACCGCACTTCGAACTGGCGAGACAGATAAAATAGAAACGGTAATGTCGACGGTTCTGCCGAACGCCGTTCGCTTCTCCAACGTAATCTCACCTACGGATGCTACCTCATGGAGTACCTTGTAGCCAGGAATCTTTTTCAAGATAGATGATACTTCTTCCCAAGCCTTGTCTCTAGATAAGTTATAATAGCGTGTCTTCATTTGGGGGTCCTTGACCCGGTCGCTTGTACCTTCTTGGCTGCGCCCAATCCCTACCAGAGTCCTCTTCAACGACAAGACATTTCCTCCTTCACGATAATCGCTACCTATCATACGACACATCGGCTTCCTCTGCTGCAAGCGCTTTATAAAACACGATAAACAACCGAAATTGAGTCCGATCATGCCTGTGGTATGCGACCTTAGTACCTCATGTCTTAGTTTAACATTGTTGCATACAAAAAACACCCTGTTTCTGCATAAGCAGTACCAGAGTGTGTTCATTACATTATGGAGTACCCGCCGATGCCGTCCGACCATAGCGTCTTCTGAACCTGCTTTAGCAGGTGGGTGACCGCAGAATAAACTTTTGAAGTCCCCTTGTCAGCAATTGACAGGGCTTTTCAGCTATTCATTCGTATAGATCTCCCTAGACATTGTCATTGGTTCAAAACAACAAATGACCGTAACGTGCATCGCAGGATGTGACCTTATTATAGCGCTTCTCACTCAGAAAGTAAATGCTAGGAGAAATATGTTTTATTTTTAGAGGTTATCACTTTTCTTGTCTTCAATGGTTGCCTTTTCTTCGTCTTTCTGTTTCATTTTCTCCATTTGATCCTGCATTTTGAGGAAGGTTCCGTAAAAATTAAAAAAAGCGAACCAGGCAACTACACTGCCGATGAAGAATAAGAAAAGCACGGGATATTTAACTCCAATGTATATAACAACGGCGCTGCCGAGCATGGTGGAAAATACACGGAATGGTCGAATCAGCGTCAATAAAACCGCATTTTTAATAATTTGTCCGGTAGACATATGATAATGAGCTACCATCGAAAAGAAGTTAAACATAGACACAAGCAAAATAATGATGAGGATCAGCATGATAACGCCCACGATTTGCAAGTTGCTGAGCTGTGTCATATATACAGTGTAATCCACATACATGACGACAAACAGTAACGTGTAAAAGATACCCCCAATCAGACTCTGCTTATAGTTCTCTTTATATCCTTTAAAGAAGGTACGAAACACGCCTGTATCAGTATCGCCCATCACCCATTTGCGAACCACTGAGAACAAAGCCGATGTTGCTGGAAATAAAGTAAGCGGTGCCAAAATAGCCATCGCCCAGTTCATTTGTAACGATTCATTCGCCAAATTCTGATTCATAACCAGTAATTTCAGTATGAGGCAGAATACAAAAGGCGATGAACATAACACCCACAACAAATTGCTAGCCGCCAGCCGGGTAATCCACTCGGTTAGGCGGTAAATCCCCCCCATAGCTCCTTTAAATTCCAATGTTAGTCTCTCCCTCCGCAAGCCTTGGCAGTTCCAAGACTTATGTTGCTATGCCTGTTAATTCCGGCTCTTGACTATATCATACCGTATTTCATCCCTAAAGCGCTAGTGAAATCCATACGTGATCCATTAAAGTAAATCCCATAAAATTCATACTTACCGATCAAAAAAGCCGAAGCTAGCATTAGCTTCGACTTTTTTAATCATTTATTTCTTATTATTCAGAAGAGGAATCTTCACGTCTTGCAGGACGGCGAGTTTCGCCATTGCTGCTCGGGCGTGGTTTGCGATCTCCACTATAGCGGCTTCCGGAATCACGGTTGTAGCCACCGCCTTCTTTGCCACGGTTGTAACCGCCGTATCCACCTTTACTGCCGCTACCGCCACGGTTGGAATTGTAGCCACCGTTGCTGCGTCCACTATAGTTGGAAGGCTTGCGTCCGCCAGAACGCACGTCTGGTTTACGACGTTTTGCACGGATCGGATCTTCCGGAGTCAGCTCAATAGATGCCTCTCTCTTCTCACCAGTCATCAGCTTCAGAGCTGCAGAGAGTAGTTGTACAGAATCATATTGCTCCAGCATTTGAATAGCCAAACCTTTGTACTCGTTCAGCTCGCCTTTTTCTACAACCTCTAGAAGGCGTTCTGCGATGATACGTTGTTTGCCTTCCAGAGCTTCTGCCAACGTTGGAAGAGGCTTACGTGGAATGCGGTGACGGGTTACACGCTCAATGAAATGCAAATGGTCAATTTCACGAGGCGTTACGAATGACCAAGCTTCCCCTTCTTTACCTGCACGTCCCGTACGTCCGATACGGTGAACATAGCTCTCTGGATCTTGCGGAAGGTCAAAGTTCACAACGTGAGTTACGCCAGAAACGTCCAAACCACGGGCAGCAACGTCAGTCGCTACGAGTACGTCAATACTTCCGTCACGGAATTTACGCATAACAGCATCACGCTGGTTTTGAGACAAGTCACCATGCAAACCGTCTGCGGAATAACCACGTTTTTGCAGAGCTTCAGCCAGCTCGTCTACCCGGCGCTTAGTGCGACCAAATACGATAGCAAGTTCTGGGGATTCCATGTCGATCAAACGGCTTAATGCTTCGAATTTTTGACGCTCAGGAACTTCAATATAGGCCTGATCAATCAGCGGAGCACTAACTTGTTTAGGAATAACGGATACATGCTCAGGATCTTTAAGGAATTGCTCAGCCAATCTTTTAATGTTAGGAGGCATTGTAGCCGAGAACAGCATTGTTTGACGCTCGTCTGGAACTTGCTTCAGAATGGACTGAATATCTTCCATGAAGCCCATGTCCAGCATTTCATCTGCTTCATCCAAAACAACGGTGTTCACGTCTTCTAGCTTAATGGTTTTACGATTAATATGATCAAGCAAACGTCCTGGTGTACCGATAATAATTTGAGGTTTCTTTTTCAAAGCGCGAATCTGGCGTACGATATCTTGTCCACCATAGATCGGCAAAGTGCGAAGACCTTTAAAGCGGGAGAGTTTTTCGATTTCTTCAGCCACTTGAATAGCAAGCTCACGTGTTGGAGCCATAATCAGGGCTCTGATTTTTTCATCGTTCTTAGAAATTTTATTGATCATCGGAATACCAAACGCAGCGGTTTTACCCGTACCCGTTTGGGCTTGACCAATCATGTCTTTCCCTTGCAATGCAATCGGGATGGATTTGGATTGAATAGGTGTTGCTTCTTCAAACCCCAGCTCCGTAATCGCCTGAATTACCTTCGGTTCAAGATCAAATTCTGCAAATGTCGTCAAATTTATTCAAACTCCTTCATAATGGTGGATGTGGTGGACAATCCACAATGTTGTCTGTATTCTTAAGTAGCGATATTATTGTATAAGTTTTCCCCAATACAGTGACAGTTTATTTAACTCTATAACTGCATCTTTCTGTAATGAATTCGGGGAACCCTATCCGATACATCTTAAACGAATTTATCCTTTTTAAAACAGTTTAAATTTTAAGTGTTTCTCTGGACATAGGTCCCTACTCAAGAATATCCACATCGCATTATAGCACAGAACAATTCATGAATACCAGTAAGTTGCTTTCTGTATAATTAAAATGAGGTGAAAAAAAGTTGTTAAAAATAGTGTTAAACTGCTTAACTGTTATTCTTG
Source organism: Paenibacillus sp. ICGEB2008 (assembly GCF_000307675.1). Taxonomy (NCBI): domain Bacteria; kingdom Bacillati; phylum Bacillota; class Bacilli; order Caryophanales; family Paenibacillaceae; genus Paenibacillus; species Paenibacillus sp. ICGEB2008. The sequence goes on from NZ_AMQU01000004.1 coordinate 138,825, forward strand.
GAGCCGCTGCCATAGCATGCGGTTTTAATCTGTTTCTCGTCCCACATCACTTACTGAGCGGGGGAGTAGCCGGACTTTCCATGCTAATTGGCTATTTCACAAAATTCGATATCAGCACCATGTATTTTATCATCAATATCCCAATGCTTATTGCAGGCTGGTTTATTTTAGGCAAGCGTTTTATTAGTCTGAGCATTCTATCGGTTATCGTTACCACGTGGATTTTGGCCTGGGTACCCGTACAATCTGTTGTGTCTGATCCCCTGCTGGCCTCTGTCTTTGGTGGGGTCATGGTAGGCATTGGAGCAGGAATTTCCTTTCGGGTAGGGGGGTCTACGGGCGGTTTTGACATAATCGGTTCCATCGTTACCACATATCGTGACTTCCCCGTCGGAACTGTACTTGTGGGCATGAATGGACTGGTCATTCTCGCAGCAGGATATTTGAACGATGATTGGAATATTGCACTGGCTTCTATGTTATCCATTTTTGTGACTGGTAAAGTGTTGGATCAAATCTATGTAAGTCATACGAAGATCACCGTCTACATCATTACAGAGCACACTGACCAGCTACTCAGCCGAATGTTGACCACGCCACGAGGTGTCAGCAAAATAAAAATTGAAGGTGCATTTTCACATACCGAAAAGGACATGCTGATGACTGTTACGACACGCTACGAGCTTGTTGAATTAAAACGCATCATTAAGGAAGTAGACCCTTCTGCTTTTGTCAATATTGTGGAAACGGTTGGTGTAATGGGTTCATTCCGCCGAAGATAAGCACAAACCCAAGTGTCAAAATACTGTTTTTGTGGTACACTATATGTGCGCTGTTCCCATAGTATATAAAGACCAGCTTTACCTGCTATTTCACAGGCACTTTGCTTTTCCGAATCGTATTGAATGATTCTTTTGGAATGATTCCGAGCAGGAAAGGGTGATTTTTGTGGAAATGGAAACGGTAAAACTGTCCGACATTGTCTTAAGATGGTACCCGGAAATGCTCCCTTCTCTCAAAAAGAATGAGCTAAACTCGATGATTGTGCTTCGAGACGGGTTGTCCATACTCAAGCCAACGGATGCGCTTGAAATTATTCAGTACAGTATTTGTGAGCACCAAGACAATAACTATCTTCAATAAATTTTTTTGCCAAGTGCCGCTTCTTCCGGTTGCATCCACAACCGTGAAGAGAGCGGCATTATTTATGCCTATTTACGGATTCATCGAGCGATAGTTAGGTTAATCATGTAAGACTATGCCTGATGATACCAGTATTGGTTACAAGCGTGTTGTTTTTTCGATCCATAACTTTACGTATAATCAGGTAAGCGCCATACATAAGGGAGAGAGTTAGGAAATGAATATGATTTGGGCAATTATGCTATTGGCAATGGGAATAGGCGGAAACGGGAGCCAGTCAGCCAACGCTCCAAATGTAAAAGATACGGTGGCAACGACAATCAGCAGTGCCATGATCCAGGCACAACACAGTAATACAAAGGTAGATGCCTCCAATCCGCCGGTTAAAATTGACCCACAGCCGACCACGCCAGCTATTAAAGGTATCTATGTCACAGCCTATAGCGCAGGCGGTTCACGTATGACTCAGCTACTCGAATTACTGGACAAGACAGAGCTCAATTCTATGGTTATCGATATTAAGGACGATGCAGGTTACATCACTTATCCAACGACCAACCCCGAGCTTCTGAAATTGGGCAAGCCGCAAAAATTCATTAAAGATATTTCCGGTTTGATGGACCGTTTGAAAAAACATAATGTCTATCCGATTGCTCGTATTGTTGTATTTAAGGATACGGTATTGGCCAACAAAAATCCTGAGATGTCCTTCCGCAATGCTGACGGCTCTGTTTGGAAAAACGGCAAGGGAGATGGGTTCGTCAATCCCTATAATAAAGAAGTATGGGATTATAATATCGCCATTGCCAAGGAAGCAGCAAAACTCGGTTTTAAGGAAATCCAATTTGACTATGTACGTTTCCCTGAAGGTTTTGAAAAAAGAGCAGACAAACTAAAATATACCAAATCCGATCAATCCCGCTCGGATACGGTCGCTGAATTCGTACAATATGCCCGTAAAGAGCTTGCTCCACTAGGTGTGAGGGTATCAGTAGATATTTTCGGATATGCCGCATCCGTTCCTGCTGCCGAGGGTATCGGACAGGATTTCACTAAAATTTCTGAAAATGTGGATGTCATTTCACCGATGGTTTATCCAAGTCACTATACAACAGGCTGGTTTGGTGTAAAGGACCCAGATAAAAACCCCTACCAGACGATCAAAGGCTCCATGGCCGATACACACAAAAAACTCGATCCTACAGGCAAGCTAAAGCCAATTATTCGTCCGTGGATTCAGGATTTTACCGCAAGTTGGTTAGGAAGCGGACATTATGCCAAATATGGGAAAACACAAGTCGAGGACCAAATTCGCGCGCTTAAGGACATGAAGGTGGACGAATATTTACTCTGGAATGCCACTAACCGCTATACAAGCGGAGTAACCTACAAATAACTATCCTTCTGACTCCTCTTTTTTTATACGAATTTTAGAACTTATATCTTTATTATCGAAGACTGCCCCGTTGTTTGACGAACGGATGCAGTCTTTTTTATGGCTGTTCAATTGTTGCAGTATCCCTTACAATAAAATTTACATGTTATGATATGTACAAATAATCAAACCCTAGTAAATGAGGATAACAAAAATGCAATTGACTCTAACCATGGGACAGAAATGGAAGCAGCTTTTTTACATTTTGCTCCCTATTCTGATTACCCAGCTTGCACTATCTGCCATGACTTTTTTCGACACGAATATGTCGGGACACTTTTCCCCTGCCGATCTAGCTGGAGTAGCTATCGGAGTAAGCCTATGGGTCCCTGTACAAACAGGCCTTAATGGCATACTTATGGCTATTACCCCCATTGTATCCCAATTGGTGGGTGCACAACGCAAAGATAAAGTCTCCTACTATGTCATTCAGGCTCTTTGGCTGTCTCTCGCCCTATCCATCGTCGTTTTAATTGCTGGCATCATTTTGGTAAAGCCTATATTAAACGGTATGAATCTGGAATTGAGAGTTCATAATGTGGCTCTGTACTATCTTTGTGCGATGGCCTTTGGTGTTGTCCCTCTATTTGCCTACACTGTGCTCCGAAGCTTTATGGATGCATTAGGACAGACCCGTTTTACGATGTTGATCACGCTCATGTCATTGCCCATCAATGTTTTATTGAACTATCTACTTATTTATGGTAACTGGGGTTTTCCCCGTTTGGGGGGTGTAGGCTCCGGGGTAGCAACGGCTACCACCTACTGGATTATTATGCTGGTCGCTGGTTTTACTGCACATCGGGGGAAAATATTTGCCGAATACCGAATCTTTAGCAAAATATACGGGATTGCGGCCAGTGCTTTAAAAGAGCTTATCAAAATCGGGGTACCTATTGGATTTGCTATATTTTTTGAGACTGCCGTCTTTTCAGCTGTCACGCTCTTCATGAGCAGCTATAACACAGCTACCATAGCCGCTCATCAGGCAGCCATGAACTTTGCATCTACGCTGTATATGATTCCACTCAGTATTTGCATGGCACTTACGATTTTGGTCGGATTTGAAACAGGAGCTTCCCGTCCACGAGATGCCAAAACGTATAGCGTAATGGGCATTAGCAGCGCAGTAGGCCTATCATTGATTACAGCTATTATACTGCTTATCTGGGGTGAACAGGTCGCTCGACTTTACTCTACTGACCTGCAGGTCATTCAATTGGCCCAGCACTTTTTAATCTATGCGATTTTCTTTCAGATCTCTGATGCTGTCGCTACACCAACACAAGGAGCGCTACGCGGGTATAAAGATGTCAATCCGGCCTTTTTACTCACATTCCTGTCCTATTGGGTAATTGGGCTTCCTGTAGGGTATATACTCGCACGCTGGACCACGTGGGGACCTTACGGCTACTGGATTGGCTTGATTACAGGTCTGGCCGTAGGCGCCATTTTACTTCTCTGGCGTTTGGTAAGAGTGCAACATCGTTTTGCCGAACAAAAACAACACGCAAAGGCTATTTAGTCTTTGCGTGTTTCGATTACATATGCTACACCAGCAGTAATTCGTTTCTTCTCTACGATAGCCACTTCCTTTAACTCGGGGGGATATAAAAAGTGTCTCTCCACATGTTGGTCCATTTCCTCAAATGCCTGTTCCTCATTCTCAGCAGCAAGAATGACGGTCAGTGCTCCTTCCGAGCTGTCCACTTCCATTTTGAATAAATACATGCATGATTACCTCCTGCCCCCTATTCAAAGCTAAAAAAATAGCGGATGACTCAGGTCATCCGCATAATTTTAATTTTCCCCATATCAGAGCCCATCTACTAAACGTAAAGGTTCTTATTATTGGGACAAACGCAGAGCCAACTCATAAAGCTCCATGTTGAAATCTTTTTTGGTGCTTACAACCTTGCCAATATCTGTAGCTACCAGCTTACCGTCGATCGTTCCGCAAGCTTTGTCAGATACACCCTCAATCAATTGACGAACAGCAAAGTCACCCAAACGGCTTGCCAGGTTGCGGTCAAACGCGGTTGGTGTACCTCCACGTTGAATGTGTCCAAGCACTGTAACACGAGGCTCATAATCCGGACAGTTTTCTTGGATTACTTTGGCTACTGTTTCGCCTTTGCCTACACCCTCAGCAACGATAATGATACTGTGGCGTTTGCCATGTTTGAAGTTTTGTTTCATCCGATCGGATACTTCATTCAGGTCAAATTCTACCTCAGGTACCAAGATCGTTTCTGCACCGGAAGCCAGACCCGCATGGAGAGCAATATCTCCACAATGGCGTCCCATAACTTCCACGATGGAAGAACGTTCATGGGAAGACATCGTATCACGCAGCTTGTTGATTGCGTCCACTACAATACTTACCGCCGTATCAAAACCAATGGTGTAGTCTGTGAAGGAAATATCATTGTCAATTGTTCCTGGAAGACACATGGTTTTAATGCCTTGCTTGGTCAGCTTGTTAGCCCCTTGATAAGAACCGTCGCCACCGATGACGACTACGCCGTCAATTCCACGATTACGCAAAATTTCAGCGCCACGCTTCTGACCTTCTTCAGTCGTAAATTCCAGACATCTTGCAGATTGAAGTACAGTACCCCCACGTTGGATAATATCTCCGACGCTTCTCAGGTCCATTGGAAAAATATCATCGTTCAAAAGGCCTTGATATCCACGTTGAATCCCGAATACTTCCAGTCCAAAATACAATCCGCTACGCACGACGGCGCGAACTGCCGCGTTCATCCCTTGTGAATCTCCACCACTTGTTAATACTGCAATTTTCTTAACTGCTGTCATGATTTATGACCTCCTCAAAATAATCATATAAGCCTTCTTATCCATCGACTGTTTAATAAGAAAAACAAACGCATGAGCGGACTATTTTTCATTAAACGTCTCGAAACAGCGCGAACATCCTGCTGCTCACTAACTTTGGGGTCGGATAAATATAAAGCCAGCAATCCCTCGATAATCATCCGGTGAAAGGAGCTGGCAGGGACATCTGCAATATCAGCCCGCGCCCGATTCACAACGTAGGCGATCCGGTCCAGCATCATGTCGGTATCTTCATAATAATTGCAAAAGTTAAGATCTCCGCCCTTCCGGTCTTCGTCTTGATCGATTAGATAATCCAGCAAAATATGAAGACTGCACACATGTGGAAAATACGATGCATGTATTGAGGCAGCCCCCGCATCTGTGAGATGCCGGTCGCTGGCAGCAAGAAACAGCATAAAGACCCCCAGGGTTGAGCCAGTAGCCGCGGCAAACTCGTTCCAGCGCAGCTCGGGTGTACGATCTTTATGAATCGACCACCAGTCCAAAAGCGCTTGTTCCCGCAGCTCGGGTTTAATATGCTTGTATACTTGCAAATCCGTGTATAATCGCGCCAAATCCTGAACGTAAGGCATTGCCGCCTCATAGCCCGGAAGCCTGCTTACACAAGACTGACAGGTTGTCACCAGCCCGGTCAAATAACCGCCATCCTCCTGCTCACGACGCAACTCATAATAATTCACTGGCCTAGCCGTCGGATTAACCGCATCCAGCATCGACTGATGCAACAACCTGAAATCATCCGGGTCCATCGACGTACTGCGATCACACAGGTTGTCCAGATAATCGCTAATCGTCTGGTACGCCACAATCAGTGGAATTAGCGTCTGCCGGTCAGACATATTGGCTGCAGCATAAACCGCTCCCCCCACGCAGTGAAACGTCTTCTCTGCTATGCTCGCAAGCGCCTGACTTCTCAGCTCAGGGTCCGGAATTTGTTCGGCCTTGCTCTTCCAGTTACTCAATTCTTGTTTCGTTTCAGGGAGAATGTGCTTGTACATTCGGCTCATTAGACCTATGGGGCCTCTCGGTACTTGATAACGTCCTTGCTCAACATAACTCAAATGACGGTGCCTCCACATTGTTGTCTACGTAATTATACCTATCCAAACCATATTCATTATAATATGATCGACCTTTTAGCACAAATGAACAACCTCACTTTTTTCTTTACTATTCAAGAAAAATGAGCTCTTCTCACAAAAACGCTTTGTAGCCGTGCCACTGAATTAGCCAAAAATAACAGTCAAACTAGATCCACCCTTATAAAACTTTAATCGCAAATAGTAGAATTGTCCTATCTATCCCTTGTCCTCGGCCAGCTTCATGCCTTGGTTTCCCTCTCCCATGCTAGCCTGCTTCCATTTTCCGAAAACGTAATAGAAAATAACTGCTACGGCGGAGATCGTAAAACCAATAGGAAAGCTCCACCATACAGCATCCAGCCCATACTCATCGACAAATGCATAGGCCAAAGGTATACGAATGCCCCATAATGAAATAATGGTAATGAACAGCGGCACCATTACAGAGCCCGTAGATCGAACAACCCCTGTAATGACATTGGTAATACCGAATATAACAAAAGACCACAAGGTGATCAGATTAATCTGCATACCCAGTTCCAATGCCCCTCCCGTAGAAGGAAGAAACATCAGTAAGGCTTGACGGTTAAATACGTAAATGAATATTACAGCCCCACCAGTCAATACAAAATTATACACAATCCCAATCCAGGTTGTCCTGCGCACTCGATCCCAGCGTCCGGCTCCGATATTTTGAGCGGCGAAGGAAGATACGGCTGCACCTAATGCCATGGCCGGCATCTGCACATAGCTGGACAAATTGTTAGCTGCTGTATAGGCTGCCGCTGCGACTGTCCCGTAGCCGTTGATCAGGTTCATTACAGCAATCGCACTGGTGGAGACAGCAATCATCTGCAGTCCCATCGGGACTCCTTTACGAATAAGAGTCCAAATAATCTTCCAATCAAATTGAAGTAAGTGAAGCTCTGAAGATGTAATGCGCAGAAAGTATTTTACACGATATAGGTAAATGAGAATCAATACAAAGCTGATCCCTTGAGCAATCAGGGTAGCTGTGGCGGAGCCTCCGATGCCCATAGCAGGGATCGGCCCCCATCCGAATATGAGTAGTGGGTTGAGTAAAACATCCAGTACGACGGAAACGAGCAGAAAATAAAATGGTGTTTTGGAATCTCCAGCCCCTCTCATTACGGTCATGATGTAGTTATAGCCGTACAAAAAGGGCATACCCGCGAAAATAATGCGCGTATAGGTGATCGCCATATCGACTGATTCGGCAGGCGTATTGAGTACATGAAGAATCCAAGGTGAGCCCAAAAACCCAATAATACCTATAGCAAAAGCAAGCACCAGGAAAAAGACAGCGCTTGTACCTACTACACGCTTCGTTTCTGCTATGTCACCCGCTCCGATATGTTGTCCAATCAGAATAGTGGCCGCCATGGTGACTCCAAAAATCGAGCTGATCAGAAAGAACATTATAATATTTCCATTCGAAGCGGCAGTCAATGCGGCTTCTCCCAGAAACTTCCCAACCCAGATTGAATTAATCGTTCCATTCAAGGATTGCAAAATGTTTCCGAACAGCATCGGCAAAGAGAACATAAATAGTGTTTTGGCAATAGGGCCTTCAATCAGGGAAGGATTACGATTAGCCTCTGCTGCACTCATTTTCTCAGCTCCCTCAACTTAAGATAACTCACGCTTAGTTTTATTACGTATAATACCCTATTCCGGCCCAACCTTCTCATATCATAAACGTTTTTATGCAAAAAAGCGCAGCTCCTTAAATGTAAGGAACTGCGCTCTCAATTCATCGTTTAACCGTAATATATAAGACATCCGTAAAAACGGAACATTTCTTACAATTCAGTTACACTTACAGTTTGATTACGTTAGCTGCTTGTGGTCCACGGTTGCCTTCAGTAATTTCGAATTCAACATCTTGACCTTCTTCCAAAGTTTTAAAACCGTCGCCTTGGATTGCGGAGAAATGTACAAATACATCCTCGCCACCATCCACTTGGATGAAGCCATAACCTTTTTCTGCGTTAAACCATTTAACTGTACCTTTCAAGTGAACAACCTCCTAAAAATACCGCCATCTATGGCGAATATCCATATTATACTTCATGCTTTTTCACATTGCAATTGGTGTTTTTCCGGGTTTTACGGTCTGGAATGATTTGCTTTTGCGGCAGAAACTGCGGTATCATGAACCAAAACATCTATAAAATCGGAGACATGCATATGATGAAAAAACACGAAATATACAAAAAAGACAAGTGGAATATGATGACTGTCGAGGTGCAGGGCCGTTACATCGTTCTGCGGGAAATATCTGATGATTGGGGCGAGGAAGCTCACACGTTTTTGAGCCGTCCGGCGCTGATGCATTGGGCTGAAAATCGTTTCCCCAAGCAGTCCTTTCAAGATAATGAGGAAGAGTGGCAGCGGATCATGAACGCTTTCAAACAGGTGTAGCCTATTCATGGTGTCCAACAGCTATCTCATCTTCATTATTCTGGCCTTCACGCTGGGCGGAGTGCTGATCATGAAGCGTGAAACGATACCGACTCCTCTCAAAAAGTGGATGGCCCTCACTGCCGTAATCATGATTTGCCTTGCCTTTTATCTTATTGTATACAGCTTATTAAATATAGGTTCCAACCCACAGTAAGGAAAATTATACTTTCAGGGGCAAAAGGTCATACTATGGCATAACAAGCCATGGTATAAGGAGGATATGCCGTTACATGCATCCTGTAAAACCTCTTGCCCTGCTGCTTACGGTAAGCGTGGCGGTTTCTTCGTTTTGGCATCCGTCCCTTACCGCCGCAGCCCTATCCCACATTACGTTCGATCAGAGGAGGCTCTCCATGAGTGAAATTGTAAAACGCGCTGATGCGCCAGTGGAAAATACATGGAAACTGGAAGACCTGTTCCCCAACCGCAAGGCATGGGATCAAGAATACGAAGAAGTCAAACAATTGGCCAAAAAGGCTGCTCAATTCCAAGGCAAGCTCAATTCAGCCGAAGCGATTGGCAACTGCTTCAAACTCGAAGATGAGCTGTCACTTAAAACCGAGCGTGTATATGTGTATGCCCATCTTCACCATGATGAAGATACGGCTGAACCTACATATCAGGGTCTTTCGCAAAAAGCTAAAAAACTAGGCGTGGAAGTCAGCGAGTCTCTTTCATTCGTGACACCTGAAATTTTGGCGCTGCCCGATCATCAGCTTGATGCCTTCATTGAAGATCCGAAGCTTTCGGATTATAAGTTTACACTTCAAGAAATGAAGCGGGAAAAAGCGCATATTTTAGGCAAAACAGAAGAAGCACTGCTCGCTCAAGTTGGCAATCTGGCTCAAGCCCCGCAAACAATTTTTGGGATGCTTAACAACGCGGATCTGAAGTTTCCGAAAATCAAGGATGAGCATGGCAAAGAGGTCGAGCTGACTCATGGCAGCTACATTCAATTTCTCGAAAGTCCACACCGTGAAGTACGTGAACGTGCTTTTAAAGCGGTATATGACACATATGCCAAAAATAAAAATACGATTGCCTCTACATTGAGTGCTAATGTGAACAAAAATATTTTTTATTCTCGTGTTCGCAAATACCCTTCCGTACTGGAAATGTCACTATACGGTGATAATATTCCGAAAGAAGTGTATACGAATCTTATTGATACGATTCATGAAAGCTTGCCCCTGCTTCACCGTTATATCAAGCTGCGTAAGAAGCTGTTAGGTGTGGATGAGCTTCATATGTATGATTTATTCGCTCCGCTTGTGGACGAATACAAGATGGACATTACGTATGAAGACGCCAAAAAGCAAACCAAAGAAGGCCTTAAGCCTCTGGGCGAGGACTATCTGGCTTCATTGCAAAAAGGCTATGATGAGCGCTGGATTGACGTATACGAAAATGAAAATAAACGTACAGGCGCCTATAGCTGGGGAGCTTATGGCACCCACCCTTATGTGCTTCTGAACCATAAAGATAACCTGAACAGCATGTTCACGCTTGCGCATGAAATGGGGCATGCGCTGCATTCGTACTATTCAGACAACGCATTGAAGTACCGGGATGCACAGTACACCATTTTCCTGGCTGAAGTGGCTTCCACTACTAATGAAGCCTTGCTGATGGATTATTTGCTGAACAAGTCTACCGATCCAAAAGAGAAAATGTACCTTCTCACCTACTATGCGGACCAATTCCGTACAACAGTATTCCGTCAAACGATGTTTGCGGAATTTGAGAAGATTGTACATGAGCGTGCTGAACAGGGAGAATCCCTTACACCGCAGCTTTTGTCGGAGATTTACTATGATTTGAATGTGAAATATCACGGACCTGGCATGAAGGTAGACAAAGACATAGAAATGGAATGGGCACGAATCCCTCATTTCTATAACAGCTTCTATGTCTACAAATATGCTACCGGCTTCTCGGCAGCAACCAGTTTTTCGAAACAGATTCTGGAAGAAGGCCAGCCAGCCGTTGACCGTTACTTAGGCTTCCTAAAGAGCGGTGGCAGTGATTATTCAATCAATATTTTGAAGAAAGCTGGCGTTGACATGTCCTCTCCGCAGCCGATTCGCGAAGCCATGAGCGTATTTGAAGAAGTCATTACGGAAATGGAAAAGCTAACTGAAGGAAAGTAAAACCGTGCACACTTCGAATCCCGCATTAAAAAGATGCACGGATAAATCCCTTGTCCATGGAGGACAAGGGATTTTATAATGTAACGGGAGGAGGTGGCATTTTGAAAACACAATGGTCTTTGATTGCAGCACTTGTTATAGCTTTGTTAACAGCTGTTTTTGCTGTTATTAATGTCAATTCGGTTCAAGTGAACCTTCTGTTTAGCAGGGTCAGCATTCCTTTGATTCTGCTTATTCTCGGTTGCACTCTTTTAGGTGGACTTATAGTCGGTTCTTTCGGAATCTTCCGTCAATATAGGCTTCAGAGAGAGATCAAGCGTCTGACTAATCAGCTTCATACACTACAAGAAGAGCACACATCGGCAGTGGAAGCATACGCGAATGTGTCCAATGACACGACTGGTTCTTCCAGCACGGTGTCTACATCCGACCCAGGTATAGAGCAACCGTCCTCTAACCCTGATCGGTTGTCCAAATGAGGAGGAGCAACAAATGACAATTCAATTCAATGAAAACTATATCATGAGCTTTTTAAATCAGCTTTTGAACACGCCCAGTCCTAGCGGATATACACATCATGTGATGGAGCTGATTCGTAAGGAAGCCGAAAAGCTAGGGGTACCCATCGAATGGAATGCAAAAGGTGGTGCTATCCTGACTCTGGAAGGTGAAGAAACGGACCATACAGTGGCGCTTAGCGCGCATGTGGATACATTGGGGGCGATGGTTCGTTCGATTACAGCGCAAGGTACCCTACGCCTGACATCTGTGGGTGGCTTCATGATGAACAGCATTGAGAACGAATACTGCCTTATTCATACCAGAAGCGGACAAACGTATACGGGCACTATTCTGTCCAGTCACCCATCCGTACACGTCTATGATGATGCACGAAGCTTTGAGCGCAAGGAGAGCCATATGGAGGTACGGATTGACGAGCTTGTCGAGTCGAAAGAAGACGTGCTTCAGCTCGGTATTTCGGTGGGCGATTTTATTTCGTTCGAAGCGCGCCCAGTCGTAACGCCCAGTGGCTTTATCAAGTCGCGGCACTTGGATGATAAAGCCAGCGTAGCGGCACTGTTTGGTTTATTAGAATCATCTGTACATGGAGGCTGGAAGCCTCGACATACTGTTAAATTGCTCATTTCCAACTATGAGGAAGTGGGGCACGGAGCGGCCTACATACCTGAAGGAATCAGTGAGATGATTGCTGTCGACATGGGCTGCATAGGTGAAGATCTGAGCTGCAAGGAAACGGACGTTTCCATCTGTGCCAAAGACTCCTCAGGCCCTTACGACTATAACATGACGACCCGTCTGATTGAGCTGGCCAAGGAGTTGAATATTCCGTATGCGGTAGATATTTATCCGCACTATGGTTCAGACGCTTCGGCTGCGCTTAAAGCAGGCAATAACATTCGTGCCGCACTGATCGGACCTGGCGTACACGCCTCTCACGCAATGGAGCGCACGCATAAGCAGGCCGTATTAAACACTGCCCGTCTGCTTGCGGCTTATGTAACAGCCTAACCATTTTATGCTGCATGGAAAACAGGTGCACATACTTCTACTTCTACAAAAAAGCAAGCCTCCATCTAAATGGAGACTTGCTTTTATTTTTAAGATTTACTTTGTTCAATTTGCTCGGCTAGCTCATTCAAATAGGTCCAACGTTCCATTTGGTACTCTAGATGCTGTTCAGCCTTCGCTTGCTCAGCCATCAGCTCCTGCAACCGTGCCGAATCACTGAAAGATTCCTCCATCTGTCGCTGAATGTCGACCAATTTCTGTTCGGCTTGTTCAATCAGCTCATCAATCTGCTCATATTCCCGCTGTTCCTTAAAGGTAAATTTAAGCTTGGGTTTATTTGCCCCATTGACTGATTCGGAAGGACCCGCAGACTTAGGTGCAGAAGACCGATTCGAGGAAGCTGTGCCCGGCGAGACAGACGTATTCGCAGAAAGCTGTGCATTTTTACTGATCCATTCTGCATACTCGCTATAGTCGCCTACATGTACACGTACCTGTCCATTCCCTTCGAATGCCAGTATTTTGTCCACGGTCCGATCCAGGAAATAACGATCATGGGAAACGATAAAAACTACGCCTGGGAATTCATCCAGATAGTCTTCCAAAACGGAAAGAGTCTGAATATCGAGATCATTTGTCGGTTCATCCAGCAATAGTACATTTGGTGCGGACATAAGGACACGCAGCAGATACAAGCGACGTTTTTCGCCCCCGGACAAACGAGAAATAACCGTCCATTGCGCACTTGGTGCAAACAGAAAACGCTCCAGCATCTGCGCAGCTGTAATCGTCGAACCGTCTGCCGTACGAATCACTTCCGCTTCTTCCTTAATATATTCAATGACACGCAAGGATTCGTCCATTTCCTGATGTTCTTGAGTAAAATAACCGAGTTTCACAGTTGGTCCCAATACAACACTGCCGGAATCTGGTTCTACACGCTGGGCAATCATTTGGAGCAGAGTGGATTTTCCACTACCGTTAGGTCCCAGGATGCCCACACGATCACCAGGAACCGCAATGTAACTCAAATCCTGAATCAGCTTACGGGAATCTACCGATTTGGACAAATGCTCGATCTCCAATATCTTTTTACCCAGACGTGTGGAGGCCACGGACATATCTACAGATCCAGAACGAGCTTCCGGTTGCTGATCCCTAAGCTGCTCATATCGGTCAATACGCGCTTTCTGCTTGGTCGAACGTGCCTTTGCACCTCGACGAATCCAGGCCAGCTCATTACGCAGCAGGTTCTTCCTTTTTTGTTCCGAAGATGCTTCCCGCTCCTCGCGTTCTGCCTTCAGCTCCAGAAAACGGGTATAGTTAGCTTCATAACGGAAAAGGCGACCATGATCCAGCTCTAACATGACATTAGCAACTCTATCCAGAAAATAGCGATCATGCGTGATCATTAACAACGCACCACGTCTCTTTTGCAAATATTGCTCCAACCACGCAACGGAATCATTATCAATATGGTTGGTAGGCTCGTCCAAAATGAGCAGCTCACAAGGTTGGATCAAAGCCGCAGCCAAAGCAACCCGTTTACGCTGACCACCAGAGAGAACTCCCATACGAGACTCAAACTGAGTGATTCCCAGTCGGGTAAGTATATTTTTGGCCTCGCTCTCCAGCTGCCATGCTTGGAACGTATCCATTTGCTGACTTGCTCGCAGCAGGCGGTTTTGGAGCTCCTCGCTACCCGGATTCAATTCCAGTAATTCCATCGTTTCTGTATATTCACGCACTGCTTTCATTTCAGGCTGGTTGCCATGAAAAATATGCTGGAGTACCTTCATTTCAGGATCAAACTCCGGATTTTGTGCCAGATACTGAATTCGCACATCGTTGTTCACTGCAATATTACCATCATCTGGCGGCTCTAGGCCGGAAATTACACGTAAAAACGTTGATTTGCCAGTACCATTTACACCAACAACCCCTATTTTGTCACGCTCATCCATACCAAAGGAAACATCCTCGAACAACATTTTCTCGCCGTAGCTTTTGGTTATATGTTCAACGGTCATAATATTCATTACAGATTCCCTACTCTTCCCCAATTTTGTGATGCATCTTGTTTATTTTAACACAGACACAGCCAATGATTAAAAAAACCGTTAGCTGAACAAAGCCAGTACGGTTTTAAAAGACCACATGTCAGAATTTTTGTACTCCGGCCTCACAGCCATGCATAAATAAATTAGCTGCCAATGCAGCCGTCTGATCCACGTCACATGCACGGAAATCTTGATTCAACAAAATATCCATTTTTAGGCGTTCCATCATACCAATGAATGCCTTGGCATGAAATTCGGGCTGCGGCACACCCTCTGACGCCAGTTTATTTTTGACCAGATCGGTATAGTCCTGAATAAATCCCCGCATAAACTCCATAAGATCAGGGTCACTATTCGGAGTCATAAAAAATAATTTAGTATGCTGCTTGCGTTTGTAATAATAGTGGAGATGCAAATTCGCCATCCGCAGCAGTCCCTCTCCCAAAGTACGATTGACTAATGCACCTTGCATTTCGGATAGATATTGTTCGCAATCTCTACGTGTGACTGCTGTAAATAACTGCTCTTTACTTTTAAAGTACAAGTATACCGTGCCTTTAGCAACACCCGCTTGTTCTGCAATTTCGGAAATTTTGCTTTCATAAAAGCCTTTGGTGCCGAAGACAGTGTAAGCGGCGTCCAAAATAGCTTCATATTTATCTCCGTGCATATCCCCCATCTTTGCACCTCCTGAAACAATGATTGAAGCACGCAGTTATTCTCTAGAACGATCTCCAGCCTGGCTCATAGCATAAAGAAGATACCTGCAAGAGCGACCAATCCTCCGAAAATAGAGCTGATGCTATTCACCCGATCATTGCTCATCCAATGCCAGCCTCGTAGATAAACTGTCGCTTGACCACAATGCGAATCTACTTCTACTTCCCGATTGCACACTGGACAGGAACGCATCAACTGCACTGTAGCACCAAGATAGGAATCAGCGAAGGCTCCAGCACTGCCGGATAACCCTCCGATCAGTGCCCACAGCCATAATGGCAATTCCGGCATTCCTACGACGTGTCCAAAACCCCATGCGCCTATACCGATCAATATGCCACCGGCCAAGGCCGCAGCCGTTCCCAATACAGATACTCCTCCTGAGGTTCCGGGTGCCAGCACCTTCCCGGTAAGCACCGAACGAGGCGGCTTACGACTCAGGCTTCCAAATTCCGTTGCCCACGTATCAGCTGTGACCGTAGCCATAACACCAACAAATGCTAGTTGCCAGGCAACATGAGGCCATATCGCATAACCTAGGCATAGTAGCATGCCTAAGCCCCCATTGGCCCACACTTGTCCTGCATCCCGGTTACCGGTTTTGGCATATGACTTTTCGAGCTCAGCCTTGCGCTCCTTTTTGAACTTCGACAATAGAGTGGACGTGATAAAAAATAAGAGCAATGTGCCGAACCAAAACAGGTTGCCCGCCCCATAATACACAGTTCCCATCAGTACAGCCGCAGCAAAGCCGGATAAGGTTAAGGATTTTTTATAAAATGCAGCCCCCGCCACTACAGCAGCGGAAAGTAATCCGATGATCCAGTCCATGATATACCCCCGCATTTGAGATGAATCTCTGTTTTTCGCTTTTAGTTCTGTATATCATTGTACAATGCTATACGCTTATATAAAAGCCGTGCCCCATGCTTTCGCACAGGACACGGCCTTCACAAGGCTTTTTAAAAAACTTCTTCATTAATGCCGTCTGTAGATTTAGCCGATGATGAAGCTTCCCTGACGGTCACTCCCCCAATAAAGCTCAAAGCGGTCCCCGCTCGCTGTAGGCCCTACACCCGCCGGAGTGCCTGTAAAAATAATGTCACCCTCACCCAGTCCATATTGAGTCGCTATATATTCAACGATGTGCTGGATGGAAAAGATCATGTCCTTGATATGCCCACGCTGCACCTCTTGTCCATTTTTGAATAAGGAAAAATCTTGCTGTCCCAGCATGTCCAAGCTCTCTAAAGGCAGGAACGGTGTCACAGGTGCAGACGATTTAAAACCTTTGGCAGCAGTCCATGGATGACCTTTTTTCTTGAGCGTACTTTGTACATCACGCAGGGTAAAATCAATGCCAAACGCAAAAGCGTTCAGACACGCATCTGCGGTCATGCCTGGTTCGTAGTTACGTCCTACAGCCACCACCAGTTCAGTTTCAAAATGAATATCTCCCTTACCCTGAGGAAGCTCCAGCTTAGCACCATCCAATGGCACAACCGCATGAGATGGTTTCAAGAAAATCATCGGTTCTGAGGGAACATCATTCCCCAGTTCCTCCGCATGCAACTTATAATTGCGTCCGACACAATAAACATTACGAATTTCCACATTCATTACGATCCGTCACCCTTTCTGCGTATGTAGTCCAATTGATTAACGAATAAGTTTACGTATATAGTGCCACAACCGGGACTTGGAAAGCAAAAAAACCTGCTCCCAGCGATCCGGCCAGTTGGTACAGATCATCAATTCAGGATGCAATGAGGACAATCTCCGCATGATACGCCGGTCATCCACCGTCCACGCCATGACCGTAATCCCCCGCCCGATCAAATCTTTCAAGAGCTTTCGGTCCAACCGTGGATAACCCATAGATAAAAATGTACATTGTAAATTTTCTAATTGCTTTGCCAAATCGTCTGGACGCGCATCAATAATCAGCCCGGTACGGATTTCGGGTGCCAGTTCTTTTGCTCGGCGCAAGGCCGCACGCTCAAAAGAGGTTAAAACCACCTCACCCTCCATCCCCCTCATTATAATTTCACGAAGGACGGCTTTCTCTAGTCCCGGATACATATCACCAGCAGTTTTGAGCTCAATATTGAGCGACACACGTCCCTGGCACAGATCAAGCACTTGGGCGAGGGACGGAATAGGTTCCCCGTGATATTGTGCATTTTTCCAGCTACCTGCATCGAGTCGTTGTAAGTCTTTCCAGTCTGCATCCTTTACTCGTCCCGTACCGTTCGTCGTTCGCTCCAGCGTAAAATCATGAAAGACCACCGGAACACCGTCCTTTGACAGCTGTACATCCAGTTCAATCCAGTGCACAAAAGGCTGTTCCAGTGCAAGCTTAAAGGCTGCCATCGTGTTCTCGGGAGCAATTCCCGAGAAGCCGCGGTGAGCCACGCACATATGATTCATCCCGTTATGACCTCCATTCACAAAGGAGTCGCTCATACGATCGTTCCGTCCATGTCCATATTAACAATTTCTTTCTTACTGCTACTGAACGCTTACCATACCATCCACACCTATCGAGACATTGCTTGGTGACAGTGCCGCTACTTTCTGCAAAATTTTGCTGGCCTCCGCATCCTTCAATGGAATCGGTTGACCCAGGTCCACTCGGTAAGGGGTCAGCTTCATCTTACAGTCCCCGTTCCGGGTACAGGTGGCCTGAAATATCGCTGTATCCCAGGTGGCTGGCACCGTTGATTTAGAAAAAATAAAATTGCCTGTGCTGTATGCAATCCATTTGCCTTTATATTGCTCCATCCCTTGTAGCACATGAGGATGACCGCCAACGACAAGATCAGCCCCAGCGTCAATAAAAGCGTGAGATAACTCAGTTTGATGGGGCTCAAGTGCAGTGGCTCGCTCCTTGCCCCAATGGGCAACCACAATCACCAAATCAGCCTGATTTCGTGCCTCACGAATGGACTTTACGATCGCGGTCGAATCATAAGCCCCCGCTACACCGGGCTGCTGGGCACCTGCATTCCAGTTGGCTTCAGGCATGACACGTGTAGCCCCCAACAACGCAATTTTAATCCCGTTACGTTCAAAATAATGCGGCGCATACGCTTCTTTGGCATTGCGTCCAGCTCCAGCATGGGCTATACCCTTTTCATCCAAATAGTTCAGTGTATCCAGTAATCCGCTTGTCCCCTGATCCAAAATATGATTGTTGGCCAAATTTACAGCATCGATCCCTGCCGCTGCCATTGCAGTTAGCGCCTTGGGCGAAGATTTATACACATACGTTTTATTTAACGCTCCAACGCCATTAGTGGTCACCGGTGTTTCCAGATTGGCAATCGTTAGATCGTCTTTATGGAACAAGCTCCCGAGATATTGGTATGGAAAATCAAACCCATTCTGCTCCAACCGCTGCTCAACTTTACCAGAGAACTGCACATCCCCTATGAAGTGAAGTGTAACTGCTGGAGAATTGCCATCATCATTGTTTGTATCCTTCTTTGGCGAATTCTCCTGTGCTTGCCTGTCTTTCTCCGAAGATGATTTTGCTCCTGAAGAGCTGCCTTCGGAGGCATTGGTGTCGGGCGTTGTCACGGGAGAACTGCTTGTGTCAGGAACGGTAGATTCCTTCGTTTCATTAACAACTTCTCCACTTCCTGAGGGAGTAGGGTACTCATCATCATTAGCAGACCCCGTTGGGATGTTCTTTTTAGTTTGCGAATACTGGGCGTTTTCCGCAAGAGAAGCACTACTATCGCGTTCAAATATGTAATAATAACCGAAAAGGCCTACGATCATTAGCAGCAAGACTAGATTCGTAATGATCCAAGCCTTGCCTATTTTTGGTTTTCTCGCTTTCTTTCGACCTTCATTTCTCTGTGACCTGGGAGGGTACATTCTTCACTCCTTCTATGCTACTACATATGCATGAATTCCTTATTAGCTGGCGAATTTTACACCTTCTCCATTATATATCAAATTTCTATATAAATAGAACCCCTCGCCTGGATCGCGAAGGGTTCATTATCGAACATTTATACCTGTACCTTAACGGCTTCCTGCTGTGCCGCTTGAACAGCATGGGAAGCCCATTCCTTGGCCTGACGGATACAGTCCGGCAAACCGATCGCATCATAGCCAGCGCCCAAAACGTACACACCTGGCATCGCACTGCGCAGCTCTTCCCGCAGATCAGCTATAGCCTGTGGGTGCCCCACCGGATATTGCGGCATGGAATGACGAAGTCGCGTAATTTCTGTGAATAGCGGAGTTGCTGTAACTCCCATCATCTCTTTCAAATCCTTGCGGACCACCGCAATCAGCTCATTATCCGGTAATTCTACTGTTTCTTCAGCACCTGCTCGCCCTACATAACAACGCAACAGTACCTTATCGTCCGGGCTGGTATGTAGCCATTTGGCGGACGTCCACGTACATGCAGTCACGCTACGTCCTTCCTTGCGAGGAACCAGGAAACCGGAGCCGTCAAAGACGTTTTCAATATCTGTTTTATCAAAGGCCATGACTACGTTCGCTACGGATACATATTTTACAGCTTCCAGTGCAGTCACATTTACATGATCTCGCAGTAGCGGCGCAGCAGCGAAGTTAGGAGTCGTTACAAAAATATCGTCTGTCTCCAACGTCTCTCCATTGTCCAACATAACGCGATAGGAACTTCCTTCATTTTCAGTCGTCTTTGTGAATTCGGTAACAGCAATTCCAGTGCGTAAATCACAGTCATACAAATCATTCAGCAATGCATGCACCAAACTTTGCAAGCCTTGACGGAAGGTCAAAAAAGCGCTTTTCTTGGTACCTGTATGCGTTTCAGCAGGTTTTCGACCTGTCATCATTCCGTGAATGAGGCTTCCATATTGCTGCTCCACCTCAGCAAACTGTGGAAAAGTAGCCTGCAGACTTAGCGTCTTCATGTTGGCAGCATAGATTCCCGCCAGCAGTGGCTCGGTTACATTCTCCAGCACTTCTTTGCCCAGTCGGCGTTCAATAAAATCACCCAGCGCCTCATCTCCCGGTTCACGACGAGGCGGAATGACAAAATCCATCATAGCCCGCATTTTTCCACCTAAAGAGATCAAGCCGCTGCGTAAAAAGGGTTTCAGCTCTGTTGGAATGCCCAGCACCAGCCCAGGAGGCATCGGATGAAGCCGACCTTCATGCAAAATATATGTCTTTTTAGCCTCAGGATTCGTGCTTACAAGCTCATGATCCAGCTCCAACTCTTTTGCCAGATCTATCATAGCCGTTTTCCGGGCCAAAAAGGAATCTGGCCCCTTTTCAATGACAAAACCATCTTTATGCAATGTTTCAATTTTTCCGCCCAGCACAGAAGCTTTCTCCACCAGCGTAATTCGAGGTGTGTAGCCAGCTTCTTTGTACATTTTCCGTGTATAAAAAGCAGTGCTAAGCCCGGTCAAGCCTCCGCCTACAATTACAATATTACGTACCTTTTGCTCCATTATGTCCTCATCCCTTTTTCCATTGGTCTATGATGACATCACTAAGCGTCTCCATATACAGTGGGTCACTGTTGAGTGAATCAATACGCTGAAAACGCATATCCAGTTCCTTTGCCAAAGCCTGTGCTTCAATATCCAGGTCGTATAACACCTCTAAGTGATCAGAAACAAAGCCGACTGGAGCAGCCAGCACATAATCCACTTGCTCTTCCTTCAGACTGTGCATGGTATCCAAAATATCTGGTCCTAGCCATGGTTCTGCTGTACGGCCGGCACTTTGCCACGTAAACTGCCAGTTGGTAATTCCCGCCTTATCCGCAACAGCCTGCGAAGTAGCCATTAATTGCTCCACATAAGGATCACCCATAGCCAAAATCCGCTCAGGCAAGCTGTGCGCACTGAACAGAACTCGAACTTCGTCCCGCTTGGCTCCCGCTTCTTCAAAAAGCGCCAGTTTCGCATTCACACGCTCAGTCAGCGTCTTGATCAGCTTTGGATGAAGATAATAGCTCTCCACAAAGGATATGGCCAGATCCAGTTCCTGTGCCTTAGCCTGTGCACGCTTGATGTAAGAGCCTACACTCATAACGGAATAATGCGGAGCCAGCACGACACCCACCGCCGTACGAATGCCATCTTGAACCATCGCTTCGACACCGTCCTCAATAAACGGCTTGGCGTGTTTGAGCCCCTGATAACAGACAAATTCTATGTCCGGGTTGCGATTTTCCTGGTTTAAGGTTTCCTGCAGGTTGTGAACCTGTCGATCTGTGTTCTGACGCAACGGAAACACGCCGCCCACAATGGCTTCGTAGCGATCTTTTAATTCTTTCAACTGCTCCGGTGAGGGAGCATGACCACGGCGAATATGTGTATAATACGCTTCAACCTGGTCCAGACTCTCCGGCGTCCCGTAGGACATGACCAGTACACCCACTTTGGTTTTCATTGGCAGATCCCTCTTATCTTTTCTAGTTGTATTTAGTTCTTTGACAAAACAGAGCGAGAATACTCATGTACATAATCGGTAAGCTCTCTTAGCTTATCTAGCGAGGCTTCAGGAAATAAGCCGTGACCAAGATTAAAAATGTAGCCCGGCTCCAGGATGCCTTCATCTACAATGGTTTTTGCATACTGCTTGATCACATTCATCGGCGCAGTAAGTACATAAGGGTCCAAATTCCCCTGTACTCCAAAATTGTTACCCAAGCGGCGACGGCCTTCAGGTATACTTACCCGCCAGTCCAGTCCAATCACATCGGCTTTTACCCCGCTCAAATGCGGAAGCAATTCACCGGAGCTTACGCCTGGAAAATAAATTTTAGGCACATTCAGATCAGATAACTCATGGAAAATACGTACAATGGTCGGCAACACAAAAGTTTGAAAATCATAAGGCGAGAGTGCACCTACCCAGCTATCAAACAATTGAAAAGCCTTACCGCCGTTAGCGATATGGGCCCGCACGTATGTAATAACCATATCCCCTAGCTTATCCATCAAACGACGCCACAGTTCAGGCTCTCCATACATCATCGCTTTGGTGCGAATATATCCCTTGGAGGGTCTTCCTTCTATTAAATAGCTTGCAATAGTAAAAGGCGCTCCAGCAAACGTAATCAATGGCACGTTCAACTCACGGTCTAAAATACGGATGGTTTCCAAAATATGACCCAAATCGCGTTCTACATCAATCGGACGCAAGTTGTCTACGTCTGCAGCTGACCGGATCGGATTATCAATAACCGGGCCAATATTTTTGACAATATCAAAATCAACCCCTAGCGAGGCTACCGGATTCATAATATCAGAATATAAAATTGCAGCGTCCACCCCAAGCTTGCGGACGGGCATCAACGTCACTTCTGCGGCCAACTCGGGCTGGCGACAAATTTCAAGCAGCGTATATTTTTCCTTAATTTTGCGATACTCAGGGTCATACCTTCCGGCCTGCCGCATGTACCATACGGGAATATGATCCACAGCTTGCTTGCGGCAAGCGCGGATAAAAGTATCATTGTAGGTCATGACTTCAGCCTCCAGTTCGAATCATAAATACTATATTTTATTATGCCCTTTTTCAAGAGTCGTAACAACCGCCGCTCTCAAACAAACCATGACAAACCCATGACATTTGGATAAAGTTTCAATGAAGTGTGCTATACTAGAGAAATGGCTTTTTTAAAGCTCCGGGTAAGTTATACATGAATAAGTACCTTTACAACAGGATGAGAATGGCAGAAAGGAAGTGAAAGCACATTGAAAACGTGGGAGACGTGGAAAATCAATCTCATTGTGCTTTGGTTCGGTCAGTTTCTGGTCAATGCGGGAATTACAATGATTACTCCGTTCCTTGCCCTGTATTTGGCTCAAGACCTCCATGTGAAGGGCGAGCACGATATAGGACTGTGGGCAGGAGTTATTTTTGCAGCTAACTTTTTGACCTCGTTTATATTTCAGCCATTATGGGGCAAGCTGGCCGACCGATATGGACGTAAAGTCATGCTGCTTCGCTCAGGCTTTGGTATGGCTTTGGTCATCGGGTGTATGGGTTTGGTCACCCACCCATGGCAACTGCTGGCGCTTCGCCTGCTAAACGGTACAATTTCGGGTTTCAACCCGGCTTCTATTTCCCTAGTGTCGGGTACCACTCCCAAAGAGCGAACCGGATTTGCTATGGGAATTATGCAATCCGGTCAAATGGCTGGCACGATTCTCGGCCCTTTGCTAGGTGGATTTTTGGCTGACTGGGTGGGATTCAGACCGATCTTTTACATTACAGGAGCTCTTATTTTCCTAGCCTCTCTAATGGCAATGTTTTTGGTTAAAGAAAATTTCAGCAAAGCGGAAGCCGCACGAATTCCACAAATTTCGGTTCTTGCCGGATTAAAGGAGCTAAGCCATACGCCCCAGCTTCCGGCTTTGTTCACCGTAACGTTCTTACTCCAGTTTGCTATGATCAGTACCGTTTCTCTGCTACCTTTGTATGTGCAAAAGCTATATGGCTCGGCAGAAGGAATTGCACTAGTTGCCGGATTCGTTACCGCTATTACAGGCGTATCCAATATGGTAGCCGCACCGCTCCTTGGACGATTAAGTGACAAAATAGGAGCACACAAGATCTTGACAATCGCACTGCTTGGAACGGCAGTTATGCTCATTCCGCAAGCTTTTGTCAATGAAGTATGGCAGCTTGTCATTATCCGTTTTTTCATGGGTGTGTTTATGGGCGGTCTGCTACCAAGCGTAAATGCGCTGATTCGCACCTATACACCTGAAGGAATGGAAAGCCGCTCTTTCGGATTCAATACCAGTTCGCTGGCGCTCGGGAATATGCTGGGTGCGGTCATTGGCGGAGTGCTTTCCGGATTTATCGGCATCGAAGGACTGTTCATTATGTCTGGTGTGCTGCTGATCGTCAATATCATCTGGGTACGTATGAAGCTTTTTGATCGTAAGGCTACGCCTCATTTCAGGTAAGACAACCTTCAGGTAGGACAGCCTGCCTTAACAGACAAGAACCTCCGCTCCACGTTACTGTGGATAAGGAGGTTCTTTTGGTATAGCTTCACTTAGGGACTCCCGTTACTTCACTCGTGCCAATGCCAATCCATCATAAGCTGGCAAAAGCGTACTGACTAGCCGTGGGTCCGTCGCTATCGTTTCGTTAAAACGTCTCACGGCCTGCACGGCAGGTCCGTTCTTGTCTGTGTTCAGTGTCCGTCCCCGAAGAAAACAGTTATCTCCGGCAATTATAGCGCCTGGATTGGCCAGTGCAATCGCATACTCTAGATACACTGGGTAATTTTCCTTATCCGCATCAATGAAGAAAAAATCAAAAGTCTTTCCTTCTTCCTGAAGCTTCTTCAGGCTGTCCACTGCGGGTCCAATACGATACTCGACACGATCACCGTAGCCATTGTTTTTCAGATGTTGATGAGCCAGCGCTGCATACGCCTCTTTTAGCTCCAGAGACACGATGCGACCTTTCTCTCCCAGCCCACGGGCTAGGCATAATCCACTGTATCCTCCTAATGCTCCGATCTCCAGTACCTGCTGTGCGCCTGAGACTTCAATGAGAAAGGTCAACAGCTTTCCATAAGGATGAGCAACCGATACCTCCGGCATCCCTTCCTTAACAATAGCCTCCCTAATGTTGCGCAGCGCTTCATCTTCCTGTACCAGCTGGTCTACATATTGTTCAGGTGTCATATTAGGTGTGATTTCCACGTTTCATCTCTCCTTCTTGCTTTATCATAACGCAGGTTGGACGCGGTGTCCTTCGTAAATTATTTGCCTTAACGATTTGTCTCTTCGAGTACAATGACCTATACTATAGGGATTGAACCAAGCTTACATGATTATGAGACGGAGTGAATACGTTTAATGACTCAACTGCAACTAATTGCAACTGCGCCGATGGGACTGGAAGCCGTTGTGGCCCGAGAACTCAGAGAACTGGGGTACATGGATCTGACCGTCGAGAATGGCCGCGTCGTTTTTTCCGGAGATTATAAGGATATATGCCGATGCAACCTGTGGCTTCGCACATCTGACCGCGTTCTTATTAAAATGGGCGAATTTGCTGCAACTACCTTCGACGAGCTGTTCGAGGGTACTAAGGCATTGCCTTGGCAGGATTGGATTCCTGTAGATGGTGAATTTCCCGTAGAGGGACGTTCACACAAATCACAGCTTAGTAGCGTACCAGCCAGTCAAGGAATCGTCAAGAAGGCGATCGTAGAGAAACTCAAGGAAACCTACCATACAGACTGGTTTGCTGAAGATGGTCCTCGTTACGTCATTGAGGTTATTCTATTGAATGACCGTGCACTGATAACGCTGGACACAACTGGTCCAGGACTGCACAAACGAGGCTACCGCAAGCTTGTTACAGAGGCGCCTCTCAAGGAAACAATGGCTTCCGCTCTTATTCAGCTTAGTCGCTGGAGCCCGGATCGCCCCTTCTATGACCCATGCTGCGGTTCCGGTACTTTATTGGTCGAAGCTGCTATGCAAGCCTGGAACATTGCTCCAGGCCTGAGACGTACCTTTAACTCGGAAGACTGGCCTGTTATTGGTAGAGAATTATGGAATCAGGCTCGCGACGAGGCGATGGATCTGACTCGTGATGACATTCCTTTTGAGATTGCAGGTAGCGATATCGATCCTAGCGCTATACAAGTTGCTGAAGCAGCTGTAAAAGCAGCAGGCTTTGCTAAAGACATCCCACTAAAGGTGCTGCCTGCCAGCAAGGTTAGGCTTGAGGGCCAGTATGGTGTAATGATTACAAATCCACCTTACGGCGAAAGACTGAGCGAGCAAGCCGAGGTGGAAAAGCTGATTCGTACACTCGCACGCACGGCAGCCGAAATGAAGACTTGGTCCTTCTTTGCCATCAGCTCCACCAAGCAATTTGAGCATTATTGGGGCCGCAAAGCCGACAAGCGCCGTAAGCTGTTTAACGGCCGAATTGAATGCCAATACTATCAGTATCTGGGCCCTCTGCCTCCGCGCCGCAAAGATACTTCGCCGTTGCAGTCCTAAATGTTCGAGATATAGGCCAGGAAACGAACCCTTTGTTCGTTGTCCTGGCCTCATTTGTGCCGTGTTTCTTTACTTAATCATTGAAATGCGCAGGATGAGCGCTATAATAATTAAAGGCATTTCGGTTTTAACATTACGTTAATGTGTAGTTTATACTAGCCGAACATTTCTGCCGGAGGGGGTAAAGTGTTGGTTATTCGCACGACCAGTGCAAGACGCACTGGTAACATGTTCAGCAGACTGCTGCTGTCTCAATATTTCGGTTTAGTTCTGTTTTTTGTACTTATGATTGGCAAGCTTGTACTGATTCACTATAACCTGCATGCCCAAAATATCGACATGAATCCGCTGGATTATGTCATTGCTATTGGGTCGCTGTTGCTTGTAAGCTTCTGGACCTTGTGGCTGCCACGTCGCGGACGTTTGATTGCTCTTGTGGTGCTCGATATATTGCTCACCGCGCTCATTTATTCCGACATGGTTTATTATCGGTATTTCCAGGATTTCATTACGATTCCCGTTTTGCTTCAAGCTGGACAAGTTGATTCTCTGGGTGGAAGCATCGCATCCCTTATGTACTGGTGGGATATTTTCTTTTTTGCAGACTGGATTTTATTCATTCCGTATGTCATATTCGTGGCTTCGTTACGGCGTCGGTTTACAACGAATGATCATTACTTGGAAGCATCACGAAGCTCTTTCACAAAAAAATTTCTGTTTCGCTTCTCCAAGGGGGCATTGGCTTTCCTGATTGGCTATGTTTTGACATTTGGACCGATCAAAATATATACCTCTACTTGGGCAACCGGCATATTTGTCGGCAACTGGTGGTCAATGGCCTTGTACAACGTAACCGGATTGATCGGATTTCATGGATATGATATCTACCGCTACGGTCAGGACCATCTTGGGCCACAGCCTACATTGGCTCAGGTGGAATCCGATAAAGATAAAGAATGGTTCAATCAACACCAGAAATTACTTCAGGTAAAAAATGACCTCTACGGCAAGTATAAGGGCAAAAATGTGATGGTCATCCAAGCTGAAGCGTTCATGAACTTTTTTATCGGCAAACAGATCAACGGTCAAGCAATTACGCCTAACTTTGACAAACTGACGAAAGAAAGTATGTATTTCAATAATTATTTCCATCAAACTGCACAGGGTCGTACATCGGACGCAGACTTCTCTACCCACGCTTCGCTGCATCCGCTCCCTACGGGTTCTGTATTTATCCGTTATGCGGACCATAAATTCGATACGTTGCCTTCCATCTTGAAGGATACAGGTTATAGTCCTAATGCGTTTCACGTGTACGACAGCAGCTTCTGGAACCGTTACACAATGTATAAGGCGATGAACTATGACAAGTTCTACAGTAAAAAGGATTTTAAAATAGATGAGCCCCTCGGCTGGTCCCTGGGAGACAAATCCTTTTTTAGACAAACGCTCAACGATCTCACAACCGAAGTGAAGCAGCCGTTCTACGCCTATATGGTCGGTATTTCCAGCCATCATCCGTACAACCTGTCACCTGACGCTGTAGATTTGGATGTTGGTGAATTTGAAGGTACGATGTTCGGAGACTATCTGAAATCCGTCCATTATGTGGATGAGGCTTTGGGTGAATTGGTAGATCAGATGAAGAAAGACGGATTGTGGGATAATACGATCCTGATGTTCTACGGGGATCACGACAATTCCATTAAAGACAAAGCACTATATGAAAAGTTTTTAGGCAAGCCACTTACAGATCTGGACATGCAGAAAATCATGAATCAGGTGCCATTACTTGTGCATCTTCCTGACGGAAGTCAGGCGGGCACGTATCCAGAACCGGCAGGACAGCTAGATCTAACGCCTTCTGTAATGCATCTACTTGGGATTTCTACAAAACCATATCATTTTATGGGTAATGATTTGTTTAGCGGAAAGCCTCGTATGGTTGTGCTGCGTACTGGTGCTTTCACGGATGGACGAGTGTATTACATTCCATCTGAGGATGGTACATTCTCCAAGGGAACCTGTTACAATCTGAGTACAGGTCAACCTACAGATGTGAATGCCTGCGGGCCGGGCTATACTGAGGCTCTCAATCGATTGAACATATCCGATCAGGTCATCACATATGATCTTATTCGCGAATGGGAGACTGAAGCCAAGAAATAACAAAAATCCCGATCCATCAGCTTGTTAGGGCTGTGGATCGGGATTTTTGTATTGACAGTCATTGGACTGCGCTTGTTACCATTAACAAATACTCAGGAACGCAACGTTTTTTTAGCCTGATCAAGACGTTGTACCTCTTCACCAAGCATTTCCTCAGCAACTTCTACTGCATCGTCACCAAGGCTATCCTTTGCCTGCTGTATAGCTTGCTCCGCATGAGTGCGAGATTGCTCCGCTTGCTCAATCAGCTGTTCAGCCGGATGTGACAATGCCTGAGACACGGCATTATGGAGCTTGTCCACCGAGTTTTGTGTTTGAGCTTCGACACTGTGATTGTCGAGATTGGAATCATATTGGGCCATGAGTCACTCCTCCTTCTGGGCATGGTCTACATTCATTAGCATGGATCAGAAGGAGGGGAACTATTCAAAAGGTGCCAACGATGCGCACTCGAACTATTTTATAAAGCGTGCAGCCTTCTCTAATACTTCATCCTCTGTGGCCGCACTCACATAACGTCCGTTCACATACACAAACGCCCGTTTTCCACAAGGACCGCAATACGACTTGCAACCGATTTTGATCTCCGCATCGGGTGCCATCTTTTTCAACTTAGGCAAGATCGTTTTTAAGCGGATATGATTGCACTCATCACATACACGAATATCATTGGCCATCTGTCATCCCTCCGAGCTCCGGCTTAGTGGTCGCCGTGATTACCTTGGGAAGGGTTAGTAATAACAAATCCTTCTTCGGGGAAGTACAAGTAATCAATTTTCACACCATCCAGCAACGGCTGACCGCTTTCCAAAATTACATCAATACCTTTATCTGTAGATACAACAGTATCTGTTTCCTTAGGCGTGTCCAAATCTAGCCCGTAATGAGCATGATCTCCATGAGCATGAGTAATAACAACGCGTAGGCTCTTCCCTTGGTTCTCTTCCTTATCCAATTCAAGCTTCAATACTTTAGCTGCATTACGAGTAATTTTGCAGTTCATTAAACTTCATCTCCTTCATATTCATTAAATGAAATGTGGTTCGATGGAAATATATCCACACCACACAACCTAGCGGATAAAATCAACAATTCCAAAAATTAGCCCCTCTCCTTGATGAAAAGAAGTTGTGCAGCATAGCACAAGGCAATATTCCTATTGTAAAGAAAATCGCAAAAAATCGCAATCACGAAAATCATAAGTTTACATCTATCGAACACGTACGTGCTGTTTTTCAATCACATCAGGATATTTTCGTTCAGCACGGGTGACGAACCAATTCATAAGCAATAACGTCACACCAATGTCATCGATGGGCATAAAAGGCATGACATCAGGCAGTATCCAATAGAGCAATACAGGCACCGCAAAAAGTAATTTTTCACCCAAAGGAATCCTCGAAGAGGTAATCAATCGGGGAATACGACGAAATACATGTGACCACTGACGGAGAGATAGTAGTTTTTTCCACTTCATAGGTTGTTCACTCCATTTCCAATGCTCCTAAGTATATATACCCTATGGAAGGGACAAGTAAAGAGGAACACGTGTAAAAAACGTGCTCCTCCTAATACGCGCAAATGATGCAATACGTTTCAGCAGGTCCGATCTGTTACCATGACAGCACCGTCGCCATTAACATGCCAACTTCTGCTGCAATATCCTCATAATCACGCATAGGCAGCGGATTTACGCCCAGACCAACTTCAACGGTAAATCCCGGTTTACCAAACCGTTGTATAAACCAATCCTTATACCCTGCATCGCTTCCCCCCAGCTTTACCGCCCGATACCCTGTTGCGGCAGCCAGCTGCAATGCCCAATCTCGGCTCTCCTTAGGCTCTAGATCCCGATAATTCCAATAGATTTCCTGTCCCTGGCTGTGTATGGATAATACCATGTCGAACTGTTCGCGCTCCGTTAGATTGGCAAGGGCCTTGGACTCTGGCTCAGACAAAGGTGCAGGTCCTGCATAGTCTCGTCGAGACGGACCTGTTTTACCGCGTCTGCGCACCTCCTCCTCCCAATACGCCGGAAACTGATCGTTGAGGTCAACACCGCGAATATTGGCCTTCCAGCCACGAAAATCAGCACGTCCTTCATTCCATTTTCTGAGTTCATGATACAGCGGATGAGTTGGGAGTACACCCTGTTGCACCAGCTCCACTCCATCTGGATTGACCATTGGTACCACCCACAAGGATGTATGCTCCATTAAATCCTGCGGAGAGCCTCCATACACCCATGGATTTCCTGTCGGTTTCCCCCATTCATCGTGAAGTTGCTCAGCATCCCGTCCTTCAGCCCCATCAATCCCTCGTGCATATTGTTCTATAAAACGCAGCAAACAAGGTGTCGTCAACCATTCGTTAGCATGTACAGAAGCGTTGGCATGAATTTTCCTCGTTCCCTGCCCAATCCGTATATAAGGGATATCCTTCCCCATGACACTGGTGCCAATGCTGCCAACTTCAATAAACGGAAATCTGTGGACCAATGCCTTCAGGTCTTCCATTAAATCTTCATAGCTATACTCTCCACGTAACCGTACAATCTGATCCCGATGGTCTTCAGGAATGATAATTATCTTTCCTTCCACGAAATTATGCTCCGCAAGTCCCGAATTAGCGAGCCGCAGCTCATCAAGCTCTACACCGAACTGTTTGGCAATCTGTCTTGCATTCTCCCCAGGCTGAATAACGTATTTACGATCCGTAGACGGACGAATATATAGCAATTGACCACAAATCAGATAGGGTTGCGTGGCGGCCCACGGATTATCTGCGATCAAAGTATCCGCCGATAGTTTAAAAGCCGAGGCGACCCGGTGCAATGTATCTCCTTTTTGAACGATATATTCCCTCATCTTACTACGCCCCTTCCATCTGCCTTACTGCATGTTATGCAGACGCTGCGTGTCTTGATGTAGCGAAAAGCAAAACAACCAACTTCTTTTGTCCAATGACAAAAAAAGTTGGTTGTCTCGTTAATCCAGATGAGTGACTTGCCAGACAACAGGCGTTTGCCGAATCTGCTCCCCAAGCCACTGTGCGGCAATGCGCTGGAACAACTCTGGATCGCCGGAACAAAAAAGCTGATGCACTGGCGTTTCGTCCCCGGCCTCCAATTTGCCCTTGTTATACAAAATGGTACTTGTCTCGCGCGCTGTTTCATCTGCCGAGCTAATGAGCTTCACCGCAGGACCCATGACTTCCTGAATCGTTTCCTTCAAAAAAGGATAATGCGTACAACCAAGAATCAGACAATCAATCGGATACGTTTGAATAGGTCTCAATGATTCCTCCACAACCTGCGATGTCGTTTTGGAGCGGAACAACCCTTGTTCCACCAAAGGCACAAGCGCAGGGCAAGCGTGGCTCACCACGTCTACATAGGGAGACAACTGCTTGAGCGCAGCTGTATATGCTCCGCTTCGAATCGTACCGACAGTTCCAATCACCCCGACATACCCGGTAGCGGTCGCACTGATCGCAGCACGAGCCCCAGGGTGGATAACTCCGATCACCGGAATGGATACCTTTTGGCTTATATACTCTAATGCCGCAGCCGTTGCTGTGTTACAAGCAATAATAATGACTTTCGGATTAAACTGAATCAGAAAATCAACCATTTGCTCTGTAAATTTTTTAACCTCTTCCGATGGCCGGGGACCGTACGGGGTGCGCGCAGTGTCTCCAAAATAAATGATTTTTTCCCGCGGAAGCTGACGCATGACTTCTTTAACAACCGTCAAACCTCCTACACCGGAATCCAATATTGCAATCGCTTGCTGCACGTACACACCGCTTCCTTTTTTTGTTTAAATATGAGTTGTTTCATCTCAGAAATCTATCCGTTGCTACATAACTTATGTCGTATTAGCGTAAAAGGTACCCCCAAAGATTACCCTAAAACGAGGAAGCGATCAACAAAAAGGCTTCACCCCAACGGGAGAAGCCACAAACTCAAGCTATAGCCAGTTGTTTCACCTACGACATACGGACAGTTACAAAGCATCCTCTTCCTTATTCTCTTGATCAGGCACGGATGAAATGCTAACCTCTGGAACAATATTACTCTTTTTACGCCATTGACCTATTTCGTGAATGACGGCTGAGGCTGTTTCCTTAATTTTGTCAGTATACTCCATGGAGGTGTCTGATATTTTCCCTACAAGCTCCTGCCCCTTGTCACTCACGTGACGTGCCTGGTCTGTAATATCCTGACGCAGCTCGCGACCTGACTTAGGAGCAAATAACAACGCAGCAACCGAACCAGCAATGCTGCCTGCCAACGCGCCACGGATAAAGCTTTTGTAGTTCTCCTTCATATTCATCTCTCCCTTGTGCCCGGGCGAATGCCCATCTGTTAATGCATTATAAGCATGGAGAGCCTGTCATGATACAGAGAACAAGCCAGAAAAATTTCTACTTATTTTTGGAGCGGATACGATACAAGCAGCAACGGCCTCCATCCGCCAAACAATCCTCACGGACAACCTCGGCATCAAGCAGCTCCTCAAACATTTGCTGTTCGCACTCACAAGCCTTACGGTAACGATTGGCAATCTGAGAGATAGGACAATTGTACTCCATAATAGAGTAACTTCCATCCTCTTCCTCACGCCACTCTGCCATATAACCTGAAGCGTTCTGGATGCCCGAAAGCTTTTCTACACGTGAAGCTAGTGTAGACTCACTCTCGATGTGAGGGGCGTAGCGCTTCATCATTTTACGTTTTCTACCATCAAACAACGAGTGAACAGCTTCCATTCCCTGCTCTTCATCCAGCTCCTCTAACAGTTCCAGTAACAGATGATCATAATTACGAGGAAACTGCTCGCTTCCCTGATCGCTCAGGCTGTACAAAAACGTCGGACGTCCCATCGCCTGTCTCAGGATCGTAGCCACAATCAGACCATCCTGCTCCATCAATTTGAGATGCCTGCGCACCCCCATTTCGGTAATGCCCAATTGAGCCGCCAAGCTTCCGACGCCCACAGGTCCCTGGGTTTTCAATAGTGTCAAGATCATGCGCCTAGTGGGCATTTCGGGTACGATATACTTATCCGTCACTTTTGCCTTTACACTCCCTCGGGCTGAGGACCCAATTCCTTATTTAAATAATCGTGCACGCTAGATACAAAAAGCTCCAGCAACCCAGGCAGCTTAGGTGTGAGTGGGTGAAGGCTTGTCCGGTCCCAATAAAAATACTCCTGTACTAAGGGTTTGCGCAAGGCTACCAGCTCTAATAGTGAATGAAATACGGTATCATCCAATACACCTTCCTCATGAATGATACCGATAATGTCCTCATAGCTACTGGCGTCACGCATAATAAAACCGTCGATGATATAGCTCCCTACGTCCGTTACCGTCTCAATGGCCAGATGAAGACACCGCTCCTGCACTAGCCCCTGCAACAGATCGCCTTTCCAGGCGGCGGATGTCTGGCGAAGGCCGTCGACAATGTCGGGAACAGCCCCTAGTCGAAGCTCAATTTGTTCCCGGTTGACATAATACAAAGTTCTGCACCTCCAGTAACCGCTTTAGATTTCATAATCAACTGCGATAGATACATCCTTCACTTCATTCATGTGTACAATAATTTCCTGATGAACAGGGTGTACCTGATACGTTTGCAAGTCTTCCAGTGTTTCTACCACAGCGGTAAGGGAAATATCATAAGAACGTTCCGAACGAATCACATCCGTACCTACTTCAAGTGACAGCAGCTCCTTGATCTTGCCAGTCATGCTGCGCAAAATAGATGCCGTATGTTCAATGCTTTCAGGGGAGCGGTCTTTCAATTTGAACAAAACAATATGTTTAATCATGCGTATAGGCTCCTTATCTTAAAAATGTTCTCTTGAAAATTTTATCATAACGCCCCACATACGGAAAGAAACTTTGTAATCTTAGCGATCTTTTCCACCATTTTTACCATCAGACTCCTTGTCCTTTAGTAGGGCAAAAAAATTCTTAAGCTTCGGTGGCAGCGGCAGACCCATTCGTGAACAGTTTTCCGTAACCGAGATCAATTCGTTGGATAAATAAAAATACGTTGCCGCCCCCTTCATGATTTCCGTACCCATCAGAAGATCCATATGATGCGCCAAAGAAATCACCATGAGCATTAAAGCCTTTCTCGCCAACCCCCAAAAGCCAGCTTTACTGCTTAACCCTTGTCCAGTCTTCACGGCAGCAGCGACTCCAGTTACATAATCAACAGCCATGGCAACCGTGAATAGCACCATAAGCTGATTCCAGCCGCCAAAGGCAAACGTAATAATGGCTCCTGCGGTGGCACAAATCATACTAAACATACTCGGATTAATATTCATACCTGCTCCTCCTCTCGGGGCGGTTATTGTAATATATGCAGCGACGTCGTCACCCGTAAAGTCATATGACCTGTGCATAGATATCAATTCATAGATTCATATAAAACAAGCTGTGAAATTCACCATTTCCGAGCAAATACAATAAAAGCACCTTCAAAGCCCCTATAAAGGAGCGATAAAGGTGCCTTACTTATTTTTTGAGGGAATATAACAATTGTGCATCTACTTTATCCATGACGCTTGGTTTCTGCTTATCGTTTATATAAAAAAACAGGCTACCCCCTCTCAAAAAATTGAAGTAGGGCAGCCTGCTTTCCTTTCAAGTTTATTCTATTAACGGTGATCGTTCCAAAAATTAAGCGGAGTCAGGTTATCATTCAACGGCTCGAACGAATATCCTTCTTTCTGCAAGGCCGCCATGATTTGTGGAAGCACCTTGATCGTAGATGGCTTATCATGCATAAGAACGACTGGTGTTCTGCCTTGCTTTTTCAATCTCTTAATATCACTGAGGACCGTCTGTACAAAATGCTCCGGATTTTTAGTATAACGCCAATCATTCGAATCTATGTTCCAGTCCCAAATATGATAGCCTGCACCCGTCAGTTGATCACGGTATGCTTTCTTCAAATAGGGTTTGCTGCCATAAGGTGTACGAATCAAAGAAGTGCGTTTCCCTGTGGCCTTAAATAAAATCTCATTATCCTGATTCATCTCTGCCAGTGCCGCTGCCGGGGATGCATAGATCTTTTTCACCTGGTGTGTCATCCCATGCAGGCCCAAACCATGCCCTGCGTCTACCATTCTCTTCATCACCGCGCTATGTTGACGAATTTCAGGTCCCAACATGAAGAACGTAGCCTTGGCATTATATTTGTCCAGAATATCCAGCAGCTGCGACGTGTGCGCCGTTGGACCATCATCAAAGCTCAAATAGATTGTACGGCTGGAAGGCTTGGCATTTTCCGTGCTGCCTGTATTGCTAGTTTTGCCTGGCTTAACAGCTGCATACTGTTTAATTTCTGCCGCAAATGTATTCAAGAACTGAGCATCAGACAAACTAGCGTTTGCATTCTGAATTCGATACACATTACTCGTAGGAATCGTAATAGTGAAGCCAAACGCATCGGTCAAAGTGCGGATTGGCACCATCGTACGTCCTCCACGTTCAAACACATCACCCTTGTTCAAATCCAGCGTAAAGCTGCGATTATGCCCAGTCAGCACCAATGTATTTCCATTGGCCGAAGTAGAAATGCCCATCTTTTGCCCCAGTGTCACGATAGGAACATACAACTTATCATTTTCCATTACGGGCTTAATTGTATTCGAATCTAGCAACACATCATTGACCCCAAGTAAAGGAGCCTTCGCTTGTGCACTCACTGTATTCGTATGTATACTACCCAGCAACCCCAAACAACAGATTGCCATCAAGCATACAGCCATCCATTTTACTTTTAAAAGCTTCATCATTACACCATCCTGTGCTGTATTTTATAATGTGCGGGAGCTATCTCTAGCTTGTCTATGAAGTTATACAGACATGACGATATAGACATGGCAATATAGACATTCACTCAACATATAGAACATAAACGCATCTCAACCGACTGAACCGGACGTCTTTTGGCCCCCTATACATATTAATAGATTACCAGACTATAGTAGGTAAATATAGTAAAACAATTTGAAAACAATCTCGCAATCCATCTTACCAAATAAGTTACAAAGTTGTGAATAAATCGACTGAGTTAAAAAGAATACAAGTGAGTAGTATATCCTTTTAATGGAATTAGGGGCCTATCGGATGAAAATGAAGGTAAAGTGCTTGGAGCAAAATAGCAGTGGTATCTGAGGGTATTGTATATCTAATAGAATATGGAGTGTCGTAGAGGAGTATCATTTAACCCGTTTACTTGGTACTAGGTATTGATATAAAGAATACCTTGAGAATTGTCGTCCTCAAGGTCTCTCCAGTTGCCTATTCTATTAATGATACTTCAAATCTCTTTGTAACTTCATCCAGATAATTGTCAAGAAATAAATTCTTATTTGTAAAGCCTAAATAATATTCATAGTCTCCCTCATCAATAGATGAATAATATTCCTGATGAAATAAAACATTGAAATGTTGTTTAAAATCTGAACCTTTTTTAATGACAATACATCTAAATAAATGATCAATGTCAATTGCTTTAATAATATCTTCCTTTTGCATTGCCGAAAACCACATTATTTTCGGCGGTGTCTGATTCGGTTCATTCCAATGAGGTATAGATTCCTTCCATGGCAACACCCACTCGGAATTCACAAAAACACATCTCTCTGAGATAAAATTCTGTGTATTCACATCAAATAAATTCATGTTCCTTTCGTAAAAGGAAAATAATACAATTGAATCCTTTTCAATGAATAACCTTATCAAGTCAGCAATATTCTCCGTTGACATATTATGCTTAATCACACCATAAGGCCGTTTAAGATTTATTTCCAAATTCATCATCCTATTCATCCGAAATAATAGTGATCCGATGTATTTTTACCTGTCCTAGGGTCAATATATTGAAATTGCATTGGAATATTTGGTCAGGATCATAGATTTGTTATCAGTCAAGAAGTAATAATAAAAAAGATCATAACACGAAACTATCTGGTGTACAGGCGTATTAGGGAAAAATTATACGAACACAAATAAAAGCACCTGAAATCACCATAAGGAATTTCAAGTGCTTTATAATTTTGTTTTAAGTTACTCGTATAGTCGTCCTTTGCAGCTTTGATAATGACATCATATACACGCGTTTTTCCTTATTATTTGGCATCAGGAAAATTATCCTTGATTGGTGGGGTAGAGTCCCAACTTATCAGTTTAATATGCTACTTAGCAAGTAATTCATTTGTATTGGAAAATTGAGTGTTAATAGTCCTTCCATCATTTTCAAAAACCCTTCCATCTTTTTTAATAATAAAGCCTTCTTGTTCAATAAATATAAAGTCAGCAGATCCATTTTTTCATTACATTTGAGAATTAATTAGCAGCTTCTTTACCGAATGTATTCTGAAGACCAATACAGGTATCTCTTATAATCCATGCTTGCACACAGTTAGTGTTATGGACCCAAATATTAGAGGTTAGTGATGTGATAAAGAGATATAATTATCAACCTCATACATGTGGTAGAGGCATATAAGAGGATCTTCATGCGGATCTTTCGTAGTATACCGCCCGATTCATTGGGCATTTGGTGGGGGTAAAAGTAAAGACCTTGAGAATGGTATATTTTCAAAGTCTTTCTCTTGCCCAAACTTTTTTAAATGCTGTTACTTACCATTCATATTCATTAGCCTTCTCTTCTCATCTAGCCATTCTTCTTCTCTTCTCACCCATTCTTCAGGGCTTAATTTTTCGTCCGTCCAGAACGTAGAAGAGTCTACAGCATTACCATCTTTATCGATTGCAATAACAGATGTCCTACTTTTACCAAAAACCAGATTGGGACAAATTTGGTGACCATCTTGGTTGTAAGTTAAACAATGAACACCTATATTTCCCTTACAACATTTTGAATCATGATTCTCTTCATTATCTTCATAGAAACAATTTGCCTCTAGAATAATATGTTTCCATCCCATAAGACTCCTCTTTAAACTTAATAAGCAGCATTTAATTCCCTAAGGTCGGTCTTGTAGTCGTGTTGATCATTCCAAGTCACTCAATTATACCGTTCTCAAATTACCATAAGCCCGGTAAGAACCATAAACTCAGGCAGACACATACTTTCTACCATTTGGGACACCATCTAGATACTCGAAATTCAGATTTGGATGGTCCGGATTCTCCTTGAAATTGCTTAAAAGCTGTATCCGCTTTTTTCTTGTATATTTTTTTTAGAATTTTATTATATGTTTGTTGAATTACCACTATTAATATTCCACACGTACCTATACTGTGCACCAAATACTAAGGTCGCTTACGAGGTGCGTTTGGAACTATCGACTGTCATGTTGTAAACCGTTGCCTGCTTGTGTAATAATTTAATACTGTCTTTCTTAAGTGCATTCCCGTCACTCTGAATAAGCAAGTCTCAACCTTGAAATTTTTAATAAACGTCCATCCCTTGTCCTATCCCCCCAAAACAGATGGCTATCGGTAGATTCAATCATCTGACCGCTCAAATGAATTTTGTAAATCTAATCCGCTTCGTAATTGAGCGTAGCCATAACCTCTTTATAAGCTATCTCGCCAGTCGTTTCATCCTTAGAGAGAACCTTAACTCCGATCTTAATTACATTTACCATACCATTACCTTTTTACAAATCATCTAGCTATATAACCTCCCTTTTTCTCGTCAAAAAAATTGCATGTTGGGCTGTAAAAACCCACTGTTCTCTCTGTACAACCTTACAATCATAAGAGAAGAACATATTACCTCCATTTCCATAAAAAATGTCACATTTTAATATATCGACACCTTAAACTTCCATTTTTATAGGCCAAATGGACCTTATTTTCCATAAACCGGTTAAGCCCATGGGATTAAAAGAAAATCAGGAGAAGAGTCACTTGCAAAGCCCCCTTCGGGTATAGTAGTATGTGTTTAAAAAAAAATCGGAGGGTATATGCCTAAACAACAAGACAAACATTCCATTCAGGCGTGGTCTCTGATCAATCGCAAATATTTGGGAAAAGGCGTGCGTGTCAAACGTTTTCGCAAACCAACACGCTGTCAAGTACGCAATCGCGTTCTGCTTGCCGTTTTGATGGCTAATGACATTAAACTGTCCCAACTTGCCGAGGAGCTTTCCATCTCCTCTCGCAGCGTCAGCGCGTGGGTATATGAAGGCCGTATTCCCGGCAACACTAATCTGGAAAAGACGTGTAACACACTTGGTTATCCACACCATATTCTATTTAATGAAGAGGTTGTCCGGCGTTCACCGCTTATTTGTCAACCATCGCCGTCCCGTTTTATGAAACGGACTGTAACTCGTTCTCCGGTTAAAAACCGGATTTTGGCGGGTTTGTGCATGGTACATGATATTTCGGTGACCGATGTCAGTCATTGGATTGGCGTTCACCCGGGTACATTTCGGAAATGGTTGCATCAGGGTACCGTTCCTTCACAAACCTTCCAGGATCAGGCGGAACAGTTTTTCCGTATTCCAAAATCCATTTTGTTTGCTGATGCCATGCTGAAAAAGTAACAATGTCCTTTAAAACGAAACGATTGAAACTTTCATGAAAGTCTTTGAAAGGAACGCATTACCATCTTTCATGCATAAGGCTTTCACATCATGTGATTTACAGAATATAAAAGCAAAAAAGCACAGTCTGCCGATTCTGGCGTACTGTGCTTTTTAGATAGCAAAATTTAAATGCTTCTTGCTTATAATTTGTAACTTCTTAGGAATGAGTGCTTGCCGCTTCAGTTGAACGTCCAGCTTCTGCCTTGGTGGCCTTCAGCCTTTTCATAACCGGGTTGCCCCCACATCCAAAGTAGTCGTGAAGACGGCTGTATTCCTCATAGAGCTTATTATAGATGTCCACGTTCTCAGGGATTGGCTTGAAGCTCCCATAGCCATGGCTGCCAGTTTGACCTCCCAAACGTCCTTATTTAATGTTTCTAACATACATAGGTCACTCTTCTTACTTTCATTTCTGGCACCACTCTCACCGCACACTTGTACGTACAACTAAATCAACCTTTTTTATATATCTTTTTGATAGATTTATGTACACATTTTCAAAATGTATAGAAAAACAGCCCCTTTTCTGCAATCCAGAAAACAGGCTGCTCCGTGTATCCAGTAACATACCATCAACTTAAAATTAACTAAATATTTCCTAAGCCGGCCCCGTGGATTCGCGTACAATTAACTCTGGGGGTATAATCCATTGACGCTCTTCTTCACGATATTCCTTTTCTTCAATCATCGATAGCATGGTATCGGCGGCACGTAACCCCAATTCTTCCTTGGGGTGCCGAATGGTTGTAAGTTTGACTTCCGTGGCTGTCGCCAAAAATGAATCATCAAACCCAACCAGTGACAGATCCTGGGGAATACTCAGGCCCGCCGAACGTACAATATCCAGCAGCCGCACCGCCAGTTCATCATTATAGGTCACCCATCCGGTCGGACGTTCCCCTGTCTTCATCGCCAACAGCTGCGATGCGCGTTGTAACGGAAGCTCATTTTTTTCTTCAGTCCGGTACGTAGTTACTGCGTTCGGATGTAACATCACTCCATATTTACGGTGAGCGGCTACAAATCCCTTCATCCGCAGAATTCCTTGCATATCATCGGTTTTGAAAAATCCGGCCAATCGCCGGTGCCCCAGCTTGATCAAATGCTCTGCCGCCAAAAAACCACCCTTTTCATCATCCAAACGCAAACAAGGTGCATCCATCTCCTCATAACGAGCATTGATCATTAAATAAGGGATTTGGCGATTCTCCACGGTTAAATAATAGTTCAAATTGGGATTACGTTCCCCGCTTTTGGTCGGCTCAATAATAATTCCGCTCAGTGGTTGACTCAGCAGCATTTCCAAGCACTGACGTTCTTGTTCAGGGTCATTGCCTGTGCTTGATAGCAGCAGCTTGTAGCCCTGCCGGCTTAGCTTGGATTCAATTCCCTGTACAATGGATGGAAAAATATAATCCGATATATAAGTTGTCACAACTCCAATCGTCCTTGGATTTTCAGGCTGCTTATGATCCCGTACCGCGACAAAGGTTCCTTTGCCCTGTATGCGAAGCAGCCAACCTTCCTGTACCAGCTCACCCAGCGCCTGACGCACCGTTTGCCGACTAACTGCAAATTGTTCAGACATTTCATGTTCAGAAGGAAGCTGGCTTTGCGGCTCCAGTCTAGATGAATGAATCCATGATAAAATCTCCTGTTTAACTTGTATATATTTGGGCGCCATAATGTCCTCCGTAATTGCCATATCATGTACCTATTCGTATTCCGATTATAGCATATCGTCCATTTGTACATACAAATGTAACAAGAGCAGGTTATTGTTGTATAGCTGCCGGAGGCGTAAACCCATTCACAAATCCCTTCCTCATGCTTAAACTGAGTATCTAAAGGACTCTAGTGTAGGTGTAACACACATTACGAACGAAGCAACTGGTGTTCATTCATATACTTGAGTCCGGTATAGCGATCACGCAAAGTATGTGCCGTGCGCAAAGCACGAGCAAGTTGTTCCTGTGTAACCCCCAGCTCAGCAATGGTAGACGGACCTCCCACCTGAGCTAGCCATGCACGCATCTGTTCCGATGTAGGCAAAGTCCGATATACTTCAAATGCCTCCACTTTCTGAGTGGCAGCCAATTCCCTATACATGTCAGACAGCAAAGCGGAGGCAACGCCCACCTTGGCACCATGCAAAACTTGCTTGCGCCCCTCTGCAATAAAATCCATTTCAATTCGGTGAGAAATATGATGTTCTCCCCCTGAGGCAGGACGGGAATGATCAATCATCAACATCGAAATACCGGATGCAATCAGCGCATTCATCAACACCTCGACCCCTGCCTTACTGCCGGCCGCGATCTCATCGACATGCTCTACACAAGCACGTAAAGCCTCCTCGGTAATTCGATTAGCTACAGGTGAATACGGCTCGTTTCCCAAATCTCTGGACACATGCCAGTCCGCTAATGAGGTAAACTTACCGAGCATATCGCCAAAACCCGCGGCAGTCATCACTTGAGGGGCACTTGCCAGTACGGACAAGTCAGCGAAGATCGCCTCAGGCGGAACGGCTTGGAACGTCTGCTTGCTGCCATCCACAATTAATGGGCCCCAGCTGAGGTAAAACCATCTACAGATGCAGCCGTTGGGACTGACAAGAACGGACGATTCATTTTATAGCACACAAAGCGAACCAGATCATGAATCGTACCTGACCCTACAGCAAGCACAGCCTGACTTTGATCCGCCACACCCAGCAAAACCTTCATGATATAAGTTTCATCAGCAATAACATCCCCTACCGCATTCGGAGGCAGCCGAACTACATCAACTGTCAAACCTGCTTCACGGATTAATTCAGCTACTTTCTTCCCTGCTGCCGCTGAAGTATGCTCATCCTCTACTAGAGTAACATGCTTATAATTCTGTTGATTCAAATAAGAAGCAATGGATTCAAGTGCTCCATCCCGTACCTCGATAAACAATTCAACCTTTCGGTGAGGATGATCAGTGTTACTAGCCTGCGCCTCTTCGTTCCACAGCTTAATCTGCTCATTCATATTCATTTCATCAGCCTCCTGAAAAAGGAATAATTTGTACAAGAATGATCCATACTAATAATAGATTCCGTTTGAAAACGATTACTATTTAATTGTACGCACAAATGTAGGTACAAGTCCAGAAAAAACGTACAAGTTACGATTCAATTCAACCATTCGAAAGGAACAATATTATGAAATTTGGAACAGATATTGCCTGTGCACTCGGGTTACTGGCAGGTACAACGTTTGGTAGTGGGGTTGCTTTTTTGTTCGGCTGGCAAGCTTATCGTGCACTGACTTCAGTCACGGTTTTTGGCATTGCAGGGATTATCATTACCATTGCCGTTTTTCGCTTGCTGCACCGAAAGTCGCTTTCTACGTCCAATTCTCAATGAATTCTGTTGAAAGCCAGACCATTTTAATTTGACTGCATACATAAAAAAACGGGCCTCACAAGCCATTTGCAGCTTGAGAGTACCCGTTTTTGGTTTAGCACATTTTCACCTAAGTTGTGTGAACTTCTGGATCAACGTCCAATTCATAATCAATTTCATCAAAACCGAATCCAAACAATTGAAGGAAATCCAGACGATATTGCTCAAGATCACCCAGTTCGGATACGTTTTCGGTAGTGATCTCAGACCAAGCCGCT
Source organism: Paenibacillus sp. ICGEB2008 (assembly GCF_000307675.1). Lineage (NCBI taxonomy): Bacteria > Bacillati > Bacillota > Bacilli > Caryophanales > Paenibacillaceae > Paenibacillus > Paenibacillus sp. ICGEB2008. The sequence continues at coordinate 182,726 of NZ_AMQU01000004.1, forward strand.
TTAACAGCTTGCTGCACATCCTCTCTCATTTCCCAGTTGTCCAGACGAATGCGTCCTTCATCGTCTGTTTCCACAGTGGACCCACTGTATAATGCCTCGAACAGACGTTGCGCCTGCTCAATACAACCCTCGTGCAGTCCCTTTTCTTTCATGACCTTAAACAGTAAGGAAATATACAGAGGCACAACAGGTATAGCCGAACTGGATTGTGTAACCAAAGCTTTATTCACTGAAACGTAGGCCTTCCCACGATAACGCTCCAGTTGCTTTGTTAACGTATGTGCTGTGGCTTCCAAATCATTTTTAGCTTGGCCAATGGTTCCTTTACGATAAATAGCCTCCGTAATCTCAGGACCAATATACGAGTAAGCCAGTGTGGTTACCCCTTCAGCCAGCAGGTCGGCTTCTTCCAACGCTTTTAACCACAGGGACCAATCCTCGCCACCCATGACCGTGATGGTGTTATCAATCTCCTCCTGCGTTGCTGGTTCAAGCGTAATTTCCGACACAACACCTGTGTTCGTATTCACCGTTTTATTCGTAAACGGCTGTCCAATGGGCTTGAGAACGGAATTAAAGGTTTCTCCCGTATCAGGATGTGTCCGTCGCGGTGAGGCGACACTATATACAATCAGGTCTACCTTGCCCAGCTTTTCTTTGACCAGCTTCAACGTCTCCTGCTTAATTTCATGGGAAAAAGCATCTCCATTAATGCTCTCCGCTATGTAGCCAGCCGCTCTGGCTGCTCTTTCAAAGGCCACTGTATTGTACCAGCCTGCCGAAGCCGTGCGCCCCTCTGAAGCAGGACGTTCAAAGGATACTCCTACGGTGTCAGCTCCCATACCGAAGCTCGCAGCAATGCGGGAAGCCAGTCCATAACCTGTGGATGCTCCGATCACAAGTACCTTTTTAGCTCCTTGTAATCCCGTGCTGTCTTTGATGTAGTCGATTTGACGATTAACGTGAGCCGCACATCCTGCAGGATGCGCAGTCGTACATATGAAACCACGAATTTTCGGTTTAATAATCATTGCAAGGGTCCCCCTACTTTGGCATTCATTTAATATTGATGGAATGGTTGTCCAGTCATAACTATATTACAAATCAGCTTGCGGCTCAACATATAACATGGTCTTGAAGGTAAACGATCAAATACTATGACACAGATATCCCCGAACTGCGACTCTACGCCAAAAAGAAAATCGCCGTAAACATCATAGTCTACAGCGCTCTTTAACTCCAATATTCATTTGGACTTATTTTCTAGCAATATCACATCTTCTCCTTTCTCTTGTCTTATTTTGATATTAGTCCTTCCCCAGGTACACATTAAATCAATAATTTCATTTGCTGTAATTCCATATTCCGTTATATAGTACTCCACTTTTGGAGGCATTTGATTATACACATGTCTGCCTATGATCCCATCCTTCTCAAGTTCACGAAGTTGCTGTATAAGAACCTTTTGAGAAATGCCTGCAATACTACGCTGTAATTCACTGGTCCTCTTTCTACCAGACATTAATAAGCATATGATTAAGGATTTCCACTTACCTCCGATGATCTCCAGTGTTGCTTCTATGCCTAAATTATATTGTTTCATACGACCACCTCTTCAAGACTAAAATAACTAAGTTTATCGAATTCATTTTATAATCACATATCTTCATTCTAAGTACCATGCACACTTTCAAGTAACTATATTACTTTATTGTGTGTATTTACTTTTTTTATAGCCTACAGAATAATAATACGTATCCACAAAAAGCAAATGATGCGATGTAAGAAAGGTGATTTATAATGAAGACTCTCGTAATTTTAGCACACCCGAATATTGAAAATTCCAGAGTAAATCAAAGATGGAAACAAGAATTGCTTCGATATTCCAATGAAATTACAATTCATGAAATTTATAAAGAGTATCCCAACTGGAATATTGATGTTTTGAAAGAACAAAAGTTACTTGAAGCACACAGCAATATCATATTTCAGTTCCCTTTATACTGGTATAGTTACCCTCCTCTATTAAAAAAGTGGTTTGATGATGTTTTTGCCCATGGATGGGCTTATGGTTCAAAAGGTGATAAGTTAAAAGGAAAGAAGCTAGGGATCGCCATGTCGATTGGCGATAAAAAAGAAAACTACTTATCTACTGGTTCCGTTACATTTACGGTAGATGAAGTTATAGCCCCTTTTAAAGCAAGCGCAGTACATGTGGGCGCCGTAACATTACCCTATTTCGCTGTCTTCGGAGCCTCGTTTCAAGCAAGTGATGAAGACATTAACCAGAGTGCAAAAGATTATATTAAATATATATTCCAGCATAAATAAAATGGCTGTTTAATAGCACGCATCTTAACCATATAAAAACAGGCTCTTGGAGGCATTCAGCCAATCCAAGAACCTGTAATTGTTAGGTATAATGCGGTCGAGAGGACTCGAACCTCCACGGGGGGTTAGCCCACACGGACCTGAACCGTGCGCGTCTGCCAATTCCGCCACGACCGCATACTATGTATTGATGGCGATACTTTAATCGCCGTAATTAAAATTATATCTTGAATAGAGCTTAAAAGCAAGCTGATTTATATTATATTTTCTATGAATAATGCTAGTAAATATAAGAAAATCACTGGATATCACCAACCAGATATGGTAAGATGAACGCATCAGGAAAGGAGGTGCGTCAACATCAATAATCATATGTTGAGCGTATCCCTTACCCGGTCCGTTATTCTCTAATTTACAGAGTTGACGGAGGCGCGGGATACGGATCAAGGCTTTAATTAAGCGCCACGGTAGAAAGACCGTCCACGGACGGTCTTTTTTATTTCAACATCATACTCTACTACAGATACGATTACATATTGTGAAAAGAGGCGTTACAATGTCGATTAGACCTGCGAAAGTAGAAGAGTTGAAAGAACTGGTAGCCATTTGGCTGGACGCTTCCGTAGAAGCCCACCATTTTATTGCTCGGGAGTATTGGACATCTAAAGCTGCCGAGATGGAGAACAAGTACCTTCCCCTCGCTCAGAACTACGTTATCATACAAGATGACCATACGATCGGCGGCTTCATTTCCATGATGGACGGATACTTGGCTGCTCTGTTTATACGGGTTGATTCTCAAAGAAAAAGCTATGGCAAATTACTATTAGATTGGGTTAAGAAGCAGCATGATGAGATTCAGCTAAAAGTGTACCAGTCCAACACGAAAGCATTTAACTTTTATACTAAAAATGGATTTGCGATTCAAGAGGAATCTGTGGATGCTGAAACTGATGAGAAGGAATTTGTGATGGTATGGACAAAACATTAACAACAATGAAGGCACCTCTAGCCTTTTAGAGCAAAGGCTCCGCTTCCGTATCCATACGGAACAAGCAGAGCCTTTTACTTTTATCTACTACTGTCTAGTCTCTTATTTAAGCCCATAAACCTCGGTATATAAAGTCTCTTTAAACGGAGCAAACGCCGATTCAGCCAACGCACCTGGATAGCTCATAATCTGAAGCCGCAGATCCGTCTGTCCTTCTCTTAGAGGGGGCTGTACATATTCAAAATGGTTCAGATGGAATCCCATTCGTTCGTAAAAACCAATTCTTCTCCGTGACCATTCATCCACTGGAGGCTCAACCTCCAGCACTACCGGTTGGTCAGACTGCGATATAAATCTACCCATAAGCTTTTGGCCTAATCCGCCACCTCGTATACGGGAATCTACCGCAATATGCTCTACAAACCGAAAATGCGCGAATTCCCAACCTGCCAAAAAAGCCACTATGTTCCCCTGCTCATTTTTTTCAGTGATAATACGATAGCTAGGATGCTTCAATAAAGCCTTTTGAGCCTCAAACGTCCTGCATTCTGATGCTGGAAAAGAAGATTCCATAATCGCATATATTTCAGAAAAATCGTGTTCATTTATCATATATCCCTAGCTCCTTTACCTCTACATCCCCCCAACGACACAGCCTGTCTTTCATTAAGAGAAAGAGGGGGTTAGACCTTGTTTAATTCCATAAGCGTCAGCAACACGTGTTCCAACAACTCTGAAATATCCTCCATCTGATCTTCGTTGATTTGCCTGGAAAATCGGAGTTCAATCCTGTTTTGGTATGTAGACGTCTTCTCTCCGTAAATCTGACTTAACGTTTGTACTGGTCGAAGTTCGGGCTTCCAAATGTCGGTCAGTATATTTTCAATCTGGCTGCATTGTGTCTCCATCTCTCGAATCTTCATATCAAAATACAGCAACAAGCTACATCCCGGAGTTTGATCTTCCATTTCCAATATTTCTGCAGCCAGGTTGTTTAAATCCATCTTTAGTTGAAGCTCTGCCGTCACACCCGGCTGTTCTCTCAGGCTGAACTGTACGCCAAATTCACGGGACATTACCGACATCTCCAACCTATCGGTCCGCTGTGTAATGTTAATACGAGAATCCAGATTATCCAGATCGTAAACCGCATTTTCTATAGCTACTTTTAAATTATCAAAAACGGTCGGGTCGAACATGTGCAATTCACCTCCAATTATTGAGTATAACATAACAGCTGTTACTCCCAAAATAAAATGCCCGTTATCATGAAAGCGTATTAAAATGGAATTCTATAGTATACAGTAAGTTGGCTAACTCTTAATTGAAGATTAGTGAATAAATTTGTAAAAACTCATAATTGTGACAAAAAAATATATATTTTTGTTTATTGTTACATTTTTATTCCAATTTATTGGGATTCAATATATAATACTGGATGGGATTGGTTATATATTCGTATAAATTCCAAAATAAAAGAAGGGAAGAGATGATTAAATGAAAAAGGCAGTTTTTTCTACACTAGGTCTTGCACTTCTATTAAGTACATCCACCGCCGTTGCATCTGCTCAAGAAGCAGCACCCGCATTACAAAAGGAATCTATCCAGCTTTCATCTTCATGGTATACCGACGTAGAGCCTAATAACTGGTTTGATCAAGCCACTGGAATAACAGTAGGAGGTGGCATCGATATCTATGGGAACTTCGGAAAATTCATTTCTGAAGGCAATATAGGTTATGACTTTGCAGATTATTATAAGTTTACAGCCCCTCAGTCTGGATTTTATGAATTTAACATTCAAGGGGAAATATATCCTAATTCATGGATGATGCTTAGTGTAGCTGACAGCAATGGAAGCATCAAAAGAAGTGCAGCAGATCGTCAATACCGTTTAGGTATAAATCTTGAAGCTGGACAAGATTATTACTTGTTAGTAGAGGTAGCCAATCCTGAGGTTGGTCAATTGTTCGACTATAGAGTTTTTTCTACGATTAAATAAACTAAACAGCCAATGGAGCATATCAAAAACGTAATCCTTTTACAGGGACTATGTTTTCATCTTTGAACACCTATTGTCTTACGACAAACGCAGCTATATCCCCGTAGGAGAATTGACGGTTTATGTTGATACCTTCTTCCTACTTGTGGTTTGTTTTTACCTCTGCATCATGGAAAATCACCATCTCATAGCAAGAATTCTATTATACTCACATATTATTATTTCTTTTGTGTATATGATTATCTAGTGAATAATATAGATAATAACCCAAAATTAAATCACCAGTATATTTATGTAAATGAATATAAACCAAAAAAAAGTGAGGGCTCTGATTCATGAAAAAAACATTATTAGCTTCATTAGGTCTTACACTTATGTTGAGTACTACTGCCAGTGTCGCTTTAGCTGCAGAAGCAGATTCTGTACCAGTTGCAAAGGAATCCAACCAACTCTTCGGTAATGGAACTGACAGGGAGCCTAACAATTGGTATGATAAGGCCAGCGAAGTTTGGCTAGGTAGTGATATATACGGAACCATAGGGGAACTCATTGAAGGAAGAGACTATGATACTTACGATATGTATAAATTTAAGGCTTTTCAGACCAAATGGGTTGATTTTAAAATTGAAGGGGATAAGTATCCTAATGCATGGTTAAATTTGACTCTAACAGATAGCGATGGTCATATGATTAAAACAACAGAAGAAGGACAGAATACTTTAGGTAAAAAACTTGAGGCTGGCAAAGAGTACTACTTAGAAGTGGGAGTGCCAGGCTATGAAATCGGTCAATTGTTCTGGTACAAGATTTCCGCCAAAATTGAGGAATAAAGATACTAATTCAGTTTCCTATACAAAAAAAGTCTCACTCCTAATTTTAGGGGCGAGGCTTTTTTGTATTGCTGCATATTAGTAACCTTTTCTTTACGACAAACGCGAGCTAAAGTCCTCGTAGGAGAACTGACGGATTACCTTGATGCCTTCTTCGTCATTGTAGCTGGCGATGGCTGGCAGGTTGACTCCGTTAAACATGTGGTTTTTGACCATCGTGTAATGGGCCATGTCGCAGAATACAAGCTTGTCTCCTGGCTTCAATGGTTCTTTAAAGGAATAGTCACCAATGACATCGCCAGCCAAGCAAGTAAGTCCACCGAGTCTGTAAGTATGTGCATACTCACCAGGCTTGCCTGCGCCAATGATATTCGGGCGGTAAGGCATAGCCAGTACATCAGGCATATGACATTCAGCCGAAGTATCCAGAATGGCAATGTCCATTCCGTTCTTCATTGTATCCAATACAGTTGCAACCAGATATCCGGTGTTCAGAGCGATAGCTTCGCCTGGCTCAAGATAAACTTGCACACCGTATTTATCCTGAAAGTATTGAATACAACGCACCAGCGTGTCCAGGTCATAGTCTTCTCTGGTAATATGGTGACCGCCGCCGAAATTGAGCCATTTCATTTGCTTAATATATGGCCCAAATTTCTCATCCACGACTTTAATGGTGCGCTCAAGCGTATCAGAATTCTGTTCACACATCGTATGAAAATGAATACCGTCCACGCCATCCAGATCCTCAGGTCTAAAGTTAGCCAGAGTCACACCCATTCTGGAGTTGTTGTAGCAAGGATCATACAGCGGCGTTTCGATTTCCGAATATTCCGGATTCACTCGAATGCCGATATCGATTTTTTTGGAAGTTACGCCTTGCACTCTGCTTTTGAAGCGTTTCAGTTGATCAAAGGAGTTGAAAACAATATGGTCAACATACTCCAATAGCTCATCAAATTCACTGTCAACATAAGCTGGTGCGTATACGTGAACCTCCTTGTCCATTTTTTCGCGACCGAGTCTTGCCTCGAACAACGAGCTGGAGGTTACGCCTTTTAAGTATTTGCCAACCAGAGGAAAGGTCGAAAACATCGAAAAACCCTTAAGAGCGAGCAGAATACTGCAACCTGTCCGCCCTTGTACAGAATTCAAAACCTCAAGGTTTTTGACAAGAAGTCTTTCGTCAACAAGATAACAAGGTGATGGGAGTCCGGTAATATCAATATTCATCGCAGACCTCAATCAAGCAACGTTGGCGTAAAGTTCTCTTGCCATGGCAATCCGTGTTTATTTAGTGCTTCCATGAATGGATCTGGATCGAATTCCTCAACGTTGTAAACGCCTGGTTTTTTCCAGAGGCCTTTGATGATAAGCATTGCACCGATCATAGCCGGAACACCTGTTGTGTAAGAAATGGCTTGGGAGCCAACCTCTGCATAACATTCTTCATGATCACAAACGTTGTAAACATAATAGGTTTTTGGCTTTCCATCTTTCACGCCTTGGATGATGCAGCCAATGTTTGTTTTGCCTTTTGTTCTTGGTCCCAGAGAAGCCGGGTCCGGCAAAATAGCTTTCAGGAATTGCAGTGGAATGATTTGTTGCCCTTCATAATCAATAGGCTCGATCGAAGTCATGCCCACGTTTTGAAGTACGTTCAAATGATTCAGATAATTGTCCGAGAACGTCATCCAGAAGCGGATTTTTTTCACGCCTTTAATATTCACTGCAAGAGATTCCAGTTCTTCATGGTACAAAAGATATATATTTTTCGGTCCAATTTCAGGCAGGTCGTATACCTTTTTCTCAGAAAGTGGCTCAGTTTCAATCCATTCTCCGTTTTCAAAGTAACGGCCTTTCGCTGTAATTTCACGAATATTGATTTCCGGATTAAAATTAGTTGCAAAAGGATATCCGTGGTCCCCTGCATTCGCATCCACAATATCAATCGTATGAATTTCATCAAAATAGTGCTTTTGAGCATAAGCCGTAAATACTCCAGTCACGCCTGGATCAAAACCGCTGCCCAGCAGAGCTGTAATTCCTGCTTTTTCGAATCTTTCTTTGTAGGCCCATTGCCAGCTGTATTCAAACTTCGGCGTATCCGGCGGTTCATAGTTCGCCGTATCAACGTAATGAACACCTGTCTCAAGGCAAGCATCCATTATCGTCAAATCCTGATAAGGGAGAGCCACATTGATAACTACATCCGGTTGAAAGCTTCGAATCAAGTCAATGACCATGTCGGTGTTGTCAGCATCAAGCTGAGCCGTTTGGATCTTCGTACGACCTCCACCCAGCTTCTCTTTAAGCGCATCGCATTTCTCAACAGTTCTACTTGCGATACAAATTTCTTCAAATACATCTGGGTTTTGGCAACATTTATGCACCACAACGCTGGCCACGCCACCGGCGCCAATAATCAATGCTTTTCCCAAAATAAATAACCTCCTTATTCCATACGCTAATCGCTATTCATTCTTGCAAACAAAATGATTATAAAGACATCCCACCAAATAATCAAGAAAAACGACAATTTGCTGTGTCAAAATTCACAGAAGCATGTCACAAAAATTTTACAAACCCCAAAATTAGGCATAAATTCTCCGTAAAGCGAGCAAAAAGCAAACATTTCTCCATACATTACAGGGAAGCCAGCACACCTTTAACGGAAGTTTTCTTGAATATAATGCTCATAACCTTTAAAAAAATTATATTATCTTATTTTTTAACAAAAGACTACCCCTCCGCATGCTATGAAGAAGATTCATGAGGGGGTAGAAAAATGGGCTGATAGCGTAATGCTTCATCTACAATCTCTGCCGCGCTCAAATCACGGTCATCCCAGTAGATCAAATTACTAATCCCCGGATGAGGTGTATTTTGCATGACTACGGTCAGCATGCTGTCGAGTTCCTCCTCTGTTCCCTCGCCTCTGATGATTTTTTCCACCAACTGTATAAGCTCACTTCGGCTTAAACTTTGGGGGTTCAATGGATCTCGATCCAGACTCATACAATCGCCCTCCTAGGTATTGAATAGTCGGCACAGTGCAAGGCCTTATGCTTCTACTGTAAGCGTTATATGGCCTATTATGGAGCTTTAAGAAGTGTCATAATAAATAAAGCCGCCCCCGGTGTGGGAACGGCTCTATATCGTAATAAAGCATATTAAACCATGATTTTGCAAATATCGTTCGTGAATTCAACCGGATCTTGCAGTGGCAAGCCCTCGATCAGCAAAGCTTGATTGTACAGTAATGCCGTATAGAGGTTCACTTTCTCCTTATCCTCGGCAAAGGCTTCTTTCAAAGAGTTGAACACCGCATGGTTCACGTTGATTTCCAGCACTTTATTTGCTTTGACATCAGCGTTATTCGGCATGGCGTTCAAAATTTTCTCCATCTCAATAGTCACTTCGCCATCAGCGGACAGACATACCGGATGTGTCTTCAAGCGCTTGGAGGCTTTAACACTGGATACTTTGCCTTCCAGCAAGCCCTTCATGTACTCGAACAACTCCTTGTTGTCGTTTTGTTCCGCTTCAGTTTCTTTCTCATTTTCGTCAGACTCAATGCCCAGATCGCCACTCGATACGGATTTGAATTCTTTCTCTTTATAGCTTAAGAGCATTTTAATAGCGAACTCATCAATATCATCAGTGAAGTACAAAATTTCGTAGCCTTTATCGGCCACCAATTCGGTCTGCGGTAGCTTTTCAATACGCTCATTGGACTCCCCGGAAGCATAATAAATATACTTTTGATCCTCTGGCATACGAGATACATATTCGTCCAAAGTAACCTGCTTTTTCTCTGTAGAAGAGTAGAACATAAGCAGATCCTGAAGGGTTTCTTTATGTCTGCCGTAATCGTTGTACACACCAAATTTCAATTGTCTTCCAAATGATTTGTAGAATTGATCATATTTCTCCCGATCATTTTTGAGCAGAGTCAACAGTTGGCCTTTAATTTTGCTTTCAATATTTTTGGCAATCAGCTTCAACTGACGATCATGCTGCAGCATTTCTCTCGAAATGTTGAGTGACAGGCTTTCGGAGTCAACCATACCTTTTACAAAGCTAAAATAATCCGGCAGCAGGTCAGGAGATTTTTCCATGATTAGCACACCGTTAGCATACAACTCCAGCCCTTTTTCATATTCCTTAGAGTAAAAATCAAACGGAATATTCTCAGGAATAAACAAAATCGCTTGGTACACTACCGCGCCGTCCGCGCTGACATGGATATGCTGGAGCGGCTTGTCGTAGCCATAGCGTTTTTCCGCGTAGAAATTTTGATAATCCTCGTCGGTTAGCTCGCTTTTATTTTTTCTCCAGATGGGCACCATGCTGTTAATACGCTGTTCTTCTTTGTAATCCTCAAACTCGTTATCGCTTCCTTCTTTCAGACGCTTGCCTGTAACATCCATTTTAATCGGGTAGCGGATAAAGTCGGAGTATTTTTTAATAAGCGCTTTTAAACGGTACTCGTCCAAATATTCGTCGTAGGACTCATCCTCGGTGTTTTCCTTGATTTTCAGAACAATCTCGGTTCCGACCTCGTCCTTCTCAGCCACCTCAATGGTATAACCGTCAGCACCTGTAGATTCCCATTTATAAGCAGTATCGCTTCCCAAAGCCTTGGTCGTTACTGTAACTACATCTGCTACCATGAAAGCTGAATAGAAGCCGACGCCGAATTGACCGATAATGTCATGACCATCCTTGGACTCATTTTCATTTTTGAATGCCAGTGAGCCACTTTTAGCAATGACGCCCAGGTTATTTTCCAGTTCTTCCTTGGTCATCCCAATCCCGGTATCACGCAGAGTTAGCGTTCTATGATCCTTATCGGCAATTACTTTAATATAATAATTCTCTTTGTCAAAGACTAATTGATCGTCAGTCAGTGCTTTGTAATAGATTTTGTCAATCGCATCACTTGCGTTGGAGATCAGCTCTCTTAGGAAAATTTCCTTTTGAGTGTAAATCGAGTTAATCATCATTTCGAGCAGACGCTTGGACTCAGCCTGAAACTGTTTTTTCTCCATTCGAATATCTCCTTTCAAATATAAACCTATGTAAGGCCAGCGGATAAGAGCTATGCAAACGATGCAGCTTTGTTAGCACTCCCATCATTCGAGTGCTAGCCTACCTTTTTTATAACATTCCTCATTTTTTATGTCAATATCTTGGTTAATCTGCACAGTGAAATTCCATTTCAGGGAATCGTTAGTGCCCGATTTGCTTAAACATAACGTTAAACATTTCGACAGTGGATGGAAATAGCCCCTGCACATGGGGAAGCAGGTTACTCCTAATCTGTAGCTCATCCTCATCCAAATGCCGGAGATCCTCGTGAAAGAACCAGACAATAGGATAATCGCCGTCCTTATGTCTGCTGCCTACATTTAAACATACAGGGCCCTGATCGTCTTCTGCAATGGCAAATGGAATATAGCCTGCTGACAACAAAGGTGACCATTGATCGATCAAATCATAAAATGCCTTTAAGCCTTGACCTGCTGGCAGACGTGGAAACTCTACAAACGTACAATCGCTCCAGTATACTCCCGGAATAGATTCATTATCGAATTGTAAAGATACATAATGGTAGGACATGATAAAATTCCTCAGCAGAAGCGGCAGCTCAAAATGGTATTTTTCTTCCATTTCCCGAACTTCCTGTTCTGTAATCTGTGAAGGAAGGGGCTTCCACTTGATCCATCCCTCCTCATCGACGTTCCCATCACGCATTTCGAACGGTACATTTTCTTCCACATCCATAAAAAAGGCTTCATCCATCTGTGCAAATAACTCCTTCATGGATGTGCGAATATCCGCTTTCTTGTCCATGTCCTCACACCTCTTTCCTTTTTACTCGCATTTTGCATCATAGATGTATGCCTCATGCGTCTCTATATGAAAATAGCATTACAATCATATGCCACTGCTCTTTTTATGTTCAGCTTATCAGAACTTGCTTTTTTCACCATTTGCGGAATATTAGTATTACCAGCGAAATGGCTCATAGTTACGCCAGAGCAACCAACGCTCTGTCTCGTGAATTGGAGCAGTGCCAATGGTATATTCATCCTTTGCCCCATTCAGCATATCAATCAAATGAAGCATACCGCCATACGTTCCAACCGCCAACATGCCTTCATCAGATGTAACTGCCAGTCCAGATATCGTACTTCCGACAAAATAGCGCCAAAGTTCACGTCCCTCTCTATCCATAAGACGGAGATATCCGTAGGCATCACCTAGAATAGCTCCTTGCGTCAGCGCTACTGCAGCGTATACTCGCATTTCTTCATTTATTATCGGCCATTCTTCCGTATTCAGAGCAAGTCCCTGCTCCACTTCGGCAATCGGCACCTGAATGGTGGCACCGTTGTAGAAATGACAGGCATTGTACCAGACATCCAGATCATCTTTGGAAAATAGAGCATAATGCGGATAGCTGGAGCCTGGCTCCAATGTATGCACCGTCTTATCCGTTAAGTCCATGAGCAAATGCTCACTCATCTGGCTTCCATAAGCGATCCAGCGTCCATCCTTCGACACAGCTCCATGCGCCATATCCACAATCGTGTCTTCCAGTCCCAATTCTCTTCGTTCAGACGCCTTGGGATGGATCAAATCCACCTGATCACCAGCCAGCAAATAAACACCGTAACCGCAAACCAGCAACAAGCGCTGTCCATCGCCAAACGGAATCACTTCATCTAATATATCCTCGGGGTGCTCCTCATCCGCCAAGCATTCCAAGCCAGGAATAGCTGCCTTTAAGCGGGCCTGTATATCCTTCCACTGAAAAAACGCTGTCTCTTCCCCTTGTAAATTTCGATCCGGTTGTCGAACAATCCGAATCCCATTCCCATCCACCAACGCAAAATAACTCCCGTCCGGCGAACAACCTACGCGATGCAGTCCGAGAATTTGCCTAATTCCATCTTTTCCCGCCAGATAGATCTTGCCGCGTTCCCGAGGGTTGCCTGCATGTAGAATAACTTCATTGGTCCCATTCATAAATGCCATCGGTCTAACGGCTTGCAAGGCCTCTTCAAACGCTGGTGTAAGCGGCCAGGATGCAGCCGGAATTTCCCGACGTAACCGCTCTGTTTCCCCTGCCTGATTCGCTACCTGAATCATACGAAAAATATCTTTGGCTAGCTTAGAGCGTTCGTCCTGCTTTGGCTCTGGCTGCTCCTGTTGCCACTGGCTTTCCATACCGATTCTGACAAATTCGTTCACATCTGCGGCATACCTTTTCCCTTCCTGTCGCCACTGTGCTGCCAATTCATGATTCAACCAGTTCATTCTGCTCCCCCATCCCAGTCGTCTATGTATGCCCGGTTTGTTCTACAGGCTTTATTCATTCTGTTAGGTGGTTTCTCACCTTCGTCAACACAGACCACAGGTCTGTCACTGCTTTTACCTCCTCATAATCCAGGTAGGCATCGTGCTGTTCGTAATATTTGACCGCCACAATCACCATCTGAATCGTCACTGGCTGTCTAGCAGCCTTAAGAACTTCTACAATACTTTCAAAGGTGGCCAGCTCAAACCAAGTTTGAACCTGACGATGTGATATCCATAGGGGAATATACTCGTCCTGTTCGTTGGTTGCGGCTGTACCGTCCTCTGCACATTCCTCCAGCCAATGCTCATCCAAATAATAAATCGGTGTTTGAACAGGGTCCTGATCCCATTGATCCACATTCACATATAACCAGTTATTATGAAGTTGCCCCACGCTGCGCACCAATTCCTGCAATCCTTCAAATACACGATAAGAAGGGCGCTCCCTGCGACGGTAATCCTCAAGTCTTGTCTCATACCTGCTCATCTCCAGCCACCCCGTTTCTGTATCATCCAAACACTCAAAATTCGCGTAACATACATTTATAACTCATAAAACCCGATATAAGTACAAGCACCTTGTCAATAGTTAAGACTACATAAGGAGATTGATCTATTCATGAAAAGAATCACCGCACTTATTATTCTGTCTATGCTCTTACTTGTAACCCCGATCTACGCTGCTGCACCAATACCTATGCTGGTTTATGTGGATCAGAGTAACCACTCCTTCATCCCGCTTCGTCTCCTGAATAGCTATGAAGGGATCACGCTTCACAGCAATCCAGCAGACAAAAAAATAGAAATTGCGCAAGGCAATACCCGGCTTACATTACTTACGGGACAATCTACTGCTAAAGTGAATGATCAAACGGTTCGTATGCAAAATGCACCTTTTACCGACAACAGCGCTACCTATGTACCCTTACAGTTCATCAGCCAACATCTAAACCTGCAAGTCTTATGGCTAAAAGAAAACTCAGCTGTGCGTATTACGCAAGGTACAACGTCTGTTACGCTTCCGGTACTTACCGGCAAGCTACCCGGAAATACTTCCCCCATCACGACAGCTCATAAAAGCTTCAAGGTTGGATCTCGTACCTTTTCCGCCAAGGTGATCACCATCTCCATGCTCCATCCCAAGGTGAGTTTGGACGTAGCAGTGGCGGGGGATACCCTTGGTAAAGTGGAAAACTTAAGCAGTCTCGCCAAACGCAATCAAGCGGTTGTAGCCATTAATGGCACATTCTTTGACGCCTATACCAAAAGCTCCTACAAGTCACCTTACGGCTATCTGGTCAGCCATGGCAAGATGTTGAAAAAAAGCTCCGGCGATCAACGCACTGTCTTCACCTACGATGCTAACCATTTAGCCGAGCTCGTGTCGGGCTCTGCCTTTGAACAACGGTTAACAACCCAAGGTAGCGTCGAAGGTGCTCTTCAAGCTGGACCTCGTCTGGTCACGAACGGCCAGGTTTCCCTAAATGTCAAAGCCGAAGGCTTCAAGGACCCTAAAATATTAACAGGCGGCGGCGCCCGTAGCGCACTTGGAATTACTAGGGATCATAAGCTGATCCTCCTGACCACAAGCGGAGCGACTATTCCGCAGCTCGCCCAAATGATGAAGCAGGCTGGCGCTTATCAGGCTATGAATCTGGATGGCGGTGCTTCCAGCGGACTGTACTACAACGGCTCTTACCTCACCACACCCGGCCGCCAAATCAGCAACGCCATTATTGTAAAGTATCAATAGACGAATAAAGCGCTGTTCTCACGGATATACAAGCCGTGGGGATAGCCTTTTTCATTTTCCCAGTCACGGTTATTATAGATTCCCTGTGTTGAAGCGGCTTGCCTGATCCGTTATAGTTTGATCCTACAATCTACAATCGAATCAGACTGGTAAAGCTGTTGCTGCCTTCGCTTCCTTTTTTAAAAGAAAGGTATATACGGTTATTTTCTCTGCTGGCCAAGCATTCATAAAGTCCGGGTTGCACAGATAGGAATGACCCTCCCCATACACAATCAGGTTCCAACTCACCACCTGTGACTTCTTCTCCTGCACCAATAAATATGTTTCCTGAGGGAACCTTCAAAAACAGCCGCACCATCGGCTGCTCGATATGATCTGCTATCACAACCTCATACGTCCCGTCCGCTCCTAGATTCAAAAAAGCAGCGTTTCCCGCATTCAACTCCCCCAGCTCGTCCTCTTCGATGGACCACCAATCCGGCGCATCGTTCAAGCGATGCTTCAGAGCTTGCGTATCGAATAGGCAAAGAGTCGCCGTGTCTGTCGTAAATTGAAATGGACTACCTGCCATGTTCATCATGCGATCCTCCTGATCATGGTCAGCGAATTTCCGTTTTCTCACGTCTTCCGCTATCCAAATTGCTATACACTTGAGGGAAATTATCCCTGTATGTAAAGTATAACAATGCTTGCAGGGCCAGACAACATACTAGCACTACCATCCATTCTGCATTAAAAAAGCCCTCCCTCACGCTGTCGTGAAAAAGGGCCGCTTTGTGAATTTTAAGAAATCTGAACCTGCTGTTAGATCAGAAAAGATTTGGTGATAATCACCAGCAAAATGAACAATACCAAAATCGCGCCTGTGGATGTCCATGCTCCACCGTAACCTACTTCACCCATATCTAAATCCCTCCTTGCGTTAAAGCTTACTCTTATCGTATGTAGAAAAGCGGATAACGACAGGGCGAATCGGCAAGTTTATTTGCCATGGAGGGGCTTTTTAGAAAATGGACTGATACGTTTCGGATGAATCAGTCATGACTCGGGATGACAACTGGCAAAGAATGTCGTCTGTTCTGCGCAGCAGCCTACTCACATCCTTCTGCTTCATCTTCTGAATCAGAGGGTTTTCTAGCTGGGATGAAAGAAATTGAGTGGTGCCTATAAATACAACAACATCCAATCCCGGGTTGGTGTCAGTATGTAATAAGTGCAACAAATCCGCCATCGACAAGAGTCTCGGAGGGAAAATGCTATTAGTTTCTTTCATATATAGAGCTTTTAACATGGAGGTCAAAGCCCAGTCACATAGGATAATGCAGCATTGGACTTGATTGTGCTTGTACAGGATTTTGGCTAGCTTCATGTGGTATTGGGATAGAGTGTGGAAATCAGTTATTGAATTATGTAGGTGTTGTGAGGGTCTGGACGGTTGAGTGGGACTTGGAATAAAGGTAGAAGGAGCTTCTTTCATATCTATTCCTCCAGAGATTCAAGAATAGTCTTATTATACGCTAAAATAATACTTATAGATATCAAAAATATTTATTGTATCTAATATTCAATGTTTTCATTTAGATTTCTTGTCTACACTTTTAGAATAGTGAGGTGTAGACGATGGAAGACAAAGAAGTCCTCAAATTAGTGGGTGCCAGAATACGCGCTTTGCGAAAAGAAAAAGGATTGTCTCAGGAGTCGCTTGGGGAAAAAGGCGGATTCCATTTTTCATACATAGGGCAGATTGAACGTGGAGAGAAAAACGTATCTTTAATAAACATAGCTAAAATCGCTGATGCACTGGATGTTAATTTGATTCAGCTTTTCGCTTATGTAAATGAGGATATCAAGGTTACGAAGCATGAAGATGGTATACAAGAAATCGTAAATATACTTCAAAAGACGAGTCCAGAGAAGGTACGTTTGGCGAGGAATGTGATACGGGAGATTATCAACTAAGAAGATTCTCAAAAATTGTGAGAGCAATCTCTTGGGAAATAAAATAAGGACCATTCTTTTCATTTTCAGAAAATCGCAGTCCTCATTTTCTATTTAATACCAAAAAGACACATCAGTTTTTTGTCGTGACCTTCTTAGATGTAATTTAACGCAACAGCCATTCCTTTATTGTCAATGTAGAAGAACCATTTTGAATGAGCGGATCTAAATTCCCAATCTTTGTCGCCTCCTCAAGTGACGCTGCTTTTATTAAATAAGCGCCTCCCGTTCTATCGCTAAATGGACCATACTTTTCAAGAGCTCCCTCTTTCTTTAACTTTTCCAGATGGTCATAGTGCCCTTTGATATCATCAGTATTGAACTTGTTTGTTCGTGTAGTAATTAATAAAAAGTAATTCATTGATTTCCCCTCCATATTTCCCTTGTAATAAAAAATATCTGGCGTTTCTTTAAGAAGATATTACAGCGTTAGCTATTGTAATAAAAGTCCTTAAAAATGAAATGCAACTATAAGGGAATTTGGTCAATTTTAGCGGATTCTCAAACTAAAACACGCCCTCAAGTGGCGTGTTTTAGTAATCACGAATCTCTACAATTCAATTCCTCTAAACTAAACCCTTACTTCCAAATTTCGTCCGCAATCTCTTTTATGAAAGCAAGCTTTTTCCATTGCTGCTCTTCGGTCAGAATATTACCTTCTTCTGTCGAAGCAAAGCCGCATTGTGGGCTGAGGCAGATGTGGTTAATGTCCACGAATTGAGTCGCTTCCTTAATGCGGTTAATGACCGTCTGTTTGTCTTCCAGTTCACCTGTTTTGGAGGAAACGAGACCCAATACGACTTGTTTTTCATCTTTCAGATGCTTAAGCGGGGTGAAATCACCCGCACGGTCGGTATCGAATTCGAGATAGTAGCCGTCGATGTTATCGATGCCGAACAGGGTTTCGGCTACAGGCTCATAGCCGCCTGAAGATGCCCAGGTGGAATGGTAGTTACCACGGCATACGTGGGTTGTAACGACCAAATCGGCTGGAAGATCCTTCACGGCTTCCTGATTCACGCGAGCGAATAGCTTTTTGGTATCTTCCACATTTTCACCCGCATGCTGTCTAGCTTGCCAATAGTTTTTATCACAGAGCATGCCCCATGTGCAATCATCCAGTTGCAGGCTGCGGCAGCCTTCATTATACAGCGCTTGGATCACAGATTTGTAGGCTTTGGCAATGTCCGTCACCAGTTCATCCAGATTGCTGTAATACGTATCGGTCGTTTCTTTATTTTCTCCGCGCAGCAGCTCAGCCAGGAACTGCGCAGGTGCCGGAATCGTTTGGCGGGCGATAGCATCCTCTCCTGCGACTTGCTTCAGGAATTTGAAATCTTCAATGAAAGGATGATGAGAATGTCCGATTTTACCGGACAAGCGTGCGGTTTCCGCTCTTGTTTCCACACCTTGGAATTGGTAGCCGTTTGCAAGCTGTACCTTTTCCACGCCGTCCAGTCCCCACATAAAATCAAGATGCCACCAGGACCGTCTGAATTCACCATCCGTCACAGCTTGAAGTCCTACGGATTTTTGCTTTTCGACCAGCTTGATAATTTCTTCATCTTCAATCTTTCTCAGCTCGTCCGC
This sequence comes from Paenibacillus sp. ICGEB2008, assembly GCF_000307675.1. Taxonomy (NCBI): domain Bacteria; kingdom Bacillati; phylum Bacillota; class Bacilli; order Caryophanales; family Paenibacillaceae; genus Paenibacillus; species Paenibacillus sp. ICGEB2008. Next base: position 201,591 of record NZ_AMQU01000004.1, read on the forward strand.
AGAGATTTCATTATTTTGAAATTGAGTTCTGGCGTCTTTGATCGCTTGCGGGCGCAAAAAGCTGCCGACCATGTCATGTCTGAAAGGGGTCACTTTACGTTGGGATGCATTGTCAAGGATGCTGCTCATTAGGGTTATCTCCTTTTTCGCTTCAGTAGTGAAGTTGTTGTAAGAAAGATAACATACATTCTCAGCTATAAGGTAACTCCAATAAACTATAGCTAGTTATAGCCTAAGGCTATATCAAACTTTTTTTATTCTCCTATCGCCTCATGCAACGCTTCTACATAGACAGTAGCCAGCTTGGAGAGCGCGACGTTTTTATGGCAAATCCATCCTACATTAATAGACTCATCACACTCCAGAGGGACGGAAATTATCTCGTTACCGTTCAGATCCGCACTAATTACCCCAGTAGAAATGGTATAACCGTTCAAGCCAATAAGCAGATTAAAAAGGGTCGCCCGGTCATTAACATGAATGCTTTTGGGATGCGACAACGTACTCAGAATTTCCTCGGAGAAGTGAAAGGAATTGTACTCCCCTTGCTCAAAGAACAGGTATGGATAAGGATGAAGCTGGTCAATGGTCACGCTAGACTGCCGGGATAGCGGATTATTGGCACTGATAAAGATGTGCGGCTTGGCCGTAAACAGGCTGTTGAATTGCAGATTTGCATCTTTTAGCAGCTTGTTGATGACCTTGGCGTTAAATTCGTTCAGATACAGGATTCCGATCTCACTGCGCAGGCTTTTGACATCCTGTATGATTTCATGGGTTTTGGTCTCCCGCAAAGCCAGTTCATATTCATCCTGTCCATATTGATTCACCAGATTTACGAATGCATTTACTGCAAAAGCATAATGCTGCGTGGACACAGCAAAATGCTGTGGTGAAGGCTTGGCATCCAGATAGCGATTTTCCAGCAACTCCGCCTGCTCAACAACCTGACGTGCATAACCGAGGAATTCCACGCCTTCTTTGGACAAAGAAATGCCTTTATTGGTACGTTCAAAAATGGTGATATGAATTTCTTCCTCCAGATCGCGAATCGCGTTCGACAGACTGGGCTGGGAAATGAACAACCGCTTCGCCGCCTCATTCATGGAGCCACGATTGGTAACCTCGATGACATATTTTAATTGTTGTAAGGTCAATGCATGATGTCCTTTCCGTTTGTGTTTCTTCTATTATATAATACATAATCACGCTTCTGGGCAAAGGGATAATAGAAACACCTCCTCAAAATGGTAACATCCATTTCAAGGAGGTGCTTTTGCACGGTTGTATTAATTAACGGACTTCACCGTTTGTAGCGATCAGCTTTTGATACCAGTAGAAGCTTTGTTTACGAATGCGGCGTAGATCTTTGAGATCAAATTCCTCACGATCCACATAGATAAACCCGTAACGCTTACTGGAGCCCTGATGGGTACTCACAAGATCAATCGCAGACCACGGACAGAAACCGAATACGTCTACGCCGTCTGTAATAGCCAATTGAATCTGCTCGATATGCTTGTTGAAGAAGTCAATACGATAAGGATCGTTCACTACATCCCCTTCTTCCAGCTTGTCAAATGCACCCAAGCCGTTCTCTGTCACGATTAAAGGCAGGCGGTAGCGAGAATATATTTGACGTAATGTGGTTCTAAAACCAACCGGATCAATCTCCCAACCAAACTCCGTCTTTTGCAGGTTGGGGTTCACAGAACCTCGATATGCTCCGGGTTCACCCACAATTTCGTGCTGATCGCCTGTATGTGAAAAATCATTTCCATCATCCAAACTTTCCCCTACGGTTTGGGAGGTATAGTAGTTAAAGGCGATAAAATCTGGATTTCCTTTCGCTAATATATCCATATCCCCTTCTTCAATAACAGGCTCATAGCCCTTCTCGACCAAATAACTCCAGGCAATGTGGTTGTAGCGGCCAAATACAGCCATATCCAGGTAGAGCCAGTTGCGAATAGCTGCATAGTTGTCAGCTGCCAGCGTATCTTCCGGTTTGGAACTAGCTGGATAAATGACCCCAATATTCGGTGCTGGTCCAATTTTCGCATTAGGTAGCATGTCATGGCACAATACCATTGCCTTCGCCTGCGCAACTAACATATGATGATTTTGTTGATACAGTACCTTTTGTGGATTTTCCAGACTTGTATCCAATGTACCAATAGAACCGGGATGGAGAATCAGCATGTTTTGTTCGTTAATGGTTAGCCAGTATTTGACTCTGTCCCCAAAGTTCTCAAACAACGTTTTGGCATACTGCTCGAAGGCATCAATCGTTTCTCTCTTGGACCATCCGCCTTGTTGTTCAAGCGCATAGGGCAGATCAAAGTGATACATAGTAACAATGGGCTCAATACCATATTTAATTAATTCGTCAATCAATGAGCTGTAAAATGCAATTCCCTTCGGATTGACTTCACCCGCGCCTAGTGGATAGATGCGTGTCCAAGCGATCGAGAAGCGGTACGCCTTAAAGCCCATTTCAGCCATCAGAGCTACGTCCTCTTTGAACATATGGTAATGATCACTGGTTACCTTAAAATCAGTGACTCCTTCGACGTGGTTAGCCATGTCAATGACAGAGGGTCCTTTTCCATCTTCGTCCCATGCACCCTCTACTTGATAGGCGGAAGTTGAACCTCCCCAGAAGAAGTTTTCAGGAAATGCCTTCAATTGATTATGTTTCATGCTATAGTCCCTCCAGTTATCGTTATATCCTTCTGATTTCGCAATTCATGTACGTGAGGATGAGCTTTCCTGTATTACACCACCAAAGTTAGCAATACTTCATTTTTTTGAATCTGCTCCTGACTTGTCTCAAATACGTCCACTTTGTTTTTCGTCAGTGTGACAATGACAGGGGTTACGATTTCGTACCCTGCTTCTATAATCTGCTCTCTGTCAAATTGGATTAACAAGTCCCCTTGTTTTACGATATCTCCCTCTTGAACGACCGGATTAAAATGCTTTCCTTTCAGCGCGACGGTGTTAATTCCGATATGAATTAATATCTCCGTACCCGCCTTGGAAGTCAAGCCGATGGCATGTCCTGTAGGGAACAGCGAGGTTACAACTCCATCAATAGGCGCTACGACCTCACCGACAGATGGTTCAATGGCTAAGCCTTTTCCCATTGCCCCTGTAGAAAATGCCGAATCATTCACTTGGCTCAGTGGTGTAGTCTTGCCTGTGATCGGGCTGTATATCGTTTCTTTCTTGATGTCAACAGCCTTAGTTGCTGTAACAGCTAGTAGAGGTTCTTCCGTCTTAGTGGTCTCAACGGTTGCTGCCGTCTCCCCCTTCACCTTGCTTTCATAGCCAAAAATAAGAGTCAGCACCGTGGCTACCGCGAACGAGCATGCGATGGCAATTACGTAAACCAAGGTCGGAGTATAGACCGGAATCGCAAAAATGTTGTGAAACACATAAGCCGTCATTTTCACTCCAAAATGTCCATTGATGGCACCGCCTATAGCCCCTGCGATAATGACAATTGGAATGACTCGTTTAAAGCGAAGCACCAGACCATACACAATCGGCTCTGTTACACCCGCCAGCAAGCCTGTAATACTCGTGGAACCCGCAAGGGTTCTAAGTGTTTTATCTTTTTTCGCCTTCAGGAAGATACCGAATGCGACACCAATTTGAGCAAATACAGCCGCAGCCGCCATAGCCTCAATCGGATCACCGCCAACACCGATATTTTGAATCGTGATCGGGGTAAAGCCCCAGTGAAGTCCGAAGACGACCATAAAGGTCATAAAACCGCCAAGCACAACCCCTGACAAAATGCCGCTTACACCGATTAACCATGTCACACCCGAAGAAATCCAATCTCCTACTGTTGTACCAAACGGTCCGAATGCTAGTGCAGATAAAGGAACCATAATCATTAAAGCCAACATCGAAACTAAAAACAGCTGCAAATCCTTAAGAATGATCTTCTTCAAAAACTTGTCTACCAACGCATAGATGCTGATAGATATGAATATCGGAAAAACACTCGCTGAGTAGTTCATCATGACCACCGGTATTCCCAAAAACGATACATCAGAACCTTTGTCCATCAGTCCCGTAAAGTTGGGTTCCAGGAGAGCTGCACCGATCACACCAGCTACATAAGGATTCGCCTTTAGCTTTATACCGAGCGTAATCCCTAGTAAAATCGGCAAGAAGTAAAATACAGCATTCCCGGCAGCAGACAGGATCAGATAGGTATCACTTGTTGCGGACATCCAGCCCAGCAAGGTCAAAACCGTCAAGAGGGCTTTCAGCATCCCCGAGCCTGCCATCGCCGGAATCAACGGGGAGAAGCTTCCGGAAATAACCTCAAAGATTGTGGATATGACGGATGTCTTTTTTCCGCTGGATTCGTGAGCCATAGAGTTGTCTGACCCAAAATCCCTGTTTTTCATGATTTCCGTATATACATAGGCAACATGGCTGCCAATCACGACTTGAAATTGTCCTCCGCTTTCAACAACAGTAATGACTCCCTCGTGTTTCTCAAGCGCTTCTCTTTCGGCTTTTCGTGAATCCTTCAGGTCAAATCGGAGCCGTGTAGCACAATGGACAAGCCCATTGATATTTTCTTCTCCTCCAACGAGACGTACGATATCCTCGCCCATTTTCTTATGGTCCATGTTCATTCTCCTCTTGGGCAGATTGCCTGAAAACAAAAAAATACCTAAACGAAAGGCCTGCATGATCATAGAAAATGATCACTGCCATTCATTTAGGTATCGCCTGCTTATCAGTAACAATCCTTAAATTTAAGTTGTGAGCCTACTATAAAACACTCCGAAATCGTTTGCAAGCTTTTTTTCTAAGCATCAGCCAAATCATTTCTGGAGGTTACACGCTGTATATGAATCGTCAAATACACTTTCTCGTCAATCGACATCGCACTTTCATGCTTCAATTCCAAGTATTGATTAATTAATTGGGTGCATTGAAAAGCCCTCTCGTATTTCTCTTTGACTTGGTCATACAAGAAGTTATCCCCTGATGCTAATTGCTCTTGTTCATTGCTCAGCAAACGTTGGGCAAAGTACTGCAAATGTGTAATAAATCGCGAATAATTAAATGAGGTTTCATCCAAGGTAATTTGATAGTAATCGGTTACAATATTGAAAATGTCATCAATGACCTCTGTAATCTCAACTGTTTGTTTCATGCCCTGACCGTCTTGTCTTGCATTGACAAAATGCATGGCAATAAAGCTTGCTTCATGTTCATCCATTTGAATGCCAAATTGAGCATGAATGATGTCCAATGCATTCATACCGATCATAAATTCTTTTTTGTAAAATTTTTTGATCTGCCATAACAGTGAATTTTTAAGCCCCACAGATTTCCTGTATCGAGAGATGGCAAATTGGATATGGTCAATCAACGAAATATAGATATTATCACTAAAAATATCTCCCATTTCTTTTTTGGCGCTGCCTACAATTTCATCCGCCACCTTTAAATACTCTATAGATGTCTCCCCAATGAGATCAATTAATTTTTGTGGAATTTTATCGGACTTTAATACAAAGGTTTTTTCTATTTTTTCTTCATCGACCCTTTGTCCATTTTTCTTTTTAAAACCCAGACCGTTCCCTATGACAACAAACTCATGACCTACCTGATTTTCGGCCCGAATGACATTGTTGTTAAATATTTGCCGAATGATCATCTATCTGCTCACCTCATTGATGTAATAACAAAGTTGGAATAACAAAAAAAACCAAATAACGACTAAGTCCATTAGTCATTATTTGGGTATCGCCTGCTTATCAGTAACAATCCCGAAGGACACTATGCCCCTCATTCAATTACTCTTACTATACCGCTTTCAAAGCAGAATAACAATACAATCATGCCAAAAAACCGCCAAACACTCGAAATCCCTGTGCTCAGCAGTTTTTAAGTTGATGCTTAACGTTCTTTTTCTTTGCAAAATATGTCTTTGGCAACCTGAACTGCTGAGGCTGCTCGCGGCCATCCTACGTAAAAGGCTAGCTGTGTAATAACCTCAATCAATTCTTCCTCCGAAATCCCATTCTCCTTGGCCAGGTTCAGATGATAAGGAAGTTGATTCACATGCTCCCCCGCTACCAGAGCGGCAACTGTAATGAGACTCCGTTCCCTAAGAGATAGCTCACTTCTTCTCCATACATCTCCAAAAAGAACCTCCTCCGTATAGGTTACAAAAGCGGGTGCAAAATCACCTATCGTTTCCCGAACACTCGATCTAATTAATTTATGCTTCATAATATCATCTGGGCAAGTCCGTTGCCAAAGGACCAATCCTCTAATTCGGTCTCTACCAGTGTCACAAATACATCCTCCGGTCTAATCTTGCATTTAATAGATATGAGTTCGGCTAATCTTTGGTAAAAACTCTTTTTTTTGTTCCGTAGTTCTACCCGATCCCATCGTAATTTGGATATAGAGCAGCTTGTCTGTTCTGGGTACATTCAAATAATCGGGACTATAATAAAATTCGCTCTGCTTATGAGCATGAAAAACCTGAAAATAATCCTTGGGCGGGACCTGAAAATGTTCAATCAAAGCATTCATGATACAGCGGCTAATGCCAGGCAGCTCTTGCTCTGTGTATTGTTGCTCCAAATAACCTACTCGTACAAAAGGCATATTCATTCTCTCCTATCCGTTGGGATAAGATGATTGTACTCTCCTTATCTTCATCTGTATAATTGAAAATAATCATAAGCATATTCAATTTTATCGATGGAGATGAGTCCATATGGATTTAAAAGAGTTAACTACGTTTCGTACCATTATTGAAGAAGGAACCTTCTCAAAAGCTGCCGCTAAATTAAACTACGCACAATCTACAGTTACGAACCAAATCCAGAGGCTAGAGAAAGAGCTGGGATTTCAGCTTTTTAAAAGAGGCTGGGATGCGGAATTAACCGCCTCTGGAAAAATGTATGCCGAAGAGGTTGACGGTCTTATTCAGCATTGGAATTTTGTAATGGATCAGGCGAAGTCGCTGAAAAATGAAGAGATTGGCACGCTCCATATCGGTGTGATTGAAACGGTAGCTACTATCGCACTGCCGTTGATTCTACGACAGTTTCGAGAGCATAAACCGAATATTACGTGCCACTTTACAGTGGGAAACACGGATGCACTCTCCAAAGCTTTGTTGGACGGTACGCTGGATTTTGCAATCTCTGGAGAACCTCACTCGATTCCTTCCCTACATTTCGAACCTCTGTATCATGAACAAATTGCTTTTATCGTGTCCCGCAGTCATCCCTTCGCGGTAAGAAGTGAGCTTCAGCTCGAAGATCTGTATGAGTATCCGCTTATCGTCGGAGGTAAGAACTGCTTGTATCATATACGACTGGAGAAGGAGCTTTCCCGCTTCCCGTCGATGCCTTTTTTTTATACCGTCAGTCAAATTTCGTCTATACCCTCATTTGTACATACGTTTCCTTCGGTTGGAGTGGTTCTGTCGTCAATGCCTTTGCAGAAGGACCTGGTCACCATTCCTCTCCAGCTAACAGATCCGAATATCCCCATCGGACTATTACAAAACAATCAGCACCCACAATACCTGACTTCGGCCCAAAGGCTGTTTATGCAGCTGGTTAAGGAGCAATGGGGAATGACTCTCATTGGAGTTGAAAATATTATGAGCCCATAAAAAAACCGCTAAACACCTCGATATACGAGTGTTTAGCGGTTTTCCTATGATAAGACCAAGAGGAGTTCGGCTCCTCTTTTAATTTCTATACTCTTGTGATACTCGTTATTTCGTTTCAACTGGTTTTTTCCACAGTCCCAGAATGAGCGCAGAAATCACGGAGCCGATCGCCACTGCAAGCAAGAATAGCAACGCATGGTTGGCAAGAGCTGCTACAAAAATTCCGCCATGCGGAGCTGGAAGATTGATTTGCCAGAATTGCGTCAGACCGCCAGCGATCGCCGACCCTACAATACAAGAGGTCAGGACTCGCATAGGGTCAGCAGCCGCGAATGGAATGGCACCTTCCGTAATGAAGGACAATCCGAGTACATAGTTTGTCAAGCCAGACTTGCGTTCTTGCTCGGTAAATTTATTTTTGAAGAACGTCGAAGCTAGTGCGATCGCCAGTGGAGGCACCATACCGCCTGCCATAACAGCTGCCATCATAGCCCCGTTTGTGTTACCGCTGGAAGTAAAGACACCGATCGAAAATGCGTATGCTGCTTTGTTGAAAGGTCCGCCCATGTCGATCGACATCATTCCGCCCAGAATCAGACCCAAAATAACCGCATTACCAGTTCCCAAATTGTTCAGAACATTGACAAGCCACGTATTAATACCACCAAAAATTGGATCGAACAGGTAGAACATAATCGCGCCTGAAATTAGGAGTCCAAATACAGGGTATAACAAGATTGGTTTTAAACCGTCCAGAGCTTTTGGCAGACCTGCCAGAGCTTTACGCAGGAAGATAACTACATAACCGGCCATGAAACCAGCTGCCAGACCGCCAAGGAACCCTGCATTGGAGTTTACAGCCATCAAACCACCGACCATACCTGGCATCAGTGCCGGGCGGTCTCCAATGCTCATTGCGATAAATCCGGCCAGTATCGGAATTAGGAAGTGAAACGCACCTGTTCCTCCGCCAATCGTTTGCAGCAGTTGGAATAGTACATTATCTTCTCCAGCCACTTGTTCGATCAAGAAGGAAATCGCTAACAAGATCCCCCCGCCGACAACGAATGGCAACATATGAGAAATCCCGTTCATTAAATCCTTGTAAATTTTACTGCCTACGCTGGTCTTCTCGGCTTTTGACTCTTCAGCGTTGCCTTTACCTTCACTACGGTAAATTGGCGCTTCGCCGTTCAGCGCTTTGCGAATCAGTTCTTCAGATTTACGGATACCGTCACTTACCGGTCTTTGCAATACAGGTTTACCGTCAAATCTGGCCATTTCAACCTTCTTGTCAGCTGCAACAATGACGCCTTTGGCACGACGGATTTCATCTGCTGTCAGTACGTTTTGTGCGCCTTCCGAGCCGTTCGTTTCTACCCGGATATTGACTCCCATTTCTTTCGCTTTCTTAATGAGAGCGTCTTCAGCCATAAACGTGTGCGCAATGCCTGTAGGACAAGCGGTCACCGCAACTACAAACTCATCAGAATCCGGGTTGCCAACGATAACGTCCGGCGTTTGCTGTGCTTTGGCTGCCTCTTTCTTGGCCTCTTTTGCTTTCTTGGCAGCTTCTTCTTCCGCCTGCTTAGTATCAAATAGCTCGGTTACTTCATCCGGTGTTTGTGTATTCATCAGCTTGTCGATGAAATCAGTATCAATGAGCAACCGAGAAAGGGCAGCCAGTGTGCGAAGATGTGTGTTTGCTGCTCCCTCTGGAGCTGCAATCATAAAGAATACCTTCGCGGGCTCACCGTCCAGCGATTCGAATTCTACGCCTTTACTGCTTTTGGCAAAAACGACGGTCGCTTCATTCACGGCTTTCGTCTTGGCATGCGGCATCGCAATACCACCGCCGATTCCAGTGCTGGATTCAGCTTCGCGTTTGTATATCATTTCTTTGAACAAGGCCCGGTCATTAATACGTCCACTTGCTTCGAGACTGGTGATGAGTTCCTCAATCGCCCCGTCCTTTGTCGTCGCCTGCAGGTCCATGATCATCGTTTCTTTAATCATCAGGTCTGTTATTCTCATTATTCACACTCTCCTAAGTTCGATCAGCGTGTAAGACACACGCATAATAAGCTCATGCTGTAGCCGGATTACCGTTTTGAAATCGTGACTTGCGGCCGTAATTGTTCAATTTTCTCTCTCGTAGCCAGATCATCGGAGAACGCAGTTGCGCTTCCGGATGCCACTCCTGCACGGAAGGCTTCGATCGGATCGCCCTGTAGAGCCAGCGTACCCACGAATCCAGCAATCATAGAATCACCTGCGCCTACAGAATTTTTCACCATTCCTGCTGGTACATTTGCGTGATACACTTCATCTGCCGTAATGAACAAAGCCCCTTCTCCTGCCATGGAAATGAGTACATTTTTTGCACCTGCTTCCAGTAGTTTACGACCGTAAGTGACGATCTCCTCCTCAGAATGAATAGTTACGCCAAACAACTCAGCCAGCTCATGATGATTCGGCTTGATGAGCAGCGGTTTATGAACCAAGGCCTTCATCAGCGCCCCACCTGTGGTGTCGATAACGAATTCAGCCCCGGTTTGCTGACATACGCGAATCAGTCGCTCGTAGAAGTCCCCTCCAAGGATGGCGGGATGCTTCCCGACAAGACGACAATGTCATTTTTCTGGAGACTCGCCAGCTTTTGCACCAATGCATCGGCTTCTTGCTCACGAATCGCAGGCCCCAAACCGTTAATTTCCGTTTCATCACCATGCTTGAGCTTAATATTGATCCGTGTATCATCTTCGATCATTACAAAATCAGTTTTAATGGATTCTTCCCGCAATGTATCGTCGATAAACCTGCCTGTGAACCCTCCGAGAAAACCAATCGCCGTGCTGTCTGCCCCCAACTGGTTTAGTACACGTGATACATTAATTCCCTTGCCACCTGGCAGTTTTAAATCACGTTTCATCCGGTTCAAATCACCAAGCTTCAAATCGTCAACTTCCACGATATAATCAATGGAAGGGTTCAGCGTTACTGTGTATATCATCGTTATCCCTCGATTATCTTAGTTTTCTGTGCGATGGATCGGCGTGAACGTTCTGGCACCGATTCAGTAATAAGGATAGCTTCCTTGAGTTCGAACAATTTGGCGAAGGTTACTTCTCCAATTTTGCTGGAATCGGCCAACACATATGTTTTGCCGGACAGCTGGTGGGCACGCCGCTTGATCAGCGCCTCTTCAGGATCAGGAGTGGTATACCCCATCTCCACGTCTACCCCGTTCGTTCCCAGAAAGCACTTGTCGAATCGGAAATTGTCCAAATTCTGTAGGGCAATACTCCCGATTACGGCTTTGGTATGAATTTTCATCATCCCTCCCAGTAGATAGCTTCTAATTCGTTTGCTTACCAGTGCTTCTACGTGGGAGAGACCATTCGTCACGACCGTCACGTCTTTAGCTTCAATGTAAGGAATCATCGCCATCGTTGTTGTTCCCGCATCCAGATAGATACATTCACCATCCAAAATTTCTTTGGCTGCCATACGAGCGACTGCGTTTTTTTTGTTGAACGTTTTTGAATGTTTTTTCTTCCATGCCAGGTTCCTGACTTTTCTGATTCAGCAAGGTTGCCCCGCCATGAATCCGCTTTAACAACTGACGGCCTTCAAGATCTATCAAATCACGCCGAATCGTTGACTCAGAAGCTCCCAAGAGATCAGCCAATTCCTGCAATTTTACAACACCACGCTCTTGTAAGCGCTGTATTATTAACTTGTATCTTTCTTCCGTCAGCATCTTCATTCCCCCAACTGTTCTTATCGTATCACAAACCTAGCAAAAAACAATCATTTTTCTCCAAAAAGATTCAAAAAAATTCATTCCAACTTCATTTTTTTACAAAATGGTGAATTCCTGCTCCAATCAGCATGTTTGCGTTTACATTTTAAAGAAAATTCAGCTACTTTTATGTAAATTCATTCTTCTTACATAGGAATTCAGCAGTAAACGTTCAAAAACGTTCTGACACTCCAATTAGTACTATTTTACCATTCTACGTACCATTCATCCCAACCTTATTTTAGTCAGAAAAGAGCTAATCACCGGGACTTCGTCCTCAGTATTTAGCTCTTTGGACGCTTAACGTCCCTGACACTCAGTCCTTAACGATTCCAATAACGAAACCATCATATCCCTTGCTCCCCACGGTCTGAATGGCTGTAGCTGTAATTCTCGATTCCTCAGCCAGCAAATCATAAAACTTTCTTACGCCCTGCACACGAGGGTCTGTGCTGTAAGCTTGAATGATCTCCCCTTCACGGACAACATTGTCCCCGATAATAACGGTGCCAGAACGTGAAAAACGAAGTGCCCACTCCAGATATAATGGATTATTGGGTTTATCCGCATCAATAAAAATGAGGTCAAAAGGTGCAACGCCCTCATCCTTCATTTGTGTCAACTGCTCCAATGCGTCTCCCTCTCGAAGTTCCACCATTCCATCCAACTGAGCCAACGATATATTCGACCGAGCAATTTTAGCATGAACCGGATGGGCTTCCAGCGTAACTATTTTTCCATCTGTCGGCAACGCCCTACCCAGCCAGATTGTACTGTAGCCTCCCAAGGTACCAATCTCCAACACACGTCGTGCGCCTTGCATTTGAGCCAAGATATTTAATAGCTTTCCCTGATTAGGCGACACATCATGCGGAGGTAATCCTGCCTGTTGGTTAGTAGCCAATACCTTTTCCAAGACAGCATCATGCGGAATAAGACGCTCCGAGATATAATGATCTACTTGTTCCCACGTATTCGTTGAATGCATTTGCTCCACTCTCCTTTGGCTTCAACTTACAATTTGATTGTAAATGAATTACTATTATAAAAATAATATATGTTTTTACTCTATTCATAATTTATATGTATGAGTTAATCAGAAAGGAGTCCGGTCTTGAACCTGCATGCATTACGCTTATTTCACGTGGTCGCCTCTACAAGAAGTGTGACACGTGCCTCTGAGCTATTAAATATTAGCCAACCTGCGATAACAGCCCAGATTAAAAAATTCGAAAAAGAAATATCCCTCACACTGCTCGTGCCCATGGGAAGAGGGATTACCTTAACCGATGCTGGTGAAAAGCTTGCTGTTCTCGCCAAACGGCTCTTTGCTGTCGAACAGCAAATCGAACAATTTTCACAGGATTATCGTGACGGAGCCCATGGTCATATTCGGCTGGCTGCTACTTATTTACCGGCTCATTTCCTCATTCCGGCCTGGATCGCAAAATTCAAACAGCAATATGAACAAGTTGAAATGACGATTCATACCACGAACTCCAATGATGCCTTGCAGCAGCTATTGAATATCGAAGTAGATTTGGCGATCTATGGAGGACTGCCTGAGCAGTACTCCGATATGATTCAGACCGAAGAATTGTTTCGTGATGAGCTATGGTTTGTAGTAGCGCCGGATCATCGGTATGCGAATCAGCAGGTTTCATTATTGCAAATGATGCAGGAGCCCTTTGTTATGCGTGAAAAGGGAAGTTCGACACGAGAGAGATTGTTTTCCTTATGTCGAACCTACAATGCCCCTGCTCCCAAAGTCACACTTAACTTCACAGGGCTGCATGAGGCGATTACCGCAGTGATTGCCGGTTATGGTGCAAACTTTGTGTCCTCACTAGTCGTGCGTGAATATGTAGAACGCGGTGAGCTATGCCGGGTATATGTGGAGGGTGTCCAGCTTCTCAATTCAATCGCTATTTGTACTCGCAAAAATGAGCCACAATCAGCGGCTACCCAGAATTTCATCCAGCTTATTCGCAATCATTCTTGATAAGTATGGAATACCTGTGTACACTTGCGCCTTCTTTTAATAACAAGAGCCATGACTGCGTGCATACCGCATTCATGGCTCACCTCGTTATGATAAATATTCACCCTCAATCATCTTCTCCAGGTAATCTCCCGGCTGCGCAAGAAACTCAGCAAAGCTGCATACATCCGCATATTCCTGATGCTCTTCATCGTAATAGCCCAGACACTTGTGCTTGGGATTCCACACCAAAAGGATATCCGAATAGTTATCTACTTCTAGAGACAAACGCAACAGCTTTTGCCGACCTACTTTCATCTCAACCGTATCTATGAAAGAGAAGAACTCAACAAATTGGATACCTAAATCATTTTCTGGCAGATCCACACGGAGCTGATCCCCCATTAGAAAGGCTATAAGATCCTTCGGAAGCTTGTAGCTTTTTAAGGCATGTCGTTTATTCTCCAGATTATGAAACGCTGGCGGTTCCACAGACTTTAGATATTCGGCCATTTCCACGTTCTTATTGCTAACAGCAATCGTATATGCCCGATCTCCATCCTTTTCTGCCAGTGTCACATCAGCCCCATGATCGACCAGGTACTTCACCATCGCAAAATCATTATTTCGTGCTGCCACAGTTAAAGGAGTCGCTTTATAGGGATATACCATATTAGGGGCATTGTAATTAATATCTGTACCATGCTTTAACAACAGTGCTACAGTGTTCAGGTCATGGTTACTAACTGCGTTGCGCAGCGTTGCTCCCCCATGCTGCTTTATATCGAGGCCAAGTTCGTGAATCAGCGGGATATTCTTTTTATTGCCATAATAGGCTTGCTCATAGGCACCAGATTTGACTTGATTTTTTCCGTCCAGCTTGGCACCATGAGCCACCACATAGCGGACAATCTCTTCTGAGCAGTAGCGAACAGCTGTTAAAAATGCAGGGCGATCTTTTGCATTGAGTTGAACTCCCTGCTCCACCAACAGCTTTAACACGTCCATTCGCTGAGAAATAAGCGCAAGGTCTAATGGACTTAACGTCGTATGTTTGCTGAGTTTAATTTCTTGTTCTATATCCCAGCCTTCGGTCAGCGCTTGGCGTAATGCCGATATATTGCCTTCTACAATATGCATTGCGATTTCGGGAAGAACGTCAAATTTGCCAATATTTTTTAATTGGATCATTGTATACCCTCACTCTTTATGTATCTATTATCATGCAAATCTATTTTATACCAATCTCTCTTTTACATAAATCCGCCTGACTTCCCAGTTTATTTGCTCACTTTTAATGCAAACAAGTGAGTAGTATAGGTGAAAGTACCTTAGAGAAGCTATAATTGTATAGTATTATGATTCTGTATACTCGATGCAACGAAAAGGAGAACATATGAATAGCATTCAATACTTATCCCAATTCAATTTGCTACATAGTCTCTCACGAGAAGATTTGATTGAAATGGATCAAATGACCTCTATTACGACTATACAAAAAAACACATTTATTCAAACCCCGGATACCTTCTCCAAGGGGCTTTATTTTGTGAAAAGGGGAAAGGTACGTCTCTACAAGCTGAATGCCGATGGGAAGCAGTTCACTTTGGATCTTCTCAGTGAGGGAAATGTATTCGGTGAAATGGACATGATTTCGCTGGGGACACGGGACATGTACATAGAAACGATAGAAGAATGCGATATCTGCTTGATGGACACAGACCGATTTGAACATTTTTTAATCCAGCATCCCCGGTTTATGATGAACATGATTCAGGTACTAAGTGACCGGATCTCAGGAATGAGCAGTTTAGCCCAGCATCTAGCTTTGGGGAATTTACAAGATAAAATTATGTATGTTCTTTTAAAATTATGTGATCAATTTGCCCTTCAAAGTCATGATGAGTATTATAAAATTGATTTTCCGCTTTCTCACCAGGAAATAGCGAATTTGGTTGGGGCCACCCGTGAAGCTGTAACAACCGCTCTACAGGAGCTCGTCAAAGAAAGGGTCATTAAGACCGGCTTTAAGACAATTTACATCCATCGCCAAAAGCTAGTGAAGTTGTAATCTACATTACATCTTTCCTCCTGACAAAAGAATTATCGTATACCTACCAGCAAATATACGATATGGAGTGATGAAATGCTACACCGCAAAGGGGCTCGCAAAAGAACAGATATCCCTACTGATGTACTTCAATTGCTACAACAGGGACAACTTGAGACTGTGAATCTTACCGAATGGCTGGCTGTAGATCATATTGTACTTCTGCGGAACGCTCTTGATGAGTTTGGATTGCAGCGATCATTCAATGTCTTCTTGACTGAATTGGATCATCTAAAGGAAAAAAAGATCATGAAAATAATACCCGCAATAGCACAAGCATGGCTTCATGTGTTTGAGCAACAAACGTTAGAAGAGCGTACTCGTATCTTTGACGCGATGGCCTCTCATCTTTCAGATAGCATTCGCTGCTGGGCTGCCTACATCATCGGGGTAGATTCCCGTTTAAGTCTAGAAGAAAAATTAGCTGGCATTCGACCATTTGCAGCAGATTCCCATTTCGGAGTACGTGAAATTGCCTGGATGGCAATGAGAGAACCTATATCCTTGCAACTGGATGAGGCGCTTGTGCTGTTAAACAGCTGGATGCGAAACAAGGATGCTAACATACGTCGTTTTGCTATAGAATTAACCCGGCCACAAGGCGTTTGGGCCAAACACATCCCTGAACTAAAAGAACATCCCGAGTTAGCCCTTCCACTTTTGGAAGTGGTTCAATCTGACCCTGTCAAATATGTTCAAGACTCGGTGAGCAATTGGCTGAATGATGCCAGCAAAACTAACCCGGAATGGGTAATTCAGGTATGTGATACATGGCTGTTGGCTTCAGATACAAAGGAAACGAAGCGAATAGTAACTCGGGCACAAAGAAGCTTGAACAAAATGAAATAATCTGGAGACTCCTCCCCATCCAATCCATAGCTAGAATATTTACATAAACTATGAGATACATCTGGAATATTAGGAATGGAGGAATTCCTATGTCTATTATCCGAATCTATCTGGAAGCAGACAGTGTTGTATCTGGGAACATTGCCATCACCACGAATATAAATGTCACTCCAATTGTCAATCGGTACACAGCCGTTGTTGTGCTCGGCAACATCCTAGGGGGAGTGACCACCATCCCGGCACAAAATTTTACGAATGATAGCGGAACTTCAGTTGCGGCAAACAGTCTGGTGGTTCCGACCAGTAACGGTTACTACAATGTATTCGTGAATGGAACGTTGCAGCGAGGCGGATTAACGACACTTTCTCCTACTAATCTAATCATAAATACTGGCTTGTTAGTTGGCGCTACCGTAGTTATTGAGGTGATCAATTTCAACACCAGCGCTTCCTCAACATCTGTCAACAACGTCACCGTGACGACCACAATAAGCGACTGAAGGAAAACTATCGCAAATTCCACTTAAAAAACGCCAAACACAGGGCTTATCCTTGATGAATACAGATGGTTTTTCCCGTTACACAATTAAAAAAATTTTTAAATCTTGAAGTTCTCTACAAGTACCTGAAGCTTCTCGGCCAGTGATGAGAGGAGCTCTGCGGAGGATTCCACTTCTTGCATAGCAACAAGCTGTTGCTCTGAAGAAGCCGATAGAGATTCTGCCCCTTTAGCTGTATGGTTAGAGACGAGCACGGTATTCTGAATGGCTTGAACGAGCCCTTCAGAGATCAGTGCCAGATCCCGAACTGTAGCTGATATTTGCTCACTTTGGGAAGAGACATCAGAAACGGAGGCTTCAATCTCGGAGAAGGAACGTCCGGCCGATATAATCAACGCTTTCCCTTGCAGCATTTCGTCCGTGGAACGCTTCACAGTTTGTCCCGCCTTGTCCATTTGGGCGATAATCAAACTGATCAGCTCACTAACTTGTGTGGCGGATGTGGCTGAACGTTCGGCCAACTTGCGGACAGAGTCAGCGACAACGACAAAGCCCCTGCCTTCTTCTCCAGCGCGGGCAGCTTCTATCGCTGCATTTAGAGATAGTAAGTTAGTCTCCTCGGCAATACTGGCGATGGTGCCGACAATGTTCTCAATCTCCTTGGAGTGGCTGCCAAGCGTATTAATAATGCTTGAGAGATCGCCGATACTTTCACTCACAACTCCCATTTGGGAGGTGGTGGAATCCATCGATTCCCGACCAAGACGCGCTTTCTGGACATTATCGACTGCCTTGTTCCTTGCGATGTCTGCATTGCCCGCAATATCGCTGATGAAGCGAGATATATTCTGAACCGCTTTGTAGCTTTCTTCTAGATTCTGTAATTGGGTATGCGCCCCATCTGTTAGCTCAATCGTAACATTCACGCTGTGCTCCCCAGCACGGTTCGTTGCCTGTGCGCTGGCTGACAACTCCTGAGAGGAAGAAGCGACCAGTATAGAGGTGTCATTGACCTGAGTGATCAGGTTGCGTAAATTCATTGTCATATCGTTGAAGTCGCGGGCCAGAGTCCCGATTTCATCCTTGCTTTTGAAAAGAAGTGGTTCATGGGTAAGATCGCCATTGGTAATGGTATTCACAGAGGCTGACAGCTTGGTAAGCGGACTTACCATATGGCGAATCAACAGGTAAGCAACAAGGATAGCCACGATAAAAATAGAACCGCCAATAATAAAGGGATGAACAATAATATCCAACGTCCGTTCCTGAATTAATGAGCCGTCAAAATTGATGGCCATCAGTGCAACAATGGGCTTGGTGGGATCATGATCCTGGTAAATGGGACCATAACCAGTTTTAAGCGAGGTTCCTTCATATGTATAAACCTTGGAATATGCTGAATGCTTCATTGTAGTTATCATTTCTTTGTCTTCATCCGTGAAATAGAAGGAATCGCCAGCTTGGTAGCCTCTTTGCTTGAGGTTGGCGTCGGCGGCCAGAATTTTTCCATCTAAAGACATGATGAAAGCCTCTTTAAAAATAGGCTTATGGGCTACGATCCAGCCAATTCGCTTTTCAATGGCAGTAAGTTTGCTCTTATCTCCACTGACCAGACCCGATATATCCGCGGGATCTATAAGACCTGTCGTAATATTGGCGCAGCCCACCAGCTCGATCCCTGCAGCTTCATCCACTTGATGGTAAGCGGTACGATATCCGAAGTATCCTATGGAGGAGCCTACGAGGAGGAACATGATGAGCATCATCCAGGTTAATTTTGTTGCGAGCTTCATTATTTGAACCACCAATCCTGACTCTAATAAATTTTTATGACAATCAGTTTTCACTGCTACGATTATAGCCTATCAACACTTACTAATAATATGGCATTCCAGTGTCGGAATATGTCGTTTTATGTGAGATTTGTCGCTGTTTTTTGTAAACGAGAACGTTGCAGCGCAGTCGTTCATGACACCATGATAACTACCAATAAGGGACTGATGTAAAAGCCTTCATAAAATACGATAAAAAACCGCTAAACACAGAGGTTTACCCTTGTCTTTAGCGGTCTATTTTTCTATCAATCAAGTTATTCCATCAGGAAAATGCACCGATTTGTTTAAGCTACATCCAGTATTATTTTTTGTGGGCTAATAAGAGATTAACTATAGTATCCAGTTGAAGCTCCAGCGAATAGGGATCTTCCATCACAAACTCATCCCCTTTTTCGCTGAATGAACCGTACATGTACACCTGTCCTTTTTTACAGCCGGAAGCCCCTTCCATAGCTCACTATGTAGAATCTGATTGGCCCCTTCATCTTCTGAGCCATATACAAAGATGTGATCTCCCATATACTCGGGTAAAACCTCAAGCGAAATATTTTCAAATCCTTCTTTCATATTCAATGCTTTCTTAGTGGGTGGCAGCTGTAGCATTTGATATATGGTTGGACTTCCGTAGTTACCGCCTTTCGCCGCTAAAACATAGATTGATTTATTGGCGACTTGTACGATCGAAACCGTCTCTCCATCTTTAATAATACCGTCAATTTTAGTTCTAGTCTCTGCAACTTTATTCTCATATTTAGCAATCCACTGCTCGGCTTCTTTCTGCTTACCAAATATTTCACTGATTCTGCGGAATTTATCCAGTGGTCCCGCTGTAGATTCACCCTCCCAATACGGCAGGAACACAGTCGTTCCTACCTTCTGGTAGCTGTCGATGTTCTTTTCAATTGAGCCGATAATTAAATCCGGTTGCAGTACGGTCAGTTCCTCCAAATCCATAGGAAAATCCCCGAGATCTTTGATTCCGGCTAACTTCTCTTTGGGATATCCCGATTGATCAATCCAAGCCTCATTCAACATAAAGCTTCTGACCCCTACAGGTATAATCCCCAGTTTTAAAAGATGACCCATATACTGATCCGATGCTACTCGTTTCGGGTTAGCAGGTACTTCCACATCGCCTTTTAGTGTCTTAACCGTTCTGGTCTGTGCTTGTACTGCCGCTTGTCCATCGCTGTTGGATGATGTCGCTGTATGATTGGCTTTCGTTTGCGAGCTTCCATTTGTATTCGTCGGAGCTGAGCAGGCTCCCAGCATCAATGATAAGAACAACATGATCATCATTGCTGTAATTTTGCCTCTTCCGTGCATGAATAAATCCCCTTCCGCATGATACCGATATTGATAATCAATATCAGTATAACGGGTGAAAGCTGTCCGCTGAAGGGCATATTTAAGCTTCGTTTGGGGCATATCCTGATCTTGCGCCTGGATATGCTGCTGCCGTTCTTTTTTGAATCGTACAGGAGATAGTCCCTTATATTTCTTGAAGCTGCGACTTAATGAATGAGCATCTGGATATCCCACACGCTCTGCGATCTCCTGCAAAGTGGCATCCGTCTGCATTAGCAGCTCTGCCGCTCGATTTGCCCGTATCTGGCCCAAGTAATGAATTGGACTGGTATGCATTTTACTTTTGAACAGCCTTGATAAATGTCCGGTACTGCACTCTAGCTCCTCCGCAATGGACTCTAGTGTTATAGACCGACTAAAATGCTCACAAATATAAGTTACAGCTTGCGCTACCAAGTCAGGCTTAAGGGGCTGAATGCCTTGTCGATCCAATTGATGTAACAATTCGAAGACAAAATGATGAAATAAAGCTTTGACGTGCAGTTTACCAAGTCCCGATCCCTTATGCCATTCTTGCTCCAACAGCTTTACTTTATCATACAGGGGCAGCAGGTAATGAGGTGCGAAAGCATACTGATTCTGAAAAGGATTTCCCTTTTCCAGCAATTGTGCGATCTCCTTCCGACCATGTAGGGCCAAAGTTGCCTTGTACAGTATGATGTAATATTCAAGCACATCCTCCGTCATGACGCTCAGGCACATTCCTTTTCCCCCATGCAGGACATGAAAACGATCCACCCTATGAACACTGTCATCTAACCATACCCGCGCACTTCCGCGTACAGTATATAAAAACGCACTGACCGGAAGTCTGTAGTTTCGCAATTCTTCCCCTTTATCCATTTTCTTATGGCGAACATCCATCACTTGTATAAACACATGATTCCACAATAAAATGTGATCGTTCAACTTCATTACTACCGCTCACCCCCTATCCAAATATAAGAAAAAGCCCTGTAAAGGGCTATCTTTTTTTGTAAACCATTCAATTGTCGCTTGGATTTCCACCGATATGATTAGGTTCCAAATCGTTTGCGATAACCACACTTTCGGCACAACTCTTCCACTGCTTCTCTCTTGGAGAATCCAAAGTACAGACGGTTTGCACGCTCACCTTCCACGATCTCGGAAAAAGTTTGCTCATGCACATTTCCTAAATTAATGACGCCTTCTCCATCAAGACAGCAAGGGACCACTGTTCCATCCACCAAAACCGCCGCTTGACTGCGAAGCGCATGACAAAAGCCTTTTCCGTCATCTTCTGGTGCACTCAGGCTAGGCCATTCAAATTCGTAGTCTTGATTCAAATATACATTGGGGGCGATTTTGACCCCACTGCCCGGCATTACTTTTTCTTCAATACGATAGTCCAGCCCAAACTCTTGCTCCAATTGCTCCAGTGTCTCGCGGTTGCGCTGACGCTGCACATTAGTCAAATTATCTTGAGTCAGGTTCCAGAGACGGAATGAAATAATGACATTGTGCTTCACAGCTTCTCTGACAAACGTGAAAATATGACCCAAATAACCTTCTCGATCCACAGAACCTTCATGCCCGTCAAAACTATGAAGAGAAAAGTTCATCTGCCGTAATGCCGGCTGACCAAGCAGCTTATGTCCGGTCTTCGGCAGCAAGGTACCATTGGTGGTAATGTTGACCTTTAAGCCTTTCTCATGCGCACTCTCCAGCAAAAGATCAATTTTGGGATGGAGCAAAGGCTCTCCTTTGACATGCAGATAAATGTAATCCGTATGCGGCTTGACCTGATCAAGCACATTCCGAAAGACTTCTGGATCAATAAATTTTTTGACACGTTGTGTCTGAGGGCAAAAACTGCATGCAAGATTGCAAATGCTTGTTATCTCAATGTATACCTTCTTAAATGTCTTCAACATAATTTCCCCATTCTAACCTTCATCCTGAACATTTGGTTTATGCTCACTAATCTTATGATTATAACGGGTTATGAACGAGAGGTAAACTCTGCGGATATTTTCTATTGACCTTAGGTCTGACCTAAGGTTTATAGTGAAGTTATTCAATTATCAAGAAGGAGACCTGTCATTGAAAAAACACATTACGATTAGTCAGCTTGCTCAGCTCATGAATGTATCTGTACATCAGCTGCGGTATTTTGAAGAAAAGGGTATCCTTTATCCGTTATACACAGATGAAAATCAATATCGAATGTACGGACTTCATGAAATTTATCAACTTTCCCATATTTTAATGCTACGTAAATTAAATATCCCTGTCGGTCAAATTGAAGAATGCATGACTTCCTACACGGCCGATGATTACAACCAGCTTTTAGAACATTCGTTACAGAAGGTACAGGATGAAATCGCTAACTTAAAGCTGCTCGAACAGTTTATTCATAAAGTGCTAAAAGAACATCATAACCTTACCCGGCAAAACAATGAGTATCGAATCAAGCTTTTGGATACTCGACATTTAAAGCTGTGGTTTGCATTGGAGAGTGATCAAGAACTCACGGCCAGGAATCTATTTGAGCAGCGGCCTGCACCACCACAATTATTTGAAAATGATCTACATTATCTATCTGATTCTGGACAGGTGAAACTATATTATGAAACGACATCAGGAGCAGCTGACTATATTCTGGAAGAAGGCAGCTATCTTTATAAGCACTTCTCTGCCACTGAAGACGCTGAGATCGAACACCAAGTCCAACAACTGGAGCATTATGCGACCCAGCACCAATATGAATGCCTAAGCAAGGTCATTGTGGTGGAAAAATCCTATCTATCCATATTCGACAGCAACGAGCTGCAATATGAGATTCAAGTAAAAATTTCTGATGTGCAGGAGGACGTTACATGAGTCCACAATCCTATGACATGGTTGCTTTTCAAGAGCAAGACCATGAAGCCGTATGTAAGCTCTTAGTGGAATCGTTTAAGGCAAAATTTCAAGCTCTTGTTACTTTGGAGGATCAAGATATACAGCGTTTATTAATGCAGGTTTGGGTTCAACATCCTGATTCTACATCTGGGAAGCAATTTGTGGTTAAAGAGAACGACGATGTTGTTGGTGTCCTTTCGCTCAAATGGAAGACTCCCTCCTCTTCACTTCCTAAAACAAATCTCACTTCTTTGGCTTCGCTTATAATACAGTTTGGCTGCTTCAATGTATTTAAATTTTTGACAGGCATGTATGCGCTGGACTATAAACCTACCATAGATGAGTGTTACATTGATCATTTGGCAATTCGCTCAAGTCATCGCAATCAAGGGATCGGGCGACGTTTTCTAGCTTTCGCACAGCAGTTTACGGTTGAATCCGGTTTCCATGCGTTGACACTTCATGTAGCACATCAGAACCAGCAGGCTATCCGCTTGTACCACAATCTAGCATTTGAAATTGAGCAGTCTCAATATAATTATTGGCGACATTTTTGGTTCAAGGAGCCTGTATGGCATCTAATGAGCTGGAAAGAACGAAACTGCATTCGAGGAGAGAACAGCATTGAAAAAAACATATAAGCTAACCCTTGGTATTGCGGCAGGTCTGGCTGTTGCCTTGATATTGATTGTTTTATATCAAAATTCCTACAAGATGACGGAAGAAAAAATACAAATTGCGACTCCCAAAGGAGTATTAACAGGTACACTAGCTTTGCCTGAGAACTACTCGGGAAAGATTGGACTGGTTGTTTTTGTCCATGGAGATGGTCCAATCAATGACACGTATGATGATGGATACAAACCGCTGTGGGAAAGGTTTGCTTCTAAGGGGTATGCTTCCTTATCCCTGAATAAGCCCGGTATTAACTGCGCACCAGGCGATTGGCTGGAGCAGAGCATGGAGGACCGGGCACAGGAGATTCGATATGCAGTTGACTGGGCCAAAACCTTACCGATGATTGATAAGCACAAAATCGGCCTTTGGGGAGCCAGTCAAGCAGGCTGGGTCATTCCGAAGATCGTTAAAGAGGAGCATGATATTGCATTCAGCATCCTTGTATCGCCGGCTGTGAATTGGATTACACAAGGG
Organism: Paenibacillus sp. ICGEB2008; assembly: GCF_000307675.1. Lineage (NCBI taxonomy): Bacteria > Bacillati > Bacillota > Bacilli > Caryophanales > Paenibacillaceae > Paenibacillus > Paenibacillus sp. ICGEB2008. The sequence continues at coordinate 225,737 of NZ_AMQU01000004.1, forward strand.
CAATTTAACACAAAAAAAGAGTTGGAACAAGCAGGAGCTAGCCCGCAGCAAATTAAAAAGAGACTGGACTACGACCATAAGGTTCTACAATTACTGAAAAATCATGCTTCCTATGAAGAATACCTAAGCATAGCCAGTCCTAACGATATCATTTCCAAAGAAAGATGGAGCTTTATAGGCAAAAATTTTCGTTCTGATTCTACGGAAGAATTAAGCTACTTTAAATCTCCTGTACTCTTGGTTCTGGCTGGGAAAGATATGAACGTAGATGTAAAAGACACCGAGCGAGTATATCGCCAAAAGATATCTCCAGAGCTGCTGTCTGTCATTCATTTGCCAGAAGTTGACCATTCCATGATGAATGAACAAATTGCGCATTCCAAGTCCCTAACCTTCTTAACCGCCGTATTTGCCCCTAGACAATTGGTAAATGATGATTATCTACAAATTCTCGCCGATTATGTTAGTCAGCGTTAAGCTTGGAACTACTGTATACTCTATTAGACCGGGAATAGATATATAAACAGCAAAAAAACGGCATTTCTGCCGTTTTTTTAAAGGATGGACTCTCAGGGACTCGAACCCTGGACCAATTGATTAAGAGTCAACTGCTCTACCAACTGAGCTAAGAGTCCATATAAAATTATGGTGGAGCCTAGGGGGATCGAACCCCTGACCTCATCGCTGCCAGCGATGCGCTCTCCCAGCTGAGCTAAGGCCCCGTCTCATGTAGGTAATTAACGTTTCAAGCGACTTCTATATCATATAAAATATTCGACCCTGTGTCAATACTTTTATAAAAAAAATATAATCCTCTTCCCACCACGGCCCTAAAAAGATACAGTCAGCGATCAGTCGCTGTCTGTATCTTTGGATAACAGTGTTTTCAGTTCCTTCATAAACATATTGATGTCTTTGAACTGCCGATAGACGGACGCAAAGCGTACGTAGGCGACTTCATCCACAGGATAGAGCTGTTCCATGACTAGCTCACCAATCTGCTGGCTATCCACCTCTGTGGCTGCTGTGTTGCGTATAGCGTTCTCCACCTGAGATACGATCAGATCGAGTTGCTCGACTGATACTGGACGCTTTTCACAGGCTCGAATGAGACCGCGCAGCATTTTATCACGGCTAAACTCTTCACGGCTGCCATCTTTTTTGATGACCATCAGTGGGGTCTCTTCTACCATTTCAAAGGTGGTAAAACGCCTGGCACACTGTTCGCATTCGCGACGGCGGCGGATGGACTTATTATCATTCGCTGGTCGCGAATCCAACACTTTCGTGCCATTGTAGGCACAATATGGGCACTTCATAATCTCATCACTTCCTTTTTCCAATAAATTCCCGAAGCTTTTTAGTAATAATTTTGTCGAAACGGATCATAATATGTTTACCACGTCGCGAGGAGGTGAACAACAATGGCACAAGGAAACAATGGCAACTCCAACAACCTGGTAGTCAGCAGATCCTCCGGTGCTCTGGAGCAAATGAAATATGAAATCGCTCAAGAGCTGGGTATCAGCATTCCTCAAGATGGATACCAAGGCAACATGACTTCCTATGAGAACGGTTCGATCGGGGGCTACATCACAAAACGCCTCGTAACGATCGCCGAACAACAATTGGCAGGTCAATACCAATAATCTCGGTAATAATCAAGAAGTAATACGAAAAAGTGTAGGGATAGGCTGCTAAAAACAGCCTGTCCTGCGCTTTTTTCATTTTAAAGCGAAAAGGTTCATATTGTCATTAACCTGTCACTTAAAACTCATTATAAATTTTTGTATATTGCCTGTAATAGTAGATGACTCGCTGTACATAATGCCGTGTCTCACCAAAAGGGATTTGCTTAATGGACTCTTCTTTGCCATCCCACACCCCTTGATCCAGCCACTCCTTAACTTTACCTGGACCAGCATTGTATGCCGCTACGATGACCACAGGATTATCCTGAAACTTCATAGACAGGTTATGCAGATACCAGGTTCCCAGCTCAATGTTGGTGCCGGGCTCGTGCTTTACACTGTCCAGCGGGACCTTCTGAATCTGGGCACTGTCCATAATCCAATTGGCGGTATTCGGCATAATCTGCATAAGTCCCAGTGCACCCTTGTGTGACTGCTTGCTGGTTTTAAAGTTTGTTTCCACGCGGATAATAGATGCCACCAAAAATGGGTCCACTTCATACGTCTGTGAATATTGCCGAATTTCATCCTTATATTGAATCGGGTAAAACCACGACATCCAATTTGAGTTGAGGAACAGAATCAGGACAAATCCGACAAACAAAATGAGCAGGACTCTTTTCTTACGTAAAATGTTCATGCAAGTCCCTTTCGCTGCCAAAACTGATCAATTTGCCGCTTCGTCTCAGTCTGTGTTCCGCTATTATCAATAACAATATCAGCTAAATTTTTTTTTCTGCTCGATATCCATTTGTGCGGACAAACGAAGCTCGGCTTGCTCTTCTGTCAGACCGTCTCTGAGCATCAGACGTCGGAGCTGAACATCACGTGGTACATATACAACCATAATTTCCTCGTACAGGCTCTCCAGCCCAGACTCATACATTAACGGGATATCTGCCAAAACAAGCTTGTCCGGCTGCTCCCGTTCATAAGCTTCCATGCGCAGACGCATTTCCTCACGAATAGCAGGATGCGTAATATCGTTAAGTGCCTGTCGCTGTACAGGATCTCTGAATACAATCTCTCCCAGTCTTTTGCGGTGCAGGGTTCCGTCACTGTTCACTATAGCTTGTCCAAAATGCTGTATGACCGCCGCCAGCACCGGATGCCCCGGAAGCATAACTTCCCGGGCAATGGCATCTGCGTCGATCAGCAGCGCACCCTTGGCGACCAAAAGAGCCGACACGGTGCTTTTTCCGGTAGCGATCCCTCCGGTTAATCCGATATTCATGCTCTTCACCTCATAACAGCTTCAATATACCCATCATAATCAGTAATAATGCCGGCAATACGCCGAGCGCCTTCATAAATCGAAATGCTGACAGGAAGAACCCTGCCTTCATACCAGCAATCAAAAATACACCACTGAATAACGTAATAGCCAGCGCAGTAGACAGGGGCTGAAAACCAAGCATGGCTGCACCTAAGCCCGCTCCGAACGCATCGACCGATAATGCAATACCTAACCAAACCGCTTCGGTAGCAGATATACTGCCGGAACGGTCCATATCCGCAGCAGACGGGCTTCGAAGAATCCGAATAACAAGCCCCCATTTGCGGAACTCCAGCGAAAATAACGTTCGCTCCTCCTGCTGTAGCTCCAAAGAAGTCTCTGTCGATAGATCTCTTCCTGAGCTGGTTAGAGACTCTGTATTAGCATTCTCAGCACTTTTTTTTCTCCGCAAGAGCTGATATATGCCCTGAATCTGAATCAACCTGTTCCGTAAGGTGCAGATCCCGAGGGACTTCCGCTGTTTCTTCCGTCAAATCTTCCTTGCGTTGCAGAGCCTGAATCAAAGAGTAACAGCCGATACAGATCAGAATGACAGCACCGAAAACCGTCGTATATACAGGAGACAGGACACGGGATAGTAATGCGCCGAGCTGCATGGATATGCCGATCACCAAACCTGAACATACGGAGATGATAGCAATCGACAACAATGGAATTTTCATTTTGCGCAGACCATATGTAACACCGACTCCGAAACTGTCCAAACTTAGCGCAAATGCCAGTAACAGCAGGGCTCCCCAATGATTAGCCACTCCAATTCCCTCCCATTGCGAAGGCTGGGCCTTACAGCAACCGACTCCCTTCGCAGTATTGGTACTTGGAACAATATATGAGAGGGATGGGCTTGGGGTGACTGTGCCTGTTTAGCGCAAAGGCTGGCAGACCGGGCAATGATGTGTGCCACGTCCAGCTACGACGGATTTTTCGATCAATGTACCACAGTTAATACAAGGCTTCGCGTTGCGTCCATAGATTTGCAACTGATGCTGGAAATCGCCCGTTTTGCCCTGTCCGTTAACGAAAGATTTGATGGACGAGCCACCAACCTGAATCGACGCGCCCAGCGTGGAGACAATAGCTTCATGCAGTACTCGAAATTGGCTATCCGTTAGGCTTTTGGCTGGCTGTGCCGGATGAATCCCTGCCTTAAATAACGATTCATCTACATAAATATTCCCGATGCCTACCACATATGACTGGTTTAACAGCGCTGCCTTGATCGAAGTCGAACGAGTTCCAACAGCGGCACGCAGCATTTCAGGTGTAAAAGCCTCGTCCATCGGTTCCAGACCGAGTTTATTCAGCGGCTTTTCCAGCAAATCCTGTCCTGCCGGAAATAAGTGCATTGTACCAAATTGGCGCACATCCTGATAACGCAGCTCTGTACCATCTTTAAAATGAAAGATGACATGGGTATGCTTTTCCACAGGATCATCTTGTGAATACAATCCATAGCGTCCTTCCATTCGAAGATGGGAGACAAGCACTAGCCCGTCCAGCAAAATCCGCAGAAACTTACCGCGTCTTTCCACCCCAATAATCCGGTGGTCAGCCAATTCCATCGCAAATGCGTGAATATCATCGGGACGTTGGATAATACGCGGCAAATTTACGGTTACATGATCTATATGTTTATCGACTATAAGCTCGTTTAGTGTTCGTTTAATGGTTTCTACTTCCGGTAATTCCGGCATGATGTCTTCACCTCACCCTATATTATAACGGAAGCAACGTCAAATTGGGACTATCTACTCATTGAAATATCTTACTTGGCCTCATACCAATTGCTGCCATAGCTTACTTCCGCTTTAAGCGGCACAGCCAGCTTTAATGCAGCTTCCATGGTAGCGGGAACAAGCTCTTTCATCGTTTCCATTTCCTCAGGCGGAACCTCGAATACAAGCTCATCATGTACTTGTAACAGCATACGGCTGCGAAGATTGCGCTCACGCAGCGCTGCGTCCATCTGCACCATCGCCAGCTTGATAATATCGGCTGCGGTACCTTGAATCGGCGTATTCATCGCTGTACGCTCGGCGAACGAACGCTGGTTGAAATTGCTGGCGTTTATCTCTGGCAAATATCGTCTGCGTTCCAACAACGTTTTTACGTATCCATCCCTCTTCGCATCCTTCACAATATCATCCATGTAACGGCGAACACCCTGGAACACGTCAAAATACTGGTCGATAAAGCGAGCCGCTTCCTTCCGCGTAATATTCAAATTTTGCGACAGACCATAGTCACTAATCCCGTAAACAATCCCAAAGTTGACCGCCTTTGCAGAACGGCGCATATCGGAGTCTACAGCCTCTGCCGGTACACCGAACACATCGGATGCGGTCTTGGTATGGATGTCCATATCGTGAACAAAAGCCTCTTTCAAACGCTCATCATCCGAAATATCAGCCAGCACCCGCAGCTCGATTTGTGAATAGTCTGCCGCCAAAATCGACCAGCCCGGCTCCGATGGAACAAATACTTTGCGGATTTTGCGTCCTTCTTCGAGACGGATCGGAATGTTTTGCAAATTCGGAAATTGACTGCTCAAGCGTCCAGTTGCTGCAACCGTCTGCCGGAAATACGTATGCACTTTACCTGTCTTCTCCGAAATTTCTTTAAGCAATCCTTCGACATACGTCGATTGAAGTTTGGCAATGGTGCGATATTGCAATATGTTTTGCACAATATCATGATATGGCGCAAGCTTTTCCAGCACCTCTGCATCGGTCGAGTACCCGGTTTTTGTCTTTTTAATAACGGGCAGACCCAGCTTATCAAACAAAATCTCACCCAACTGCTTAGGCGAATTAAGATTGAACTCTACCCCTGCAATACTGTAGATCTCACCCACCAACGTTGTAATCTGGGCTTCAAATTCTTTTCCCAAAGCGCGCAGTTCCTCTACATTCACCAAAATACCCTGCTTCTCCATATCCGCCAGAATGCGGGATAACGGCATCTCAAGCTCATGGAACAGCTTGTGCATTTCCGTTTTTTCCAGCTCCGCCTGCTGCACAGGTACCAACGCTTCGATCACCGCTGCCTTACGCGCCACATGATCGGATAGTACATCTACGTCAGGAACTTTATATTTAGCTCCTTTACCAAACACTTCGTCGTCTGGACGAATCGATGACAAGCCATACTTGGCTGCCAGCCCACTCAATGTCTGATTGGCGTCTGTCGGATCTAGCAAGTATCCGGCCAGCTGCACATCAAACTCAGCTCCAGCAAACTCAATTCCATGCCAGTGTAAAGCCAAGTCCGTACGATGCAGATCATGACCGCGTTTTTTGCGTTCAGGGTCGGCAAGCCACTCCCGAATAGGGGTAGCTGCATCACTTTGTAGAACTTCCAGTGTCATAAAAAACTGACGCCCTGTTGCGGCAAATATCAAGCCTACAATCTCAGCATGATGCGGATTATCACCATGCGTCTCAACATGCAGCACATCTACGTTATTCAGCACTTCTACCAATTCGCTGATCCGCTGTTCATCCAGCACAGTCACGTCTGCTACGGCTTCCTCTACGCCGACTCCAGCACTGCCGACCTCGCCCGAAAAGGATAAACGCTCCAGCAGGGACTTGAACTCCAGCTTCGCCAAAGCTGGTCCAGCCGTCTCTGCCTGTAGCCCGCTGAAAACCACATCTTCCAGTTGCTTGTCCAACGTTACATCCCGATAAATGGTCGCCAAATCCTTGCTCATTCGCGCATCGTCAGCATGAGTCTCCACGCGTTCTTTCATTTTACCCTTCAGCTCATCCGTATGCGCCAGCACCTCTTCAACTGAACCATATTGATGCAGCAGCTTGAGCGCTGTTTTCTCACCCACGCCCGGAATACCAGGAATGTTATCCGACGTATCGCCCATTAGGCCCTTAAGGTCTATGATTTGCAGCGGCTTTAAGCCGTAACGTTCCTGAATCTGCTCAGGTCCATACGTTTCCACCTCGGTAACCCCTTTGCGGGTCAAGCCGACTGTGACATGGTCTGAAGCCAATTGAAGCATATCCTTGTCGCCGGTCACAACCAGCACATTAAAACCCGCTTCGTCCGCTGTTTTGGACAGGGTGCCTATAATATCGTCTGCCTCATAGCCATCCAGTTCAAATTGGGCAATGCCGAAGGCGGTCAATAGCTCTTTCAGCAGCGGAAATTGCTGGGACAGCTCCGGCGGCGTTTTCTCCCGTCCACCTTTGTAATCCTCGTACCCTTTGTGGCGAAACGTAATTTTACCAGCATCAAACGCAACCAAAATATGCGTTGGTTTGTGCTCCTCCAAAAGCCGCAATAACATTGTCGTAAATCCGTACACCGCATTCGTCTGCTGTCCGCTTGAATTCGTCAACGGCGGCATAGCAAAAAACGCCCGGTATATGATACTGTTACCATCTATAAGCATGAGTTTATCCATTTCGCACCTCGCAAGTTCATCAATGCATTCGTAACGTTCTTACGTATTACGCATTCCTCTTCCTATCTTAACATACAAGACTCTTTTTCAGAAAAAAACGGCTGTTTCCTAGCCAAATTTGCCTTTTGCTCAAAGACAAATCTGGATTAGAAACAACCGCTATATACTAAAAGCCTTACTGGTTCAAATCTGGCCGCTCTCCTGTCACGAGATATACAGTGCTTTCACCGATATTCGTAGCATGGTCGCCAATGCGTTCAATGTAACGTCCTACGAGCAGTTGCAGCATGGCTTGTGAAGCCTCTGCTGGCTTTTCTACCATAAAAGCGTATAGATCGCTGATCATGTGGCTGTACAAGGAATCCACCCGATCATCCTCTTTAGCCATTTTGTAGGCCAGATCTGTATTTTCATCCAAATAGGATTTGATCGCATTGTCGATCATTTCTTTAACAATGGAAGCCATGTGTGGAATATCCACCAACGGCTTCATCGCCTGCTGTCCTTCCAAGCGAAGTGTGACCTTGGCAATATCAAGTGCCAAATCACCCATACGTTCCAAATCACTGGAAATTTTAAATGCAACAATGATCCGGCGTAAATCCTTCGCTACTGGCTGCTGGGTAATAATGAGCTTGGAGCCCATATCCAGAATATTTTCTTCCATTGTATTAAGGGATGCATCATTTTTGACTACCTGTTGGGCCATTTCTGTATTTTTGGTCTGCAAACATTCAATAGCCTGATCGAGCGCCTTCGAAACGTGTGCACCCATTTCGCGCAGTACGGCTCTCAGTTCTTCTAATCCTTCATCAAAACCTTTTCTACGTATCATTTCGAAGTCACCCCTTCTCGCATAATCATCAAATTTGGCTTTAGCCAAAACGCCCGGAAATATAATCTTCCGTACGTGAATCCTGTGGCGTGGAAAACATCGCCTCTGTATCCGCTGCCTCTACTACAACCCCATTCAAAAAGAACGCAGTTCGACCAGACACACGCGCTGCCTGATGCATGTTATGCGTCACCATGACGATGGTATACGTGTCTCTTAATTCTTGAACCAGCTCTTCAATTTTCATCGTCGAGATCGGGTCCAGCGCAGATGTAGCCTCATCCATAAGTAAAATATCTGGCTGTACAGCAAGCGCCCGGGCAATACATAGCCGTTGTTGCTGTCCGCCGGACAAACTCAGAGCAGAACGCTTGAGAAAATTTTTAACCTCTTCCCAAAGTGCTGCCTGCCGTAGGCTTTGCTCTACCAGTTCATCTAACTTGTCCTTTTGCCGGATTCCATGCAACCGCGGACCATAGGCCACGTTATCATAAATGGATTTGGGAAACGGGTTAGGCTGTTGAAAAACCATTCCCACCTGTTTACGCAGCGTTTCTACTTCCATAGTATCGCCGTAAATATCCTGACCTGCGATGCTCACGGTGCCTTCAATACGCGTTCCCGGTATCATGTCATTCATCCGGTTTAGCGTACGCAGCAAGGTTGATTTTCCACAGCCGGATGGGCCGATGAAGGCTGTTACCGTTTTTTCAGGAATATCCAGGTTTATATGTTTCAGCGCGTGGAATTTTTCATAATACAAATTCAGCTTATCAATCCGGATTACGGAATCATTCATGGATTTATGATCTCCTTCGTGTTGCAGTTATGGTCCTCAAGCATTGCACCTGATTTGCACAATATGAAGATTATATAAGCTGTGTGTAAATTCAGTGTGGTGGATTTGTTAACGGTATGTAAAATGATCAAGAACTCAGCATGAGCTCAAGCTCCTGTGCTATTCCAGCTGCATTCAAGGCCGCTTCTTCTGCGGAACGGGACATTTCACTATTTTTAGCCTCTATTTCATCGACTGCCTGCAATAATTTGGCAAACGTTTGGGTTCCGGCAGATATAAATTTAGAGCCTGTATGAATCTGCTGCATACTCGTATCCGTCAGTTCAGCAGTGTCACGCAGCATTTGCTCAATATGAGTGAGTAAGCCGGTAATCTGTACAGAAAAAGCTTTGGTCTGGAGTGACATATTCCGAACCTCTTGAGACACAATCTGAAAGCCACGCCCGTGTTCGCCAGCATGGGCCGCTTCAATAGACGCATTGATCGCCAGCAATCCGCTGTGATCTGCCAATGCACGAATGGATGAGGCCATGCCCGCAATATCATTCAGCGATTGGGTTAAGGCTGTCATCTGCTCATGCTGGCGCTTCATTTGTTCCGTTACTGCATGATAAGAAAGCAGAACATCCTCCAGTTCCACTTTACCACGGCGGGATAATTCACTCATTGAGCGAGTTAGCTGCACACTGTCATCCGCCTCTTTCGCTGCATCCAAAACAGTCATCCGAATACGCTGGACTCCGTCATAGCTATGTCGAATCACATCGCCCCGATCTTCGTCTGCTTCTCTTTGCATTCGCTGAACGACAGACAGGATATCACGAATTGTGAGTACACCGAGTAATCTTGTCCCTTCCTTTATCAATAAACAATCGTAAAAACGCTGATCTTCACGCATCATCGCCTGTTCTACAATTTCCGTTGCTGGACTTTTCAAATCCACAATTAATGTATTCGGATCGGCAAATAGGGAAGCCGGTTTGTCATAGAACAATGCCGCAGCAAACCTGCCCGTAAAATGACGATTGTACGCATCTCTCATGATGATGCCCAAAGGAAGATCATTTTTATCCACGACGATGACACAGGGAATATCTCCCTGTGTTTTCATGAGTGCTAACAGTTCTTTGCAAGACATATCCGTGCCAATGATCGGAACCTCCCGGCATGGCACATAGGTAGTAATCGGCTTGAACGTTTCACGTTCAATCACGGCAGTGGAACTCGTCTGGGTCTTTGGTTCCGTTATCATCGTTCTGAAGTCCCCTTTTTTTTACTACTTGAAGTGACGGGAACATCATATCGGTCATTTGTTGATTTTAACGACTATTTTTGTTAATGAAATGTAAAATCACAAAATGGACATAAAAGTCGCTGCTACTGCCTGGAAAGAGAAAAACGCTCCTCATTTATAACAAATGAGAAGCGCTTCTTTTTTTATTTACAACCAGCTTGTACCCCACTCCACGGATTGAATCAATATGAACCGAGTCGGGATCAAGCTCCAGCTTTTTACGTAAGGAACTGACGTGTACATCCACTGTCCGTTGACCGCCGATGTAGTCAAAGCCCCACACGGCATTCATTAGATCATCCCGAGTCAGGACCACACCCGGCTTGCGGGACAAATAGAGGAGCACCTCAAATTCCTTCGGTCTTAAGTTGATGGACTGACCTCCAAGAATGACTTCATATTTCTCAGGGTAGATCTCCAGCTCGCCCAGTTGAATTTTGGAGCCATCTTTCTGTTCAGACAACACTCCTTCATCCCCTCCGGATGTTCTTCGCAGTACAGCCGTTACGCGGGCCAGTAGCTCAGAAACGCCAAAAGGCTTGGTGATGTAGTCATCAGCACCCGACTTCAGTCCTTGGACCACCTCAGCCTCCCCGTTTTTAGCGGTTAGAATAATGATAGGTGTTGTCAGCCCCTGATGGCGAAGTCTGCTGAGAATATCCAGTCCATTCATCCCCGGCAGCATCAAATCCAGCAGGATCAAATCGTAGGATTCTCTGGAGGCTCTTTCAAACCCAGCACTGCCATGATCCTCCGTGTCCACTTCGAAACCTTCTTGTATCAAATTGTAGGATAGCAATCTGGCAAGCGTTGGTTCATCCTCAATAACCAGCAAACGTTGTCCCATTAATAACTTCATCTCCTGTTTACCTGTTAAAGGCGCATTGGTCAAAATCCTGAAATCTTTTCCATACTCATGCGACACCCGTTTATTTTATCACGGCATTGTTAACACAATGTAAAAAATGTTATAGTTCATTCTTCCTGTTGCAATAATGGTAATTCAACGGTAAACGTGGTACCCAAACCAAGCTCGCTTTCGACCGAGAGTGTACCATGATGTAGATCGACCAGGTGCTTGACGATGGACAATCCCAGTCCCGTTCCGCCCGAGTTGCGCGAGCGTCCTTTGTCCACCCGGTAAAAGCGCTCAAAGATACGTGGCAGGTCCTTCTTCGGTATCCCAATACCCGTATCACTGACTGTAAATACGACCTTTTCTGTGTCATTGTCCCGTTGTAACGTTATAACCTTGATCTTTACCTTGCCGCCATCAAGGGTATAGTTAATGCCATTAGACAAAAGGTTCAGGAAAATCTGCTGAAGCTTATCTTCATCTGCCTCCATAAACAGTTCATCCGGGATATCCATGTGCAGCGTAATTCTTTTTTTTGGCTGCTACATTATTCAGTTTCTCCAGCAATGATTCTATAAAAGATGAGATATGAATTGGAGAGCAATCCAGGGGGGACCGTTTGGACTCGATTTTGGAAAGCTCCAGAATATCGCCGATCAGTCGATTCAGTCGTTCACTTTCGTCATATATAATTTGCAAAAAGGAACGGGCCGTTTCCTCATCTTTAACCCCACCACCAAGCAATGTCTCGGCAAAACCCTTGACTGCGGCAATCGGTGTTTTTAGCTCATGGGATACGTTTGCCACAAATTCGCTTCGCATATTTTCCAACCGTCGAATAGCTGTAATATCCTGCAAAAGGAACAGCATCCCCCGGTATCCCCCTTCATCCTCATACATAGGGACACCATCCAGCAAAACGAGTCGTTCCTCAGGATTGTACAAATGCACCTCACCATGCAGCCTTTCTCGGCTTTGTATACTACCTTCAATAAGCTTTGTGAGCTCATAGTGCTTCTTCAGCTCATGATACGGCTTGTCTGTCACCCGCTTACCCACGACACCGAGCATTCGCTCAGACTCACGGTTGACAAGCGCTATGCATTCACGAGCATCAATCATCAGAATCCCGCCTGTCATATTACTCATGACGCTTTGCAGCAGATCCTCATTGTCACGAATCGTTTTCATTTGGTTTTGGAGGCTGTCAGCCATACGATTAATGGCTTCACCTAGTTGTCCTACCTCATCCCGGCGCTGTACACCGACCCTAGCGTCATAATCTAGTCCTGAAATGCGGTTGGCTACCCCTGTAATATGTTCAATGGGCGAGGTGAGGCTGCGAGCAATACGATAGCTCATCAGTCCAGCAGCAATAAACAGCAACACAAGACCGATCCCGATGGCCGTCCAGCCTCGCTGCATTCCCTCTTCCACCGCTTTCAGACTCATGGACAAACGGATATATCCGTCAAAGCCCTTGTCCGATACAACAGACTCAGCGACGTATAGCATGTTTCGTTGCAAAGTTTCACTGTAGCGTATCGTCCGTCCGATTCCCTCCGACGTAGCTTGCCGTATTTCTTCACGCGATGCATGGTTTTCCATCTTGCGTGGATCGCTTAACGAATCACCCACCACCGTTCCATCCTTACGAATGAAGGTCACTCGCGAATCGGTCAGATGGGCAATTTCCTTCGCCTTCTGAGAATAATAGGAGACGTAATCTGTGCTGGATAGGGCATCAGCATTAACAAATGGGAAAGTAGCGCGAAGCAGATCGATCTCACGACCCATGTTCTCCTCTAGCACCTTCATATTCGAATTTTTAAAAATTTGTCCCATAGTGATCCCAGCAGCAAGGACAGATACGCCAATCAAAATCAGCATGATCAGGGTAAGCCTGAAACGAAACGATTTCATAGAAATTTGCCCATCCTTTTATGTAAGTTAATCTCATTCTACAGGCTACCTGCATTATGTTCCACTGTGAAAAGAAAAAAGGCCAGAGCAAAAGACTGCCCCAACCTTTTCTTTATCCTCTTACCCGTTTACAACTTCACCGCCATTGATATGAATAACCTGCCCGCTTACATAAGACGAATCGTCTGAAGCAAGGTACACATAAGCTGGCGCCAGTTCTTCCGGCTGACCCGGTCGCTTCATGGGCTGTGCTCCTCCAAATTCGCTGACCGTCTTGGCATCAAAGGTAGACGGGATTAACGGTGTCCAGATCGGCCCTGGGGCTACAGCGTTCACTCGAATACCTTGATCCGCCAAATTGAGTGATAGGGAACGAGTGAATGATGTGATTGCCCCTTTGGTGGAAGAATAATCAATGAGCGTCTTATTCCCAGCGTATGCGGTAATTGACGTTGTGTTGACGATCGCGCTCCCTTTCTTCAAATGCGGCAATGCCGCTTGTGTTAGGAAGAACATACCGAAGATATTCGTGCGGAACGTGCGCTCCAGCTGTTCCTTGGTGATATCCTCCAGCTTTTGCTGTGGATGCTGCTCGGCCGCATTGTTCACGACGATATCAAGCTTGCCCAATTCGTTCACCGTCTGTTGCACCGCTTTTTTGGCAAATTGGTCATCTCCGATATCGCCAGGAATCAACACGCATTTGCGTCCTTCCTGTTCGACCTGACGTTTGGTTTCTTCCGCATCCTTATGCTCATTCAAGTAGACGATAGCTACATCCGCACCTTCTTTGGCATACGTGACAGCTACAGCCCGCCCAATTCCACTGTCTCCACCAGTAATCAGTGCAACTTTGCCTGTTAGCTTGCCAGCCGCTTTGTAAGTTGGTTTTTCAAATTGCGGTGCAGGCGTCATTTTGGACTCAATCCCCGGTTGCTGTTCCTGGTGCTGCGGGGGCAAGGTTTGCTGAGGTTGGTTGCTTTTAGCCATTGTACATTCTCCCTTCAAAATCAGATATTTTTTAGGATGCAACATTTGCATCCACTCTACTCCTGATTTACCACACAAACTTATCCGTTAAACGAAAAAAGAAAAATCCAGCTATGTGAGTACACAAAAAAAACGACCTATGCTTATTCTGCACAGACCGTTTTTTTCAACGTTAGCCGTTGTTATTATTCAATTCCAACCGCTCATAAAATGATTCATTAAATAATATGGCTGTATACCATTAAAAACGTAATTAAGATCATGAAGACGGCCAACAGTGTACTGAACATTCGCACTTTACCAGCGTATTGCGTAATTGGCTGTTGGTTGCGAACCGCTTCCAGTGACAATCGTAATGGCTTACCCATAGCACCTGCGATACCAGAAATAGCAAGAAACAACAACAACACGACAACGATCCATGCTACCGAATAAGACTTCCAAGCAAAAATCATATAGATGCCGCTAATAAGCACAAGGATTAGTGCAAATTGCGCCAAACGGTTCAATAGCTGCACAGCCGATATCGTTCCCTCCTGCGCACTTGGAGCCAATTTGTCGATTTTGCCCACGACGAAGGGAAGCAATAAATAAAAGCCCATTGCCAGTGATCCAATAATGTGAATAAAAAACATTCTTTATAACCTCCAATTCTTTGTTTTCTTACAAACTGATTTTTCCATAGAACGATCATATTCCAACGAATGACTAGCATCTTTGCAATGTTTTGGGACATGCTTTTCTATGTAACTATTAGTGCATATGAACTCTATTATACCGGGGAAGTGGGTCAAAGCAAAGGAATATGAGGGGGAAAGTTTCAACTCGGGTGGATACTTGTCCGCAATCATTCCGTTCGCTCCGCTGGTGCCAGCAAATCCAAACTGAAACTTTCAATATTAAAAGAAAAGGAAGAAAACAATAGACTATTTAAAAATAAAAGAGGTGACCGACAGCCATAACTATGACTTGTGGACACCTCTTTAAGTAAAAAAGTATACCGTTTTAGTAGCAAATCGTATTTATACGTTGACTATTTTAGTCACATTACGAACCGCTTCGGCAGATTGATCGAGCGCTGCTTTTTCTGCAGCTGTCAATTCCAACTCGAACACTTTTTCGATGCCGTTCCCGCCAAGAAGTGTAGGTACACCGAGGAACAGGTCCTGATAGCCATACTCTCCTTCCAGGTAAGCAATGACTGGTATAATCCGCTTTTTATCTTTTACAATCGCTTCTGTCATTTGCGCAAGCGAAGCTGCTGGAGCATAATATGCGCTGCCATTACCCAATAGGTTAACGATTTCTCCGCCACCCACTCGTGTACGTTGTACAATCGCTTCGATACGTTCCTGAGAAATCAGGTTATCGATAGGTATACCTCCTACGCTGGAATAGCGTACGAGCGGTACCATATCATCACCATGCCCTCCCATAACGAAACCGCGCACGTCTTCAACCGAAACATTCAGTTCCTGTGCAATAAAGGTACAATACCGAGCCGTATCCAACACACCTGATTGGCCAATAACCCGATTTTTCGGGAAGCCAAGCGTTTGGTACGCCGTATAGGTCATAGCATCGACCGGATTACTCAGAATAATGACGATAGCATTGGGCGCGTACTTCTTCACATTCTCACATACGGATTTTATAATTCCTGCGTTCGTATTGACCAAATCATCACGGCTCATCCCCGGCTTGCGCGCGATCCCGGCTGTAATAATGACGATATCCGAGTTGGCTGCATCCTCATAATTAGAAGTGCCCATGATCTGGGTGTCAAATCCCTGCACTGGACCAGCTTCCAAAATATCAAGCGCTTTGCCTTTAGTCGGATTCTCTAGTTGCGGAATATCAATGAGTACGATATCACCTAACTCCTTTTGAGCCAGCAGCAATGCGGTAGTGGCACCGGTAAAACCGGCGCCAACAATGGATATTTTTTTGCGTTGAATGGTCAAGTAGTATTCCCCTTCCTTACAGGTTACTAATAATAGTGTCCGCGAACTCGGAGCATTTCACCTGTGTAGCACCGTCCATCAGACGGGCAAAGTCATAAGTTACGATCTTTTTATTAATGGACGTCTCCAGCCCCTTGTAAATCAGGTCAGCTGCTTCTTTCCAGCCCAAATGTTCAAGCAGCATAACGCCGGACAGAATTACGGAACCAGGGTTCACTACGTCTTTGTCTGCATATTTTGGAGCTGTACCATGCGTAGCTTCAAAGATAGCATGCCCGGTTACATAGTTAATGTTTGCACCTGGCGCGATCCCAATTCCACCAACTTGAGCAGCCAAAGCATCGGACAGATAGTCCCCGTTCAGGTTCAGCGTAGCAATGACATCAAATTCAGAAGGACGAGTCAGCACTTGTTGAAGTGCAATATCAGCAATCGCATCCTTAATAATGATTTTGCCTGCATCTTCAGCTGCTTTTTGAGCTGCATTTGCCGCATCCTCACCTTCTTTTTCCTTGATGACATCATACTGAGCCCAAGTAAATACTTTATCTGCAAACTCTTGCTCAGCTACTTCATAACCCCAGTTTTTGAAGGCACCTTCGGTAAATTTCATAATGTTACCTTTGTGTACGAGCGTTACACTCTTGCGCCCATGGTCAACGGCATACTGAATAGCTGCCCGTACCAGACGCTTTGAACCCTCGGAGGAAACTGGCTTAATCCCAATTCCTGAGGTTTCAGGGAAACGGATTTTATTCACGCCCAGCTCTTGCTGAAGGAACTGAATTACCTTTTTCACGTCTTCAGACCCTTCGGCATATTCGATCCCTGCGTAAATATCTTCTGTATTCTCACGGAAAATGACCATGTCTACCAACTCAGGACGTTTTACTGGAGATGGGACACCGTTAAAGTAGCGAACAGGACGCAGGCATACGTATAAGTCCAGTTCTTGGCGCAATGCCACATTCAATGAACGGATACCACCGCCAATAGGTGTCGTAAGTGGACCTTTAATGGCTACAATATACTCACGGATGGCTTCCAAAGTATCGTTAGGGAGCCACTCGCCGTATGTATTGAAAGCTTTCTCACCAGCGAATACTTCATACCAGGCAATCTTTTTCGTGCCGTTATATGCTTTTTCTACAGCCGCGTCCAGTACGCGCTTGGAAGCTTTCCAGATGTCGCGACCTGTGCCGTCACCCTCGATAAACGGAATTACCGGATGATTTGGAACCTGCAGTTGACCGTTATCAATTGTAATTTTTTCGCCTTCAGTTGGGAGCTCAAACTTTTCAAATTTCGCCATAAGTTCCTTTTCCTCCTCAGATATGAATGGGTACAGGACGAAAGACATGATCTTTATCACAGACAAAAACGTATATCTCTCGCCGACCCTTCTATTGTACCTTATTTTTTAAATTCAGGGTATACAACCTCAATCTTCCTCCAAAGGTTAGCGCAGCTCTGGGGACACATATTTTTGATCCATCGGACCTGTGTATTCCGCACGCGGACGAATCAAACGGTTATTTTCATACTGCTCCAAAATGTGTGCAGTCCACCCCGATACACGGCTTACAGCAAAGATAGGAGTAAACAGATCCCTCTTGATACCCAACTGGGTATATACGGAGGCAGAATAAAAATCCACATTCGGCTTCAAGCCTTTTTGCCCTGTTACAATACTCTCAATTCGAACTGACATATCAAACAACGTAGTGTCGCCGTTCATTTCTCCCAGCTCGCGGGACATTTTGTGCAAATGTTTGGCACGCGGATCACCGTTTTTATAGACACGGTGCCCAAAGCCCATAATTTTTTCGCGGTTATCCAGTTTGGCCTGAATATAGGAGTCCACCTGATCCAATCCGCCAATCTCCTCTAGTGTTTTGGCAACAGCCTCATTGGCCCCACCATGTAACGGTCCTTTTAAGGCCCCAATGGCAGACGTGATCCCGGAATAAATATCTGATAAAGTGGCTACCGTTACACGCGCAGCAAAGGTCGAAGCATTCAATTCATGATCGGCATGCAGCACGAGAGCCTGATTGAACGCCTTAATAGCCGTCTCCTCCGGGTCCTTGCCAGTCAGCTGATACAAAAAGTTTTCAGCAATGGAAACACCTTTTTTAGGCGCAATTGGTTCCAAGCCTTCGCGTATACGCGCTATGGCTGCCACAATTGTGGGCAATTGCGCCTGAAGCTTGACGGTTTTGGTCACATTGGACTCTCTTGACATATCATCCGCCTCTGGGTCATACAAAGCAAGAGACGATACAGCTGACCTCAAGGCAGCCATCGTACTCAATTCTTTCGGGTATAACTTTAATTGAGTAATAATTTCATCCGGAATAGCAGCATATTCGTTTAACTGGCTGCGAAGCTCTTGCAATTGCTCTTGGTCAGGTAATTTTCCAAACCACAACAAATAAGCTACCTCTTCAAAATCGGCGTTAACAGCCAAATCATCAATGTTATAACCCCGGTACGTGAGAACGCCATCTACGATAGAGCTTATGGAGGAAGTGGTCGCTACGATCCCTTCCAGACCTTTAGTCGCTGTCATCGTTACATCTCTCCTTTGTAAAAACATTGTGAACGGACTTGCAATGTAAACATTTTCAAAAGTAAGATATGTCTTTTATTTAGCTGAGTAATGTTAACGCCATATGTCAATATTTAAACCTTCTTTCACTATACTGGATTTTGTCGTTTATGTGAACATTGAGGGCTATTCCAACACATTCAAATGTTTTATCGCATCTATAAAGAAATTTTTGAAACCCCTTACAAAATATATGCGTTCATTTGCACTTTTTTACATAGGTCTTGTCTTCCTCTCCTCCCGCATAAGTATAGTAGAGCACCTCCTTTAAGGAGTGCCATCGAAAAGAAAGGAGTCGTGAGAGCTTGAGTCGGTTAATCTTGAATCGCATATTTCGTGCTCTATGGGTCGTAATCGTGATTGTAGCTCTCTTGCTGGGCATATATATGCTGTTCCCTCTCGTTTATCCTTTCCTATTCGCCTGGCTTGTGGCCTATGCTATGAACCCATTGGTCGTTTTTTTGCGTAACAAGGCTCGTATGCCACGTTGGGCGGCTGTCACGGTCTCCTTATTTGTATATTTAGGCGGAATCACAATCATCCTGTCTGCTGCAATCACCCGAATGGTTCGAGAAATGATTAAGCTGGCCATGACTTTTGACGGGCATATCGAGCGTTTTAAAAGCCTGTTTATTGATTGGACGCAAAGCGATTTAATCCAAAATATAATTATTGAAATCAACCATTTTATTCGGGATAATCCCGATTACCAACACACCATTAACAGCAATATTGATAAAACGACTCAAACCGTCAGTTCTGCTGTTACTACGCTAGTCGGTCAATTTTTTAATGGGGTTTTAAATTTGCTAACCTCTCTGCCTAATATGGGAGCTGTGCTAATGGTTATTGTATTAGCGGCCTTTTTTATTAGTAAGGATTGGGATCGACATAGTCGAATACTTTCGAATACGGTTCCTGATACGATCCGCAAACCATTGTCAGATATTTGGCACGATCTGCGTAAAGCATTGTACGGCTATTTGCGTGCACAGTTTATTATCATTTCCATTACGGCATTAACGGTTATCATTGGGCTGTTCATCTTGCGTGTGGAATCGGCCTTTACCATCGGTTTGATGATCGGGCTGGTGGATTTGTTACCTTATTTAGGGGTTGGCATTGTGATGATTCCGTGGACACTGTATGCGTATATGTCAGGGAATTTGGCACTAGGGGTTGGATTGTCGATCCTCTATGCCATCCTGTTGATTGGACGGCAGATCGTGGAGCCTAAGGTGCTGGCCAGCAGCGTGGGATTGAACCCGCTTCCCACCCTCATCGGTATGTTCATCGGGCTCAAGCTGTTTGGCGTTTTAGGACTCATTATCGGACCTGTATCACTCATCGTTCTTGATGCACTGAATCGTGCAAATGTCATTCAGGACTTGCGCAACTACATTCTTGCTGGAAGAGTCCGCTAGGTTATAGAGAGGGGACAACGGCAGCTCAGTCAAAACCGCCGAAACGTAATACTGCCGTTTTTCATTTTTTTCTCCAGCCACTTTAATAAAAAACGTCGGTACAATACTCGTGTTAAAGGAAACACCAACGTAAAACCAATAATATCCGTTATAAATCCAGGGATAAGCAGCAAGCTCCCGCCGAAAAACACACATAATCCATCCAGCATTTTACGGCCAGGCATTTGGCCCCGGTTCATTTCATTTTTGGCATCGGCAATCACCTTTCGACCTTCAAATTGCATCATGGCAGCGCCAATCAGGGTCGTCAGAATAATGAGCAGAATAGTTTTCCCCGCTCCAATCCAGTGACTTACCCATATAAACCCGTACAGCTCCGCCAAAGGAATGAGCAGCAGCAACAGCCACAGACGTTTACGCATCATCATGACTTCTGTCCCTCCCCGCCTGTAAAAGCAGACCTTAACGCAGTGTACAACTCAGGCAGTGCCTGATCGAGCCGAACGGGCTTCCAGTCGGTATTCAACCACACATGTCGTGTCGATCCTGTGACCAGCAGTTCTCCCGGCAGCGTGTCAGCCTCTGTCCATACCTTTCCCACATTGTTTTGGTGCTCCTCATCCGTTACCCGTCGAACCTCATAAGTATAGTTCAGACGTAGTCTGGAGAAGTCCGTAATAGCGGTATAGATAGTAACTAAATCATCATATCGAGCAGGGCTCGCATATTTCGCATTGATTTCAATAACTGGCAGCAAAACTCCTCGATCCTCCATGCTCCGGTAGTTAAAGCCTGCCTGCCGAATCATTTCCGTACGCCCGATCTCAAACCAGTTTAAATAATTCGCATGATACACGACCCCCATCTGGTCGCTTTCCTGATAACGGACACGTAGAGGTGCGCCATACCATCGTAGTTGCGTTTGTTTCTCCTCTTGAGTCATACAAGCTCTCCTATCTTTGTGCATCTTTATCTCTATTTTGCCCTCTCTCCATTAAACCATATTTACCGCCTGGGAACAAAAAGAGGGCCGAACCATACGGCTCTCCCTCTCAAAGCATTTAGAATGATGGCTTTATTATTGTGGCAACGGCTTGGACAGTTTATAATATCCACTTTCCGAAGCCAGTTTCAGTAAGCTCTTTGCCTGACTTCCCGCCCAGGCGTAACCAAGTCGTCTTTCTTCACTAATTTTCATGATGTCCGTATACTTTTTGCCATCTCGGTCTGAGAAGAAATACTTATTGTCCTCCACGTTGTAGAAACGATACCACATCACGCTTGATGCATCCTTTTGGAAAAACTCCGGACCTTGACGATTGTATTTCATGCCGT
Source organism: Paenibacillus sp. ICGEB2008 (assembly GCF_000307675.1). Taxonomy (NCBI): domain Bacteria; kingdom Bacillati; phylum Bacillota; class Bacilli; order Caryophanales; family Paenibacillaceae; genus Paenibacillus; species Paenibacillus sp. ICGEB2008. Next base: position 247,176 of record NZ_AMQU01000004.1, read on the forward strand.
CGATCCGATTCGTGTCAAACCATTTCAAGGCACTCTGAGCTGCTTTTTTCACCTCAGTCGTCTGAGGTTGAGACATTAAGAATGCGGTAATGCCTACCGATTCCGTCGTTGTTTTGGAAGCAAGCTCGAATGCTCGCGCAGGCACAGATTCATAAGTAACCGGATCATGCTGTGCTCCCCAAATTGTTGGTGTGCCATTGTTTACAATTTGAGCTTTTAGTGTATACTGTACGCCTTTATTCAGAGCCTGCTGAAGTCTGGAGCGATATGTATTGTCAAGAATATCGCTATCAAACGGCTGCCTTTTGTTTACAATGTCATCTGCCAGTACCATCACTCTAACCATAGCATCATCGTTGTAGGTTGCGGCATCAGAATAATTACCACGTTTAGGGTATACCTGCGGCCAAGCGCCAGAGGAATATTGAGAGGTTAGTACGAAATCAACTGCTTTTTGTACACTGTTTTTAATGTCTTTGTTTTTAGTTTTTTTGTATACATCCGCTAAAAAGCGGATCTCGGTTGTCGTGGCCTCGTTATCAAACGTTCCGAGTTCAACACCATCCTTGCTCTTCCATGTAGAACGTGCTGCCTTGCCATCCCATTTGGATTTATAATTCTTTTCCATCGCTTTGAAGAATCCACCATGCGGCAATTGCCACGATACAATATTCAAAGCAAGCGTAGTGTCCTTGGATGTATTTCCTGTAGAAAATTTACTAAAATCACGATACTTATCCAGCAAACTACTCACATTCACACTAGCCAGTGGAACAACAGCATTTTTGTAAACGTTTGCATCATTGTATACGGCTTGGGTAACACTCGCACCTGCATCAGTCACATTCTGCTCAGCTGCTGCCCATGAAGGGCTAACAAGTCCAGTTGTTAGGGTAATAGCCATTCCAGAAAAAGCAATCCATTTGACAGATTTTTTAACGTTAAACTTCATTGCAAACCTCTCCTTTAATTGGATTGTGGTATTTCAAGAACTATTAAACACATGTATTATATGAAAATATAACCAAATAATCAATATATTTTATTATATACAAATGTAAGAGTTTACTAAACTAATAAAAAAACATCTTACCAATACTAGATTAGTAAGATGTTTATCATGTTTTATATCTATAACAAGTCGTCAATCTGGACGGCTTATCCAAAGCGACCCATGATATACTCTTGAGTCAACTCGTTTTCAGGATTGGTGAATATATCGTTTGTTTTCCCATGTTCCACCAAACTTCCAACATAAAAATAGGCAGTATAATCGGAAATTCGTGCAGCCTGCTGCATATTGTGCGTCACAATAACGATGCGCAGTTCTTTTTTCAATTCGGTAATAAGCTCTTCCACCTTGCCTGTAGACACAGGGTCCAGCGCGGAAGCTGGCTCGTCAAGCAACAGAATTTTCGGTTGAACGGAAAGTGCACGTGCAATACAAAGCCGCTGCTGTTGCCCGCCAGACAGAGCAAGAGCCGAATCGTGAAGACGATCCTTGACCTCATCCCATAATGCCGCCTTACGCAGGCTGCTTTCGACGATTTCATCGAGCTGCTTCTTTTTGCGCACTCCCCGGTATTTAGGACCGAACGCAATGTTATTATAAATCGATTTGTAAAAAGGGTTAGGCCGTTGCCACACCATGCCTATTTGCTGACGCAGCTTGATCACGTCCGTCTCAGGTGCCGTTAAATCCTGTCCGTCCATCCAAATATGTCCCGTTGTCGATGAAGACGCAATCTCATCATTCATTCGGTTAAGGGAACGCAAAAAAGTCGATTTACCACAGCCGGAAGGCCCAATCAGGGCGGTCACGGTCTGCTCTGGAAAAGCTAAGTTTACTTTTTTCACGGCCTCAAAGCTTCCGTAATAAATACTCAAATCCTCAGTACTGAACGGATGTGGCGCTTGCCCCGCAAGTTGTTCTGAACGCGTAGACTGAACGGATGTTGCTGGTGTGGCGGTTTTTGCCGTTCGTGTAATCACATGTTCCATTGTTCTCCATCCCCTTTCTAATCCATTCGTTTGGCAGCTGTCAACCGACGGTAAACGACTCTTCCGAACCATCTTGCACTCAAGTTGAAGACCAGAACGAGCAGCACCAATACCGCAGAAGCGCCTGCGGCGATATCTTTGGAGTCAGGAGCAATGCCTTCACTGTTGACCTTCCAAATATGAACAGCCAATGTTTCGGCAGGTCGCATCGGATTAATAGGCGATCTGGCATGCAATGGATTCCAATCGGTAAAATCAAGCGGCGGTGTACTCATCCCTGCTGTAAACAGCAATGCGGCGGCTTCCCCAAAAATACGGCCTGCGGCCAAGATGGTACCCGTAATCAAGCTTGGCAGCGCTGCTGGCAACAAAATGGAAGTAATGATTTTCCACTTGGACAATCCGAGCGCAAGTCCGGCTTCCTTTTGCTCCTTCGGTACAGCACGGAAAGCCTGCTCAGTTGTGCGAACCATCAGCGGCAGATTGAATACGGCTAGAGCCAGCGCCCCTGACAAGAGGGAAAAGCCAAAATTAAATGTATTGACGATGAGTAATAGTCCAAACAATCCAATGACGATCGACGGGAACGAGGACAATACTTCGACGACAAGTCGTATGAAGTCCGTAATTTTTCCCGGCTTTGCATATTGCGCCATGTAAATGCCGGCGCCCCAGCCAATTGGAATGGTGATAATCAAAGTTAAGATTAGCAAAAATACAGAATTAAACAGTTGCGGACCAATGCCGCCACCTGCACGTAACGTTTGCGGAGCACTGGTTAGAAAGTCAAAAGAAATATGACTGACTCCACGGGCCAAAATGAAGCCCAGCAATCCCACCAAAAGTGCAACAATGAACAAGGCGAAGAAACAGATTACAAATGTAGCGATCTTGTCGGTCGTTTTAGCTTTCATCAAACCCGGTTTCTCCTTTCAAGCAGCCTTACCAGCAGCACGAAAATAAATGTCATGAGCAGAAGAACAAGCGCCATACTCCAGAGTGCATTGTTATGAACGGAGCCCATCGCTGTGTTGCCCATGCTAAGTGTAATGACGCTGGTCAAGGTCGAAGCGGATTCCAGCAAGGAATGCGGTATGTGCGGAGCATTCCCGATGACCATCTGTACAGCCAACGCTTCTCCGAAGGCACGAGCCATCCCGAGAATAATTCCTGTTAAAAGAGCAGGCAGCAGCGTCGGGATAATAACACGGGCAATTGTCTGCCAGCGGGTAGCCCCCAATGCATAAGAGGATTCTCGCAGTCCCCCCGGCAGGGAAGACAACGCATCCGCCATAATACTCGTAATCGTCGGTAATATCATAACCGACAACACAAGGCAACCTGCGAGAATACCGATGCCTTGTCCCCCGAACACGTTTCGCAGCAATGGGACGATTACGGTCAAGCCGACAAAGCCATAGACAACCGACGGAATGCCGGATAACAATTCAATGGCAGGCTGAAGGATACGTTTACCCGATTTCGGCACGATTTCCGTCATAAACAAAGCTGCGCACAAGCTAAGCGGACTGGCAATTAAGGCCGCTAGTATGGTTACGGCAAAAGAACCCGTAATGAACGGAAGCGCGCCGAAGGACTTGGGCTCGCCATCCGGGCTCCATTTGGTTCCAAAGAAAAATTCTCGCAGACTGACTCCATTCACCGCAAATGTAGCTACACCTTTGGAGGCAACAAAATATACGATGGAGACAATGACTGCAACTAAAAAAACGACACAAACCGACGTATAGATGCGGCCGGTCCATTCTTCCCAGTAATGTCTTTCTTTCATAACTCGGGATCGTTTATTCTGTTCCATGTATGCCTTCCCTTCAATTGGTTCCATACTGTAACTCCTTTAAGCGAAGAATAGAGGCCGGACGTTAGTCCGCCTCTTCTTCGTGAATATACTCGCGTTAGCTGCGTTCATCCGAACAGGAGATCGCTCTCCTTATTTCGTGATATTACCGTCAGCATCACGTTTCACTTGCATACCTGATACCGGGATGTATCCCAGGTCTACAACGTCTGCTTTTTGGATTTCATCAGACAGAATATAGTCCAGGAATGCTTTTACATGTTCTTTTGGCTCACCTTTAGTGTACATATGCTCATATGCCCACACTGGATATTTACCTTGTTCTACATTTTCAACGTTAGCTTCCACACCGTCGTACTTCAAAGCAGTTACTGTGTTGTCGATGTAGGACAGAGCCAGGTAACCAATCGCACCAGGTGTTTCAGCAATCAGCTTTTTCACAGTACCAGAGGAATCTTCCTGAATGGAGCCTGGCAGATCTTCTGTTTTTTGTCCCAGCGCGTATTTTTCAAAGGTTGCACGAGTACCGGAGCTACTTGGACGGTTCACGATCACGATTTTTTGATCTGCACCACCAACTTCTTTCCAGTTCGTAATTTTACCTGTGAAGATTTGTACCAGTTGATCTTTTTTCAGGTCTGTTACGCCTACTTTAGGATTCGCTACCGCTGACATAGCTACAACAGCTACTTGGTGATCGACCAGCTCTTCTGCGCCGCTCTCCAGTTTTTCCTTTGCAAATACGTCAGAGTTACCGATATCCGCTTGTCCACCGGAAACTTGGGTCAAGCCAGTACCGCTACCGCCACCCTGCACTTGAACCGCAATGCCTTTATATTTATCGACAGCCATAAATTTTTGTCCCGCTTGCTCTACCAATGGTTGAAGTGCAGTGGAGCCAACAGCCAGAATGTTACCTGTCAGTTCAGCAGCTGCTTTATTGTCTGTTCCTGCAGCAGCGTCTCCTTGTGGTGCAGCATTGTTACCGGATCCGCAAGCTGCAAGTGCAAATACCATGGTGAGAGTCATCAGAATGAACGGCCATTTTTTCAACATTTTTTATTGTCCTCCCCTTAGTTAAGTGACGGTTTTTTATTTATGACCATCAACACTTTTACATTGTAGGCCCGGAATGTTAGACGAACGACTAGGTTTTGTAAAACAAATATAAAATATTGATAGATAAATTATTTTTCGGTATATAATTAATCTATAGTTTAAATTCACGCATAAATATCAAGTAAGGAGAGTTGTTCGATTCTATGAATATTTTAAAATTGCGCATCTTAGTGCTGATCGATAAATACCATAAAGCGACGGAGGTGGCCGAAACTTTACAAATCAAACAGCCCACCGTCAGCTTTCATATGAAAAGTCTGGAAAAGGAAATAGGTGCGACTCTGTTCTCTCTCCAACAAGGCAGAATTATGCTAACCGAGGCTGGTAAAAAAATGTTGCCTTACGCAAAGCAGATTCTCTCTCTTGAGCAAGAGGCCCGACAAGCTGTAGATGAACAGACAGAAGAATCTCAGAGCCTCTTACATCTGGGCGCAGAGTCGATTTCAGGCATGTATCTTCTCCCAACTATCATGGCTGAATTTGCACAACAATATCCAGAATGGCGTATTCAGTTAGAGATTCAATCTCCGGATGTAATCAAGCAGCTACTGAAAGAGGGAGATATTGATTTTGCTTTTCTCGACGATGGAGAATCTCTTCTGGAGAATACGGTGGCAGAACCAGTGGCTTCAGATCAGGTGGGGATTATCCGCTCTGCATCGGCTGAGACATCCAAGTCATTGGACATCAATGGGCTCGATACGCTGGATAAGCACATATGGGTAAAATATAGCGGGGCATCCGTTGTAGATTCCTATTCTTCGCTAATTAAATCCCATCTGGAAATTAACTCTTGGGAAGCAGTAAAGCAAGTGGTAAGTGGCGGTGACGCGCTTGCCTTCTTTCCTGCCTGCGGAGTTCGTAGCGAGGATCATACTGTCCCCTCGGTGGAATGGCTTCCTTTTCCCGAAGCTGACAAAAAAAAGAGCTATTATCAAATAAACATCGTGTATCAACAAGATACACATAGGAACATGATGCAACAGACATTCCTTGATTTTATACGACGAGAAGGAATAAAAACTAGTTAACAAAAAAAGAGCATTCAGGTCTTATGGACCTGAATGCTCTTTTACTTATTGTAACGAGTAAATGCCATCCCTGTATTACTTTGCGGGGACTACAATTACGCTTGTGCTGGTACGCAGCTAATTTTGATCAGGTTCGTGGAACCGGAATCACCAAGAGGTACGCCCGCTGTAATCACAACCAAATCGCCCTCTTTAACGAGGCCAGATTTGCGACCACCTTCCAGCGCATTGTCAAACAGACTATCTGTTGTGTCAACGATGGGTCTGCCTTGTACTGCATGTACGCCCCAGATCAGAGCCAAACGGCGAACGGTTCTTTCCTGTGTTGTCACAGCGACAATCGGAGCTTCTGGACGGTATTTAGAGATCATACGCGCCGTTGTTCCGCTTTGTGTGGACGTCAGGATTGCTTTGGCATGCAGGTCAAGTGCAGAAATAGAAACGGATTGGCTGATTGCTTCTGTAATACTAATTTCTTGAGCCGTTCTTTGTTTTTTGAACAAATCGCGGTAGTTCAGAGAAGACTCAGCTTTTTCGGCAATACGTGACATGGTCAATACAGATTCTACCGGATATTTACCCGCAGCTGTTTCGCCGGACAGCATAATTGCATCTGTTCCGTCAAAAATAGCATTGGCTACGTCACTTGCTTCCGCACGAGTCGGACGCGGGTTACGTTGCATGGAATCCAGCATTTGTGTTGCTGTAATAACAGGCTTGCCAGCTACATTACATTTGTTAATCATCAATTTTTGCGCCAGAGGTACTTCTTCAGCAGGAATTTCCACACCGAGGTCACCACGGGCAACCATCAGACCATCCGAAGCTTCCAAAATTTCATCCAGGTTGTCAACACCTTGCTGATTTTCTATTTTGGAGATGATTTGAATGTGGCTTGCGTTGTGCTTCGCCAGCAATTCACGAATTTCCTGTACATCACTTGCTTTACGAACAAAAGAAGCCGCGATGAAATCAATGTCCTGCTCAATACCGAAAATGATATCATTCGCATCTTTCTCCGTAATACCAGGCAATGAAATAGCAACGCCTGGAACGTTAACGCCCTTCTTGCTTTTGATCGTTCCGCCATTGACAATGCGGCATTTGATTTCAGTGCCTGATACTTCAATAACGGTGAGTCCGATCAGACCATCGTCGATCAGAATGGTGGAGCCGGGCTCCACGTCCGAGGGAAGATCCTTGTACGTAATGGAGATACGATCTTGCGTACCGAGAATTTCTTCCGTTGTCAGCGTAATGAACTCGTCCTGAACAAGCTCAATAGGTTCAACTTCGAGCTTTCCTGTCCGGATTTCCGGCCCCTTCGTATCGAGCAAAATAGCAACATTTTTGTTAAGCTCCTTACAAGCTTGACGGATGTTTTTAATCCGGTTGCCATGCTCCTCGAAATCACCGTGAGAGAAATTCAGGCGGGCTACGTTCATACCAGCCATAATCAGTTTCTTCACATTTTCCAATGATTCACTGGAAGGACCGATGGTACATACAATCTTAGTTTTGCGCATTTGGGTTTTTCCTCCGTTTTCAAAGGTGCTACTCTTTATATCTTTTTCCAACAATTAAATCTACTACACTTTTTCCTATTTGTATAGGAAGTTCGTCATATTTATTGTTACCCGTTTCCAGCGTATTACAACATAGGTTCAGATTCCGAAGGTTTTAAGAAAGTATATTGTCCTATTTTCCGGAATTTTTGATACCTGTCTTCTCTCAATTCATCGCAGCTCATATTCGTAAGGTCTGCCAAATGACGTTCTAATAACTCCTTGATTGCGGCAGCAGTCACTTCATAGTTACGATGTGCGCCCCCTTTCGGCTCTGGCACGATATCCTCGATAATCTCCATGCGCAGGAGGTCATTAGCGGTGATCTTCATCGCTTCAGCTGCCTGATCTGCCTTAGAAGCATCTTTCCATAGAATCGAGGCTGCGCCGTTCGGAGAAATGGCCGAATAAATGGCGTGTTCCAGCATCAGCACACGGTTACCCACTGCAAACGCAAGCGCACCGCCGCTTCCACCCTCGCCGATGACCACACAAATAACAGGCACCGAAAGCTTTGCCATCTCCCGCAAATTGCGGGCAATCGCTTCCGATTGACCTCTCTCCTCTGCTGTATTACCCGGATAAGCGCCCTTCGTATCAATAAATGTAATAATAGGACGCTTAAATTTTTCAGCCTGCTGCATCAGCCGCAAGCCTTTACGGAATCCTTCCGGATGAGCACTACCAAAAAAGCGTGCAATGTTATCTTTCGTATCCTTACCACGTTGCTGACCAATGACGGTCACCGGAATACCATTTAGCTTGGCAATCCCGCCCACAACCGCCAGATCGTCTCCGAACAAGCGGTCGCCATGCAATTCAATAAAATCTGTAAACACCTGCTCGATCAAATCAAGGGACGTTGGTCTTTGATGATGACGAGCCAGATGCATCTTTTGCGATGCTGTAATGTTCGTGTATATTTCTTCTTCCATCTGGAGATAACGTTCTTCCAGACGGTTAATTTCATCTGTAAAATCAATTTGCTTGTCCTGTCCGAATTGCTTAAGTTCTTCGATCTTCTGTCGCATCTCGACCAGGGGCTTTTCATAAGGCAATTCGCCAGCCATTTATTCCTCCCCTTTCACACTGTGCAGATCAAGCAATTGCCCAAGGGTATCACGCAGTTCCTTGCGATGTACAACCATATCCAATTGTCCGTGCTGCAAATTAAATTCGGAAGTTTGGAAATCATCCGGCAGCTTCTGTCTGATCGTTTGCTCAATTACAATACGACCTGCAAAACCAAATACAGCACCTGGCTCTGCAATAATAATATCTCCAAGCATAGCAAAGCTGGCGGAGACTCCACCTGTAGTCGGATCAGTGATCACAGAAATATAGAGCAATCCCTGCTCGTCCAGACGAGCGAGAGCAGCGCTTGTTTTGGCCATCTGCATCAGACTCAGAATACTTTCCTGCATACGTGCCCCACCGGATGTGGAGAAGATGATAAGCGGCAAGCGCTTGTCAATCGCCTGCTCAATGGCACGCGTAATTTTCTCTCCTACGACCGAGCCCATACTGCCTGTAAAAAAGTCAAAGCTCATCACCGCTACGACAACAGGATGCCCATGAATAAGGCCGTCGCCCGTAACGACAGCCTCGCGCAGGCCAGATTTCAGGGTCTGTTGCTCCAACTTACTTGCATATCCCGGAAAGTCCAGCGGATCAACCGAAATCATATCGGCATCATATTCCGTAAACGTGTCTTCGTCGAGCACCATGCGAATGCGATCCATTGCATTCAAACGCATATGGTATCCGCACACCGGACACACTTTCAAATTTTTCTCCAACTCTTTGCTGTATTGAATACTTCCACACTTGCCACATTTGGTCATAAGACCTTCGGGAATTTCCCGTTTGGGACGATCCGGCATGTCCGCTTGATCGCCGCTCAGCGCCCGTTCCGAAGGGATGGTCGCGTATTTACGCTTCTTTTGGAATAAATCTTTAAACACAACTACACCTCTCCAGCCGTTTATTTGTCAGCCGTAACCGATACAAGGTCCTCTGCCGTCGATGCGGCACCTCTAAGCATTATGTTCATACACACGTCAACGCCTGTTAATACAACATTACCGCCGATCGTGCATCCTTTGTTCCATTCATGCTGCTGTATCACTTCCGCCGTTCCGGACTCAAGGGCGCAAAATCGAATTAAGCACTTCCTGTATTTCTTCGACTTCACCCGAAGGCACAAGTATCTCAAACTGTTGCTTGGATGCACTGATGGCCCGGGTCTGCACCATAAAACCTTCTTCAGACAGTTTGAGCTTAATCATGTCAGCCAGTCTGGCCGTCGGTGCAATATATATCACCGTCCACATGCCTTGTTTCTACCCCCTAAGCCTCAAGTTTTGAGCCCATATAATAGACTCATGATAACATACCTTACTTTTTTCCCGCAACAAAAGCCCTCCTGATCATTCAAGTTCCGTCGGAGGGCCTAGATAATCATTAATTCTGTTTATTCAGGCCAATTAAACATCCAATGATGCAGGATAATGCTTGGCATGAAGGCTCCGATGGGCAATACGCGAAGAAGCGGCGGCAGCCAATCCGGCGACAAGATCGTCTAAAAACACATGAATGCCACTGCCTTTTTGGTTCAGCTTATCGATAATTCCAATCTTTTCTTTATCCAGATAGCCAAAACTGGTCAAGCCAATCATGCCGTACACGCTCGTAATGCCAAGAGCCATTGTCTCGTCCACTCCATACAGCGGTTCGTCTGCCTCCATAATGGCTTGAAGTGGCTGGGGAAGAAGTTTTTTTTCGGCCAGCTCATCGAGTGCAATGCCAGTCAGCAGTGTATATTGTACCTCTCGCTTTTGCAAAACCGCTTTGACACTTTCTACACATTCTTCCATAGTCAAATGAGGATAATATTTTAGCTGAAGCTGAAAAACAATGTCCGCAATGGACTCGATCCGAATGCCTCTGCGATTTAACAAGGTTTCTGCATATTCATAGGACATAATTTCCCTCCCGCTTTCACCATGCAGTTCTAATTCTTCCACCGTGCGGGACCTAATGGTGCAGGACACGTGTTGAATCTCCTGTTCCGCCAGTTTTCCAAGTGTATGCGAAAGGGAAGGAAAATGTTCATTAAACCGTTACAATAAGGGCGGGTTGCTGTGTGTCTGTCATTTGACTTTCACGGTGCCTTCACCTAGCATCAACTCCATTCGATCAAAAAGCTGAGGAGAAGGCTTAATGCTGTAAGCATCACTCAACGCCAGCAGACGCTGGTTGCTCTCGTAAAAAAGTACGGTAGGCACAGCACCGGGATGCTCCTGTAGCAACGCCTTGAGGCTGACCAGCAAGCTGGCGTCCGCCTCGGCCTGGCGGGTGATTTTGACAAACACCCGCTGACGGGCGGACGCTTCCGAGCCGCGCGGGGAAGGCACCTGCTCACCGTGAGCCGCTTCGCCTCCGCGTTGTGAGGGGGCCGCTACGGGACGAGCCGCCTTCTGCTGCGGCGAAGCTGATGGAGCGGCTGCTGAAGGCAAGGGCGACGTACGCGGCGCTCTCCCGCCCGGACTGCCAGCAGCTGGCACGGATGTTCCAGCTGCTGCGGACGAACGTGCGCCGGTACGCCGGCGCTGAAGAAGCCTTGCCAACGCGTCTTCCGCCAGCGGGGCTGCCTCATCCGCAAGGAGCTTGAAGTGCTCGTCCTGCTGCTGCATCTTGGCACGTAGTGCAAGCAAGGCACCCTTTTCAATCCACTGCTGGCTTCGCTTCCATACCTCAGGAAACAGCACAACCTCACAGCGCTCAATCTGATCCTCCAGCTCAATGAAGGCCATGGCCTTTCCCTGCTTGGTCGTAATCGTCTTGAGTGACACCACCATGCCTGCGGTTACAATAACTGTTTCATCTGGCACGTCGCTCAGCTCCATCAGACGATCCGCTTGGCTGCTTTCCAGCAGCGACTCAAAATCATCTAGCGGATGCCCAGACAAATACAGTCCCAGCAGTTCGCGTTCCAGCTCTAATTGCTGGCTGGTACTAAATGGAGGTACATTGGGGTATTCAATATCCCAATTAGGCATTTCCACAAAGCCAAACATATCAATTTGCAAATCGTCACGTTCCTTGCGCCATTTGGCAGCTGCATCCACCGTTTCATCCAGCATGGCAAGCAACTGTGCCCGATGGCCTGTCAATGAATCAAATGCCCCTGCCTGAATGAGCGATTCAATCACTCTCTTATTACACACCCTCAAATCAACGCGTCGACAAAAATCGAGCAAGCTGTCGAAAGGGCGTTCCTTACGAACAGCAAGAATGCTTTCCATTGCTTGTGTGCCGACATTTTTAATGGCAGCCAGTCCAAAGCGGATATCACCCTGCTGTAATGGGGTAAACAGCACCCCACTCTCATTCACATCAGGCGGCAACACTGCGATATCCATACGACGGCATTCGACGACATATTCAGCCACTTTTCGATGACTTCCCATGACGGCCGTCAGCATGGAAGCCATGAATTGTACTGGATAATGGGCCTTAAGATAAGCCGTCTGGAATGCTAGCACACCATAAGCAGCTGCATGGGCACGCGGAAAACCGTAGTCAGCAAAACGGACGATCATATCGTAAACCCTGCCGGCTTCCTCCTCTGTGTACCCCTGTTTAATACTGCCTTCGACAAAATGACCCCGCTCCAGATCCAGCACCTCGCGTTTTTTCTTAGACACCGCGCGGCGCAGCAGATCGGCCTCTCCCAAGGAAAAGCCAGCCATGCGCGATGCAATCTGCATGATTTGTTCCTGATACACAATAATACCGTACGTATCCTTTAAGATCGGTTCAAGATCAGGATGCGGATAAGAAACCTCAATCTGTCCGTGCTTAGCCTGTATAAAGTTGGGGATAAAACCCATTGGGCCCGGACGATACAAAGCCAGGACAGAAATGATATCCTCGAAAACACTCGGTTTCAAATCCTTGAGTACCCGGCGTATACCGGCCGACTCCAGCTGGAACACGCCCCCTGTATCCCCTTTGCCCAGCAAGTCATAGGTATGCGGGTCATCGTCGGGAATACGGCTAAAGTCAGGTGTTTCTCCATGCTGCTCCGCAACCCAGCGCATGCACCGTTCAATAATGGAGAGCGTACGTAGTCCAAGAAAATCCATTTTCAACAAACCAATGCGCTCCAGATTTTCCATTGAGTACTGCGTTAAAGGAACCCCTTCGCTCCCCTCTTGCAGCGGAACCGCATCGGTCAATGGAGTCCGCGAGATGACAACACCCGCCGCATGTGTCGAAGCATGGCGAGGCATTCCTTCTACTTTGATCGCCATATCCAGCAGTTCACGTGTCTTGGGCTTCGTTTCATACAGAGCCTTCAGCTCAGGGGTAATCTCCAGCGCATGCCGGATATTAATACCGAGCTGCGCCGGGATCAACTTGGCCGCCTTGTCCACCTCACCATACGGCACATTCAATACACGGCCGACGTCACGGACTGCGGCTCTTGCCGCTAATGTCCCAAAGGTAATAATTTGCGCAACATGCTCATTTCCGTACTTCTGTACTACATAGTCGATAACCTCGTCACGGCGTTCATCGCTAAAATCAATATCTATATCTGGCATGCTGATCCGTTCAGGGTTCAGAAACCGTTCAAAGAGCAGATTGTATTTTATCGGATCGACATTCGTGATATTAAGCACATAGGCGACCAAACTACCAGCGGAGGAACCCCGTCCCGGACCGGTTGCAATCTTATGCTTATGAGCAAAAGCAATAAAATCCCATACAATCAAGAAATAATCGCTGAAGCCCATACTGTCAATCGTATTTAATTCGTAGTTTAGCCGCTGGTCCAGTCTTTCCCGCTCCTCCGGCTGCTCCCATACAGGATCGCCTCCGTAGCGACGCTCTAGCCCTTGCATACACAGACTACGCAAATAGGACGAAGATGTCATGTCCTCTGGCAGCGGGCGATATTCAGGCAAAATCGATTGGCCGAATTCCAGCTCCAGCTCGCATTTTTCAGCAATACGCACCGTATTAGCAATGGCTTCTGCTACATGTGGAAATAAACGAGCCATGTCCTCTTGACTTTTCAGATACAACTGACGTGTTGGTATACGCAAGCGCTCCTCATCGTCAACTGTCTTCCCTGTTCCGATACAAATCAGAACGTCCTGGACATCAGCATCCGGCTCGGTTAAGTAATGCACGTCATTCGTCGCCACTAGCGGAATATCCAGTTCCTTCGCCAATGCGATCAATTGAGGATTTACGCGTTTTTGCTCCGACAGACCATGATCCTGAAGCTCCAGATAAAAATCTTCGCCAAAAATGCTACGGTATCGTTCGGCCGCACGCCGTGCTTCGGCTTCCCGACCATGCAGCAAATGCTGCGGCACTTCACCGCCCAAGCAAGCGCTCAAGCATATGATGCCTTCATGATGGGCAGCCAAAGCATCCATATCGATGCGCGGCTTATAGTGAAAACCCTCCAAATGGCCAATGGAGCACAACTTCATCAAATTTTGATAGCCTGTTTTATTTTTGGCGAGCAAAATTAAATGATATATGGGCTGATCCTTCCGGCTGCCACGCTCCTTGCGCGATCCTGCCGTCATATAAGCCTCACACCCGATAATCGGCTTAATGCCGTTCTCTACACATGCTCTATAAAAAGGAATGGCACCGTACATGACCCCATGATCTGTAAGAGCCAGCGCCTCCATTCCATAAGCTGATGCCTGTTTGACCAATTCCGCGGTACGAGCCGCGCCGTCCAGCAGGCTGTACTCGCTGTGAACATGCAAATGCACAAATGAACTCATGCGCTTCTCTTCCCTTCACCGCTTGATTTTCTTCAAACTATTTTATCATATCCACGTTAGTAGCGCCCATAGAATAAAAGTACAGACCCGGGCGGACAAGCGCGGTCCTGATTCGTATACCCAAGGAGGAAAAGAGCATGAGCACTTTTATATCCAAAGCGATTCTCGACTTCTTCATTGCCTTCGGCATCGTGCTCGGAGGAGCCATGCTCGGCGGAATGGGAGCTGTAGTATCGCTTCAGCCGCCTACCCAGACGATGCTGGAGGTTGCAGGAAGGATTAAAATATGGGCGCTTGCCGCCGCTGTGGGAGGAACGATGGACCCGATCCGGGTCATTGAGAGCAATATGTTGGATGGTAATTTGTCACCTGCCATTAAGCAGATATTGTATTTGATTTTCGCCTTTTTAGGCGCTCATATGGGTGCAGAGCTGGTCAAGTGGGTATGCGGCAACGGACGGCCGTGAGGTGAAACGACTATGAGAGTCCCTCCCTTTGAGCGCCTGCGCCCTTTTATGCAATTATCCTCCGTTTTTGTACTCGGTATGATTACGGGAGGATTGATCTACAATGCCATCTGGCATGCGAGCTTCAATCAGCTGTGGATGAACAACCAGGACCTTCAATTCCAGCTCCAGCAAGCTGAAGAGGACAACAAAACATTACGTAAATACAGCAAGCGCCAAACCGTCATCAAAGAAATCAAGCTGATTGCGGAGGAAGCCACGGCTGAAAAAATTGACTCTATTAATCTGAAAGAGCTTCTTCGCCGCGTCAGTCGTGATCTGGAGGTGCTGCGCGGCAGAGATATGTTTGAGATTGACTCTGACAGCAAGCTGGTACGTATGTTGCTGCACCAAAAAAAATACACCGTTCGTGACAAGGAGTATACAATCCAGGTCAAAACGATGCTTGTAATGGAAGGTGTGCTGCAAATCTGGCTGGAGGCCAAAGAAAGACTGCCTCAAAGCCACTAAGTCGATCTATTTAACTCCATCTTCTGCTCCAATCCAGAGGTGGATTAACCATGTTCAATGGATTGAAGCGTCATCACTGCTTTGCACACCAAATGATTTTCCCGAGAAATCGCAATTTCTAGCTTGCATGTGCGGCGACTCATCTCAAGCAGTAAAGGACGAAGAACGACAGCATCCTCAATCTGTACTGGTCGAATAAAATAAGTTGTCAAATTATCCAGCACATAATCCTTGCCGCTCATATCTCTAGCTGCCCGGTAGCCCGCTTGTGTCATCACGTTGACCAGTACGCCTTCCGAGATCGTCCCTAAATTGGTAGCCATCTGTGGAATGATAAAGCCGCGAAAAAATAATGATCCGTCCTCATTACGCTCCTCAGCAAAACCGTTCCAGATCAGCTGGTCGAACGTCTCGCCAAGTTGTGGCTGCTTTTGGGCGTTACGCAGCGCCTCCAGCACCTCACGCCGTGTAACGGACCCGAGCAGCTTACGGTTGCGGTCCACGACCGGCAAGTAATCTACACCTTCCCATGCCATCATTTGAGCAGCAGAAGCCAGCGAGGTCTGGTAGGTGACCGTAATTGGGTTACGGATCATACATTTATCCATCGTATGCTCAGGTTGAAGTCCTTCCACATCTTTACGGCTGACGATACCAATTAAACGATTCCATTCATCCACTATGGCAAAATGATGATATCCCGTGGTCGCTGATAGCTCTTCAAATTCGGTCAGCGTGCTGTTGATTTTCAAGGTCAGCGTCTTCGGTTTGCTGGCCGCAATGTCTTCAATCAACATAATTTTCTTTTTGATCAAGCGGTCAAATATCGCCCTATTAATCATAGAAGCCACGGTAAATGTATCATGACGCGAGGAAATAATCGGCAGACTGATCTGGTCTGCAAGCTGCTTAACCTCCCGACTCGTACCGAACCCCCCTGTAATCAGCACACCTGCTCCTTGCTCTAATGCAAGCGAATGCGCATCCTCTCGGTTACCTACGATCAGCAAACTGCCTGCGTCAATATAACGAGCCATGGCTTCCTCACGCATCGCCCCGATCACATACTTGTGCAGCGGCTTCTCGAGCCCCTCGCTTCCGCCCAGCACATGTCCCTCTACAATATTCACAACATCCGCAAAGGTCAGCTGCTCAGACAAGCCGCGTGGACGCTTCTCCACTCGTACTGTTCCGATCCGTTCCTTGGTAATGACAATTCCCAAATTCTCTGCTTCTTTCACAGCCCGATAAGCCGTGCCTTCGCTAACGCTCATTTCTTTAGCCAACCTGCGCACAGAAATTTTGGAGCCTATTTTTAACTGCTCGATATGACGCAATAGCTGCTCATGCTTCGTAACTGTTTCATCTAGCCCGTCCAACTCTGTTACACCCCCAACGTTCAATCTGTATCATTCTGTATCTATTATACCACAAAACCCCTTTGTTTTAGACCCTTGTTATTAGGATATCTTTGCTTTGAAAATAACAAAAAAGCGGTCCCTTGTTACAAGAGACCGCTTCGTACTAGAAACACTTACAGCATTTTGCCTTTGTCAGCTTTGTTATCCCATTTCATCTGCCACTGCTGCATTTTGGCCCGTCGCACACGCTCCAGCGTTTTACGCTTTTCCTCATCTACACCCAGCAAAAAATGGAGGTTCGCTCCGATGACAAGCAATGCAAAAAGTACCCATACCATCCCAAAGCCGTTGACCCAGTTCAAACCACCTGCCAACGAGATGCGTGGTAATGCGACCAATACCATAGCCAATGCAATCAGTGTGTACAAACCGTGTTTCCATTTCTTAAATGAACCCAATCGTATCCCTTCCTCTCCCTGTGACTCTATGTATCTAGTCTATGAGAGGACAGGAAGGAATATGAGACAAACTTACAGAGACGAACCGTACAAATGTTGAAGACTGTCCGCAATAATCTTATTTACGTCCTCAATAATCACGCTCAAGCGACGTTCAGCGTCGAACAGACGACGGATGTTGAGGTTCAAGCTGAGTACCTCGAACATTTTTTCCATCTTTTCCATCTCTTCCTGTGCTGGCATATCGCCGCTCATCATCCGCTGTTGCACTTCCATTTGGCGTTCACGGAAATCGTCGAGCATTTTCTTGGCTTCTGGATCCGTTTCAATCAGCTTCATCGCTGACGTAATTTCCTCTACCTCTTTGCTTTCTTTCAATGCTTTTGCTAAATCATGGGCTTTGTCATAGATATTCATGATTGTTCATTCCTCCATTACAAGTTTTGTGTCAACATTTCACATTGTCCGTCAATCACCAAGGTATATATGTCCTCATATGATGAATCAGTGCTATTACAGCCCATTCACGTTTCCCGTTACTTTCAAGACATCAAGTTGCTGCCCGGAAGGAGATCCACGATGTCCATCAAAAAAACAACGATTCAAATCATCGGATCGGGCATCTTGCAGGATGACGTACTCATGGTCGGCGAGTCCCTGCTTCGCAAATGGAAAATATCCGCAGGCCACCCCGTTCAGCTCGCCTTCGGTTCGTTCCGCCAAGAGGTTACCGTCATATCGGTACCCCGATACAGCGGTCTACGCGTGGGAAGCGTACTGGCCCGAAAAATGGGGCTTCATGCCAGTCATGACAGTTGTAATCTGCGAGTAACCTACAGCCGAGGCCGCCGGACACTTCGAGTGGGCCCACTTATTAGCGTGCTGGTTAGTCGGGATTATCCCGAACAACCCGACAAGCCTTTCGGGTCGATCACCCTGTTCTGCCGTGAACTAGTCGGGGAATGCCGCAGACAAGGAGCATATGTGTATTTCTTCACCCCGGAGCATATCGGAAGTCAGCCCGGGCGAGTTCAGGGATGGGTGTATGACGGAGGCTGGAAAAAGACGGTCATGCCTGCCGGCGATGTCGTCAATAACCGGCTTACCTCCCGTAAACTCGAGAACAGAACTAGCGTACAGCATTTCATGAAAGAAGTAAAATCGCAGTACGGCACAGCCTTTTTTAATGAAAAGTTTTTGGATAAGAATGAAGTGTTTGATGCACTCAAATCGAATTCTTCCCTACGCAAGTATTTACCCGAGTCCCACTTGCTGCAAACCTTTGCCGTTTTCAAAAAAATGTGCACCCAGTATCCCTCTGTTTTTCTCAAACCCGTGCGCGGAAGCCTTGGTAAAGGCATCATGCGCATTAACAAGCAAACCGATGGTACCTTTTCAGTGCTATCCACGACAGCAGGCACACCCCGAAAGCAAACGTACGCCAATGTCGATAAACTGTACAAAAGCTTAGCGGGAAAAATGAAATCAACACGCTTTCAGCTGCAACAGGGTCTTACCTTGATTGATCACGGTAAACGTCCGGTCGATTTTCGCGCGCTTGTACAAAAAAATGCGTCTGGAACCTGGACCGTAACATCCATTGTCGCTCGGATCGCCGGAGGCAGCCACTTTGTATCCAATCTGGCAAGAGGCGGTACGCTCAGTACAGTCAAGGAAGCACTGGCCAAAACCACGCTGCCCGCAACTGTTAAATCGAATGGTCTTACCTCTCTTAAAACAGCAGCACTGGATATCGCAAGCGGAGTAGAAAAGGCAATTCCCGCCCATTTCGCGGAATTTGGTATTGATTTGGCGATTGACAGCACGGGGCGTATCTGGTTGCTGGAGGTCAATTCCAAACCATCAAAAAATGACAATACGCCGTTAAACGATCAGAAAACCCGCCCGTCCGTAAAAAAAATGATTGAATATTGCTGTTATTCAGCCGGATTCAAATGAATCCATCTCTTCCAGAGTCCGGCTGCCAAAGGAGCTGTTGTCGGTGTCTCTTGTTATGCCAGGCATGCTGGGCGTGCTTGTTAGCCGAAAGCAGGACGCTACTCCCCCTATTACCGAAGCCGACTTCTGCCGCAGGCTAAGCTTGTTGGGCAAGCGCTCTGGTATTAGCGTAATGGCGTTTACCGCCGAAGGAGTTTCACCTGAAGATCATTCCATACGGGGTTATGTTTATCGTGCTGGAGTATGGACATTTGGCCGCTTTCCCTTGCCGGATATTATTTATAACCGCTGTCTCCATATCCATGAGAGCCAGAATGTCAAGCGCACACTGGGAGACATAGCGGAGCAAAAGTCGCGCAAGCTCATCTACTGGTCGCGTAACTTGCCAGGCAAATGGCAGGTGTATCGCGCTCTGCATACGGTAGATAAAGTACGGCCCTTTGTACCGCCTACGGCCCCATACCGGGATACGACCCAGCTTGTGGAGTGGCTGCAACGCCATTCGGAGCTATTTATGAAACCACAGTCCGGAACACATGGCAAGGGCACGCTGTATCTCCGGCTGGCGGAAGGAGGGCAGGGACTGTACGTACAAGGCAGGAACTCCCAAAACCGCCCGTTCCGTCGCTTGTTTACTGAATTGGATGCAGGATTGTCATGGATTGACGGTATTGCACACAAACGCGCCTATATCGTGCAGCCTTATTTGAAATTAACAAGCCAAAGCAATCATCCCTTTGATGTTCGCGCGCTCATGCAAAAGGACGGCAACGGCTGTTGGCGCCTGACGGGCTTTGCCGTGAGGGAAGGCAGAAAAGGAACTCTGACTTCCAATCTGCACGGTGGGGGCGAAGCCCATCCGGCAGAGCCTTACCTTCGTGAACAATTTGGTGTGGACAGCACACGTCTCATCATCGGACAGATGATAGAGCTGTCCTTGACCATTGCCGGGGCGTTGGAGGAACGCTATGGCCGCCTTGGCGAGTTGGGAATTGATTATGGTATTGACCGGAGCGGGAATATCTGGCTGTTGGAGGTTAATTCCCGCCCTGGCCGGGCCTCCTTTTTTCAGACTCGTCAGCCAGAGTGCGCTTTTCGGTCGGTCAACCGCCCGCTCGAATATGCTCGATATTTAATGACCCATTCCAAAGCGACAGGGCCAAAGGGCGCGGGCGCCTCCCTTGAACATACGGTATAGGAGGATAAACAGATGAGTTTAACGCATTGCAATGTGCATTTCTCACAGCAGCCCGACAAGGTGGCGTATATATCCACTGCCTTGTTGAAAAGCCTTAAGTTATCTGGAGCCAAGTCCATTCGTCTGCGACTTGGCAAGGATCAGATTCCCGCAACAGTAAAACCCATTCAGAAGGCGGGACGTCATCTATACTTGACCTCCGGCTTGCGCAACGCAATCCGTGTTCCCAAAAGCGGGTCTATTTATTTGCGGAATCTGGACGGAGATGTTCAGCTTGGACCGTTGATTGGAGTATTGTCTGATGCTACTAACTCCACCACCCGCCCTTTCGGATCACGCACAGGCTTTATTAAACAACTTTTGAAGGAAGGCAGCAAAAAATCTTATATTTTTGCCTTCACCCCACGGGATATCAACTGGCAAAATGATACGATTAACGGCTATTTCCTGTCATCCAGCGGGGAGTTTACACGTAAACTCGTACCTCTGCCGGACGTAATTTATAATCGTTTGCCGAGCCGCCGCTCAGATTTTTCCCCAGCGATTAATCAACTACGCGAACGCTTTTCCCGCAAACGAATTCCTTTCTTTAACTGGAGCTTTTTCAATAAATCCGATATCTATCATCTGCTAGAAAATAATCCAGAGGTTAACCGTTATGTCCCTGAATCCTATATGAATCCCAGCTCTGAACGTATCCGAGGTATGCTGGAGCGGCATCAATTTGCTTATTATAAGCCAAGTAGCGGCAGTCTGGGCAAAGGAATCTATCGTCTGTCCTATGTCCCCAAGCAAGGATACTATGTGAGGTATCGGAAGAAAAATAGCAATGTACTGCTGCGGTTTACCACTTTTAACTCCATGCTGCGGATGCTTCACTCCAATAAGGGACAGACGCTAAAAGGCTACGTCATTCAGCAGGGCATTCAGCTGATCGAGATTGATAATTGCCCGATTGATTTCCGGTTTCATATGCACAAAGACGGCAATAACCAATGGGTCGTCGTTGGCATTGGAGCCAAAAAAGCCGGACGTGGCAGTGTCACGACTCATATCAAAAACGGCGGTTCCCTGATGACACCCGAGCAAGCGCTCGGTCGGGTATTCGGAGACCGAGCGGGTGAAGTGCTTCAACGTGCCAAGAATGTAGCAGTTACGCTAGCAGAAGCCATTGAATATCACCACCAGCATCTACTGGGTGAAATCGGATTCGACCTGGGCATTGATCAGGATGAAAAGGTATGGATGTTTGAAGCCAATTCTAAGCCAGGTCGATCCATTTTTCAGCATCCATCGTTGCGTGCGGAGGGTAAAGCATCCGTGGAGCATATTTTGGACCACTGTCTTTACCTCAGTAAATTCCGCAGAAAAGAGGAACTATGAATACCCGGGCGGAGCAAAAACCAGTTGTTGCTGTATTGACAGTGCACGACGATGAACAATTTTTCAAGGGAAATCAGCGAAACTTCAGGGATATTCTAGAAACGGGAACGCGCATGGGGTATCAGGTGTACATTGTTACTGTCAGGGACTTGAAGCTGGCAGATGAAACAGTGAAGGGCTACATCTACAACAAAAACTCACAGATATGGGAGGAACAAGATTTCCCATCTCCACAGGTCATTTATAATCGTATCCCCAACCGTAATTATGAACTTAAAACTTCTGTGCGCGCAAAGCTGGATGAAATTTCACATGCCTCAGGTGTTGAGCTGTACAATCCGGGCTTTTTTAACAAATGGGAACTGTTCAAATGGCTCCGTACCTCGGAATCCACTCGTCAGCTTGTTCCAATTACCAAACGGTTGAGCAACCTGTCTTCCTTAGGAAAAATGCTGTCTGCATATCCATACCTGTATCTCAAACCGGAAAACGGTAAAGCCGGAAAGGGAATTATGATTCTCAGATTCAACCCTGAGCATCTGATGGCATACAGATTGACCATTCAACATGACAAAAAAAGCATAACCTACCGATCTGTATCCTTGTCTCGGTTATGGGGACGTATTCGCCGAGAAACAGGCAACTCGCCTTATATCATTCAGCAGGGTATCGATCTGGCAACCTATCAGAAAAAGCCCTTCGATTTGCGGCTTCTGGTGCAAAAAAATGCCCGTGGCGCATGGAGCATTACCGGAGTAGGCGCCAGACTAGCGGGTAAGGGAAGTATTACAACACATGTTCCGCGTGGGGGAAGTGTGGAGGATCCGTTCAAGCTGCTATCCTCAATCTTTGGACCTGAGGACAGCACAGATTTGCTGGATAAGGTTAAAAGTACGGCCATTCAGATTGCACGTCAAATTGAACGCGCATCCGGTCTTTCTCACGGTGAAATGTCTATGGATTTGGGCGTAGACACACTCGGGACCCTCTGGTTTTTTGAAGCCAATGCCAAACCGATGAAATTCGACGAGCCCGAAATCCGTCAAAAATCACTTAGACGTATATTTCAATACAGCTCCTTTTTGGCCGAACGAATGAAATAATCTCAAGGAAGTGGAATCATGCCGCAAATTAGCGATGTTCAACATTTGCCTGCCCGGAGTTGGGTACTGAGACGACGACAGTTGCTGTTTCTGGCTCGCAGTTCGGGCGGCATGCGCATTACTCGCAATGCTCTGCGGCAGTTGGCTGTTTTAACGCCGGAGCAATTGAACACCCCTGGCTCCTCCCTCCTGTGCGCATATGTGCGCACGGAGAAGGGGCTACGGATTGCGGGATTTTCCCTCGCTCTGAATTATGGGAAAGATGCTTGCATCGTGATTGTTCGTCCGCTTTACCGGGGCCGCAGACTGGGCGCTAGACTGCTGTCCGCCCAGCTCCAACAGCTGCGCCGTCTGACGTGCAGCGTAGCCACCGACAATATGGCCAGTCTCAAAACCTGTTTCGGCGCTGGACTTATTGCGCATGAAATGACGACTGGACCGACGGGAAAGCCCACGCTGATATTTTGTGGGGAGTTGTCCGAAGATGAGCAGACGGCAGAGGAAGGTGGAATGCTGTGCCAAAACCTGTCCTAGGCATCATGACTTTGTATTTGAACAGTAAGAAGCAACTGGAGGAACGTGACATATATGAACGCATGATCGCAGAAGGCAAAAGGCTGGGGCTGGATATGTATGTGTTCACTCCTGCGGATGTCCATAAGGATCGCAGACTGCTCCTTGCCCAAATTTATGATCCACATAGCGGTAAATGGACTCGAAAATGGCGGGAATTTCCGGATATGATTTTCGACCGCTGCCGAGTGCAGCGCAGTGAGCGGTATCGTCAATTAAAGAAATTCCGATTGCAGTATACAGACCTTGTTTATTTAAACCGACCGCTGAGCAATAAATGGGCCATTCATCAGCAGCTTGCGAGAAAGGCTGCCTTTCGCCCCCATCTGCCTGCAACAGAGCCGTTCGATGGATTTCATAGTGTAAAGCGAATGCTCAAACAGAATTCACTAGTATACCTCAAGCCAATTAACGGCACAGGAGGCCGCGGCATTTTACGCATTGAGCCTGTTAACAAGCAGAGTGGCCTGTATCTGATTGAGGGACGCAATCGCAAGCGCCATATTATTCCCCAGCAACGGGTACGTCTGGATCGTCTGGAGCCGCGTCTGAGCAGCTGGAACATGGATAACTATATTGTTCAGGAAGGCATTCCTGTGCAGTTGCCGAATGGCAGGGTCCATGATTACCGTATGCTGGTACAGAAAAATAGCCAGGGAGTATGGGAGCTAACGGGATGTGCCGGGCGCATCGGGGCACATCGGAGTGTCACTTCCAACCTGCATGGCGGAGGCAAGGCAGTACCGATGAAGCAATTGCTGACGCAATGGATTCGTGATGAAGGCCACAGAGAGAAAATCATCAAGCAAGGGGAAAAGCTCGGACTGGACATTGCTGCATATCTGGAAGAAAGCTATGGGGCATTATGTGAGCTTGCGCTCGATTTGGCAATTAATAAGGACGGTCATATCTACGTGCTTGAGGTCAACCCGAAGCCGGCTCGCGAGGTATTTTCACGCATTGGCGAAAAAGAAACCTATCGTCGTGCCATCACCAAACCTATGGAATATGCCCTATGGGTCTACCACACTCAGATTAATCCGAAGCCGCAGACGGAACAAAAAGCAGAAGAACAAACAGAAGATAAGACAGAAAGTAAAACAAAGGAAGGCTCCGCCTAAGTGGCTGCCTTCCTTTGTTTTGTTATCTGCTTAACATCGTTTGCATGTATTATTTATATGGTACGCCACAGCGATTTATAACTCTTATCTGCGTTTTCACCGTTACTCTGCGTTTTTATAAAGCGTAAGCAACTGCGTAAAGTCTGTAATAATCGCATCGGACCCTTCCAACTCATCATTCACACCAAATCCAGCATAAGCACAGCCGATCACTGTCTGTCCGTTCTTTTTGCCAGCTTCCACATCTGAGGAACGATCTCCTACCATCCATACATTCGAAATATCGTGCTTGCTCAACAGAATTTCTAGCAAATTCACTTTGGAAAGCGTACTGTATTCCCCAGCGCTGTACAGTCCTTCAAAAATAGGAACCATTTCATACGCTGCAGCGATCCCCTTTACATAATCCTCCAGCCCGTTACTGGCTACGAATAATCGGACACCTTGCTCATGAAGTGCCTGAAGTGTTTCTTTTACATGTGGATACAGAGCATGACTTCCATTCTTCAATCCCTCCAGCTCCAGCTGAAGCAACAACTCGTCCGCTCTTCTGTGAGCCGCTTCACTGGCTTCTGGCATCACTCTTCTCCAGATTTCATCCAGCAGCATACCCAAACTATTCAAAATAAGCTCCTCGGGAGGAGTCTCTCCTTCATAAAGCCCTTCGGCGCGCAGCGTATCAAACAGCTTGTGGTACGCAGGAAGCAATAGCGTCTCTGTCTGAAAAAGCGTACCGTCCATATCAAATACCATAGCCTCAGGTTTCTTCAACACAGGTGCATTGTTCATGTAGTTATCAGTCATTCCTTTCCTATGTAAGTTTACACTCCAACCCCTCTCATGATAAGCAATAAGAGAGGTCTGTGTAAACCTCATTGCGCATACCGTTAACTCTTATATTTTTTTAGAACAGTCCTAAAACAATGTAAACCGCCCCACATATCTGTGTGTAGAGCCCCCCGTGGAAGCTTAAGATCCACACCACTCCAATACGAAAACCCCGCTTCTTCTATCCATTGTTCCATCGTTGAAAGATCCACTGTAGGATAATCAAATGTCAACAGAAGCATGCCGTCATCCCGTAAAGTTCGGTGAAATTCACGCAAAGCTGCCAAAGATTCATCGGGGGTTAAGTGCTCCAACACTGATATACATACAATTTTGTCAAAACTGGCATCCTCATAGGGCAGAGCAGTTAAATTGGCATGTGCGGAGTGGAGCCGAACCGGTAAAATCTCCTGAATGCGCTCAGCAGCCTCCTCTCCAATATTCCGCCGCACCTCGGCCAAGATAGCATCTACAGAAACGATTCGTATATCCAGATCGCAGGCATAGACCTGAGCGCAACGACGGGCCAGCTCAAATTTGAATGGATGAGGGATTCCACATGCCGCGTCCAATACTGTATCTTGCCCGGACATAAATTGGAGACACCACTCATACTCATAGGGACGACTCCACCAGCTTTGAGGGAGTCTGTAAATCATATTGGACGAATTGGGATCAGAATATACAAAAAAGCGAGACAGATACGGGTCAGCCATATTCATGAATGTAGCCTCCTTTGGAGATGTTTAGATTACTCTTGCTACACAGCATAATTCATGACCCCGTTTCTCACCTTGAAGCTTAGCCAACAATCCCATTTGCTCTGTAAAGGCAAGCTCACCGTACAAAGGATGTGCTTGCAGCAAGGCATCCAAACCAGCAGGAAGCTGGCGGGTGAACAAAGCCACCGGGCGCAAGCCGGACTTTTCCAGCAAGAGCGTCAGTGTATGATCCGAATAATGGTACAAATGATCTTCCTCCGTAAATAAAGGTGAGTGAACGCCATAAGCCTCGTTGG
This sequence comes from Paenibacillus sp. ICGEB2008, assembly GCF_000307675.1. Taxonomy (NCBI): domain Bacteria; kingdom Bacillati; phylum Bacillota; class Bacilli; order Caryophanales; family Paenibacillaceae; genus Paenibacillus; species Paenibacillus sp. ICGEB2008. The sequence goes on from NZ_AMQU01000004.1 coordinate 273,508, forward strand.
TAAACGAGTTTTTATTGGGCACCGTAATATATAACGTTCCATCAGGTTGAAGCTGATCACGCAAATCCGTCAAAAATTTGATCGGGTCCGCGATATGCTCCAGTACATGCCAGCATGCTATGGCTTCGTATTGGTGCTCCAGAGGTAAGTCGGCTTCTTCCTCTAAACTTTCAGTCTCAATCGCTTCCTGATCTTTATAATCTTGATTAATTTCTAGAGATTGTTGAATTTGAGCATCTAGCTCTGTTTCACCGTTCCAATAACCCGGTAATAATTCCACCTCATATTTGCACTTGGCATAGGCACGCGATTCACTGGACGGCTCAATGCCCACTGCATTCCAGCCAGCTTGAAGGGCAGCATGGATAAATTCTCCAGTCCCTGAACCAATCTCAAGCAGCTTTCCTTTTTTGGGACTGAACATATCGAGCAACATAAGTCCAAAAAGAGCATGATCCCCATAGGTGGACGTCGCCGCACTATCCCGCATAGCAACCCAATTGGCATTATAAATCTCTGCTATCATTTCCTCAGACTGAATATGATCTACATCCTTACGAAAAACCAATCCACAGGAGCCGCATCCCATCAAGGTAAAGCGTTGATAATCATGAAATACTACCGTGTCAGATAAGCCACACAGTTTGCATTTTACACTCTGCTCTGCTCCTTTCCCCTTCTCCGTAGCATAAAAGGTGTCCTTGGCTTCACTTTTTATTTGTAGTTCGGGTTTGTTCATGACCTGTACACTAGCCACCTTGGCGACATCCAAGGCGTTCACCTGATGGTCAGGTTCATATTCTGATGTAGGTTCTTTTTCTGTATTTTTGTTGTCCTGATCCACCCAGAGCGTGAGTCGTGGATTCGAGTCCAAAATGGATTCATATTGCTCTTTCCATCCATAACGAGCACTTGGGTCAAGCAGCTGGTACCGCTCAAATTTAGCCATGCGAATAGCAGGTGTATACCATCCCCAATGCTGAATACGGTAGTTGCTGATCTCTGTGGGAAGGTCAAGTACATTTTCGGGTAATCTCCCACAGTGCAAGGACTGCTCCTTCCATTTATAAGGGAACCCCTCTTTATATCGAATTAAAAAAGGACGGTAATACCGATGAGCCTGCCAATAGTCATCATCACGGTAATGCGTCGAAGACCACATATCAAACAACCTGAAACAAATCGTATCCGCTTTCGTTCCCGCTAACAAAGAATGTACCCCTTGGGCAAAGCGGGATTCGAACATTTCGTCAGCATCCATGCTTAATATCCATTCGGGAGAGGAAGCCAATGTCTCTCTCCACTGCTGCTTTCGAAGTTCGACTTCATTGATAAAAGAGGGTGTTTCATTGCGGATCAGACGCAGAGGGATTCCTTGTAAGATTTCCCGGCACAACGCTCCGCTATCGTCATGACTACCATCATCAATAATGACTGCTTCATCAATGTATTCCCGGTGACTCAGCAGCACGTCTGTAAGCTTGCGATCTGCCTCATTGCATACCGTCATGGTCAGCGTCAATTTAGGATTAGAGACAGGCGGTGTATAAAGCTCACTTTGTCGTGGACCAGTGAACGCCGGGGGTACAACAAACGAATCTGCCGTGTACTTGGCAAAGACAGCAGTTTCGCGGAGATCATCGGGTATAACTGGAGGTTCGTTGAATTTAGGGGTTCTTGACGATGCGGGACGATTGAAGGCTGGAGAGCTTGGAGAAATATCGGAGTGTTCCGCATGTGTTACATGCTCTGGGCGGTTCGATGTAAAGTACTTTAGGGTGAATAATAGCTGTTCTGCCTTCATTCGATCGGCTTCCCGATATAGATGCATTGCCGGATAGTGTGTGTCTACAAAAAGTGGAAATCCAAATGCAGCCGCTCGAATACAAAAATGTCGATCTTCTCCCCAATAAGAAACGTTTTTGATTTTACCAAAATGAATCCCTGCTTCCAGCGCCCGTCTGCGGATTAAGGTACACGCGCCTAGACCACCCACCTCATACAAACCTGGAACATGCAACTGGTGTATAAAATGCAACTCACGTTGCGCTCGCTCCTCTGCCGACAACACTTCGCCATCTTCACGATGGAACAAGTTATATTCATCACTAACCCACACTTGAGGCAATAGCGGTCCTTCCGGTTGCCAGCGTGTCCAGAAAATCTCTGATACAATATCCTTCTCCGTCTCCACCAACCTGCACAAGGTACGGGAATGGAGAACCAGGTCTGAATCGACCAGAAACAACGCGTCATAATTGTGCTGAAGTGCATAATCAATAAGACGATTTTTAAAGCCAGCCACTTTCCAGACAAGCGCAGGCGGCCAATAATGAGTGTGCTCATCACTTCGGGTTTCCACTTGCTGCGAGCCTGTTAACAAGGGTAAAACCCGTCCCGGAAGTCGATTGGAAAAGTCAACTAGCCACTGGCTTGAAATCGGATTGTCATTATCATCGACAAACAAATAATCCGGTAGCACGTCAGGTGCCTCCAGACGCTCCAATGCTTGAAGGAACAAAGACAAAATTTCCGGCTTCTGGTGCACCGGGCTGCCGATTAGTATACGCATGTGTCAACGCCTCCATCAGGCGGAAGCCTCATAACCATTCCCCCTCCATGTCCTAACGCATACCATAATTGCGACCAAGCGATATGGGAGTGAGCGTAGTATGAATGGACTTACACCTGGAAATATCAATGAAAACGACATCAATACAAAATACAATCTCCCCATTCAACGATAAAACCCATCCTGTCGCACATCCTAACCCGGAACGTCACCCACATCTTCAATCCATACCCTTCCCCCAAACATCCAGCTTTGATTTTCTAATTTATTAGAGCAGAACTGAATTTATGATCATCATATCCCCTTACATGTTCAAACCGAATTACTACATAATGAGCAAGCTATCCTAATAAAATGGAAATTATACCAAGTTTTTTGGGGAGGGACAAAGAGCATGGTGACTGTCAGCTTATGTATGATTGTCAAAAACGAAGAAGAAGCCCTTCATACCTGTCTGAAATCAGTCCATGACCTGGTGGATGAAATCATTATCGTTGATACTGGATCTACCGATAGAACCCAAGAGGTCGCTGCATCATTCAACGCTCGGATATACAACTTTGAGTGGTGCGATGATTTCTCCGCTGCCCGTAATTATGCGTTTGATCAGGCCACGCAAGAATATCAATTTTGGCTGGATGCCGATGACATACTGGAAGAAAAAGATCGACTATCCTTTCTCAACTGGAAAAAACAAGCCACCCTCTCTTATGACAGCATTACAATGGATTATGTGCTATCCGTAGATGAACAAGGACAGCCGTTGTATAAGCTCAAAAGAAACCGAATTGTACGGCGTGATCGCAGATTCAGATGGACCGGATTTGTTCACGAGTTCCTGAATGTAACAGGCAGCATCTTTCATAGTAATATGGCGGTGACTCATAACAAAACACGAGCTTATACTGCTCGTAATTTGCACATATATCTCAAGCATCGGGAGCAGGGCACCGTATTTTCTGAACGAGATCACTACTACTTCGCCAATGAATTATATGATAACGGACGCACACTAGAAGCCATTCAGCAGTACGAACATTATCTAGGGCTAAATCAAGGATGGATAGAAGATCGGATTGCTGCTTGCTTTAAGCTTGCGGATTGCTACGGTCGTCAAGCACAAAAACAGGAGCAACGGATGGCACTGCTCCGCACACTTACCCTCGATGTACCACGCGCCCAATTCTGCTGTGCTTTCGGCAATTTGTTCATTGAAGATGAGCAGTATGCTCAAGCCATTTATTGGTTTCGTCAGGCGACGCTGATTGAGCCCCCGCAAAATGTGATGGCCTTAACCAATTCGTCGTACTATACCTGGTTTCCACACTTGCAATTATGTCTCTGTTATGACCGAATCGGTGACATCGAAAAAGCAAAATCGCATCATCGCATAGCCCAGTTGCACCATCCTACTCATCCAAGTGTTTTATATAACGAGCAGTATTTTGCACAGCTAGACCAAAAATAATATTCTGTTGAGCGCCATTAAAAAAGTCGATTTCTTTTGTAGTAAATCGACTTTATTAGCTACAATCTGCTTTGTTTACAAGTTACTAGTTTTATAGATAGGAAAGGCCACCTGCACGTGATGCTTGCAGATGGCCTTTCCTATTCGTCATACAAGACTCCTTCAGAACACCTTTTTCCGGTCTCTTTCTCCCTTCAAAATTTCTACTGACTCACGGAAACGCAACGAATGAATCACCTCACGTTCACGCAGAAACTTCAAACTATCCTGCAAATCCACATCGTCTGTCAAATCAATCAGCCACTGATATGTAGCTCGCGCCTTTTCCTCTGCCGCAATATCCTCATACAGATCAGCAATCGGGTCACCTTTAGCTTGGATATAGGCCGCTGTAAAAGGCACTCCGGAAGCGTTTTGGTAAAATAACGCATGGTCGTGTGCCGCATAATATTCGCCTAGACCGGCTGCCTCCATTTGCTCCACACTCGCATCCTTGGTTAGCTTGTAAATCATAGTCGCAATCATCTCGAGGTGCGCAAATTCCTCAGTGCCGATGTCATTGAGTACACCGATCACTTTATCGGGAATCGTATACCGCTGATTCAGATAGCGCAATGCCGCTGCCAGCTCGCCATCCGCTCCGCCATACTGCTCCATCAGCAGTTTAGCCATATGAGGATCACATTTGCTGACACGTACGGGATATTGCAGTTTTTTCTCATATACCCACATTTATGTTCCTCCTTTATACAAAAGGTTGACGATTCCCTACCTATACCTGCCACGGCCAAGGTGATTGGCTCCACTCCCAAGGATACTTGGAATAGGCACGACCAAAATTCTGTAAGGGTCCATATAGGAGTTGATACTCGTTAGCAATCGCCGTTCTTTCCTGTGTCAGCTTGTTGAACTGTTCGATGGCCTGCAAATCATCCGGGTGTGTATCCAGATACAAATTCAGTTCCACCAGCACAAAATCCACCGCTTGGAGCTTCTCCAATAGCGCATAAAACTGGGCATCACCCGGCTTGGTTTGAGGCGCATAGGCTTGGGGCGTATAACCTTGGATCGGTTCTCTGGGTTGACTATAGTCCTGGGCTTGATTTTGATACTGGTTCTGATATTGATATTGGTTCTGGTATTGATATGAATTTGAATAAGGGCTTTGAGACTGATTCGGCTGTTGATGTCCACCCTCAGGCTGATTTGGCTGTTGGAATTGATTTGGGGACTGACCCTGATTTGGATTCTCCATTTTATTCGCCTCCCCCCTGGTTTCTCCTAGGCTCATAAGGACTGTAAAGCAATGGCCATAGCGTTCCTTTCGTCAGTGCTTCCTCTGGACTGAATTGTGGCAGACCAGGGGGCTGAAATTGTATAAACAAGTTTGGCGGGAGCACATAAGTCTTGCACAGAACGGGCGGACACGGATCGAACGGGCCGACAAACGGGGCATACTGACCTTGCTGTGGAAATTTCACGGGCCGGGACCTCCTTTAATTGATCCATCTGCTTTACTATTCAACATATGCCGCATCGCCCAAGTCTCGAACAAAAAAATAACGGATACAAATTTTTGTTCAAAGAAATAAACTATCGAACTGCTGCTCAAGCTGATTATGGCATCCTCCCCGCTATCTATATTTCGATTGAATTGCAGTAGTAACTAACTCAAAAAGAGCCTTTAAAACCACGATAACGTGGATTTAAAGGCTCTTTCTTTCAGCACTCTATATAACTACATATCTGAACTAATCATGGCTATCTCTGTGGATTAGGATTCCTCATCGTTAGAAAGCTCATCTTCAATGACAGGCTCAGTTTTACGGTGAATTTTCACTCTCATAATGCGAAGCCTTGTTGCTTCCTCCACTTCAAAGGTCAGATTATAAAACTCTATTTTCTTCCCTTTCACCGGACTGCCTTCCAATTCCTTGAACAGCCAGCCTCCGATGGAATCCACTTCGTCGTCTTCAATGTTCACTCCAGTTAAATCATTCACATCCTCAATGAGCATACGACCGTCCACAGAGATAAAGTCTTCCTTCATTTCCACGCTTGGACGTTCATCCTCAAACTCATCATAGAGATCCCCGACGATTTCCTCCAGAATTTCCTCCGCTGTCAGCAGACCGGCGGTTCCACCGTATTCATCCACCACGAGAGTCATTTGGGAATGCTTTTTCTGCATAAGGCGTAGCACATGACTTACTTCCATGGACTCAGGCACGTTCAGAATAGGACGCACCACCGAGGCCAGATCCAGTTGCTCACCCTGCTCGGCTAACAGAAGATCTGTAATATGGACAAAACCGATAATCTGATCTTTATCCTCGACTGCTACCGGGTAACGGGAATGCTTGGTCTCACTGATAATCTTCAAATTTTCCTTAAACGACAAATTCGTGTACAAGCAATCCATATCAGTACGCGGCAACATGATTTCACGAGCAAGCAAGTCGGAAAAATCAAAGATATTATCCATCAGCTTGATTTCATCCTTATCGATTACACCACTCTTGGCGCTCTGATTCATCAATATACGGATCTCTTCCTCAGAATGTGCCGCTTCGGCTTCACTCGCCGGCTGAATGCCGAATGCCCGTAACAACATGTTTGCGGCAGCATTTAACACCCAGATTACAGGTAGAAAAACCTTATAAAAAAGCAGCAAGGGCGCCGATAAAAACAACGCCACACCTTCAGTCTTTTGAATCGCCAAAGACTTGGGAGCCAGTTCGCCCAATACAATATGCAAAAAAGTAATGACGCAAAATCCGACGACAACGGATACCGTTGTAATCAGTGTACCGTCAGTTACACCGAGTTTGTGCATGAGTGGCTCTATCAGGTAGCCGGATATTGCTGGCTCACCAATCCAGCCTAGCCCCAATGAGGCCAGCGTAATGCCCAATTGGGTGGCAGACAGATAAGCATCCAACTTTTGGTTCACCTTCAGCGCATAGCCTGCCAGGCGATGACCCTCACTTTGGAGCTGCGTCAATCGGGATTGGCGCATTTTGACCAGCGAAAACTCTGCGGCCACAAAAACACCGTTTAGAAAGACAAGCAGCAGTACCAAGAAGAGATTCACCCCTAGCAATCCCCAATGAAACTCGGTATGACCATCCAATACGAACTCCCCATTTCTTTAGTTAGCATTTTGCACCATTCGACTTGTAAGTTATTCAATTCAGTATTTATGATTGAAAACTGTAATTGTAATCATGTAAAAATGCTTATAATTGCAAAGCTTTTCTTGATTTAAAGTCTACACCCTTGTAATACATATCTGCTACGAGTAGATTCGGTCCGCAACACGCAGCCGCATCGCAATGACAGTTCACGGTCTGATTCAGCGGATGCTCATTCAGCCATTCACCGAAAATATTGTCCAGACTGTTTTCCTGAATGTTTCCGAAAGCTGGAATGTCTGCAAAATCCGTCACATATACGCTACCCGTGAACATATTCACATTTACACGGTTTCTTCCGTCTGGATCATTACGCACCGTAATATTCGGTTCTTGACGCAAGCGACGAAGCAATTTACGGTCTTCCTCCCGCTCAGAACAAGCAAAGAACGGTAGTGTCCCAAATAACATCCACATGTCCTGATTTCGCACATCCAGCAGCTTATCAATAGAGTTCCGCATATCGTCAAGGGACAGTACAGGCAAGGCAGAAGCAAAATTCGATGCGTACATCGGATGAACCTCATGTCGGCGGCATCCCATTTCGTTGATCAACTGATGAATGCCTTCTAGCTTCGTATGTGTCCGATAATTAATCATGGACTCAGCTGAAATGAACATCCCCATTTCGCTCAATCTGCGTGCATTCTCTATCATTTTTTCATACAGGCGCACAGCACCCGCGCGTGGAGTCGGACGTCCGGTATTTGCAAATCCCACTTCATAAAAATCGTCTGCATTTAAATAATTAAACGATATATGCATGACATCCAGATACGGAAGCATCTTCTCATATCTTCTGATATCCAATGTCAGGTTGGAGTTAATTTGCGAACGAATACCGCGCTCTTTAGCATACTTCAACAGCGGAACGATCACATCGTCCACTGTTTTATCAAGCAATGCAGGTTCTCCGCCTGTAATACTTATTGTCTCCAGATGCTCAACTTCATCCAGCCGCTTCAGCATCAAATCTAAAGGAAGGAAAGGGGCCTCCTTCATAACCAGCATATCGCCGACAGCGCAATGCTCACAGCGCATATTACATAAATGTGTTACGGTCATTTCCACACTTGTAAGCAAATGACGACCATGTGTACGCAGTGAGACAATCGGGTCCCACGGATCATACGTTGGCGATATTTGGGGTAGTGTGTTATTTTGTAGAACTGTCATTATGTTTTCACCTTATTTCTGTTATTAACCTCAAAAGACGTATAATTATCATATCATGATGTGTAAAGTGCCTGCATGCTTTCTTCCACATCCTCTGCTAATCTACGCGTACTCCTCCGAAAGGGCCGGTAGCAGCGCCTAATGTATTTGTAATCATAACCGAAAGGGATACGGATAAATCCACATCATAAGGCGCCTTCAGTTCCTGCCCATCCCGGTCTCTTACAATACGAATGACAGGCCTTTGCGGGATTTTGGAATGTATACGCACTACGACTCCCTCTTCCCCTGTGTTGAGCATTACAGAAAGCCCCAGAGGGTAAATAGCTACACAGTCACGAAAGGCTTCCAGCATCCGCTGCTCATACAGCGTTCCTGCCCCGGCGTATAGCACCTCCATTGCTTCATAAGGCAACAAAGCCTGCTTGTAGATTCGACTTGCCGTCATCGCGTCATACGAGTCCGCCAGACCGATCCATTTCGCATATTCGTGGATTTGGTCCTTCTTCCAACCGTGTGGGTATCCACTACCGTCAATACGCTCATGATGCTGTAATGCACAATGAGCTGACAACAAGGGAATCCCGGGTTCGTCTTTAAGTAGCTTATAGCCGATCACTGTATGTGTTTTCATATGCTCATATTCCTCGTCCGTCAATTTACCCGGCTTATAGAGCACTTGAGGTGAAATCTTCATTTTACCGATATCGTGCAGTAATGAACCTATCCCTAGCTCCATGAGCTGATTATTATCGTAGCCATTGGATATCCCCAGGACTAGTGAATACAAGCATACATTCAAAGAATGATGATACAAATCCTGATCCGCGGCCCCGATATCCATCAACATAATGATGGCATCCTGGCGGCCTCCAATATCGTCCAGAATCGATTCCATGACCTTATAAAATGACTTGCCAAAATATTTGTGCTTATGATCTACGGAGTAGGATGACAAACCCTGAAACTGCTTTTTGATTTCCTGTAGCGCCGCCGCCCTTGTCTGTTCATGGATCATCTCGGGTATGACGATATCTTCTGTCACAGCATCCTCAATGTATACATATCCAATTCCGACTTGGCCTAGACGTTCAATCAATCGCGAAGTAAGCTCAACACCTTCCGAGAGCAGCACCATTCCATTTTCATTGTATATTTTTTTGCCCAGCTTCATGCCGGCTCTCAATAATGTAACAGGTACCAGTCGCAGCTTAATCCTCTCCCGATTGTTTTGATACCTGAAGCCACCTAGCTGCAAAACATTCTTCCATCGCGCCCGGACGCTTCAACTCCATTTCAATCAAATCCCGTAAAAATTCTGGAAGCATAAATCGGAGATCTGTTCCGTTCGCAAGCACCTTATAGCCTGCTTTGAAAGTGAACATATCCAACGTGCCCACTGTGTATTCCTCATCTTCTTCCAAAGGTTGACCCGCTACACGAATGTCCGTCACTTTTTCATAAGGAGCACGGTCCGGATCATACTGAATGGTCAACCCTTCCACACACATCGTGCCCAGCACTTTGCCTCTGAAGCCAAAGCCCGACATGGGCTTGTCTGTAAATTCAGGCAGCAAAGATTGCTCCAGGGCCAACCGAATGTCTCTTCCCCGCAACTTCATAACACAGGGATTAATCGGCGATGGGCATAAGGAATGCAGTATTCCTTTGCTAATATCTCCTTGAGGCAATGGACCAAGCAGTTGACCTGCATTGACGAGGGCAATTTCGGTTCCTGTAAAATGGGACACCGATTGTGCCAGCAAATTCCCGAAAGGGGACTCCTCATTATAGGCGATCTCCAATTCCCGATCTGTTACTGCTACCGTGCTCTCCATGGCGCGTTCTGCTTGTCTGCGATGCAACACAATGGCCGATGCCACTTTTTCGTCTAGCAGCGTCTGATCCACAGGAACTACGCCGCCTGAGGTAACTCGAAACGGTTCAAGACTATGGTTACGGGTTAGCGTCACTTCACCGAGCAACGTTCCGAACTTCCCAGCCCCACATAAAACGGTGTTCCCGATCCGAAGCGGTTCCTCCAGCACATGGTGGGTGTGACCACCAAGGATAACGTCAATCTCAGGAAACTGGGACGCTAATTTCTCATCAGAGGGTAAACCCAGGTGAGACATCACGACCACCACATCCACCTGCTTTCTGAGTGACGCGATCTGCTTCCCCAGCACCTCAAACGGATCGAGCACATCCCAGCCCAACAATTGATAAAACTCTGTAAAAGGAGCCGTCACACCTAGTAAACCGATCTTGATTCCTGCTTTGTTTAGAATAACAGATTCCTTCATCCACAAAGGAATCCTCCCCGTAGCACGCTCTGTCAGATTGCCACATACAACTGGACAATGAATGCCCGCATATGCCTGTTCAATCATATCCGAGGTAAAAGTCAGTCCCTCATTATTACCGATCGTAATTGCATCGTATCCTGTCAGATTAATCACATCCACATTTGCCCCACCGAGCGTTCCTTCCGTTTCGGGGGCCATCCGATCCATGTGGTCTCCTATGTCCAGCACAAGAAGCGCATCCCCTGATGCAGCTTTTCGTTCATTAATCATCGCGGCTATCGAAGGCATACTGCCAAAATGACTATGGATATCATTGGTATGCAAAATGGTCAACGTTTGCCGAGTCGTCATCTCCATAACCGCCCTCCTCTATATTTTATATATCGACTTTGGAGCTTCTAATGTTTAAGCATACCATGTTATTTAGCAATATGGTACATATGAGGTGGACATAGATAGTGAAAATCATTGACATTGCCTTCTATATGTAACTCAGAGGAGACGGGTCCTTGGGACCTATTTTACAGCTTGGAATAATAGTAAATTAGTCGTTGTCATCCCATATAATTCTTGATATATTAAGTTTGTTTCGTATTTTCGACAAATTTACGACAAGGAGGTTAGCACATGAGAGTTCACGTTACCGATGCCAAGCCGGGAGATCGCCTCAAATCCGATACATACAATGGGCACGGTGTACCTGTCTTGATTCAGGGCACCGAGCTTCAGCATGACGATATTTCCAAGCTCATTATGCATGGTGTCGATTATATTGACATTGATGCTGGTTCTACGAGCATTCCGGTTGGCTTTGCCCCCGATGTTCCTGCTTCCCCCGAGTCCCTCAAACGCGCCGTTCCCCTCATGGAGCAAACGATCAGTGGCTTTGAAAGCATGTTCCTCGAAGCTTCCTCAACTGGAAAATTTGATGAACATCGAGTTGATGAGCTGTTCGCCCCTCTTGTTTCAGAGCTGGCTCGTCAAAAAGATGTCGTATCTCTACTGTTAATTATGGAACGGGGAGATCACTATACCTATAACCATTCTCTCCAAGTAGGTATACTGTCATATTACATTGCCACTTGGCTTGGATATACAGAGGAAGAGGCATATGCCGCGGGAAAAGCTGGATATTTACACGATATAGGCAAGTCTATGATACCAGATGAAATTTTAAATAAACCGGATAAACTAACACCTGAAGAATTTCATGAGATGAAGAAACATTCTCTGTATGGCTATGATATTATTCGCAATTCAACCAGCGATGATATTTCAGCAATTGTCGCCTTGCAGCATCACGAACGCGAAGACGGAAGTGGATACCCCCACGGACTGTTCAAGGAAGAGATTCATCCTTTTGCCAGCATAACAGCTGTTGCCGACGTATACAGCGCGATGATTTCCAACCGTGTGTATCAGACAAAACAGGAGTTGCTCACCGTATTACGTGAGCTGCACAGTATGAGTTTTGGACATCTGAATCCAGAAACTACCCAAGTGTTCATCAGACATATGCTTCCGAATTTTATTAATAAGCAGGTTCTATTGACTACAGGCCAGACAGGAACCATTATTCTGAACAATCCTGTGGATTACTTCAGACCGTTAGTAAGAATTAACGACGATGAATATATAGATTTATCCAGGGAACGCCATGTATCCATTGATGAGATTTATCTGGAATCCTGATCTGCCACTGCCACCCGGCGTTACTTTGTTTGTATGGAATGATTGTTCGAAGCATAGGTTACACGAATGAAAAGAGACTGTCCTTAATCCGTAGGTTTTTCCTACAAAGGACAGCCTCTTTTTGTGTTACGGACATAAGCCTAGTTACTATCTGTATTTATATATTTAATCCTAGGAATTAAGATCTTGTAGACCTGGGCTATGTTCATTAGGCAATTCAGGCATATACGGAAGAGGGAAGCCTTCTGGAGGGTCAATGACATTCAAATCCCCACCGTTTCTGCTTGGAGTTTGCCCATTGAATATTTCTCCAATACGGGTAGAATCCAATCGAAAATTAAACTGTGCATTGTGAAAGCCCATTTCAACATACTTCCGACATTCTGGATACTTGTTAATATCGTAGTTTGGAACCGGGAACAATTTTCCCCAATCCACTCCAAGTGTCTCTAATGCTTTGGCAAATGCATTTTGATGAGCATTATCCCGTACAATCAAAAAAGCCAATGTTTCCCGGAATGTTTTGTTCGAGCTCATTTCGTAAATTCGAGATTTTTGCAGAACCCCTGTAGATTCGAGTACGAGATTATCAAGCAAATCACTAATCAGATTGCCGTGGGAATAGACATAACTGCCTAACCAAGGATTACCACTTGCATCAACGGGTAAGGAACTTTGAGCTCCCATAATAAAATGATGAGGGTTGGCATATTTTATCGCTTCATCCAAAGGAGCATGATCAACTCCAGCATCGCCGGCTTGGTCTTCACCTGAGCCAGTCAGAAGTTGATTTATGGTATGTTGGACCAGTTCAACATGACTAAGCTCCTCTAGAAAAACTCCTCGAATCAAATCCCTATATTGAACAGCATTACCACGAAAATTATTACTTTGAAAGAAAAACTGCATCATGGTACGCATTTCTCCAAATCGACCACCCAATACCTCCTGAATCACTTTTGCAGCAGCTGGGTCGGGTTTATCAGGTACTATTATGTTAATTAAATCTTCTTTATAAAAATACAATACCAAAACCCCCTTAGAGTTTTATTTTGAAGTGAAACATATGCTACCCTTTTTTATCATTTTTATACAAGTCAAAGAACCAGAAAAGTTATTTTCATGAAGGATTCTATCATTCTAGCAGTATTAGGGGATTTTATGGTTAGGCATATCCTCGTTTTGTTGCGCATTGAATGGGTTAATATAGCATGGATTCACTAAACTGCTTTTAACCTATAGGAGGACTAATTATGTTTAGACATCAAAAAGAGTTGCAGTTCGAAGTGAAAGTAGAGCGACCTGACCCTCTATTTGCCCGACAGGTACAAGAAGTTTTGGGAGGCCAATTTGGAGAAATGACCGTGATGATGCAATATTTGTTTCAGGGGTTTAACTGTCGCGGTGATGAAAAATATAAAGATATGTTAATGGATATTGGAACAGAAGAAATAGGACATGTGGAGATGCTGTGTGCTTTAATTAGTCAATTACTTGATGGGGCTAAACCAGAAGATCAGGAGCAAGCTGCCAAAGACCCTGTTACAGCTGCCATTATGGGAGGAATTAACCCGCAGCACCTGCTGGTCAGCGGTCTTGGTGGATTGCCTACTAATTCCAATGGAGTTCCATGGAATGGTTCTTACATTGTGGCTAGTGGCAATCTTTTGGCAGATATGCGGTCCAACCTGCATGCAGAGAGCCAAGGTCGATTGCAGGTAGCAAGACTATATCATATGACGCAAGACGAAAGCGTTAGGGCTACATTACGGAAAATGCTAGCACGCGACCGCTATCATCAATATCAATGGATGGCGGCAATTCAAGAATTAGAAGAAAAAAATGGTGTTGTGGTACCGGCTTCCTTCCCTCCTGAAGCAGAGCAAGAATCTCAGCCTGAAGCATATGAGTTTTGGAACTTGTCAGAAGGCGAAGAATCTAGTGAAGGTCTGTGGGCAACAGGAAGTGCGCCGGATGGAACCGGAAGCTATGTATACATCTCTAACCCCATTGCCAAAGGACAGATCTATAATGCCAAAATACCAGCAACCGAGTTGCATCATGACTTAGACCATAAAACTTCAGATAAATAAATATGTAGAAGCGAGCTGTCCCAACTTTTGGGGCGGCTTTGGCTTTTTGTCGACCTATTAAGGATCTGTAAACCCACTTCAAACGTAAACACGTATTTACACGTAACCAAAAAAAATAGAAGAAAGACGAACTTAAAAAAGTTCGCCTTCTATACTAGCAGGAGATCCGAGTCGGTACACAATCGGCCTCTGCTTCAGTCAAACCATCGTTCATTAAACAAGAGGTTCCTCAATCAATGTTGCGAAATTAAACTGGTGTACATGACCATCATTTAATGTAGTCTGGCCCGTAACGAAATGTACGTGTTTTCCATTTCCGACTGGAATAGCTGGTCCTGTTCTAATCCTTCTCAGATTATGAAAATGGTTCACAAAATCAGTTTTCGTAAGATCAATTTCGTGGACATGACTTCTTCCAACTCGAATCGCTTGCCCAGTAACACCTGCAAAGCGGTGGTTATGTCGGTCTGCGCCTGCTTCAGCCAGTTTGGTACTACCTTCAAATTCATGTACATGCCTCTGTGTCTGTTTAGCTGAGATTGTTTTCTTCTTGACTACAGGTTTATTCTTCTGCATCCGTTGCCTGCCTCCTTATGTTTTGCAGTTTTTACAGTATCCTATTAAGCAAACATAGTTACGTGCTAGGCGATTATCTGCAGTCCTAACAATAAATTTTTGGTTTCACATGGCATTAGAAAAAAAGAAGAAGACGAACTTAAAAAGTTCGCCTTCTACATTTAAAAGGAAATTCGAGTCGGCACAAAATCGGCACGACTCGGATTAAACAGCTTTAATTACCTCAAGTACCTTGTCTCACAAAGGGTTACCGCGTTTTAACCGATACTACCTTCCATTTCGAACTTGATCAAGCGGTTCATTTCTACCGCATATTCCATCGGTAGTTCTTTGGTGAACGGCTCAATGAAGCCCATAACGATCATTTGTGTTGCCTCAGCTTCGGTCAGACCACGGCTCATCAGATAGAAGAGTTGATCTTCCGATACTTTGGACACCGTTGCTTCGTGCTCAAGTGTAATATCGTCATTCATGATCTCATTATAAGGAATAGTATCTGAAGTTGACTGATTATCCAAAATCAACGTATCACACTTAATATTCGATTTTGCACCTTGAGCCTGACGACCAAAGGAAGCTAATCCGCGATACGTTACTTTACCACCGTGCTTACTGATCGATTTGGATACAATGGTGGATGTAGTATCTGGTGCCAAGTGGATCATTTTCGCACCTGCATCCTGATGCTGGCCTTTGCCTGCAACAGCGATGGACAAGACCATCCCTTTCGCTCCACGACCTTTCAATACAACGGCAGGATACTTCATTGTCAGCTTGGAACCGATGTTGCCATCAACCCATTCCATCGTTGCATTTTCTTCAGCAACCGCACGTTTAGTTACCAGGTTGTAAATGTTTGGTGCCCAGTTCTGAATCGTTGTGTAACGAACGCGTGCGTTTTTCTTACAAATAATTTCAACCACAGCACTATGCAGCGAGTTCGTGCTGTAAATTGGAGCTGTACAGCCTTCTACATAATGCACAAAGCTGTCTTCGTCAGCAATAATGAGCGTACGCTCAAATTGACCCATGTTTTCCGAGTTGATACGGAAGTAAGCCTGCAATGGAACTTCACATTTCACACCTTTAGGCACGTAGATAAAGCTACCGCCTGACCATACCGCACTGTTCAGGGCCGCAAACTTATTGTCCGCAGGAGGTACGACTGTGGCAAAATACTCTTTCAGAATCTCAGGATGCTCACGCAACGCTGTATCGGTATCCATGAAAATGACACCCTGCTCTTCCAGGTCCTTTTGCATGCTGTGGTAGACAACCTCGGATTCATACTGTGCGGATACACCAGCCAAAAACTTTTGTTCCGCTTCAGGAATCCCTAGTTTATCAAAGGTTTCCTTAATTTCTGTAGGAACCTCTTCCCACGTTTTCCCTTGCTTCTCGGAAGGTCTTACATAGTACTGGATATCATCGAAATCCAGTTCATCCATGTCTCCGCCCCATTTTGGCATTGGCATTTTTTCAAATTGCTTCAATGCTTTCAGACGGAACTCCAACATCCAATCCGGTTCACCCTTAATTTTGGAGATTTCCTTTACAATTTCCGGAGTGAGACCCTTACCTGTTTGGAAAATGGACTTGTGCTCGTCACGAAAGCCATACTTATACTCTTCCATTTCCGGTGCTTTCTTGGCCATGTTTCTCAAACCTCCTCTGTTCTATTTAAATTATTTATCTTCGTCAATCCCTTTGCGCAGCGCGTTCCAAGCCAATGTCGCACATTTAATGCGAGCCGGGAACTTATTGACCCCTGACAAAGCTTCCAATTCTTCATAATCATCAAATTCGACCGCTTCGCCCTTCATCAGAGAGGAGAAGCGACTCGCCATATCCAAGGCCTGATCAATCGTTTTTCCTTTGACCGCTTCTGTCATCATCGAAGCCGAGGACATACTAATCGAGCAGCCTTCACCTGTAAAACGGGCATCCTCGACTACGCCGTCTTTCGTTTTGAGTTGAAGGGATATCCGGTCACCACACGTAGGATTATTCAAATCCACCGTAACAGCATCGTCCTCAAAACGTCCGCGATTGCGCGGATTTTTATAATGATCCATAATCACGCGTCGGTACAAGTCATCAAGTTGCATCGCCAAAATACTCCTTCGTTTGGATTAAGGCGCTGACCAGAGCGTCGATATCGTATTCCGTGTTATAGAGGTAAAAGCTGGCACGTGCAGTTGCACTGGCTTTCAACCAGCGCATCAATGGCTGGCAGCAATGATGGCCCGCACGTATGGCCACCCCTTTGCTATCCAGTACAGTAGCTACATCATGCGGATGCACATCATCCAAGTTGAATGTTACAAGCCCGACATGACGTTCAGCAGGTCCGTAGATCGTCAAACCCTCCACTTCACGGAGACGTTTGAGTGCATAATTCGATAGACGGCTCTCATGCTGTGCAATGGCGTCTAGTCCGATGCTTTCCAGAAAATCAATGGCAGCTCCCAAGCCAACTGCCCCAGCAATAATCGGGGTGCCACCTTCGAATTTCCAAGGTAGCTCCTTCCATGTGGATTCATACAATCCCACATCGTCGATCATTTCACCGCCAAACTCAACGGGCTCCATGTTTTCCAGCAACGCCTTCTTGCCGTAGAGTGCACCAATTCCTGTAGGAGCACACATTTTGTGACCAGAGAAAGCATAAAAATCAGCATCTATGTCTTGCACGTCTACTTTCATATGTGGCGTACTTTGTGCACCGTCGACAACGATAACTGCACCTTTGCGATGTGCAATAGCAGCAATCTCTTTGACCGGATTCACAACGCCAAGCACATTGGAGACATGCGCAATCGCAACAATTTTTGTGTGTTCTGTGACGGTTTTCTCCACGTCTGCAAGATCAACGCTACCGTCCTCTTGAAGCGGAATATATTTTAAAGTCGCACCAGTGGCTTTGGCTACCTGTTGCCACGGAATCAGATTACTGTGATGTTCCATCGGAGTGATGACAATTTCATCACCCTCCTTACAGTTAGCTCTACCGTAAGAAGAAGCCACCAGATTCAGCGCGGTTGTTGTCCCGCGTGTAAAAATGATTTCCTGACTGCGCTTGGCATTCAGAAAACGGGCTACCTTCTCCCTCGCACCTTCATAAGCATCCGTAGCACGGCTACCCAAGGTATGCACACCACGGTGTACATTCGAATTATCAAACTCGTAATAGTGCTTGATCGCCTCGATGACCGCTAGCGGCTTTTGCGAAGTGGCCGCATTATCCAAATAAACCAGCGGATGACCGTTAATCTCCTGATGTAAAATCGGGAATTGTTCACGGATCAATGCAGTGTTCATTGGCCTAACTTCCTTTCAACAAGGCTTTGCAGCTGATGTTGAAGTCCTTCGAGCGGAATTTCAGATACGACAGGTGCCAGGAAGCCATAAATAATCAGTCGTTCAGCTTCTGCACGGCTAATTCCGCGGGACATCAAGTAATACACTTGCTCACGGTTAACCTGACCAACCGAGGCTGCGTGTCCAGCCGTTACATCATCTTCATCAATCAACAGGATCGGGTTAGCGTCACCACGTGCTTTCGGGCTGAGCATCAGTACACGCTCCGTTTGCTGACCGTCTGCTTTGGTAGCGCCTTTTTCAATTTTCGTAATTCCGTTAATGATGGAAGATGCTTCTTCACGCATAACTGCGCGTGTAATCATCTGACTAGCAGAATTTTTACCAAAATGCTGTGCTTGTGTCGTATAGTTCAGCTTTTGTGAACCAGAACCTACAGCAATAACCTTGGCATCCGAGTTGGAGCCATTGCCTTTGAGCACAGACATGGTATTGCTCGCTGTATTGCCGTTGTTCATTTCGCCTACAATCCATTCGATAGCAGCGTCATTTCCGAGCGTGGCACGACGAATGGAAATATCCGTTACTTGCTCTCCAAACTGATGCACTGTCGCATAGCGTACTTTAGCGCCTGCATTCGCAACCACTTCTACCGCACCGTTATGAAGAACAGGTGCCGCCAAATCTGCAGATACATAGTTGTCTACGTACGTCACGGAACTATGGTTTTCAGCTATGAGCAGCACATGCGGCGCAAAAGTTGCAGTCGCATCATCCGTGAGGAACACAGCTTGAAGCGGTACGTTCAGTTCTACATTTTTAGGCACATAAGCAAATACTCCACCGTTCCAGAGTGCTGCATGCAATGCCGACAATGAATTTTCTTCAGCCTTAATAACAGTGTTCAGATGAGCTTTGACCAAATCAGCATGCTCTTTGACCGCCGTTTGCAAATCCGTGAAAATGACGCCTTGCGCCGCCAATTCCTCGCTCAGCTTCACGTATACCGCACCAGAGTTGCGCTGGATGATCAGACCGCCCTCTTGCTGTTCTTTAACCAGATCAGCAATGGCTGTAGGAACCTCGCCTACAGATGCAATGACCTCGCTCAATTTATGTTGACCGTAGTCGTTTAAATCCCAACGTTCGATTTTTGTTTTTTCAAATACCGGAAGCTCCAGTTGGCCTGCAAGCTCAAGTGCTTTTTGTCTGTCTTCGGCCAGCCAAGATGGCTCGCCATTACGTTCGGACAGAACACGCAGTTGCTCGGAATCTACCGGAAGGATTGTTTGTGTTGTCATCAGTTTTCCTCCTCGCTTCCGGCTTACGCCTCTTGTCCTACAGTTTCATCAACGATACCCAGCTCTTCCTTGATCCAGTCGTAACCGTCCGCTTCCAGACGCTCAGCAAGCTCAGGACCACCGGATTTAACGATACGTCCTTGCATCATTACGTGTACATAATCTGGTTTAATATAGTTCAACAGACGTTGGTAGTGAGTAATCACAAGGAAGCCACGGTCTTCAGAACGCATAGCGTTTACGCCGTTAGCTACGATTCTCAAAGCATCGATATCCAGACCGGAGTCAATTTCGTCCAGAACGACAATTTTGGGATCAAGCATCATCATTTGCAGAATTTCATTCCGCTTTTTCTCACCACCGGAAAAACCTTCGTTCAGGTAACGGTGAGCAAACTCAGGATTCATTTCAAGCTCTTTCATTTTGCCTTCCATTTGGCGGATAAACTTAATCAGGGAAATCTCTTGTCCTTCTTCACGGCGCGCGTTGATAGCACTACGCAAAAAGTCGGAGTTTGTTACCCCTGCAATTTCACTTGGATACTGCATCGCCAGGAACAATCCTGCACGTGCACGCTCATCCACTTCCATATCCAGCACGTCTTCTCCATCCAAAGTTACTTTGCCATCTGTGACTTCATATTTAGGATGACCCATCAAAGCAGATGCGAGCGTACTTTTACCCGTTCCGTTAGGACCCATGATGGCGTGGATTTCTCCGCCCTTCATTTCGAGGTTAATCCCCTTCAAAATTTCTTTACCTTCAATGGTCGCTTTGAGACCTTCAATCTTAAAGTTTGTAGCCATATTCGCAATACCCTCCAAAAAATGTAGTGTGGTGTCGAAATCAGAAAGATATTTAAACAGGGGAGCCCCCTGATTTCAAGCAAATGTAATAATTAAAAATTTATTTATAATCATTCTAAACTGATTCTCAATGATTCTCAAGTTATTTTATAATAAATATCTTTAAGGGTGCAACCAACAGACGCACGTTATCCACCTTTCTTCATAAAATGTTCATCCTACCAATCACACAAATGGCAAAATACATCCTTCGAATGATTACATAGTTATAGTGTAGTACAAAAACCATGGGATACATAATCTCTTTTTTAGCCATAAAAAACGCTACTGACAGCTTGACGTCAGTAGCGTTTTACATGTAAAGGGGTTATTTTAGTGCGAAAGCCTGATGAGTTAGCCCAAATAAGAGCGAAGCATCCACATGTGTTTCTCCAAATCTGCTTTGTAGCCGATCAGCAAATCTGCAGTAGGCTGGTCGGAATTACTTTCCGCCAATTCGATACCTTCCTGAAACTCCTCACATACCGTCGCAAAATCCTCAATCAGGGTTTGCACCATTTTTGGAGCATCTTCATTACCGGTAGCCTCTTGAATTGAGGACAGCTCCAGGTATTCCTTCAATGTTGCGGAAGGAGAACCTTTCAAGGCAAGCAAGCGCTCGGCAATCTCATCCATTTTCAATGTCACTTCATTGTATAATTCTTCGAATTTAACATGGAGTGTATAAAAGCTGGAGCCTTTCACGTACCAGTGATAGTTATGAATTTTTACATATAACACATTGAGGTTAGCGACTTGACGGTTTAAAAGTTCCTCCACCGATTTGGTTTGCGTATTTTTCGAGTTACTTGTTGTTTTAGCCATCATAAATCCCTTCCTTTTTCATCAAATTGACTTTCAGAAGCGTTTACGTATTCATCACCGTCCCTGCTGACGGTAAGACGCCAGCGGGCATTTGAATATCACCTGCCGGACGTCTGTTTCATATTTACCCTTTCTATACAGAGACGAAACAAAAAGAAGAAGCCCACCTCTTCCAATCCATCATAAAAAAAATGTACAAAAATTCAGTGATTTTCGTTATACTTTCTCTATCCTATCAAAATACTTGGTTTAATATTGTGATGTTTTTTCTTACCATTTACATGTGCGCAATTTACGGAGGTGACCTCATTGTCCAAATATCATCCCTTAACGACCGAAGAAGCAATCGAATTCGTGAAGAACATTCCCGGATTTTTTAGCCAGGAAGCTCATCTGGAATGCCGAGAAATCGGCGATGGCAACTTAAATCTGGTTTTTCATATTACAGATTCCAAATCTAACAAGAGTATCATTGCCAAGCAGGCACTTCCCTATGTAAAAATTGTGGGTGAATCCTGGCCGTTGTCGCTGGATCGCGCCCGTATTGAACGCGAGGCACTTCAGCAGGAGCACCGGCTTTGCCCCGAATTGGTTCCTGCGGTACTAGGCTATGACGATGAGCTTGCGTTAACCGTGATGGAGGATCTTAGCTCACACACAATCATGCGTAAGGGACTAATTGAAGGCAACACATACCCTCTTTTTGCTAATCATATTGGCGAATTTCTGGCACGCACGCTCTTTTTCACCTCAGATTTGGGCATGAATCAGCAGGCTAAAAAAGAGCTGGTTAAACGCTTTATTAACCCTGAACTCTGCAAAATAACTGAGGATCTGATTTTGGATGAACCCTACCGATTTTCAGATAATAACAACTATGGTATGTACATTGAAGACGAAGCAGAGGCACTCCGTACAGATCAGTTGCTTCATCTGGAAGTAGCTTTGCTGCGAGAAAAGTTTATGACACGAACAGAAGCACTGCTACACGGCGACCTTCATACAGGCAGTATTTTTGTAACAGCTGAATCGACTAAAGTCATTGATCCTGAATTTGCCTATTACGGCCCCATGGGGTTTGATATCGGAGCGGTCATCGCCAATCTGCTGTTGAACTACGCAGCACAGCCCGGATGGACTTCTAGCGAGACGGCGCTAAAGGAACGACGTGACTGGCTCCTGGAGACTGCCATTCAAGTATGGAAGCAGTTTGAGAGCAGGTTTCGTACACTGTGGAACGAGCACGTCACCGATCATTTGGCACGTACACCCGGATATCAGGACTTGTACCTCCAGAAAGTACTGCAGGATACGATTGGCTTTGCAGGGTGCAAAGTGATTCGCCGGATCATCAGCCTGTCGCATGTGGCGGATATCGATACCATTGCCGATCCTGATATCAAGGAAGCTGCGGAACGTCTTGCGTTATCGATCGGAAAAGCCTTGGTTCTGCGCAATCGCGAGCTTCATTCGATCTGGGAACTAGAAGATATTGTTCGGACAGCAACAGCGACCCAAACTAAAGGAGCATCACGCATATGAGTGAAAATAAAGAATCTCTCCCCGCATCCTCCCATGAAGCAACTGTGTCTGAACAGGCTCTATCTTCACTGGTATGGAAGGGAAACCACTTGTCCATGCTGGATCAGCGTCTACTGCCCGAAAAGATAGTCATGCTGGATTTATTCACGACCGAGGAAGTTTGGGAAGGCATCCATGCCATGAAGGTACGGGGTGCCCCCGCCATCGGGATGGCCGCAGCCTATGGTGTTGTACTGGGTGCTGCCTCCTATCGCGGCAATGACGCTGCTGGGTGGCTGGAGCATGTACACGCGGTGTGCGGACATTTGGCTACCTCACGGCCGACTGCCGTAAATCTGTTCTGGGCTCTGGACCGCATGAAGAAGCGAGCCGGCGAACTCGTCACAGAGGCTGAGGTGGGCCAGATCGAAGACTGGAATGCAGGGCTGGAGCGTGAAGCTATAGCCATTCAGGCAGAGGATGAAGAAGTTTGCCGCCTAATCGGCATCCATGCTTTACCTCTGTTCGAGAATGGGATGGGCGTACTCACTCATTGCAACGCAGGCGGCTTGGCAACAGCGAAATACGGAACAGCGCTCGCGCCTATGTATTTGGCTCAGGAGAACGGAATCCACCTGAAAGTATTTGCTGATGAAACCCGCCCCGTATTGCAGGGTGCGCGTCTGACCGCCTTTGAGCTTCAGCAGGCAGGCATAGATGTCACCCTGCTCTGTGACAATATGGCAGGCATGGTGATGTCTAAAGGATGGGTGCAAGCTGTCATTGTCGGTACAGACAGAGTCGCCGCTAATGGGGATGTGGCCAACAAAATCGGCACCTATAGCCTGGCAGTGTTGGCGAAGGCGCATGGTATACCTTTTTACGTTGCTTCGCCACTATCTACCATTGATTTACAGACCGCTACAGGCGCAGATATTCCGATTGAGGAGCGTTCTGCGGAGGAAGTTACCGAGAGCTTTGGCAAAAGAACTGCCCCACAAGGTATCAAAGTCTACAACCCGGCTTTCGACGTTACACCACATGAGTACATTACCGCCATCATTACCGAAAAGGGAATTGTCCAGGCCCCATTTAGCGAGAACCTCACCGCTTTGTTTGCCGCCGATTAATTGTTCTTGCAGGTTATACACTTCGTATATAATTCAAATAGTTATACTCGATAGAATGGAAAATTTCACAGAAAAAACCGGAGCTGTAGCGCCCGGTTTTTTAACTTTTTCTTTTTTGCTTTTATCCAACAACTATTACTAGGCTTCTTACACCAGTTTCAATAATGCTTCATAGCCTGGCATCCCTGGCTTAATTCCAAGTTGCTCAGCTTCCGTCGTCACTGACTCCATTGGTGCTTCCAACAGTTCCTTTAGTGTTTTTACCCCCACAGCTCGTGCGGCCAGAATTTTCCGATCCGCCAACCGTTCATTGAGCAATCCGACATCCAGCGCACCACACATGATGTAACCACGGGAGTTGGAGATCGTCAACAGCGTTGTTTTAGGCAGTTTGACCTCGACTCCGATAAATGTATGCTCACCCACTTGAATGGGTTCCATGTGTATCATGGTTATTACATGCACCTCCTCTTTGTTCATCCGGAATATTTTATGCGGCATTTGCAGGTGGGTGTGGACACCCGTGGATACATTCAAAATTTTAGGCGGATCACGTATGTACAGCAAAACAGGCAATATCAAAAAGACTAGACAAAATCATTCCATCTAGTCTCTATGATCATCGTTAATGTTCTAGCTCTGTGCTTTATTCACACTTCTTTAAGTACTGTGGCGGTACAAAGTCGGCAAGCCAAACACCATGGTTGGCTTTATAAAACTTCACTTGATTAGCTAATGCCTTTGCTGTGTCGACTTCGAGGATCACTAGTTCTCCACGTCTTTTGCCTGCTAAAATTGCAAACTCAAGCGATTCAGACAGATGTACATACTTTCTCCCCATCGGCTTAATTCCTTCGGTGAAAATGTTATGGATTACCTTTGTGTTTGTACCGTGATAGAGAATCGTTGGTGGAGTAGCTTCCTCATAATTTAATCTGCCTGCACTGTGCCCATAATTAGCTCTTATGTACCCATTAACCATTTCATATCTTTGTTTTGGACAATGGCTTACTACTTGCTTGATATCCGACTCACTGACCTCAGACCATCTATTCTCTGATCTTATTCCTTGAATCAGGTCTTGAACGTCACAATAACCCTCATGGTCCAGCTCAAGACCAAACTGTTCTGGTGTATGCCTAAGAATCTTACTCATAAATTTACTGAGGCTCTATTCTTGTTTTGATGTTAACATGATGTACTCCTTCTAATAAAATATTTGTTTATCTATATTGATCTGGAATTTTAGATATAGCTTTCCATCCTTTAAATAGTCCACCATGATTGAAAGTATTGAGCATTTCACCGAATTGAGGGATCACGAGTTGAAAGTTTCTTCGTTTAACTAACTGTGTAATTGAAGATTCTCCTTTTTAACATCGTCTCTTAATTCTAGGGTAGATGAGAATTTTCCTCTTTATCAGATGGATTGCTATGAAAAAAAGCCTACTCTCATTTTATTATCAAAGGAGCAAGCTTGGTTCATATTATTAAATTACTTTATGATTCAAATGTCATCTTATCGGGAAATATCCCCCCTTCTTTAACGAAGCAACGTGCCATCCGCTGTGCAGCCCTATCAAAATAAAATTTATTTGAATGGCTCGGATCTGGTAAAGGTTCAATTTCAGAGAATAACTTAGTCTCTTTGTTCAATTGAATTTTCCCCATAATGTGTTCATTAGGGCCATATCTATAAATAACTACATTCTCATCTTCATGTTCTTTTAAAAAGTAAAACAAATGCTCCCATTATAAAATCTCCTCTACTCTATTTCCCATGGACGACCCGACCTTACCGCAGCTTTATGAGCAGTCTCATAGTCTGTTTTAAATATACCCTCAAATCTGGATTCAAACAATTCATGGTTAAGCAAATCCATATCTTTTTCTGTTTGTAATCCTTTTTTGTAATCTGTCCCATACTTGAGCTATTTCGTAATCAGAGTTATCACATATACCGTAGGCACTTCCATAGACCGACTATAAGCAGAATATGAAGCGATAACGGATATAGTAGGGAGTTCCAACATATGGTAGTATAGAAGATAGTATACAAAGCATAGATTTCATGTGATTTCTAATAGAAAAGTTCATCATTGGAAGGAGCAACTAAATGGAACCTAATTTTAAACTTAAGAATCTAAATGGTGAGGAAGTAACCATTTTTGAATTGCAAGAAGCAATGGGAAAAGGGGAGGTTACTTCTAGGGAACTTGTTATGTACTACATGTATCGTATTGCAACACACGACCAGAGTGGTCAAAATATAAATTCTATAATGGAAATCAACCCAGATGCGATTTTTATTGCAGAAGCCCTAGACAAAGAAAGAAAAACAAGAGGAATTAGAGGGTATTTACATGGTATACCTGTTTTGTTGAAAGAAAATATTGAAACAAAGGACAAAATGCGGACGAGTGCAGGAGCGTTGGCACTGGAAAACAACATTAGCGAAACGGATGCCTTTCTTGTAAAAAAACTTAGAGAAGCTGGAGCCATTATCCTTGGAAAAACAAACATGACTGAATTGGCAAACGGCGTATCCTCAAAAATGTGGGCAGGTTACAGTTCTAAAGGCGGACAAGTATTAAATCCATACGGTGACTTTTTCGTGGGTGGGTCAAGTTCTGGTTCTGCTGTAGCTGTGGCGTCAAATTTTACAAGTGTTGCAGTTGGAACGGAAACTTCAGCATCAATTTTAAGTCCAGCTATTCAAAACTCGATTGTTGGTATAAAGCCTACAGTTGGGCTTATAAGTCGTACAGGTATAATACCTTATTCCTATTCTCAAGATACCGCTGGAGCAATTGCACGGACCGTATCAGATGCGTCAATCTTACTTAGTGTACTTGCAGGTAAAGACGATAATGACCCTGCTACATGGAAAAATGATGATACGATTGACTATTCAACTTACTTAGACAAGAATGGCTTAGAAGGGGCGAAAATTGGGGTTTATAGAGATGTACCATTAGAGCAATTTCGTGACCCTGACGAATATGATAAAATATTATTTAATAATTCTGTAAAGGAACTAACAAAAGCGGGAGCAATCGTCATTGAAGACATTGAAATGCCAGCCTTCGATAGGAAATGGAATTGGAACAAGTTGAATAACGAATTTAAGCATGGTCTTGATAACTATCTCCGAAACCTTCCACAAAGTATGCCTGTACATACATTTAGTGAATTGGTTGAGTGGAACGAAAAAAACTCCGAGAAGGCTTTGAAATATGGACAAGATTTACTGGAGAACCGTCAACATTTAGTGAATCCATTGAAGAATCCGAACTATATATTAGAGTCTTTAACTGATTTATATTATTCCCAGAATGAAGGCATAGATTATGCCATAGAGAAATACGGATTGGATGCAATTATGTTTCCATCATATGTGGGAGCAGAAATTTGTGCAAGGGCAGGGTATCCATCAGTAGCTGTTCCCGCTGGCTTCAAAGACAACGGCAGACCATTTGGAGTTACGTTTGCAGGAAAGGCATTTAGTGAACCTATGCTAATTCGTATAGCATTTGCATATGAACAACGAACAAAACATAGAAAAAAGCCGTTACTTAGTTATAAGTAAAAGAGAAGTTCCATGCAAAGAAACCACTTCATTGTAAGGAGTGGCTTTGTCTTTATATAGAGGTATATTTTGTGGTCAAATTGTACTTTGTGTTTAAATACACTACGGTACGGTGAACCGTATCATATATTCAAATATCATGGCTACGCCATACTGCCCGTTCGTATTATGAGATCAACCAGTTCTTTCTGGTTGATCCTTTTTTCATTTGCATAGAGGATTAAGGTAGCCTGGTCGAACGTACCTGCCTGTGGGACTTGATCCCGAGCGCTATAGTGTTCGCCCTACTTGTCATGACCATGATTGAGGCTGGTTGGGACGTAAGATCCCGTATAACAAGCGATGCTATGGAGCGACAAGAAGAACCTTAGGGATGCCGGGGAACCTAAACTTACAGGGAGAGATGAAATGAATCCAGTTGTCGGTCTAGATATTTCAAAAGAAGAAAGTCATGGACAAGCCTTTTTAGCGCGCGGAAAGCCTTTCAGAGGGACATTCCACTTCGAGCACACTCGTGATGGCCTAGCAAATTTACATCAAGTTTTGAAGGATGTTGAGACTGCATCCAAACTACGTCCTCTGCTTATTCTAGAAGCAACCGGCCATTACCAAAGTCCCGTTGTTCAGTTCCTAGAAGAACATCACTACATTTACATTATCATTAATCCGCTCATCTCAATCGGCTTAGAAAGTCTCAACTTCGTAAAGTAAAGACGGATGCTGCGGACGCTTACCTATTGGGAGAGTTGTACTACAAGGAAGAGTTTGAACCTTTTAAAAAAAGAGGTGTGCA